>CAYTVL010000024.1:0-84101 GCA_964441775.1 uncultured Enterobacteriaceae bacterium
CTTGAAGTGACGCAAGAGCTCCCTTTGGCGGCGTAAAAAGTCTACCTCTGAAAGACCCTATCCCTCTCCCCTCAGGGGAGAGGGCCGCAGACGCAAAGCGGATGCGGGTGAGGGGAATCTTTCAGAAGGACAAGTCCCCTACTTTTGCCCTTTGCCTTGCCTACGCCTTCCGCACCTTCACCCCCGCGCGCTCTTCCTGCAACTGAAACGGAGCGGTGGAGTCCCGCTCGGCCCAGCCTCGCGCCATTCCTTCGATCAGGTCTTGTTCGACGATATTTGCCACTTTCATCGGCACTTCATATTCGCGCCCGAGGGCGGAAGCTAGGCCAATATCCTTCCGCGCGAGTTTAAGCGCGAAGCGCACCGTGTCAAAATCCCCTTTGAACACTACGTTCGGCACCATGTGGTTCAGCATGAGGCCTTGACCCACGGCGCCGTCAGCGATCGCTTTGCGCAACGGCTCGGGATCGACTCCCGCCTTTACGCCTAAAGTGAGTCCCTCCGCGAGAATGGCCTGCGTGCAAATGCCAATCATATTATGGACAATTTTTGCGATGGCTCCTGCGCCGATGGGACCAACATACGAAACCTTATTGCCGATCGCATCGAGCACGGGTTTGACGCGGTCGTAGACCGCACGATCGCCGCCGACCATCACGGCCAGCGTAGCTTGTTGCGCCCCGATGGGGCCGCCGCTCACCGGCGCGTCCAGCACGAACATGCCGCGCTCTCCGTACACGTCGGCAATATGACGAATCAGCGTCGGAGAGTTGGTGGACAGATCAATGTAGACTGTCCCTTTCGCCGCACCCTGCAATATGCCTGCTTCTCCCAACGCCACGGACTCGACTTCCTTGGGGCCGGGAAGCGAAGTAAAGACGATTTCACTCGCTGCCGCCACCGCCATCGGACTCTCCGCCCACTGCGCCCCTTTCGCTAGGTGCGGAGCCGCCGCTTCTTTTCTGGTATCGTAGACCGTCATCGAGTGTCCCGCTGCCAACACATGAGACGCCATCGGCCCACCCATGTTGCCTAATCCGATAAAACCCACACGCATGCTACACCTCCTTTTGCTGCTGCTCTTTTTTTACCTTGTAGCAGCCTGCTTCCGCAAGGGAAATGGAAGTCGGAACGGGCGTTCCTTGACAGCACTCAGCACCCTCCTTTATGGAAACATGATGAAAAAAGAGGAGGAGCGCCATGAGATTTGGTTTCATGATGCCGTTTCAGAATCCGTCGCGGTGGGGAAAGCCCTATCCCGACTTGTACCGCGACCATTTACAGCAAATCGAACTCGCCGAAGAACTTGGCTATGACACCGTCTGGCTGACCGAACACCACTTTGACGATGATGGCTGGGCCCCGTCGTTGCTGCCCTTGGCTGCGGGCATCGCCACTCGCACCAGCCGCATTCGCATCGGCACGTTCATCCTGATTCTCCCGTTTCAAAACGCGCTGCGCGTGGCGGAGGATGCAGCGACGGTGGACATCCTCTCAAATGGCCGTTTCGATCTCGGCGTCGGCAAAGGCTACCGCTTAAAAGAGTTTACCGGTTTCGGCGTGCCGCGCAATCAGCGTGAAGCGTTGCTCGAAGAAGGACTTGAGGTGATCCGCCGGGCGTGGACCGAAGAGTCTTTTTCTTTTGATGGACAGTTCTATCATTTGCAAGATGTACGGATTTGTCCCAAGCCGGTGCAGCGACCGCATCCGCCGTTGTGGATTGGGGCTCGCGGTAAGAAGTCAGTCGAGCGCGCCGCGCGCTTGGGCTACCATCTCATGGGCACGGGTGAGTTTGAGCTGCAACAATTTTATGACCGCGCTTTGGAGCAAAACGGACGCAAGCCCAGCGATTTCTTCTTGACGCAGCTTCGCTGGATGTATGTCTCGAAAACCCGCGATCAGGCGTGGGACGAGGCGGGGGAACATTTACATTACATGTTCTCCACGGCGATGCCGCTGTTAAAAGAAGCTGGCGATCTGCGTAAAGATCGAGCGATGCGCGAGACGCCTGCGCTTGATGATTTGCGCAAACTTGATCCCGCGACGCCGGGCGGATTTCCCATCATCGGCACGGCGGAGGACTGCATTCGCGCGCTGCGCAGTTATCAGCAAGAAACTCGCGTAACCGATCTCGCTCTGGGGATGCATCTCCCTGGAATCGCGCCGGAGAAGGTGCGGCAGTCTATGACCATCTTCGCGCGGGAAGTGATGCCACACTTTAAGTGAGATCCCGCATGACTCGTAAAATGCTCTGAGCGTATATCCAAAGACAAAAATCCCCCAGCCAGCCGCTTCGCATCTGTCGGCCCCCTTTGAGAAAGGAGGCCGCGAAGGCGTAGCCGAGCGGGGGATTTGAGAGTCTTGTCGTAATCTTCCAGGAGAGGAAAACCCCATGACCGACTGGCTATTTCATACCGATTCCTATTTGCGTGAGTTCTCGGCGTGTGTGACTGCCGTGCAAGAGCAGCGCGTGGCGCTCGACCGCACGGCCTTCTATCCCACCGGCGGTGGACAGCCCTGTGATTACGGAACGCTGGCGAGCGGCGCGCAACAGTGGACGGTCACGAACGTGCGCAAAGAGGGCGATGAGATCTGGCATGAGATTGTGGCTGAACCACCAGCAGTTGGAACCGAGGTCACAGGCAGCCTCGAATGGGAGCGGCGCTACTCGCTGATGCGCACGCATACCGCGCTGCACATGCTGGCTGGCGTGATCTGGCTCTCTTACGGAGCACAGGTGACCGGCGGCAATATGGAGCCGTTGCGAGCGCGCATGGATTTTGAGTTCGAACGTATGCGTCGAGAATTGGTTGACGAGATTGAACAGAAAGTCAACCTGGAGATCGCCGCCGCACGCCCCATCCAGACAAAGATCCTCCCACGTGATGAGGCATTCGCCATTCCAGATTTGATTCGTACTAAGATCAACCTTCTTCCTGAAGGCATCCCTCAGGTGCGAGTCGTGGATATTGTCGGATTAGACTTACAAGCCGATGGCGGCACCCATGTCGCCAACACACGTGAAGTCGGACGCATCAAAATTGTAGACTACAAAAGCAAGGGGAAGATTAACAAGCGGCTCGAAATTCAAGTTGTGGAGGCGTGAGGGAGAGTGTCGAGTTTTTCATCCTCCCGCTACTGGCGGAAAAATGCTCACCGTGTCGCCATCGGCGAGCTGACGGTCGAACTCACGGGTCTGCTCGCCGTTCACGAGCACCATCTGCGCCAGCTCCACTGGAATGGTGAGCAGATCAATCAGGTTCTGAATGGTCGCGCCATCGGCAAGCGTCAGTTGCGCCTTCGTGCCGGAGGAGCCCGGCGGTAATTTTTTGCGTAAATTAGCAAAGAGTTTCACTTCGATGTGCATGGGTTGGTGTCAGTCCTTACAAATTCTTCCCAATCCCCGGCGTCGGCGTGGGCTTGAGTTCCGTGTACTTCGCCGGGCGGGCTTTCACCAATAGTGCGTGATTCGCATTACTCCATCGTGCAGGCTGGAGCCCGTTGACGCGGTAGTTACGGTCCCGAGCTGGAGCACCGAGCAGCGTTTGCTCCGCGAGTGCGGCGGCGACGCCGTTCGCAATATACGCGCGGCGCAGATCGGTCGGGTGCGAACGAATATACTGCGCCCAGGCGCCGAGCGGCTTCTTGGTCTGGATCATGCCTTTGACCATGCCGACATCGTTCAACATGGTGACATCTTCGATCGGTCCGACAAACAGCGCCCCGATCATACGATCGCCCTCCCACACGTATTTGCGATAGAGCGGGCGAGAGGGATTCGACACGACGGTCGTTGCATGTCTGTCTTCTTGCCAGACGCCGAAACTGGCGCAGTGCAGGTTGACCACGTCAAGCACGTTGATCAGCAGGCTGCCGGGATAATGCGTCTCTCTGCCTGCCATATTCGCTCCGGCGATGCGTCCGTGATCGACTGCGGTTGGTTGGATCGCATGGATAGATGCAGCGCCAGTGAGTAAATCTGGACCCGCCGCTACATCACCCGCCGCGTAAATCCCGGGGATGTTCGTCTGCATGCGATCATCAACCACGATGCCGCCGTTGTGCATCGTGATGCCGGAACCGGCGAGAAAGCTGGTGTTCGGTTGAATCCCGGTAGCGAGAATTACCAGGTCTGCCGAAAGCGTCGTCCCTGTGCTGAGCGCAAGTTGGAGCTTGCCGTTCGTCTCTGTGGTAATACTTGTGACCTGGGCGCCAGTGTGGAGCGTCATACCACGCGCACGCAACCAGCCGGAGACCGCATCCGCGCCCCGTGCGTCGAGCATGCGCGGCAGCACTTGATTCGCCATCTCCACCACGGACAAGCGCCAGCCGAGCTTGGCCATCGCATTGAGGACGATGAAACCAATGAACCCGGCTCCAACAAGGACCGCTTCCGGCTTGCCTTGTCCCTTGGCGATGGTCTTCCGTGCATCATCGAGCGTCCAAAACGTGTAGACGCCGTCAAGATCAGCGCCGGGGATTGGCGGTCGTTGCGCCGACGAACCAGTGGCGATGAGCAGTGTGTCGAACGGTAGGGTTTTCCCATCGCTTAAAGTGAGGGTTCGCGCTTGGGTATCGACCTTTTGCACCCGCACGTTCAATAGCGGTTCGACCTTTTGCCGGCTAAAGTAGGTGAGATCACCAATTGAGGTATGGGCTTCGGGAATTTCTTGGGCGAGATAATATGGAAGGACCATGCGAGAGTATGCGGGCTCGTCCGATATCAATGTAATCGGAGATGTTTGATCCGTCGCGCGAATTGCTTCGATCGCCGCCGTGCCTGCTGGTCCGCCGCCAATGATGACGTGTCGTGGCATGTTGTGCTCCACTGCCTGTTTCGGGTTTCTCGTGCGTCCCTTATGCTTTACGCCAGTCCCAGTTCCTTCAGCTTCTCCGGTGTAATCCGTCCATCTGCCGTCCATCCTCGCAGTTGATAGTATTCCGGCAGCATCTCACCCAGCCGATTTACTTGACCTTTGGCTGGACCAGAAGGAATCGGTTCTTCCAAGATGCGCTTCGGCAACGTATCTTCTTTGCCGGTCATGCCCGAGCGCTCATTCCACAAACGCTCCAGGTTCCAGATGCGTTCGCCGATCTTCATAAGATCGTCCATCGTATAGGTGACACCGGTGGCTGTGGAGAGCTGCGGCAGAATTTCTTCCAGGCCAATGCCGAAAGTGAGAAATTGACATAAGCCCGTGGCGTCAACCGTCGCCGTGGCGTCTTGAAACAGTTTGGTAATCTCGGCCTTACCCTCGGTTTCGCGCGGGTCCATCTTACGTGGCAGTCCCAAGATTTCCGGAGCAACCGTGTACGCTTTGAGATGACACGCGCCACGGTTCGACGTGGCGTAGCCCAGGCCCATGCCTTGAATCGCTCGTGCTTCGTAGGCGGCGAACTCTTGCCCGCGTACGCCCATGAACAATTCCGGGCGACCGAATTTCTCCGTCATGCGTTTCGAGCCTTCGGCCAGCTCCGTGCCGAACCCTTCGCGGTAGGCTACCTTTTCCGCCATAGCGATCAGGGCTTCGCCACTGCCAAATTTTAGTGGGATGCCCGCTTCCGCCAGAGGCACGACGCCTTTTTCATACAGCTCCATCGCCGCCGCCACGGTGGCGCCGAAGCTGATGGCGTCCATCCCGAGTTCGTTGCATAACCAGTTGGCTTTAATCAGTGCATCGAGGTCACCCACGCCGCACTCGGCGCCCATCGCCCAGGCGGCTTCGTACTCGGGACCTTCTCCGGCAATGTTCCAGTTATGCGGATGGGTGGTCACGGTATACTTGCCAGCCGCGTCTCCAGGCAACGTTGCTACGCGACCGCAGGCGATCGTGCACGAGAAACAGGCTTTGTTGGACACGAGGCGCGTTTCCGTCAGCGTTTCACCGCTGATCTCTTCTGCGTTCTCGAAAACCGTTTCTTGATGATTGCGCGTCGGCAGAGCGCCGTGTTCATTGATAACGTTGACAAGTACTTCCGTGCCATAGATCGGCAAGCCTTGAGAAGTAACGGGCGATTCGCGCAGTTTCACTTTCATGGCCCACTGCGCTTCCATGTAGGCGCGTGGGTCCGCCAGCCGCACCGCCCCGGTCCCGCGCACGGCGACGGCTTTTAGATTCTTCGAGCCCATCACGGCGCCTACACCTGAGCGCCCCGCCGCGCGATGCAAATCATTCATGATGCACGCAAAGCGCACCAGCTTTTCGCCGGCAGGGCCGATGCTGGCGATGACGGTATCTGGGACTCCCAATTCGCTCTTGAGATGTTCTTCAGTTTCCCAGACCGTTTTCCCCCATAAGTGCGAGGCGTCGCGCAGCTCGACCTGATCGTTATAAATCCACAAATAACACGGCGAGGAGGCGCGACCTTCGAGGATGAGCATGTCGTAGCCTGCGGCTTTGAGTTCCGGCCCCCAAGTGCCGCCAGAGTTCGAGGTGGTGATAGCGTTGGTCAGGGGCCCTTTAGTGACCACCATGTAGCGCGAACCGCAGGAGGCGTTGGTGCCGGTCAGCGGCCCGGTAACTACCATCAATTTGTTGTCAGGGCTGAAAGGATCAACGGTAGGATCAACTTCCGCAAGCAGATACCGAGCGCCGAGGCCGCGCCCGCCAATGTACTCGTGCGCCCATTGTTCGCGGAGCGGTTCCTTGGTGATCTGTCGCGTAGTCAAGTTAACGCGCAGTACCGCGCCAGTCCAACCGTGCATCATTGGGGAGCTCCTTCCTGCATGGTGTGAAAGCGGCTGTTCACCCGCTGCGCCCACGAGGCCAGCCAGTCGGGTTGCTCAATCTCAGTGTATTCGATGGCGTCAGTCGGACAGGCGTTGACGCACGCCGGGTCCCCGCCGCAGAGGTCACACTTCATCGCTTTGTGAGTGTCGGGGTTGTAGAACATAGTGCCGTAGGGACAAGCGATAGTGCACACCGCGCAACCGACACAGACATTATCCATGACGACTTTTGCACCAGTGGCGGGGTCCAGGGCGATGGCGTTCACAGGGCAGGCGGTCATGCACCAGGCTTCATTACATTGAAAACACGTATAGGGTGCGTAGCTGGCCTGCTCGTCAAAAACATGGACGCGAATCACCGAACGCGCCGGTTGAAACGCGCCGGTTTGGACGAACGAACAGGCAAGTTCACACTGGAGACAGCTCGTACATTTATCGGGGATAATCCGCAACTGTTTCATGCGTCTCATCCTTTCTTTCTGTGGTTGCTGGATGTCGGCGCCAAGCTACCGCCAGTGTTTGTACCTGTCAACCTTTCTAAGTGCAGACAAAAGCGATGACCTGCGGACGGTGTTCCTTGACAGGCCCAGAGGCAGTAGTCTATGGGTCAGAAAGAGAAAAGGAAACATGACTTAGCGTTTGCAAGCTTGAAAGCAGGAGGGGACTCGCATGGCGTACGATCTACTCATTCGCAATGGAAGGATTGTTGACGGGACTGGCGCGCCAGGATACCACGCCGATGTGGCGGTGACGAATGGCCGCATTGTCGAAGTCGGGACGATTCGTGATAGCGCGAAGCAAACCATTGACGCTTCCTCCTTCGTGGTGGCTCCCGGTTTTATTGATCCGCACACGCACTATGATGCGCAAATCGATTGGGACCCGCTAGTGAGTTGCTCCTCCTGGCATGGAGTGACGAGCGTCATCATGGGCAACTGCGGGGTTGGTTTGGCGCCGTGTCGTCCCGAGCAACGTGAGGCGTTGGCCTGGGATCTTGTCAATGTTGAAGGGATGTCTTTCAATGTTTTGTCTAAAGGCGTGTTGTGGGAATGGGAGAGTTTTGCCGAGTTTATGACGGCGAAGCGCAAAGGACTGGGAATTAACCTCGGCTTCCTCATGCCACTGTCGCCGTTTCGTTCGTATGTCATGGGCGAAGCGGCGCAAGAACGCGCCGCCACTGCAAGCGAGACCGCACGAATTGCTGCGCTCATCCGCCAGGGAATGGAAGCTGGAGCCTTGGGATTCTCGACCACGGTGGCGACACAGCACGTGGGATTTCGCGGTCGACCGCTAGCCTGTCGCTTGGCGAATCGGGATGAACTTGGGGCGTACTCGCGTGTGCTGCGCGACCTGGGCTACGGCTCGATCGAAGTGAACATGGGCGGGGCAGGCTCCTCGTTTTTACCGCCAGGCTCCACTGAACTGATCGATTTTCTGCTGACTGAGAGTCAACGTCCGGTGACGTGGCTGTCGGTCCAGACGCGTAGCGACCAACCGACTGCGCATCGCGAGCTGCTGACCAATATGGATGCGTTGATTAAACGCGGCGGCGTTCCGCAGGCGAGCTGTCAGCCGACGGAGATTCAGTTCAATCTCCGCAATCCGTTTATTTTGGGTCCCTACGAAGTATGTCATCCTTTGTTCAATCGCTCGATTGAGGAACAGTCGCGCATTTACGGCGACCCAACTTTTCGCGCAGCTTTTAAGGATGCCTATACGCGCTCGCCCAAAGCGTTCAGCGGCCAGTGGGATCGCATCGAGGTCTGCAAAGTTAAGCAAGCTGCGCATCAGGAATGGCTGGGGAAGAAGATTACCACGCTGAGCGCCAAAGCGGGGAAGGACCCGCTCGATACCTTCTTTGATGTGGCGTTGGCGGATGAATTGGGTGCGGAGTTCTCAATGGCGATGCTGAACTTTGAAGCCCCGTTGTTACAAGAAGTTATCACCGACTCGCGGGTGTTGATTGGTCTCTCCGACGGCGGAGCGCATGTCGATATGCTCTGCAACACCGGCTATCCAACCTATCTGCTGGGAACCTGGGTGCGCGAACGCAACGTGATGAGCCTAGAGCGCGCCGTGCAACGCCTGACCTCCGAGCCCGCACGGTTCTTTGGCCTGACGGACCGCGGCGTGATTGCCAAAGGGAAAGCGGCGGACCTGGTGATTTTTGATCCCAACACCGTTGCAGCCGGCAACAAAGAGATGCTCTACGATCTTCCTGGAGGGGAAGGACGCTTCGTACAGCGTACCGAAGGCGTGCATTGGGTAATTGTCAACGGCTCGGTGCTGTTTGCCGATGGCGGCCATTCCGGCGTGCTGCCTGGCCAGGTTTTGCGCGCTCGTCAGTAGCTACCATATTAGATCTCGCGCCCGGGCTCAGCCTGGGTGCGAGCAGGGAAAAACTATGGACTGTAGCGCTGTAGACTACGAAGTCTTTCTATCTAATTGTTGCTTCTTGAGAGTCGTTTTCTCGCTTACTTCGCTGTCAGAATCCATGTAATGATCGCGTCAAGGTCAGTAGTCGGTACATCGGAGTGCGGAGGCATGGGGATCGTTCCCCACACTCCCGCGCTGCCATTTTTCACTTGCACGGCGAGGTAAGCGGCTGCGCCTGTTTGCGCGCGATATTTTGCCGCAACGTCCTTGAATGCTGGCCCAACAACTTTCTTTTCGACGGTGTGACACGCCACGCAGCCATACTTCGCCAGCATGCCTTCCGCGCCCGTCGCAGGCAACGCAGGCTGCAACGCAACGAGGGATGTGGGGACGTTGGTATCCGGCGTGACAGTGGTCGCAAGGTCTTCGTACGAAGTGGTCGGCACGACGTTCGGCGCTGGCTGCGACTTCAGATAGGTTATGATCATCCATGTGCCTTCACTCCCCAACACCCCGCCGTACGCGGGCATGCCCTTCGGGCGGCCATAGAAGATTGAGTGGAAGATTTCCTCGTCCGCGCCGCCACCATGACAACCGTCGCAGTTCATGGCGGAAAATAGTCTCTCCCCCGTTTGCGCGCTCTGCAGGTCGTCCTTGTGCGGATTCTCGAGTGCTACGCTGGCCGGATTCACTCCACCCGCGGATATGTTGGCTTGGTAGCGAATCGCCGCAGGTACATCGCTCAAATCCCCGGCCTCCGCGTCGCACTTGATACAGGCAAACGTCGCAACGTATGCTGCCAGGACGCATGCTACGGCCCAGGCATTTCGCAGTCTCATGTTTCGTCTCCCCTCTACAACGCAAAGATCCATACGATCCCGCCCTGGCTCGTATGTCGGCCAATGTCTTTCATGAAATCCGCTGGCGGCCGCACATCCGCCGGATCATCGGCACGCACATCACCCGAAACCAGGAACCAGTCGCCGCCTACGCCCGCGTACACCGCCACATACTGCTTGCCATCCGGGCCGGTGTAGGTCATCGGATTGCCCACGACTCCTGAGCCCACCTTGAATTTTGCGAGGAGTGCACCGGTCTTCGCATCGACCGACTTGAACCAGCCGTTGAGCGTTCCGTAGAATGCGACATCGCCCGCGGTAACGAGAGCGCCGCTCCAAGCAGGATATGGCTCCTTCACCTCCCACACCTTCTTCCCGCTGGTCGCGTCCCAAGCAATAAAAGCACCGAGATGGCCGCCGGGGCCCGGGTGATACGGTAAACCTGCGCCAATGAATGGAACCCCGCGGATATAGGTCGCGCGTGTGGCTTCGAAATCCATGCAGAAGTTATTCGTCGAGGTGTAGAAGAGTCCGATGCGCGGCGAATAGGCGCCCGGCGACGCGGGACTCACCCCGCCCTCAGCACTGGGACAAATGTCCTTAATGTTGCCTTTCGCGGCGCCGGTTTGTTTGCTGGGGTCAAGTACCGGTCGTCCAGTCGTGAGGTCAATCGATGTGGCCCACGTCACTGTCACAAAAGGTGGCGCAGACAAGACCTCGCCTGTCGCACGGTCCAGCGTGTATTCGAATCCATTCTTGTTGAACGACACCAGAGTTTTGCGTGGGCGTCCGCCGATCTTGAGATCGGCGAGGATCAAGGTAGCAGTTGCGTCGTAGTCCCAGTTGTCGTGCGGCGTAAATTGATAGGCCCACACGAGCGCGCCATCTGATGGCCGACGCGCGAGTACGCTCGAGGTCCACTTATTATCACCCGGACGTTGCTCGGGATTGTAAGGTGCAGGATTTCCGGTGCCATAGTACAGCAGGTCGAGTTCCGGATCGTAAGACAGCCCTCCCCACACCGGAGCGCCGCCGATCTTCCAGGCCTCGGCTGGCCAGCTCGACTTCCCAAGCTCAGCTCCCTTATCGTAGAATGGCTTGAAGGTGGTGGTATTGATAATCATGTCGGCGTCGGGACCGAGATTGTGTGCGGTCCAGAGAATCCTGCCGGTCTTCAAGTCGAGTCCTTTGAGCCAGCCGTAGATTCCGAACTCGCCGCCCGAGGCCCCAACGATCACGCGGTCCTTGACTACCAAGGGCGCCATCGGAGTCGTTTCACCCTGACCGACATCAGCAATCGTGGTGTTCCACACTTCGCGTCCTGTGGACGCATCGACTGCGACGGTGTGGCCGTCCAAAAGATTGTAGATGATTTTTCCATCGGCGAAGAACGCTCCGCGATTAATCATGTCGCAGCAAGCGATGCCAATGGCGTTGGGGCTCACAGCTGGACGGTACTTCCACCTTAGCGGGTATCCTTCCTTTGTGAGGTCGAAGGCATAGAGCACGTTCGGGTACGGCGTGACAACGTACATGGTGTTGTGCACCACCAGTGGTTGTCCTTCGTGTCCAGCCAGCACGCCTGTAGAAAACGTCCACACCGGGTGAAGCCCTCTGGCATTCGCGGCAGTAATCTGTGTCAAACCGCTATAGCGCGTAGAAGCGTAGTCTTTGGCGGGCATCATCCACTGGCCGTCTTCCGCCCCCTGCGTCGCGCCACACGCGAGGACAAGTAGCATAAGAATCCTACCTGTCCGGGTGCAAAGCCACACCAGTCCACGAGCCAATTGCACGTATTTCATGTTCGCCCCCAACTACTCACATCACTTCTACCGTATCTCCTACTTTGATCTGTCCTGGAGTGGTGATGCTTGCGTATATGCCGATGTTTTGGTCAGCATCGCGCACGATGGTGCGTAACACCGTAGCGTCTTTTTCGAGCCCCGGTTGTGCGAGTGTGGTCATAACGCAACGCGGCGTGGGCAGCGGGCAATGCACGGTTAGGGAGCCGATGCGAACGCTGCGCCCCAGCCAAGCGTTTTCCACCAAGCCGGTAAGCCCCGCTGCAGTTTCGATGACAAAGTTGGGACGAAAGCGCCGCACGTCCCAACGTGCATTGGTGTTGTGTTGCGCCAGGAAGTTGAGCGTTGCTGTTGTCAAGAGATGCAGAGGAAACGCGTCAAAATAGGTGCCCAGTGGCGAAGTAAATTCCATGATCTCTTTCGGAAAGATCGAGAGATCTGGAATGGGCTCGTCCGGGGTGCGAGCAAAGATTTCGCGTAGCTCCGCGTTCATATCAGGATTGTCTGGCGCGCCTCGACGGTAATGCTCAGTGTTGGTCGCGGGTTGTTGCGGCCATAACGTCACTGTCCTGCCTAACAAGGTCGAGAGGCGAGCCGCCGCTTCTGGCTGATCGCTCCCGAGCAAAGTCCCGTCTGGGAGACGCATCTGGACGTGTGGGATGCGTGCTGCGGTGGGTTCTTCGCGATACGTGGCCGCGCACTGTAGCAACTGCGGGAGTTTTTTCGCGCCGCGAATTTCCTTGGCTTGTTCATCACGTAGCGCCCAGCCTCGGTCTCCGAACACTCCTTTGACTCCAACCAGACAACTGTTGAGTTGCTCACCCGCCATCGATTTGACCGGATACCGCCGGATTTCTTTGATCGTACCAACGATCGCCATAATGATCTTCTCCTTGCCTTTAGATTGATCGCGCCGGCTCCATGACCTCGACACGAAACTCCTTCATTGCTGCAATGAACTCGTCTACTTTTGTTCAGGAAAATTCTCAATCTGCACTGGCTCTACCGCCTCTGCCAGGGCGAAGCCGAACACGCGCGAGTAGAAATAGAGTTCAGCATCAAGCGCGCGTTTGATGTTTTCAGCTTTGCGGAAGCCGTGCTGTTCGCCCTCGAAAGGCACATACGCGACCGGCAGGCCTTTTGCCCGCAACGCCGCCACCATCTTTTCCGCTTGGTTAGGAGGGACAACCTTGTCTTCCAACCCCTGAAAAATAATGAGTGGGCAGGAGAGACGATCGGTGAAATGGATGGGGGATCGCTCACGATACAAGTCTTGCCGTGCAGGATAGGGTCCGACCAGACTTTCTTCATAGCGCGACTCGAACTTGTGGGTGTCGTGCGCGAGCGCTTCCAGGTCGCTAATGCCGTAGTGACTGGCTCCGGCTTTGAAGAAGTTGCGAAAGGTCAGCGCGCAGAGTGTGGTATAACCGCCTGCGCTGCCGCCGGTGATCGCGAGTTGCTTGGCGTCGACCAATCCTTTCTCGGCAAGAAACCGGGCTCCGTTCACACAGTCGTCAACGTCAACCACGCCCCATTGCCCCCTCAAGCGGTTACGATAGGCGCGACCATAGCCGCTGCTGCCGCCATAGTTCACATCGAGCACGGCGACCCCGCGACTGGTCCAATACTGAATGCCGAGGTTCAAGGTGGTTTGCGCCGAAGCGGTAGGTCCGCCGTGACTCTTCACTAAGAGCGGTGGGCGTTTCTGATCCTGTGCTGCGTAGTCCTTATTGTTCGGCGGATAGAAAAGTGCGTGCGCCGTTAGCCCTTGTTCCGTGGGAAACTCGATCGCTTGTGGAGTGGAGAAGTAGCCAGCGTCAAGGGATAATGTGTTGGCGCGACGCAGCACCGTCCGCTGCTGCGTCGCCAGCTCCATGCGAACAATGGAGGCGGGCTCCGTCGGCGAACCACCGCCAAACACGATGTGAGTCGGCGTCGCCCGCACGTCCCAAATCTCTGTGTACGGCGTCTCGAGCGGAGTGAGTTGGCGCGTACTGGTGTCAAGCTTCGCCAAGCGCCACGTTCCTTGCATGGAATAGGCGCAGATAAGTTGAGTAGCGGAGATGAAGGCGTAGGTGGACATGCCAAAAACCCACTGCGGGCGGCCAAACTCGGCTGCCATTAGACAGAGAGCCTCGATTTGACCGTCACGCCAACGGTACAGGTTCCACCAACCACTGCGGTCGGAGACGAAATGGAGCACGCCATCCGGCGACCATTCGGGCTGGAAGATTGATTCCGTGGGGCCGTCGGCAATATGTTGCTTTTGTCCCATTTCGCCATTGGCCGCACATTCACCTACCCACAGTTCCGTCCCATCCCACGGCATATTGGGATGATTCCAAGCGAGCCATGCCAGACGTGCGCCGTCGGGGCTCAGACGTGGAGAAGAGTAAAAGTCATGGCCCGACACGAGTACGCGCACCAAGCCGCTTGTCAGATCGACTGAGACTAAAGTGTTAACAGGTTCTTTCTCTTTGTTCGTGTGGTCCTCGCAGACACAGAGCAAGCGATTACGACGCTGGTCCACGATGGCGTCCGCGTACCGCCGCGCGCCGTCCGGCGTCAACGGCTGGGGCGCGGCGTCTGCCATTTGTTGATACACGCGTTGATCGGGGAAATGGGAAAAATAGGCGACGCCACGGCTGACGGTGAACGAACCACCGCCGTACTCATGTACGCGAGTGCGCACGTTGTAGGGCGTGGGAGTGACATCCGCGGCGCGACCATCCGGCGTCCAACGGACCAATACGTTACGCCCGCCTTCAGTTGGTCGTGCTTCGCTCCAATATATGTTGTCACCGTCAAGTGCGATTTGGCCGAGTCCGACAGTCGCCGCCACGATGAGGTCTGAGGTAATCGGCGACTTCCACGATCCATACGGTGCGGTTTGCATAGAAGGCATAACAACACGTCTTTCTCCCAACTGACTTAGGGAAACACTTTCTTCGCGACATTCTCCAAATCCGTCACCATTTCGTTTCCTTCCCCATCGAGCCAGATAGTGACGTGGTCAATGCCTGCGTCCGCGAGGTCTTTGAGTTCGGCTTTGTCTTTGAATTGGCCGGGAAAGCCGAAAGCGAGCACTTTGATGGACTTGGGATCGCGCCCCACGGCTTTCGCCATCTCGGTCAACGTGGCGCGTCCCTTCTTGATGTGGTCGATCGGCGCCATGACTGGCATCCAGCCGTCGCCCCATTCGACGATGCGTTTGAAGACATTCTTCGCCGAGCCGCCCATGAAAATCGGCGGATGCGGCGTCTGCGCCGGCTTGGGAAACGACTTGACTGCGGGAAAGTTGTAATACTTGCCGTGATATTCGGCCTCGCCTTTAGTCCACAACTCTTTCATGGCCAAGATGGAATCTTTTGTTTGCGTCCAACGGTGCGTGAAGTCGCCGCCCATGATTTCGGTTTCTTCTTTGAGCCAACCCGCGCCGATGCCGAAGATAAAGCGCCCGCCTGATAAATAATCAAGCGTCGCCACTTCCTTCGCCAGCAATAGCGGATTGCGTTCCGGCACCAAACAGATGCCGGTGCCAAGTTTGATTTTACTGGTGACTGCCGACGCACGTCCTAGCGCCACAAAGGGATCGAGGATGCGACTGTAGGGATCAGGAATCACGCCGTCTTCCGAGGCAGGGTAGGGCGTCTCGTGCTTGACCGGAATAATCGCGTGCTCCGGCACCCAGAACGAGGCGAAACCCAATTCTTCCGCGCGTTTCGCGAGCACAGCCGGGTCCGCGGTTTTATCCGTTGCGAATGAAAACACTCCGATATCCATGCTGAGTCCTCCTTCATTTTCCTGGGCGGATGGTAACGGAAGGGACAGGACGTTGTAAAGGGTTTTGGGTTGTCTGATTCTACGCTTGGCTCTCCTGCTCCTTCACTAACAGCACCAACGCTGTGCCCACGGCAAGCACCAACGCGAGCATGGTCCATGCCCATTGCCAGGAGTGAGTGTAATCCACGAACAGTCCAAACAACGGCGGTAAGGCCATGATCCCCGGATACATAATAGTCATGGCCATGCCTAACGTGCGGCCTTGTTTATCCGGTCCAGCAATTTCCGCCAGCATGGCGATCCAACTGCCATGCCAACCAATGGTGTTGAAAGCGTAGACAAGAACAATCGCGCCAATGAGCCACAACGATGCGCCCTGCGGCAACCAGCCCAGTAGCAGCGAGCCGCCGGTTGAGCACACGCTGGCCCACACCAGTGCCGGTTTACGATGTTGTCGGAACCAACGATCGCTCCAGATGCCCCAGAGCACGCGCCCGGAAGCGCCGGTGATCTGCGCGCACACCAGCAACGTGGCTGTGGTCGTGACCGGGATACCTTGGGTCTCTTTGAGGTACAGCGCCAAATAGGTCAGCAGTGCAAATTGCCCCAGCGGCAGCAAGGCTCCTGCGAGACCGAGCAAGATAATGTCACGGGTGAGGACCTCACGTAACTGCGCCGGTTTTCTCCGGGTGGTTGGGGAAATCTCGCTGGTGGCTCCATCTGGGGTTCGGTACGTCAACCAGCACACGCCGGCAGCAAAGAGACAGGTCGTGCCGCTGGCTGCAAGCGCCGTGCGCCAGCCCGCTATAACGGCGATGGTGGGAAGAATCGCGGCGGCTACTGCGCCGCCGATGGGAATACCGGTTTGTCGCACCCCCATCGCCATGCCGCGCTGGGCCACAGGGAACCAGGTCATGACAGCTTTGCTTCCGGCTGGAGTGGGAAACGACGCCCCTAAGCCGGCAGCAAAGAGGACGAGTAACGCGGTGAGAAAGCCCTGCGTCATAGTGACGGCGAAACAAAAAAGGCCCACAATGAGGTTGCCCCAGATTAGTGCCGTGCGCTCGCCTTTGACATCGACAACCCAACCAGCAGCAAACATTGAAACCAGAGAACCGGCAGTGACGGCAGAGTTGAAGAGCCCTACCTGACCGCGTGTGAGTCCGAGGTCGGCCTGCAGAAACGGTGCGAGGGTCGGGACGCCTTGGGTGACAATGGAGACAGTAATCTGAGCAAGCAGGGCGATGCCGAGCATCAGCCAGTGTAAGGGAAGGGCGAGCGGCGTGCGGCGAGCTTTTGGAGCAATCGTGGCGGAGATGATCTGGCCAGGGCTGAATGTTTTGTTATGTTCTTCCGACATCCGCAGGTCTTTAGCTGCTTTTGCGGCGTGACGGAAGGAGAGCATGCGGATGTCTATCAGACTGGTAAAGGAGACGGTATGGAATTTTTGGTGATTGCCTACGATGGGAAAGATACAGGAGCAAAGGAACGTCGGCTGTGCGCGCGCCCTGCACATCTCGATGGCGTGCGAGTGCTGAAGCAGGCCGGTTCGTTCATCAACGGCGGTGCGATTCTTGATGACGAAGGCAACATGATCGGCTCGACCTTGTATATGGACTTTCCCTCGCGCGAAGCACTGGACCAGTGGCTCAAGAATGATCCGTATGTCACTGGTGGTGTGTGGGTGGATATCGAGGTCAAGCCGATCAAGCTGGCGTTGCGCGAGTAATGATAGTGGTGACGAATATTTTCTTTTCAAACGGTATACGCAGCAAAATCCCCCCGCGCGGAGCACGGCCCCCTTTTTGGGAAAGGGAGCATTTGGGTTCCCTCCTTTACCAAAGGAGGGTTAGGGAGGATTTCGTCACCTCTATCAAGACTTCACCATTTTCTTCGGCGACGTGTGCTCGTACCCCACGATTGGGTGCGGGCGATAGGGCGCCTCTATAGCAGCGACTTCTTCCGCGCTGAGTTGCATATCCGCCACGGCGAAGATTTGTTTGAGATGGTGCAACTTTGTGGCCCCGATAATGGGCGCGGTTACGCCCGGAGCCTGGAGTATCCAGACGCAGGCGAGTTGCGTCGGCGTGACGCTCCGTTCCTTGGCGATCTTTTGCGCCGCAAGCGCGATCTCGTAATCATTCTCGTGGAAATAAAGATTCCGTGCGACTTTATCGGTCTGCGCCCGTTTGGTGTCTCCAGCCTTGGGGTTGCGCGTGCGCTCGCCTTCCAGAAGGCCGCGCGCTAACGGGCTCCACGGAATCAGGGCGACTCCTTCGTCGATGCACAACGGATTCATCTCGCGCTCTTCTTCGCGGTAGATCAGGTTGTAATGGTTCTGCATAGCCACGAAGCGATGCCAACCATGCTCCTTGGCGGTGGAGAGCGCTTTGGCGAATTGCCACGCCGCCATGCTGCTCGCGCCGAGATAACGCACCTTGCCCGCGCGCACGAGCGAGTCGAGCGCCTCTAACGTTTCTTCGATGGGCACACCGTAGTCCCAGCGATGGATTTGATACAGGTCAACATAGTCCATCTTGAGCCGCCGCAGCGAATTTTCGCAGGCCTCGATAATGTGTTTGCGACTGAGGCCGCGACGATTGGGGCCAGGACCCATCGGACCATTCACTTTTGTCGCCACGACAATGTCGTCGCGTGAGGCCATCTCGCCCAACCAGCGTCCAGTAATCTCCTCGCTGACGCCGGTCGAATAGACATCCGCTGTATCGAAGAAGTTCACACCGGCTTCAAGCGCGGCGGCAAAATGCTCACGCGCTTCATCTGCGCCAACCGTCCATTCGCGCCACGAGCCGTCGCCATAACTCATGCATCCGAGGCAAATGCGCGACACGGTCACTCCTGTTTTACCCAGCTTGGTGTATTGCATGACGGTCTCCTTTTTTTACTTATTACTCACGTGCGCTCTTGCTCCACTAGTGACAAAGAGGGTAGAGAGAAGACTGCTCGACGGCAAGTGCGGATGCGGAGCGGTGTGCGACCGACTCGATTACTCGTCATCGCAAAAAAGGAGGGCCCGTGGAGACAGAGCGCGTAGCGTATCGGTGGTGGGTGCTGGTGAATACCTTTCTGATTTTTACCGTCGCTTTTGGCATGGGGTGGACCTACATTGTCATGCTCGTTTCTCAAGTCCTTCAGGATCTTGGCTTAGCCCTGTCCAATTGGGGCGCGCTGTGGTCGGCGATTTCTTTTGGCACCATGCTCTCTGCCATTGTCGGCGGCGCTCTGGGGGATCGCTTTGGTATTCGGCTCTCTGTGGGGCTCGGGGTGTTCTTCATGGGATTTTTCCTGCTGCTACGAGGGACGGCGTCCGGATTTGTCACGCTCTATGCCTGGATGTTTTTGTTCGGCGTGGCGCTGGCCGTGACTTTTTCCAACGTGCCCAAAGCACTGGGCATGTGGTTCCCGCCTCAAGAATTCGGCTTGGCGAACGGAGTGACTCAGGCCGGCTATGGCGCTGGGGCGGGACTGGCGGCGATTTTGACGCCGCTGATTCTGGACGCTGTCGGAGGTTGGCGTCAGCTCACGTATCTACTGGGCTTCTTCTCTATGCTCTTAGGAGTGCTGTGGCTCCTGACCGTAAAAGATCGAGTTTCTCCTCAGTCTACGATCGGAGGGCAAGTCGGATTAGTCGAAGCCTTACAGAAAGTGCTCACCGTGAGGGACGTGTGGATTGTCGCTGGTTGTTATTTTCTGTTTCTGGGCGGGTATATCGGACTCATCGGCTATGCCCCGACCTACTTCGTGAGTGTGCAAGGCATGACCGCGCCCACTGCCGGAGCCGTGATTTCGATTGTGATGTGGGTGTTTGTCCTGGGCACTTTCTGTCTTCCCACTTTGTCCGACAAAATTGGACTGAGAAAGGCTTTTTTCTTTCCTGGCATGGTGATCACCGGTGGGCTGATCTTTGCCGCGGCGTTTGTCGTTGGGACTCCGCTCTGGATGGTTGCCGCCTTGTGGGGCTTCACGGCTGGTGTCTCGGCGCTCGCGTTTGTCGTGCCATTAGAAATGGATGGGATAGGGCCAGCTCTAGCAGGCTCGGCGCTGGGGATTGCCGTGACGGCTGGGTATCTTGGCGGTTTTGTGGCCCCGTTGATTTGCGCCAAGCTGGTTAACCTCAATCCCGTGGCTGGCTTCGCGTTTGGTGGGGGATGTTACGCGCTTTCAGGGTTGCTCTTCTTGTTGCTAAAAGAGACAGGTCCACGAGTACGCGTCCCAGGGTAGTATAAAGAAAAGGCGATCCTATAGTAGAAACATGATAAGATACCTTGCTTTCTTCCTCTGTAGCGGGCTGCTGTTCATGACGTGGAACTCTGCTCAAGCAATCGGCCCTGACGTGCAACCTGCGCCTCTGGTGCGGTTGACTGGCGTGTTGGAAGCTGACGAAAATCCCCCTTCGTCTTCGTTCCTCAAGATGCGTGTGTGGTTCGGCGATGAGTCCAGAGTGTTCCATATCTCCGACATTGAGCCCATTATCCCCGCTTATCATATCCGCGAACAACTGCGGAAAGTTTCTCCGCTTGGACTCCGCTTGGTAGCGGAACGCGACGCACTCGCTCAATTGGAGAGCGCGGAGGCTAGTAATCGTCCGATCACCATAGAAGGGTGGCTGCGTCCGCAGGCTGGGCTGCTGCGAGTCAAATCCATAGAAGCAGCCCGAGAGCAACCTGGGCCATTGGACCTACGGTCCCTGAAATGACGTACTAAGGACTATGGGACAAAACTCCAACACTGGGCGTAAGGGCAGGGGGTCATTGCGAGCGCAGCGAAGCAATCTTGGCCCAGTTATTTCGGCACTTGCGAGATTGCTTCGTCGTCTGCGACTCCTTGCAATGACAGGCTCTTCGACCTTCGTTTTTAGGTTTTGTCTCACAGTCCTTACGTTGCGGAGCGGGCGGTTAAGCGCTCGCGCACCCGTGGGATGCGTTCCGCGCCCCAGAATAATTCACCATTGACGACATAGCTGGGCACGCCGAACACGCCCATGTCTTCTGCGGCTTTCTTGAGATGATCATGCTCCTGGCGACCTTCACCATGTAGATACTCAAGAAACCCGGCGGCGTCGACGCCTGCTTCGGATAAGGCTTGTTTGACGACTTGTGGATCCTCAATTGCAAGTTCGCGCCGCCAAAATCGTTCGAAGACCAAATTATGATAGCGACGAAAGTCGCCTCGGTGTTTGGCGTAGAGCATGCCGATATGGGCGATGGAAGAATCGAAGATGTGCCGTGGCCCGCGAACCGTCAGCCCACGCTGGGTCGCTTCGCGGCGACAGTCCATGTAGCTGTATTTGACTCGGCGCCACTGGTGGGCGTTGCGGGTTTCGTGCAGCACGCGTCCGGTCTCATCAACTTCTGCTGAGCCCAGGTAGCTGGGAATATCTAACGTGTACGGCAGAAAATCGACTTCGACCTCGAACTTGTCTTGCAGCCGAAACGTCTCTTCTTGGGCCAGATAAGCGTACGGGCTTTTGTAATCGAAATAGTGCGAGATAGTTGTGATCGCCATTGAGATCCTCTTTATGCTGGAAGTCTTCAATAAGCCCTGCGGTTTGTGATAAAGCAAGGGCATGAGCAAACCAACAGATAGCATTGTCCATCTTGTCGATGATTGGGCTACGCATTCGGAAAGTTTTCGGCGCACCGGATTTTGGGGCGCGTTCGGCGGCGCCGGCGCGATTTTCCTCGCGCGCGATACGGGAAGATTGTTGCTGACCCGGCGCTCACAGCGCGTGTTGCAGCCAGGAACGTGGGGCACGGTCGGCGGCGCGTTGGATCACGGCGAAGGGCCACCCGAGGCGGTGATTCGCGAGGCGCGCGAAGAGTTAGGGGTAGAAGTGCAGCACGCAGACCTGCATCTGTGTTACGTGTTTCGGGACCCGAGGACACAGTTTTGCTATCACAACTACACCGCCCTGGTCCCGACCGAGTTTGAGCCTACCTTCAATTGGGAAATCTCGGAGCATGCGTGGGTGGAGTTTGGCGCGTGGCCTGATCCTCTGCATTTTGGCATACAGCACTGGTTGCAGGATACGCACGGAGAGAAAACGTTGCACATGTTGATTGAGCAAATAATGCGAATAGTCCAAGTAGTGAAGGAGAAGTGAAGAAAGATGTCATCCGCTCTTCCGAAAGAGCTTGCTTATTATCTCACGCCCCACGATCAACAACTGTTGACAACCACCGTGGCCCAACTCGCGCCTCCGCTCCAAGCGGCGTTTCTCCAGTGTGTCCGGGCGGCGGCGACGAGCAATGCTCGGTCATTGTCAGCCGCCTTGCCCTTGTTGGGGCCGATTCTCCACGCGCTTCCGGCACACAGCCGCGTCGTGCTGCTGGAACGAATGGCTTCGTTGTCTCAGTCTTTTCCCGCAGCAGTCGTGCCGCTCTTTCGCTCCCTTGGCCAGGTGTACGATGAAGTCGGTGAAGAGCGCACGCTCGCGTGGATCGACGCTGGCGAAGAGATTGCCCGGCGTGGACCCGAGGCGGGGGCCGCGTTCTTCGCTCTCAAGTCGCGCACCAGTGTGTTAACTCTTCGTGGGGTGCTCCCGCATGTGTATCTTAGCGATATTCAGGGCGTCTTGCTCAAGTATCTGCACATGCTGAGTGGGGCGGCGATCGGCCTTGTCGAGATTGACCAGGTGTCGTTCCCGCCGCCTTTGGTGAAAGACGAAAGTGACGTGGTGCTGCTGCCGTTCTGTATTGATCGCTTCCCCACCTATGAAGAAAATTTTCGTTTGTATCGCGTGTTGGTCGCGCATCAGGTGGGCCGCATTGAATTCGGCACGTATGCGTGCAAGCTTGTGCCTCTTTGGCCTGCTCTTTCTCCGTTTCTTGCGACGTTCTTCACACAGGTCGTGAGCCCCGCTGAGGATTTGCTCTCGTACTTCCAGCTTTTTCCCCGGCCTGATTTGATGGAACAACTCTTTCTGACGATTGAAGGAAAACGGGTGGCGGCCCGACTCGCAACTTTGTATCCCGGGTTGCAAACGGATTTGGCTTGGGCGGACTCGCTCATGCAATTTCTCTCTCCTGAAATTCTCGCCGTATTGTCTGCTGTGTCAAGTACAACTTGGACCCAGTTAAGCAGCGCGGGGACCTCCGCTGACGCCTTGCTGCTGGCCACGCAATTATACGCGGCCTGGTTGCGTGATGAGGCGAGGCCGGTGACGGCGGCCTCAGTTTCCGCGAGCTTTGAGGATATCGCCGAAGAGGAAATGGGGTTTATCACGGGGGTCAATTTAGGGAGAAGCGGGAAATCATCTTCCCAGTCAGAAAAAGAGCGGCTGGCGCACCAGCGCCGTACGGTGACGACGGCGGATCTCCGTTATGTATACGATGAGTGGGACTTTGAAATTGAAGATTATCGTCCGCATTGGTGCGAGGTGCGCGAAGTTCCCTTGCTTGGAGACGGCGGTGCCTTCTTTGCCCAAACCGTGGCGACGCATGCAGACCTTGTCGCGGATGTGAAGCGCGAGTTTCAGAAACTTCGGCCCCGTTTGCATCACCAGGTCAAAGGACTCGAAGATGGCGAAGAAATTGATCTCAACGCCGTTGTAGCCGCCCACGTCGATCGTTTGAGTGGGCTCTCGCCTTCGTTGAAGATCTACAGCGCCCGGCAGTTGATTGAACGCGATGTCGCAGTGCTGTTCCTGCTAGATTTGAGCGCCTCCACGGCGACCCGTTTGCCTACTGGCGAGGGGACTGAAGGAGTATCCCCAGCGGAAAACAAAGATAGTCGTCGGGTGATTGATTTAATCAAGGAAGCGGTGGTGCTTCTGTCGATCGCGCTGGACGAGCTTGGCGACGCTTATGCGATCTACGGGTTTTCGAGCAGTGGGCGACATGCCGTCGAAGTCTACCCGGTAAAGAATTTCAAAGAAGCGCTCGTCGTCGAAGCGCAGGGGCGTATCGGTGCGCTGACGCCGCGCGGCAGCACGCGTATGGGTGCGGCGGTGCGGCACGCGATCCGTCGGCTCAAGGGCGTTTCAAGTCGCTCGCGCATGTTGGTGGTGTTGAGTGATGGATATCCTGAAGATGAAGACTACGGCAAGCCGGTGACGCCGCCCATGTATGGTCTTCGCGACACGTTAGTGGCGTTGCGAGAAGCCGAGCGCAGCGGTATTTCGTCTTTCTTTTTGACGGTGGACAAGGGCGGCCATGATTATCTGCGGGAAATGTGCCCATCTTCGCGCTATATGGTTATTGAAGATGTGCGCTCTTTACCCACTGAACTGCCGAAAATTTATCAGCGCTATATCTGGTCACAGTGGAGATAAGAGGCGCCCTTTTCCTTGACAGCAGAATCGGTGTAGTCTATGGCGTTCGTGATGCATGGTGCGTGAGACAACCATTGCACGCTGAAAGAGAACCGTGGCATGCCGTCAGTGATCACAACAATGAGCAGACTGTCGTCGTTCGCGGGAAGGCATGCTTGTCGGGGGAGTTGTTCATTAACAGAGGAGGATCGATACACACATGGCAAATCAAGAATGGCGTGAAGAAACCGTGCGCGTGGCGGGCGCTGAGCTGACTTGTATCACCGGCGGGTCAGGCGCTCCGGTCCTCGTGCTCCATGAAGAACTTGGCCATCCGGGGTGGTTGCGCTGGCACTCCGAATTGGCTCGTTCTCGCACCGTGATCATTCCCCACCATCCCGGCTTTGGCAGGTCACCTCGGGTGGAATGGGTGCGGAATGTTCGTGATCTCGGCGCTTTCTACACGAAGGTGTTGCGCGAACGCAACCTGAAACCGATCGATGTCATCGGTTTCTCTCTGGGCGGCTGGATCGCTGCTGACATGGCCGCGAGTAACCCTACACAGTTTCGCAAACTGGTGCTTGTGGCGCCGACTGGCGTGAAGCCGCCGCAAGGCGACATTATGGATATGTTTATTGTGACCGCGAAGGCCTATCTCGACGCCAGTGTCAAGGATCAAGCAAGCGCTCCTGAATTCGCTAAACTGTACGGTGGAGAGCAAACCCCGGAACAATTCGAGGCGTGGGAAGACGCGCGTGCGGAGACTTCTCGTCTCGCCTGGACTCCCTACATGTTCTATCCAAGCTTTGCTTCGCTGCTGGAAAATGTCGTGGGCCTACCCACCCTTTTGGTGTGGGGCAAGCAGGACCAGATCGTGCCTTTCAGCGCAGCCGAAGTCTATAAAAAGTCGATACCCGGCGCCGAGCTGATTGCTTTTGACAACTGTGGACATCGGCCCGAGGTCGAAAAGCAAGCGGAATTCTCGCGGCAATTGCAACGATTTTTAGCCTAGCCACCGAAAGGAGGGATCTCTATGCATATTATGTCGTTCTCTGAACGCGCGTACATCGAGCTGCCGGAGGATTTGATCATCGAAAACGGCAGCAGCTATTTTGGCATCCCCAACACCAACTTCGATGCGAAAATTGGCAGCCGCCTCATGAATGAATACTTGGACGAGCGCGTCTATGCCGAGGAGTTGGGGTTTGACGGCGTGATGCTCAACGAACATCATCAGACTCCCTTCTGTGGAGGCTCGGTGATGGACGTGGAAGCGGCGATCTTGGCGCGCATTACTAAGCGAGTGAAGATTGTCCTCCTTGGCAATCCGTTGCCGGTGGCTGATCCGTTGCGGCTTGCGGAAGAGTTAGCGACGATTGACATGATCTCCGGCGGACGCTTGGTTCCTGGCTGGGTGCGCGGCGCTGGTAGCGAGAGCATTGCCAACAACACCAACCCTGCCTTCAACCGTGAACGTTTCAATGAAGCCCATGACTTTATCATCAATGCCTGGACAAAGCCGGGCCCGTGGCGCCATGAAGGTAAGCATTATCACTACCGTCATGTGAATCCCTGGGCGCTGCCGCTGCAGAAACCAGTGCCGCAGATTTGGATTCCTGGCATCATCAGCCCGGAAACCGTAATCTGGAGCGCTCAGCATCGTTACCCCTATGTCGCCCTGGGCACCAATCTAGAGCCTACAGTTGAGATGGTGAACTTGTATGCCGACGTGGCGGAGAAAACAGGTTACCAGGCTGGACCGGAAAACTTCGGCTATTTGCAGAACGTGTGTGTGGCCGAGACGGAAGAGAAAGCCCAAGAGTTGGCAAGAGGCTTCGTCTATGGCGGCGGCTTTGGTTCCTTTGCTCGCGCCGAATGGATGTTCCCTCCAGGATACAATTCAAAGGAAGCCACCAAACGCTTGGCGAAAGCGATGACTGATCCTCGCACCGGAACGGAAATCATCCGTTTCACGCAAGGGAAAGTCGATGTCCAAGAAATCAAGAACAATATTGAGAAGAACTTCCAAGACGCTCTCGCAAGCGGCCTCGTCATTGCAGGAACACCAGACACCGTGATCAAACGCATTCGCAGGATGTTGGAAACGTTACGGCCTGGCATTTTCGGCCTGTGGTACCATCATGGACCGATGAGCTTTGCCGATCGCAAGACCTGCTTACGTTTGCTCGGCGAGGAAGTGCTACCGGCAATGCGCGAAATCGCCAAAGAACTGGATCTGCCCGGTCCGTTTGAGGTGGCTGCGGGTTCACGTCCGCTGCCGGCTTCCGGCAAGCGTGACTCAGTCGTGGGCGAACTGAAAGCGGCGTAAGTCGCGCGGAAGCACTGGACGAATGAAAGGGGCGGCTCACAAGGGCTGCCCCTTTTTATATGGTGGAGAAGTTTTTTTCAGGCAATATGGACTTGCACCTCATGGATCGCGTTATTGCCGTAGCCAAGGCGGTTCCATTCGGCATGGTCGGGTTGCGTCCGTCCGGCAAGGTCGGTGGCGCGGGCGCGCAACGCAATCACTCCAGGCGTATTGACATGAGTGACGAGCTCCCACCACTGCCAACTATGACGTTTGCGTTCGCTGACGAGGCGTGCTTCCTGCCAACTCCCGCCACCCACGCTCACTTCCACGCGGGCAATCGGGGCGGCGCCAGACCACGCCACGCCGCGAATCGCGAGTGCTCCACGTGGGATTTCGTGCGTCGAGGCTGGGTCGGTGATCAAGGCCCGGACTTGTTGTAGGGTGACTGGCTCGCGGACTACCTGTCCCTCGCGTTCCCACTCATACCAATACTTGTCGGTCTGGTAATAACCGACGAAGGACCGATCAATCACTTCGATTTCGGTGAGCCATTTGACCGAAGCGACAGCATACCAACTGGGAACGACGAGGCGCAGAGGATAGCCATGTTGCAGCGGCAGAGGTTCACCGTTCATAGCGTAGGCGAGCAGGAGATCCGTATCGCGAGCATGGTCGAGCTGTAGGCTCCGTTCGAAACGAATGGGCATGAGCAGGTCAGAGAGCTGGCCTCCATCCGCCCCGCGAAATAACACCTCGCGCGTCCCTCCTCGTATGCCCGCACGATCCAGGATTTCTACTAAAGGGACACCTGTCCACTCCGCCGTGCTGACCGCGCCCAAGTTCCATTTCTCACCTTCGATGGGCGGCTGAAACAACGTACGGCCATTCCCGGCGCATTCGAGGGTGACCACGAGTGTTTGCGAGCGCATGTTGTGGAGATCGTGCAAGCTGAGGCTCAAGGGTCGATCGACAAGCCCACCGACGGTGAGCCGAAACGTCTGCGGGTCGAGTTTGGGAATCTGGAAATGATTGCGGACGTAGAAATGCGCGTTCGGCATCACCACGCCGCCGAGCAGATCTGGAATTGAGGTTTCGCCGTTGAGCGGGTGGGCGCGATGCACCACGAGCCCGGCCTCGATTGCTTGTTGGCAAGCCTGTTCGGGATCTACTGCCAGTGTCGCGTCACTAGTCGGGGGTGTTGCGATGGCGCAACCTCCATTCGCCACTACTCCAGCGCAGGTTGACGCTGGATAGATATCGAGGCTCCCAGCCATTTGGAACGGCTGCATGAATTCGCGCAGGTGTGCTTCGTCGTTCGCCTCCGCGATCAGGAACAAGGTATGCTCCCCTTGTATGATAGCCTCACTCTTAATCTCCACCCCATGCTGTCTGACATTGGGACGGCTGAGGTGATTCAATAGCATCGCCCCGCGATAAGGATCCTGCGCTGGGCAGCTTTCAGCCGCATGTTGATGTCGAACAACGAACAGCGCCATACTTCCCTCCCTGCCTGAGTCTAATGCTCACTCTAAAAATGACTATGAGAGTTTATTGTAGCATTATTCTACGAGCGGTGATTTTGCGCCGTCGGAGTTTTTGCTCCAGAGATCTATTAGCCCCGAGTTCAACGCCCTAAACTTTGAATACCTTACGGGGCCTGAATCTGCTCGTCTTGATGGAATAGCTCGGCATTCATCACTCTGATCTATGGCAACAATGTTAATGGACGATCATAGCGCTCTCCAATACGGACAACGCTAAAATCCCGGCGGTCAATGGTTAGTACACGATATATTTGTCGCCGTTCTGCCACGGCTGCAACGACTCCATCCACCAATCCCAGCCCAAGCTCGTGAAACTTGGCGTCAATTTGCAGAGCCCGCACGACATCAGTAGAAAGGGTTGTTTCGAATTCATACGTGGTGGTGGGATCGAACAGTTCGGCTACCAACTTCCGCATCGAGGCGCGCTCGCTCCGGAGAAAGCAAGCGACTTCCGCCAGAACCAGAGCGGGAACGACTACCGCCGAGGCCTGGCGTAACACTCCCGCGTAGGCGGGCCACGCCAATCGTCCATCTGGTCGTTTGGCCAGAGCCCGTAAGAGACCGCCAGTATCGGCGATCAGGGCCGACGCCACTCTTCGAGATCCTTAAACAGCTCTGACTCCTCTCCGAGTTTAGGACTTGTCGAGACGAACAGACCAACAGAAGGAGGACGTCGACGTCGCGGGTAATATTTGGCTGCTACTAGACGTAGCCCCCTCCTGATTAAATCGGAACTCGAGACCCCGTCAGCGCGTGCGCGAGTAAGGGCTTCGATATCTTCAGCATCTAGCCGTACAGTAGTAGAAAGTTTGCGCGCCATACTTACGCTATATGTTTAGACCTAGGGACCGTCAAGTGTCGTACCGTGGGGCTAGCGATGCTCGGTGTGTAAGTGCACCTTACTATTCTCATCTCCATCTCCGCCGCATCTCCTCTGCGGCTTTCTCAATGCCCTCCTCAACGTTTAGCCAGGCATCGTCTCTATTGGTCCACTTCATGACTGGCTTGCCGTTTTTGGGCAGAGCCTCCAACTTGCTCAACGGCGTCTTCTGCCAGCTACATGGACGCACGATGACGGGTATCACCTTAGCCTCTCCCTTTTCATGCCGCTCCAGTGCTCCCTTCATTTCGATCTCATAACAGTTGTCAGACGAAATAAAGTTTCGACTTATCAATAGGAGAATCACATCAGCCCGCTGGAAGTTCGTGTCGATGGCGTTCTTCCATTCATCACCGGGAGGAATCTTGCGATCGTACCACGAGGAAATCACATTGTTACGTTCAAGGATTTTAAGGTGAGCCGCGAGTTGGTCGCGCAGTTTTTCATCTTTATGAGAGTAACTGAAGACCACGCTGACTGTCTCTTTGATTCCAGCCCGCAGAGTACGCGCCGTGTCTCGGATGCGAGCCGCAGGCTCCTCTACTCCGTTAAGCAGTTCCTCCACGTTGAGCCTCAACAATTTGCTATCGACGACAATTTTATGTTCTGTCTCTCCTGCTTCCTCCAGCACTCGCAATGTTTCATACTCGATCTCAACCTCAGGATGTCCGGGGACGGGAATCTTCTCCTCTACCTTGAGATGGGCAATGGAGTGATGAATGCACTCGAAGTCCGAACGGATGACCGAAAGCAAACGACGTCGCCCGGCTGGGTTACCGATGACGGAGATCGACACTACGCGATCCTCGAGATCGGCTTTGACGAGCGCCTGATTGCCTTCAAACGTCAGCACAGCGCCGGTGCGCCAGCGTGGCAGATCTTTGTTTTGCGCTCGTGACCGTATGATGAAGCGCGGCAACAGCCCTTCGGGCAAGACGTTGTAGTGATAGGCGAAGCGCAGCGCATCAAGGGCGGAGAACGCCTCAAGATCGGCAGGCTCTTCTTCGCTCAGTAACTCAGGAACCAAATACTGTCCGTGACTATCGTACAGTTCGTAGCAAAGTTCAAACTTCTCCATCAGGTCAAATAGAAATCGATGCATGGAGCGTGGATACTCTTTGGGGTCGAGGATGGAGGAGAGATCGTGTAGGCTGACCTCTCCGGACTTGCGGGCCAGCGTGTCGGCGTTGAGCACTTTGTATATGCCATTCGTGACCCAGTGAGGATTGAGTACGTGCGTGTCTGCGAGACGTTGGTCATCACGAAAATTCACTACGATGCCCAGGTCATGCAGAAACCCCACCAAAGTGTCTTGGCTCTGAGGTTCTGTGATGCCGTGCTGCAAGCACAGGTTTTGATACTGCTCATAAGTGATGAAGTTCTCTTTGGGAGCAGCCAGAGTGTCTTTGATCGTAAACCAGCTAGTGGGAAATGGGTCGCGCAAGTTCGGCAACCGATCCGTCTCTCGCTGGATCGAGCGCAACAATTCGTCGATGCCAGTGTTGTCTTCGCAGTCGGTCTGAATAAACTCGCGAATGTTAGGAAATTTTTGTCGCAGGCCACGCCGGTTGAGATCGAAATGTTGATGCTCTTTGATTTTGTTAATCACCACAATCACCGGTGAGTCACCGCCAAAACTTTCGATCAGGCGGAGCCAGTATTCGATGTTCGACTCGTGTTTGCCCGCGCGTGCGTCGATCACCAGCAAATAGAGGCCACGCTTGGTCATGAAAAATTGATGCGTGGCGTGCATGATCTCCTGTCCGCCAAAGTCCCATATGTGGAGCTGCACCTGATCGTCACCGACTTTGACCTGCCAAGGAGTAATGGCAATACCATCGGTCTTCTTTTCTTGCGCATCAAATTTCTTATGCACGAGCCGTCGCACGAGCGAAGTTTTGCCAACGCCGCCCCGCCCTACCAGAATCATTTTGGCTTCGTTAAGCGGTCGTCCTATCCGGCTGCGGAAGTAGTATTCGAGAATACTAGCGGGACTGGGCAGTATGTCTCCTTTTCTGAGAAGACCCACTTTCAGGGGGCCCAGTACTTCTGGTGGCAACTCTAATTCTAATGAAGGGTTGCCGTGTAAAAGCAGCCGCTGGAGTTGAGTAAGCTTGCCTAAAGTTTCTGGTAAGGTGGTCAGTTGATTCACGAAGACATACAAGAACTGGAGTTGGGCGAGTTGACCTATCGTCTCCGGTAAAGTGGTCAATTTATTCCTAGAGACATCGAGCCGCTGGAGTTGGGTGAGTTGACCTATGCTCTCAGGTAAGCTTGCCAGTCGGTTCTCGGAAACATACAGCACTTGAAGCTGAGCGAGTTGGCCCAAATTGTCAGGGAGGCTTGTGAGTGGATTGTTGGAGATATCGAGTCGCTGGAGTTGAGCAAGCTGGCTCAAATTGTCAGGAAGGATCGCTAGTCGATTGACGGAGGCGTCAAGTTCCTGAAGTTGGGCCAACTCGCCCAACTTGTCGGGGAGGCGCGTCAGTCGATTGTCGGAGACACTCAGAGATTGAAGCTGAGTGAGCTGGCCGATCGATGGAGGCAATTCTAGTAAACCAAGCCTGCTGAGATCAAGTTCCTGAGCTCCTGATTCTAACGTGGCTTGGATACGCTGTTCAGCGATGATGAAGCCTTCTTGTGAATTGCGGACCATAACGAAAATTTTCTTCTTTACCAAATCTTGGTGCGTAAACGCACCCTACCTTACCACTCTTTGTCCTCGAAACGCGGCAATGTCAGCCGTTGTACCCATGCTCCCGCAAAATCTCATCAGTATGCTGGCCCAGCAACGGTGCTGGACGATGGAGAGCGGTTAATGGCTCAGAGAATTTCCACGGTGGGCTCAGGGTCAGCAGGCGTCCACACACAGGATGTTCCATCGTCTGCACCGCGCCGATCGCGGCGGTTTGCTCGTCGTGCATGACGCTGTGCAGCGTTTGCAGAACTGTGATAGTGCCGCCGAGTTCATCTTGCACCAGGCGACAAAATTCTTCCACACTCCATTTCTTGAGATCGTCCCGAATGGCTTCTTCGAGATCACGATTGATGACTAGGAGATTGTTCACAGCAAAACGTGGATCGGCAGCCAGATCCATGCGATCGAGCGCGATGAAGAATTTATCCCAGGCTTCGCCATCACCGCGCAATGAGAACAACACAGCTCCATCACGGAGCTGAAAGCCCGAATCTGCTGGCTCAGTGTAGCCCAACAGTTGTCGTCCCGCCCACTCGTCGGGATCGTTCTCAGCGGCGAGTTGCCACTGACTCACGGCGATCATTGTGCCGAGCATGGAGACAGTAACGTGCTGCCCCTCACCGTTGCGCGCGCGCCACAACAACGCCGCGAGAATGCCTTGAAACGCCGCGAAGGCGGTTTCGGTTGCCGCCAAATCGAACCCCGTGCGCAACGGCGGCTCATCCGCTTTCCCCAGATTTCGGTTGACGCCCACAAATGATTGAATCGCGAGCTCTGTTCCTGGCTGGTCCGCTAGTGGTCCTTTACGTCCGAACGCGGAGATCGAGCAGTACACAGCGCGAGGATTAAGCGCGGACACCGCTTCATAGCCGAAGCCTAGGCGGTCCATCACGCCGGGCCGATAGCCTTCTACCACCACATCGGCTTCGGCCAGCAGGCGGCGGAGTACATCCTTACCAGCAGTGGTCTTGAGGTCCAAAGCGATGCCGCGTTTGTTACGGTTGAGTTGCAGAAATAAAGAACTTTCCGACTTAACGAACGGACCAATCTTGCGCAGCCAATCGCCCTCAGGCGGCTCAACTTTGATGACCTCCGCGCCGAGATCGCCGAGCTGCATGCTGCACATGGCGCCAGAAACGCCTTGCGAAAGGTCAATCACTTTCAGTCCAGCCAGCGCCAGGGCGCCGTTGGTTACTTTCGCTGTTGAAGCTTGCTTGCCGTTGACAATCTCTAATTCGCGGTTCACTTGCGCAACAATCTCTTGATGATGTTCATCGAGCGCTGGAGATGGGCGTATGATCATTGCTGGGGTCTTACTGAAACGCCAGTGCGGTGTAGCCGAGTGCATTTCTCCCCATTGACTGCCGATGAGCGTCATCATCTCATTCGCTTGCACATGCGGATGCCGCTGGAGAATGTTGCTCACGAGGTCGTCGCTGAAATACTGACCGCAGGGTACGTCATGCTTGCGCAACTGCCACAACCAATAGCCCGTGGGCTTCCCGCGAAAGAGAGGCGCAAGCTCGGCTATCAGTGCGCCCCGGTTCGCCATGCGTTCTGCGTTGGTGGAAAAGCGCGAGTCGTTCTGTAGCTCCGGTCGCTCAATGGCCTGACAAAACTTCGGCCAGAACCCTTCATGAGGCACACTAACGTTGACATAGCCATCAGCCGTAGCGAACGCCTGATCTGGCGCAAGATTGGGACGCGCACTGCCCATTGGAATAGGCGCTTGCCCGGTGGCGAAGTATTCGGCGAAGCGAGTCGTGCCTGCGACCAGTGAGGACTGGAACTGTGAGGTCTCTATCATCAGGCCGCGCCCAGTCTGCTCGCGCACGTACAAGGCGATGAGCATCGCTTCTAGATTGATCATCGCTCCGTTCCAGTCAAACTGAGCGATGCCGCGCACGAACTCGAACGGTCCGCCTTCCTGACCGGTGACCGAAGTTGCGCCACTACTGGCCTGACCGTACCACTCATTGCTGGTCATGCCCTGCATTGGACCAGCGTTGCCATAGGCCCCGGAGCTGACGTAGATGACGCGCGGATTCAACGCCATCATGGCGCTGTAGCCCAGCCCCAATTTTTCCATGATGTCTTTGGAGCGAAAATTTTCCAGGACGATATCGGTCCATTGAATCAAGCGGCGGGCCACGTCCTTGTCCTCAGGCTTCTTCAGGTCGAGCATGATGCCGCGTTTATTTATGTTGTTGCCCAGAAACGTCGTGCCCATGCCTTTCTTAAACGTGGCGACGTTGCGCACCGGGTCGCCCTCCGGCGGTTCAATCTTGATGACATCAGCGCCGAGAAACCCGAGATACTGCGCCGATACTGGACCAACGGCGGCGCGACCAAAATCCAACACTTTGATTCCAGTTAATGGGCCGGGCATGAAATTTCCCTCCTTACAACGTCTTGCTCGGTTTCCCTTAATACCCTCGCTCCCAATCCAGTATATTCACCAGCGGCTCGCCTTTGAGATAACGCCGCAGATTCTCGCAGAACAGCTCGACGCCGCGTGCGTGCTGTACGTCCGTACCAACCGACGTGTGCGGCGTGATCACTACGTTGGGCAGTTGCCAGAGTTCCTCCGGAGGCGGTCCCGTGAATTCCCCAGCGTAGACATCCAACGCCGCGCCAGCGATGCGTTGTTCACGGAGAGCCTCGATCAACGCAGATTGATCAATCAATTCGCCGCGCGCCACGTTGATCAAATAGGCGGTCTTTTTCATGCGCCGCAGTTCAACTTCGCCGATGAGCTTGTCTGTCTCAGGAGTCCACTGCGCGCAGATGGCGACAAAATCACTGCGTTCCAACAACGTCGGCAAAGCGGAAGCCGGAAGCAGTTCATCGACGCCCTGGGTCTGCTGTTGAGCCGCGGTGACTGAACGGCGCGTAGCGATTACCCGCATGCCAATCGCTTTGGCCAGCCGGGCCGCGTCCGCGCCGATGCCGCCGAGCCCCACGACGCCGAGGGTTTTACCTTGCAGCAGCATGGGGCGATATGCGCGGCGGTCAAACTCACGGCGGGCTTGGTCGTGAAACGATTGCGCTAGAGATTTTGCGAAAAGCAACATCGTTGCAAGAATGTATTCGGCGATAGGCAGCGTATTGTTGTAGCCGCGCGAGGTGGTGACGGTGACGGAACTGCCCCAGAGATCGCTCTCGCGCAGATTAGAAGCGCCAGCCGGAGTTTGATGCAACCATTTGAGCCGTGGGGCGCGTGAACGCACATCGAGCGGGAAAGGAAAACGGATACAGATGATCTCAGCCTGCGCGAGCAACGCGTCGCGTTCTGCTCGCGTCATGGTGCTGCGGGCAATTTGCGCCTGCGGCACGTAGCGGTGCACGGTCTCCGCAGGCCAGGTCCCGGGATATTCCACTTCAAATTGTCCACGCGCATCGATCACGTGGACTGAAGGGTCCACAGCCGAAATCTGCTCGATGACTTGTTCACCTACAGCGCCGATAAGAACGATATTCACGGTGTTCATCGTGCTGGCAGCTTAAGCAAGGAAAGCGATTCTGTACAGAGGCGGAGATTCTTCGTTGCTCTTTCCCTTGCGAGGAGAATCCGGCATGTTCTCTTCTGAAGGAGAACCAACCATGAGCAGCACGTACAAACGCCTTGACACGAAAGTCATCCATGCTGGGGAGCCGGAGCCGCGCATTGGCGGGGCGGTGATTATGCCCATTTTCCAGACGGCGATGTACGAAACGGCAGGCGAGACCAGCTACCACGCCGTCCGTTATATCCGCTTGAATAACTCGCCGAATCATCTAGCCCTGCACGAAAAGCTGGCGGCGCTGGAGAATGCGGAAGCTGCGCTAGTGGCTGGCAGCGGAATGGCGGCGATTTCCACTACACTGCTCGCGGTGCTCTCGGCCGGGGACCATCTCTTGGTGCAAGATTGTCTCTACGGCGGAACTCACGATTTGCTCACGAAGGATTTTTCCGCGTTTGGCTTGACCTACGATTTTATCGATGCGGATGATCCCGTGTCGTGGAAGCGCAAGCTTCGTCCCAACACCAAAGCTATTTACGTTGAGACGATGTCAAATCCTTTGCTTCAGGTCGGTGATCTACAAGCCATCACCTATTTCGCCAGAGAAAATGATTTGCTGTCGATTGTTGACAACACCTTCGCGAGCCCGGTGAATTTCCGTCCATTGGAGTGGGGGTTCGACCTATCACTGCACAGCGCCACCAAATACTTGAACGGTCACTCGGATATCGTGGCCGGGGTGGTGATCGGTCGCGCCGACTTAGTAACGCGCGTGACGCATAAACTCAACCATCTTGGCGGCTCGCTTGATCCCCACGCCGCCTTCTTACTGCATCGCGGGTTGAAGACTCTGGCGCTACGCGTGCGCTACCAGAACGACAGCGCGCTCACAATTGCTCGCTTCTTGGAAACGCATCCCGCTGTTGCACAGGTGAATTATCCAGGCTTGGAAAGTCATCCTCGCTATCAACGAGCAAAAGAATTGTTCGAGGGCTGCGGCGGGGTGTTCAGTTTCGAGCCAAAAGGCGGAGTGACGGCAGCGGAGCGGTTTCTCAGAAACACACAGTTGGCGGCGATTGCGCCGAGTCTTGGCGGGGTTGAGACATTGGTGACGAGACCGGCGACCACTTCACATGCTGGGATGTCGCCGGAAGATCGGCGGCGGCTGGGTATTTCTGATAGTTTGATCCGTGTGTCCGTCGGCATCGAGGCAACAGATGATCTCATCGAAGATTTTGGGCAAGCGTTGACGGCGTAGTTATCCGACGCATTAAATATGGGTAGGCAGTAGTTGCGTCATTCCGGGCGAGCAACCCGAGACCCGGAATCCAGGAGGTAGAACTGGGAGCCAGTGGTGAATTTTCCTGGATGCCAGCTTTCGCTGGCATGACGGCGCCGAACCCGTCAACATCAATGCGATTCTCTATTCTGGCCTCCCAAAGTAGCGATAGAGCACTTCCATGTACGGGCCACAGGGGCGACGTTCTTTGACGTAGTCGCGTGCTTCGTGCAGTGTCATTGCATGTTGAGTATGCAAATAGGCGATCGCAACGGTGGGGGCGCGGTTACAGCCGGCGTTACAATGTAGAAATATCCTTTGTCCCGTCTGCGCAAACGATTGCATGACATCGAGCGCATGCGGTAAGGCTTTGTCGAGACTGTCGCAGTCGAAGTCAGCGACCGCAACACGGCGGAATGCGATCTGCTGTTGTTGATACTCAGTCTCAAGGGCCGGGAGGCTTAGTCCCTTGACTGCGAGATCCTCTGCATCTTGGAGGCTAAAGACTGCGGAGATGCCGAACTCCTGCCGCAACCACGCCACATCTTCGACACGCGGGTATTCTCCCACAAAGAGCGTGGGCAAGATTTCACTGACTTCGGGTCGTCGTCCGCGCAGGTCGCTGTTGTGGTGGGATGCAAACGGATCGTAGAAATTGCTCATGTTCGCAGAGTAGAGAAGGCATTTATAAGCGTCAAGGCTGCATTCGCTACCAGAATCAAAGGAATTCGTCGCGGAGGCGTTCCTAGTCCTTGCCAGTAGTAGGGCATTTCGGCTAAGTAGAAATGGCCGCTGGGGTGGGCTGTTCCCGTGGCAATGCCGGTGTTAACAAAGCTTATAAAAGGAGGATCGCTCATGAGTGCGGAAAACGAAAAATTGGTGACGGACTTTTGTCAGTCGTGGAGCCGTTTGAATACCGACGAAGTGTTGAGCTATTTGACGGAAGATTGTTTCTATCACAATATCCCTATGGAGCCGATGGTGGGCCATCCGGCGATCCGCAAATTTGTCGAGCCGTTTTTGAAAGACGCCAAGAGCGCCACGTTCGATATTAAGCATACGACCTCGGCGGGCAATGTCGTGATGAACGAACGCGTCGATACGTTTGTTATGGGGCCAAAGACCATCTCGTTGCCGGTCGCGGGTGTGTTTGAAATTCGCAATGGGAAAATTTCCGCTTGGCGTGATTATTTTGACCTCGCTTCATTCCAGAAACAAATGGGATAATTCGTACTCGTATCGAGTGATGGCGGAACACCGCTGCGAGCGGTCCGTCTTCTGTCCGTTCGCTTTTCCTTAAAGTGAGAGAATGTCCGTGTCGAACCTCCTCATAGAGGCTTCTCCAGAGGAGGCGTCTAAGGGGTTGACTGAGAACTACACCACGCACTAAGCGGGCTACAGAAAGGTCATATATGGAGAAATTAGTACCTGGACTCGAAGGCGTGCCCATTATGGAGTCGAATGTTGGCTTCATTGACGGGCAAAAAGGCATCCTCGAATACCGGGGCATTCCCATCGAGGAATTGGCGGCAAAAAGCACCTACGAAGAGGTGGCCTATCTACTGTTGTGGGGCAAACTACCGACGCGTGATCAGATGGCGAAATTTGACCACGATCTGCGCACGCATCGCCGCGTTAAATATCGCATCATCGACTTGATGAAGTGTCTGCCGGAAAATGGTCATCCGATGGATGCCCTCCAGGCGGCCGTGGCGGCGCTGGGGATGTTTTATCCGGCGAAGATCGATGCCTCTGAAGTGCCGCCGGGAACGGATGTGTTGAGCCAAGAGAAACACTACTGGTCCATCATCCGACTGATTGCCAAGTTGCCGACGATTGTAGCGGCGTTCGAACGGATGCGGTACGGGAACGAACCCGTGCGGCCGCGCGACGATCTTTCGCATGCCGCGAACTTCTTGTGGATGTTGACCGAGGAAGAGCCCGATCCGTTAGATATCCACATTATGGATGTGTGCTTGACGTTGCACGCCGAGCACACGATGAACGCCTCGACGTTTAGCGGACTCGTCGTCGGCTCAACATTGGCGGACCCGTACACGATGGTGGCGTCGGCCATCGGCGCGCTCACGGGACCGTTGCACGGCGGCGCCAATGAACAAGCGCTAAAGATGTTCCGTGAAATCAAAACCGTGGAAAACGTACGGCCCTTTATCCAGGGGAAGCTACAACGTAAAGAAAGAATCATGGGCGTCGGTCACCGTGTCTACAAAGTGAAAGACCCGCGCGCGGATGCGTTGCAAGGACTTGCCCAACATCTGTTCAAGGCGAAAGGAGAACACCCTCTTTACAAAGTCGCCCAAGAGGTCGAGCAGGTCATTAACGAGCACGTTGGCGCCAAGGGCATTGCGTCAAACGTCGATTTCTACTCCGGTGTGGTGTACGACAAGCTCGGCATTCCCATTGACCAGTTCACGCCGATCTTCGCCATTGCGCGCGTGGCTGGCTGGCTCGCTCACTGGGCGGAAGAGCTGAAAAACAACCGCATTTTCCGTCCGGACCAGATCTACACTGGGACTCACGGTGTTTCCTACGCGCCGATTGAACAACGGCCCTAAATAGTCCTGCGTGCTGAGTCCTGAACTGTGAGGAAATACACGTTCTTCCAGCTCGGACTCGGCGCCACGCCTCCTACGCTTTTCCTTTCACCCCTTCATTCGCGCAGTTGAGCGGAGCCTCGCCGCGACGTACGCGGTTCACGTTGTCCGCCACGCGACCGGCGATGCCTTGTAAACTCAAGTCTGTCGCGCCGCCGACGTGTGGGGTCGCGACTACGTTGTAGGAGAAAATCGGATCTTTCGGATCGAATGGTTCGTACCAAAATACGTCGAGCCCTGCCCCAGCGATACGACCTTCTTTCAGTGCAGCTAGCGTCGCGTCGTAATCGAGCACCGGGCCACGAGCTACGTTGATAATAAAGGCAGACGGTTTCATGCAGGCGTATTCCGCTTGACCGATCATGCCACGCGTATCGTCGTTAAGAGGTGGGGCGGCAATGATAAAGTCCGCCTGTCGCAATACTTCATGCAAACTGTCTTGCGCGCCGTGAAAATCAACCGGCGCATCATCCCCTTTGGGGCCACGCCGTGAGACTGCGAGCACTTTCATCTCAAACCCCGCCAGTCGCCGCGCCAGTTCCTGGCCGATGCCGCCGAAGCCGATGATCGCGGCGGTCCTCCCTTTCAGCGTCATGCCCAGTGGCGCCCCGAGTTTCTTTTGTTGTAACGATTCTTGGGTCCGCGCAAAGTGGCGCGCCAACCCGAGCATAAAAAAGATCGAGAGTTCGGCGCACGATTCTGCGTTACCGGTGCCTGCGGTCGGCACGTTGGCGACGTAGACTCCGTGTTGTGTTGCGGCGGCAATATCCACCGAATCCAGCCCGGCGCCAAACTGCTGCACCAGCTTGAGCCGGGGGGAACGCAACGCCTCTTCTCCAATGCGAGAGACTGTGGGAATCAGCACGTCCGCCTCAAGCGCGGCTTCCGCCACTTTCTCTGGTGCACACGCGACAACCTCATCGTTGGGCAGTTTCTGTTGGAGAATGTTCATGATGTAGGCTAACCCTTCTCGGCAGAAATTGATGCGCATACTGGTTCCCTTGATCCTTTCCGTTTGCTAGCGAATAATGCACGGGCTCATTCCGTGGAAAAGGAGGCTCCCCTATGGATTACAGTCGTTATCACTATCTCGGTATCGAACGCAAGGACAAGGTTTTAGTCGTTTCCCTCAACCGGCCCGAGGCGCTCAATGCGATCAACGCCGGGCTCCATACCGAAATCTCCCAAGTCTTTGCCGACATCGCACAAGACCGTGAAACCGAAGCGGTGGTGCTGACCGGCAAAGGGCGCGCCTTCTGCGCCGGCGGTGATATCAAGTGGTTCCAAGAAATGACCACCCCTCAATTGGACGCATTATTCGCCGAGGCGCGGAAAATCATCCTCGATATGCTCGAAGTCGAACAGCCGATCATTGCAGCGGTGAATGGTCCAGCCACGGGCCTCGGCGCCACCCTCGCGCTGTTCTCTGACGTGATTTATGCTGCGGATAATGCGAAAATTGGCGACCCACATGTGCTCGTGGGTGTGGTTGCGGGTGATGGCGGCGCGGTGATTTGGCCGTGGTTGGTTGGAGCCGCCCGTGCAAAAGAGTTGTTGATGACTGGTGATATTATCAGCGCGCAAGAGGCGGAGCGGATTGGCTTGGTGAACCATGTGGTGCCTGCCGATCAATTGCTGGAGAAGGCGATGGCCCTGGCCAATCGCCTCGCCAATGGGCCGACGAAGGCGATTCGCTGGACAAAAGTGTCAGTCAACAAAATCCTGCGCGACACCGCTAACCTCGTGCTCGATACCTCCTTGGCGCTAGAGAAACATTGCTTTGCGACGGAAGATCACAAGGAAGCGATCCGGGCGTTCGTCGAAAAGCGCAAGCCGAATTTTACTGGGCGGTAGGAGAGCAAGGCTATTGATTTTGAGGAACTGTCATTCTGAGGAGTGAAACGACGAAGAATCTCACTACACTAGGTCTGTCGTTTCAGAGATTCTTCGCCTCCGCTGCGCTGCGGCTCAGAATGACTCCTCATCGTGAAGTTGAGAGAGTCGTGAATACTGCTATACAACGTCCCCTGAGCATTACCATCTTGGTGAGCCTCATTCTCATCTACACCATCCTGATTATCGGCTGGGATATGGTGATGCCTTTTGAGCGGGAATACACGCAGGGGCCAGCTACTGTGGTCTTTGGCTTGCGTGTTTCTGGCTGGTCGGCTCAGGTCATGCACGGGTTGCAGTTGTTCATTTCGCTCATGCTTGCGCATGGGCTGTGGTGGATGAAACGCTGGGGGCTGCAACTGACCTTTCTGGTGGCGGCTTACATTCTCGTCTCGACGACCGTGTGGGTGACGGTGTATCAAGAGTTTGGCCGTATTTTCTTCGCACTGCTCAATATTGTCATTGTCAATATTCTTCTCGGCTTAACGTTCCCCCATCGCGATAAATTTGCCTAAGGATTTTCTATGAGTGATTCTTCTAATGCTGTGGCGTCGTTCCTCAACTTCTCCGGCAAAACCGCGCTGGTGACTGGCGTGCTCGACGAACATTCCATCGCCTGGCCGATTGCCAAGTATCTCAACGACGCTGGCGCGCGGGTAGCGATCTCTATTCAGCGGAAAGCCGTGAAGCGATTGATGGGCAACATTCTCGACCAACTGCGCGACCCGCTCCTGGTCGAGTGTGACGTCAGTCAAGACGAAGCTATTACCAAGATGGTCGGAGAAGTCGGCGCTGCTTTTGGTCGTCTCGATTTTCTTGTCCACTCCATCGCCTACGCCCCGCCGACGTCTTTTGAGCAGCGTTTTGTTGATATTGCCCGTGCAGATTTTGCGTTGGCGCTAGATGTGAGCGCCTATTCGTTGATTGCCTTGGCTCGTGGCGTGTTGCCGTTGATGAAAGAGCAGGGAGGCTGTATCCTAACGCTTTCTTACTTGGCGGCGGAAAAGGTCATCCCTGGCTATCAGCTCATGAGCATCGCCAAAGCCGCTTTGGAGAACATCATTCGTAACCTGGCGTTTGACCTCGCGCAGCACCGTATTCGCGTCAACGGCTTATCCCCTGGACCAATCTCTACCAAGGCGGCCACGAGTATCCCGGGATTTTCTTTGATGCACGAGCATTTTCAATCCTTCTCGCCGCTCCACCAGGAGGTCGTGACAGCAGACGTGGGGAAGACCGCGCTGTTTTTATGCAGTCCGATGGCGGAAAAAATTACCGGCGAGATCGTGCATATCGATGGCGGGTATAACATAATGGGCATGACGATTAAGCCGCCTGAAGGCATGGACGTCCGCTAAGATGCCAGATATGACCGGTAGTGTTCTTTTCCTATGAGGAGGCTTTACGATGGAAACCGTGCACTCCAAAGAAGTTGGTGTTGATCCACAGCGTGTCGATCACTTATTCTCCGTCATCGAAAAGAAAGTCCAAGCCGGTTGGCTCTACGGCGGAGCGTTTCTGCTTGCGCGACGCGGTAAGATCGTGGCTGCTCGCGGAGTCGGGATGACTGAGCCGAAGAAGAATCGCGCAGCGAAACCCGACGATATCTTCTGTCTTTTTTCAACCACGAAGCCGATCACGGCGACCGTGCTCTTGATGAAAGTCGATCAGGGTGATGTCCAATTATGTGATAAGGTCGCTGACTACATTCCTGAATTCGCCGCCAATGGCAAAGGCAACGTTACTATTGCACAGGTGCTAACGCACACGGCTGGTTTCCCAAACCTGGCGCCGGACTGGACTATGCCGAAGTGGGCTGACTGGGACGCCTCCATCGCGCGCATCTGCGAGCAAACGCTGGAGCATGAACCAGGGACCGCTGTGCATTATCATGCCATTACCGGTTCGTGGATTCTCGGCGAGATCGCCCGTCGCGTAGATGGCGGTAAACGCAGCTTCGCCCAGATATGCGCAGAGGATTTGTATGGCCCGCTGGGCATGAAAGACTCTCACATGGGTGTGCGGCCTGATATGCAAGCGCGCCGCGTGCCCATCCAAGCGCTCGGCAGAGGCGGTGCCCCGTTTCCTCTGGAGTTTCTGGAAGCCTTTAATATGCCGGAAGTGCAGAGCGCAGCCGTTCCTGGCGGCGGCTCTTATTCGACGGTGTTTGATCTGGCGCGCTTTTATCAAATGTGGCTCAACGGCGGTGAGTTCGATGGCGTTCGCTTGCTGAGCCCCGCCCTGGTGGATTTCGCCACGACCATTCATACCGGCGATATGGAAGACCGCATGGTGGAGCAAATACGCATCGTGCAAGGCTGGCCGAAAATTCCGGCGAATCGCGGGCTCGGGTTCTGGCTGCGGGGAATTGGCATCTTCCCTTCGTACTTTGGATCGTTGGCTTCGCCGCGCACCTTTGGGCATGCGGGCGCCAGCAGCATTATGGCGTGGGCCGATCCTGCACGAGAACTCATCTTCGTTGGGCTGACAAGTGGACTAGTGCATGAACACGTGAGCATCTTGCGCTGGAATCTCTTCGCGGATTTGGCGCAGTCGTGTGTGGTTGAATAGGTGTTAGAGGCTAGGGGTTAGGCGTTAGGAATTGGGGACTGAATCAAGACTCGTAGGGTGCGCTTGCGCACCGAACAATGTGAGGAGAAGTCAAAAACTGTGCGACCAACCTTAAAACCGCTTGCCTATGTGTTGATTCTGCTCCTGACCGGAGCGGCAGCGGCAGGCAGCTATGTACTTTTTACCCAGGCTTCATTCGGCCCGTGCTCGATTGGGGCGCCGGTGACGACCTCCCCTGATGCTGTTCCGATGGGGCAACAGCCGGCATGTCAGAATTATCTCTACGTTTTTACCGGGGCTCCACTTGTGGTTGGGCTGTTGTTGTTGCTGATCCTGCAGAGCTTAGTGACCGGTGGTGAGTCTGCCCAACCCGCTCAATCGACGAAAGCGCCAGCCGAACCGAAGAGAGTTGCGCCACCACCATCGCCGCCCAAGCCCACAACCGATGCCGCCGTGCACTTGTTGTCGTTGTTCCAACGTGAAGGTCGCTTGGTGGATTTTCTTCGTGAAGACATTCAAGGGTATGCTGATGACCAAATCGGCGCTGCGGTGCGGACCATTCATCAGGCGTGCCGTGAGGTGTTAGTCGAACATTTGACCTTGGAGCCCGTGCTTAACGGAAACGAAGGCGATGACATCACCGTGGCGAAAGATTTTGATCCCTCGGCTATTCGTCTGACGGGAAATGTTGCCGGCGAGCCGCCGTTTCGCGGCGTGTTACGACACACTGGTTGGCGCGCCGCAATAGTGAAGCTGCCTGCTCAACCAGCGGGGCAAGATCCACGGATTGTGGCTCCGGCGGAAGTGGAGATTCCATAAGAAGTAGACAGCATGGCAAAGCCAATTACAAATGAAGAATGAAGAATTAAAAATTGAGGACAGGGACACGTTCTGTTTCTTCTTCATTTTGCATTTTTCATTCTCAATTTTTAATTGATTCTTCATACTGTCTACTGGCAATTGAGAAGTAAAATTTATGTCTGCTCCCCGTTATATCGTTGGCCTCGACCTTGGCACGACACACTGTGTCCTTGCATATGTTGATACGCACACGACCGATCCTGAACACCCAGACATTCAACTGTTTCGCGTTCCTCAGCTCACCACACCGGGAAACGTTGAAGAGCGGGACATGCTTCCGTCCTTTCTCTACCTTCCGACCGCGAACGACTTCCCCGTTGGGAGTCTCGCGTTGCCGTGGGCTGAGGATACGCCCTTCGTCGTTGGCGTGTTGGCGCGGACGCGCGGCGCTGAAGTGCCCGGGCGACTGATTGCGTCGGTGAAATCGTGGCTCTGCCACGTGGGTGTCGATCGCACCGCGCCGATTCTGCCGTGGGGTGGTGGTGACGATGTGAAGAAGATGTCGCCCTTGGAGGTGTCGTCTCAATATCTGCTGCACGTTCGCAATGCTTGGAATCATTTCATTGCCAAGGGAGAGTCCGAAGCATTTCTGGAAAATCAGGACATCTTGCTCACCGTGCCAGCCTCATTTGACGCCGCTGCTCGTGAACTGACGGTGCAGGCGGCGGAACGGGCGGGGCTCACTTCTCTCCGCTTATTGGAGGAGCCGCAGGCCGCTTTTTACGCCTGGATTCACGAGGCCGGAGAGCGGTGGCGGAAACAGGTGCGGGTCGGAGATGTGATTCTGGTGTGCGACATTGGCGGCGGTACGACCGATTTTACCGTGATCGCCGTTTCTGATGAAGGCGGCGAGCTGGAGTTGAAGCGCGTCGCCGTGGGCGAGCATATTTTGCTGGGCGGCGATAACATGGACCTGGCGCTGGCGTATACTGTTCAACAACGTTTAGCCGCCAAGGGAACCAAGTTGGATGCGTGGCAACTGCGTGGGCTCAGTCAAAATTGCCGCACCGCCAAAGAGGCGCTTTTGCAAACCGATGCGTCGAAGAGCCAGCCTCTGACGATTCTCGGTCGCGGCAGCAGCGTGATTGGCGGGACCATCCGCACCGAACTCGCGTATCAGGAACTCGAAACGACACTGGTGGATGGTTTCTTTCCGTGCTGTGAGTCTAGCGATTTCCCAAAAAGCGGCCGTCGCGTTGGCTTCCAAGAGATGGGGCTTCCTTATGCGGCTGATCCTGCCATCACGCATCATCTCGCCAAATTCTTGGCGCGGCAGCGGTCCCCGGAACGGTCCTCGCAATCGTTTGCTCATCCCACGGCTATTCTTTTCAACGGCGGTGTAATGAAAGCCGATATGTTGCGTCACCGTGTAATGGACGTACTCAACGGCTGGCTTGGGCAAGAAGGGGGCGACGCAGTGCGTATGCTTGCCGGGACGAATCTGGATCACGCTGTCGCTTGCGGGGCCGCTTACTACGGTCTTGCGCGCCGTGGAAAAGGCGTGCGCATTCGTGGCGGGGCGGCTCGTTCCTATTACATTGGTATCGAGACCTCAATGCCCGCCGTGCCTGGCGTGCCCGCCCCGCTTAAGGCGCTCTGCGTCGTGCCCTTCGGCATGGAAGAAGGAACTGAGAGTGACATTCCTGGACAGGAGTTTGGGCTCGTGGTTGGCGAACCGGCGGAATTTCGCTTTTTGGGCTCCACCACGCGTCGTGAGGATCAAGTCGGGCAGCTCATCGAAGAACCTGAAGACGATATTGACGAACTTGCTCCCATGGAAACTACCTTATCGTGGATCGGTCAGGAAGGCGTGACGATCCCCGTTCGCTTGCATACGCACATCACGGAAATTGGCACGCTGGAGCTGTGGGCTGTGTCGCGTGACGATACACATCGTTGGAAGCTGGAGTTTAACGTGCGGACGGCGGGGGATGAATAGAACTCATCCCTATTGAGACCCTTCGCTGCGCTCAGGGTGACAAGACTGCTAGGTGTAGGGATAGCTTATAGGGAGTTGTCAGTAATCAGTAGGGTGCGCTCGCGCACCCTATAGCCCAGAAATCGGATATTGAGCAAGCATGGAGCCCTCTCGCTATCTCGCCGGCATTGACTTAGGCACGACCAACTGCGCGGTTGCTTATGTAGACACGACGAGTTCGTTGTCCGTCCGCCATTTTCCTCTCCCGCAATTAGTCAGCGAGGCGACCATCGCGCCGCAAGCGACCTTGCCGTCGTTTCTCTATGTTCCCGGTCCGCACGATTTGCCGGCGGGTAGTCTGGCGTTACCGTGGGATCGCGAGCGCAACTATGCTGTCGGACAGTTCGCGCGGGTGCAAGGGGCACGGGTGCCTGGACGATTGGTTGCTTCGGCGAAATCGTGGTTGTGTCACGCTGAGGTCGATCGTCATGCCGCGATTCTCCCGTGGGGCGGGCCAGCGGAAGTCGCGAAACTCTCTCCCGTCGCGGTTTCCGCTCGCTATTTGCTCCACATTCGCGAAGCTTGGAACCAGCGGATGGGAAAGCAACATGCACTGGAGACCCAACAGGTGGTCCTCACCGTGCCGGCGTCATTCGATGAAGTTGCTCGTGAACTCACCGTCCAGGCTGCGGAGCAGGCGGGTCTGCCCCATGTCACGCTTCTTGAAGAACCACAAGCCGCCTTATACGCGTGGCTGGCCGCGCATACGGATTCCTGGCAGACGCAGGTGCGCGCCGGCAGCATCATTCTTGTGTGCGATGTAGGCGGCGGCACGACCGACCTGAGCTTGATTGCGGTCACTGAAGGCAAAAACCAACTGCAACTTGAACGCCTGGCGGTGGGAGATCATCTGCTGCTGGGCGGCGATAACATGGATATTGCCCTGGCGCGGCTAGTGGAGTCGCGCCTCGCGAAAGGCGGACGTCTCGACGCCCAACGTTGGCAAATGTTGACCCATCTCTGTCGGGTCGCCAAAGAAGATCTGTTTGCCGATCCGAATCGCGCCAGTGCGGCATTGACGCTGCCGGGGCGCGGGAGCGCCGTGGTCGGCGGCGCACTTAGCGACACTCTTACTCGCGCCGAGCTGGAACAAGTAGTACTTGACGGATTTTTCCCGCAGGTGGACCCGGACGCGACGCCACGACGCGGCGCGCGGGTTGGATTGCAAGAATTTGGTCTCCCCTATGCTTCAGAGCCTGAAATTCCGCGCCATTTGGCCTGGTTCCTCCGTCAGCATGCTCCATCTGACAACGGGGCAAGGGTGAGGCCCGATGCTATTCTGTTTAACGGCGGAGCCTTAACCCCGTTGGCGATTCGTGAACGCATCGTTGATATTCTCTCGCGTTGGTTCCCCACCGAGAACGGGGCGCCATGGCGGCCCGCTGTGTTGACAAACACTAGCCTCGACCTCGCCGTGGCCTATGGCTCTGCTTATTACGGGTTAGTGCGACGTGGACAAGGGGTGCGCATCGGTGGCGGCAGTGCGCGTGCATACTACATCGGCTTGGGGACAACGGCGCAAAACACGGCTGAGAACCACGCCCCGGTGTTATGTCTGGTCCGTCACGGCATGGAAGAAGGAGAAGAAGTGCATCTGGCTGAGCCGGAGTTTGAGGTGCTGGCCAATCAACCAGTGAGTTTTCCTCTCTATGCTTCCAGTACGCGGACCACAGATCAGGCGGGCGCCGTGTTGTCGTTGCCTGTTGAACAGCTCTCGGCTCTTCCCGCGATTCGTACGGTGCTGCGGTTTGGGAAGAAGACCGGCGCGGCAAAAATTCCCGTGCAGGTGTCGGCCAAGTTTACTGAAGTGGGGACATTGGAACTCTGGTGCGAATCTCGCCAGACCACGCACCGTTGGCGCTTGCAGTTTCAACTGCGCGGCGAGGGCGCTCCGCCGCCTTTGTCTGCACCGGCGACTGTGAGTGATGAACACGTCATTGAAGAGGCGTCGTTGCGCGAGGCCGTGCGGTTATTTGATGTGGTATTTGCCGCCGCCCCCGCTAATGGAGAACCCGTGACGCCGCAGAACTTGACCCGTCAGCTTGAGCAGACACTGGGACTGAACAAAGACAACTGGCCGCTCAGCGCCATTCGTTCCCTCTGGGAGGCGTTATGGGAGCGGCAGAAGGGGCGAGAGCGCAGCCCGGAGCACGAGGCGCGCTGGCTCAACCTGCTGGGCTTTTGTCTGCGTCCAGGATTTGGCCACGCCACTGACGAGTGGCGACTCCAACAATTGTGGAAAATGTATCCACGCGGACCTTTGCATGCAAACGCCGTGCAGTGCCGCGCCGAATGGTGGACATTGTGGAAACGAATCGCGGGTGGGTTGAGTCGTCAACAGCAGACCGTATTGTACAACGACACAGCGCCGTGGTTATTGCCAAAACTCAAGAACAAAATAAAATCTGGGCGTTCCAAGGTTGGTCCGCAAGAACTGCGCGAAATGTGGCAAGTGCTGGGCAGTTGCGAACGGCTTCATCCTGACGCCAAGGCTGATCTCGGTGAGGAACTTGTACGTTTGGTAGAGAAGAATAAAGCCTCGGACCAGGAGAGCTGGGCGCTGGCCCGGCTTGGCGCACGGACGTTGTTCTCTGGTCCGGCGAACTGTGTCGTGCGACGCGATACGGCGGCGGCGTGGCTAGAGCGACTGTTGGGAAGCGAATGGAAGAAACCAGAGATGACGGGCTTCGTCGTGGTGCAACTCGCGCGGTGTACCGGGGACCGCACTCGTGATCTTGACGATCACGTACGTCAGCGTGCAGCCGAGCGTTTGGCTTTTTTGCCGTCAGGTGAGCGATGGGCGCGGCAAGTGTTGGAAGTTGTTGCGCTGGAAGCAAAAGAGCAAGCGCGGATTTTTGATGAATCGTTGCCCGTGGGGTTGCAGATCAAAAGTGCGAGTGAATAAAAGATCCCTCCAGTCGTCTTCCTGCGAAGCAAAAGAGCCTGACGAAGAAACGAGCACGCACTATGAACACCGAATCGTCGTCGAACGGTCAGCTTCACGAAGAAATCGCCACGCTGCGGAGACGAGTGACTGAGCTCGAAGAGAAAAACAACGAGCTACAACAGTCACTAGCTCTGCTGCGGGAAAGTGAGAGACGGCTCCAAGAGATTGTTGAAAATTCGCCGGCGGTCATCTACGCAAAGGACGTCAAGGGACACTATCTCTTGATGAACCGGGAATATGAGCGGCGCCTTCACATTGCTAGAGAACACTTTCTTGGAAAAACAGATAGTGATCTCTTTCCTGCCGCTGTCGCTACTCAACTGCGAGTGAATGATCAGCAAGTGCTCGAGGCCAAAACGCCGCTCGAATTTGAAGAAGAGGTGTTTCACGGTGATCAGCCGCAAGTTTACGTGACGATGAAATTCCCTATCCATGATGAGCAAGGAAAGCCCTACGCCATCGCTGGTGTTGCCGCCAATATCACCGCACGGCGACAAGCTGAAAACGAGCTGCGTCGCGCACATGACGAGTTGGAGCGGCATGTGCATGAACGGACTGTAGCGTTGGAGGAAGCGAACACAGTCTTAAAATCAGAAATCGCCGAACGAGAACGTATAGAAGAAGCGTTACGAGCCGCCGAACAGGAGTATCGACAAATTTTCGAGCACATGCCCGTCGGGATTTATCGCTCCAGCATTGATGGAAAGCAGATTCGTGCGAATCCAGCACTAGTGAAGTTGAACGGCTACACTTCGGAAGAAGAGATGTTGCCGTCCGTCAACGATATCGCGACCGAGTGGTATGTCGATCCGCATCGACGCGAAGAATTCAAAGAGATCTTGGAGCGGCAAGGTTATGTGACCGGGTTCGAGTCCGAGATTTATCGCCATAAAGCGCGAGAGCGCATCTGGATCACGGAAAACGCTCGCTTAGTGCGGGACCAAGAGGGCAACCCGCTCTATTACGAGGGAACGGTGCAGGAGATTACCGAACAGAAACGCGCCGAAGAAGAACGCCAACGATTGCAAGTCCAGCTCTTTCAGAAACAAAAACTCGAAGCGCTTGGTACGCTCGCTGGAGGGGTGGCGCACGACTTCAATAACATTCTGGCGGTGATCATGGGTTACGCGGAGTTAGTCCGAGATGCGACGGAGCGGGGCACGGTCGCCTGGAGGAACTTGGAGAAAATTATCGAAGCCACCCGCCGCGCAAAAATCCTGGTGCTGCAGATTCTCACCTTTAGTCGTCCCAGCGGCGAGAGATCACAAACGGTGAACATCCGGCGAACAATTGAGGACACGCTTCATTTCTTGCGCGCCTCTTTGCCGAAAACGGTGCAGGTCCAGTCGTTTTTGCATCATGTGAATGCGCCTATTTTGATTGAGCCGATCCACCTGCAGCAACTGCTCACAAATCTCTGTGTGAACGCCGTCCATGCGATGGAGGGTCGACGAGGGACCCTGGAAATCAGTCTTGCCGAACTTCACAAGAACGAAATATGGACTCGCCCCATTGTGTCTTTACCCCAGAACTCGTATGTGGAATTAATCGTGCGGGACTCTGGTTGTGGAATGAAACCGGAAGTGCTAGAGCGAGTTTTCGAACCTTTCTTTACCACGAAAGCTGTGGGAGAGGGGAGTGGGATGGGGTTGGCGATCGTGCATGGCATTGTCCAGAGTTGTGGGGGGGCGATCACCGTGCAGAGTCAGCCGGGGCAAGGAACAACTTTTTTTGTCTATCTTCCTATCGAGGAATCGTGGGCCAGAGAGAAGAACAAGGGGGCTGGCGCGGCAAGAGCTTAAAATGCTCGGGTGTTCTTTTCTCGGCGAGCGACGGCATACAAGATAAGGGAGAAGCTCGTGATGACGCGGATTCTCGTTATTGATGACGAAGAGATGGTGCGCGACATGCTCCGACAAACGCTGGAGTATGCGGGCTATGAAGTGCTTGAAGCCTCTGAAGGAGAGATTGGCTTACGGCTCTTTTATTCGCATCGGCCCGCTCTCGTTATCACTGATATCTTAATGCCGGGGCGGGAAGGGATTGAGACTATCCGCGAACTGCGGAAAAAGGCTCCTGAAGCGAAAATCATTGCCATTTCTGGCGGCGGACGGGTGAGCAAGCAGGATTTTTTGCCTGTGGCGCAGTCCTTTGGCGCCGTGAAGACGCTGGCCAAACCCTTCGAGCGGCATGAGCTGTTGGACGCTGTTCGGGCTGTACTCGCCCACTAACAACAAGCGCAATGCCATCCATCTCCAGCGCTCCAACTTTTCAACCCTTTTGGCCTTACATTGACCCGAATTTTGGAGCCCGCTTTGCTAAAAATGCTTGCATGCCCTCACGCGCATCGTCTGAGAGAAAAATCGCACTTTGTGTCTGTTCTTCGTACGCTAGCGTTTCCGCCAACGTTCCTGTGGCCCCAAGATAGACACCCCGTTTAATGTACGCCAAGGTTTCGGCGGGACCGTCAGCGGGCCTTTTGGCAAAGGCGCGTACTTCCTCTTGAAACATCTGGTGGGGGAAAACGCGGTTAATGAGGCCCAGACGCAACGCTTCTTCTGCATCAATGCGATCGCCCGTCATAATGAGTTCCAGGGCGCGGCTCGTGCCGACGAGTTGCGTGAGGAGATAGTGCCCACCCCAGTCTGGCGCGAGTCCGATTTTGACAAAGCTCTCGGCAAAACGCGCCCGCTCTGAGCCGTAGCGAATATCGCAGGCCAGGGCGAGATTCATGCCGGCGCCTGCTGCAGCCCCATTGATAGCGGCGATGACCGGAATCGGCATGCGTCGGATGAGCTGCACAATTTCCCCGCCCAACGCCATGCGTTGCTTGAGCATTGAGGTGTCGTTTTGAGCTTGCATTTCTGCCATACTGGCAATATCGCCACCTGCGCAAAAGGCGTTGCCGGCGCCAGTGATGATAATGCAACGCACGGCGGAATCGTGCGCGGCGTGTTGGAGTCGAGCGAGGAGCTCTTCTCGCATCGCGCCGCCTAAAGCGTTCATGACTTCGGGGCGATGTAACGTGAGGGTGACGACTCGGTCGGCGAGATCATAGAGAATATGACTTGGGTTCATACTCGGCTCCTTTTGTATGGGAAAACTGTAACGAGCGGTCGAGCACTGCGCCAGGGCTGGCCCGTGCAGCGGCGTTGCACCCTTTGTGTCAGTGTTGGAGATACGCGATTATTGAAAAAATAGAGATGAGATTCCGGACATGAGTCGACTTGGAGGATGTTATGTTGTGTTGGCATTGGCAAGAGAAGAAACTTTTCGTGACTGGAATGCTCGTCTGGGTGGTGTTGAGCGCCGGGTGTAACCGAGGAAAGGAACCGCCGCCCGCGCCCACACAGTCGCCAGGAGAACAGACGAACACTGCAACTGCGCCGACGCCAGAAGCGCCGCCTGCGACGAAAACGACCGGGGCGCTCGCCGCCCGCGGCATCGTGCTTGCCAGTCGAGAGCTGGGCATGAGCGTGAGCGGCCCGGGGGCAAGTAATCCTGGCCGCGCATTGGATGTGCTCGAACGCCAGATCAATGTCTTTTTGCCGGAAATACGCAATGCTTATGAAAGCGCACGTGCGCAGGATCCGGCGCTGATGGGAAGTTTCGATGTTTCGATGATGATCGAAGCGAACGGTGGAGTCTCAGAGGTGCGGTTTCCCGTCAAGCGTGTCTCGAATGATCGCTTGACCGCTATGGTCTTCGATGAGATGCGGAACTGGATGTTTCCTCAGGCTGATTTGGAATCACAGTTACGTTTCACGATGCTTTTTGTCCCTCCTGGTATGGATGAAGCCTCAATTCTGTTGTGGGAAAAGCGCTTGGGGAGTCGTCCGGTAATTGAAAAATCCGGCGACACTGTGCCGCCTGTCGCTGTGGCTGCGGCGCGTCCTCCTGAGAAAGACGATTGGGACGTGAACTCCAGAAAACGACAAGGCGAGCCCCTCGCGAAGATGACGCTAGAGGAGAAGTCCACGACAGTGACGAAGGAGCCTGCCCCTACGACTCCGCCACAAGCAAATAAAGGAAAATCCGGGGAAGAAGAAATTACGGGATGGTATCGGGTGTTGTATCCGTCGATGCTGCGCGCCGAACCGCTCGAGTCCGCCAAAGCCATAACCCGCTTGCAAAAAGGCACACGCATACGGGTGGTGCGTATCATTAGAGGTCAGTGGCTAGAGGTGCGTTCCATTTCCAATCGACCTCCCGGTTTCTTGTGGTGGGAAGATGCCGTCGCCGAGCGTGAAGAACGAGCGGAGCAGCGGTAGGCGCAAAAAGTGACTGTCCTGTCCTCCCGAGATGTGGTAACAAAAGGTGACCTTGAGCGCTGTGAAAAATAGGGAAGACGTATGAAATTCCTTCTTCGTCTCAACGCCGCAAAGTGGCGGCTCTTTGTTGGGACTCTGGTTCTGCTTTTGGCTGGGTATGTGAGTATTCAATATTGGCAACCAGTTGACGCTCCGCCAACCCCGTCGCTCGCTCTATCCCAAGCTTCCCACGATTCTCCGGGCGCCCCTGTCGCCCAGGAGGCTCCTCCCCGGACACCCGCAAAGCCGGGTATGGAGGTGTACATTGATCCCAAAACTGGTCAATTCCGGAAACCTCCAGTCGGAAAGATTCCTGGAGGAGTCCAAACGTCTCCACCTTCTAATCATGATGAGGGGGCAAGACCGAGATCATCGAGAAAAGGGTTGGAGGAACAAGAGAGCCCTGTTGCCGGCGGCGGCATTGTGACAAACGTGCATCTGCGTTTTCGTCGTCCGTTAGTGGCGTCGAGAGATGAGAATGGCAAGCTCACCATCCAGCACGTCCCTCAAGAAGCAGACCTCAATGGAGAGCGATAATGTGACGCGTGGAACAACGTCGTAAAACTCTCCCTGTCGCAAGAAAGATGACCCACGTGCACCGCCTTCTCCTCTTCCTCTGCTTGGTCATGCTGACGCTACCCTTACTGGCGCAAGCTGCAACTGTAAAAATTATCAACCGTGATGGCCCGAACGAAGGGTTCAGCGATCCCACCCCGGTCGCGCCGGTAGGCGGCAATACCGGCGCGACGCTTGGGGCGCAGCGAAAGAACGCCTTGCAATTTGCCGCGGATATCTGGGGCGCTCGACTCGACAGTTCGGTAGATATTCGAGTCGATGCTGAATTTCATCCGCTGCCGTGTGACGCTTTTTCGGCGGTCCTCGGTTCCGCTGGTCCGAATTCCGTGATTCGGGACTTTGCTCATGCTCCCGTGGCGGGCGTCTGGTTTGTCCAGGCGTTGGCCAATAGTTTATTTGGAGCGGATGTAGATCCGGAAGTGGATGACATTGAAGCGGACTTCAACAGCGATCTTGGCGCTCCCGAATGTTTAGCCGGGGCGCAGTGGTATCTTGGTTTCGACGGCAAACCTCCGGCCGGACAGATTGACTTTGTCACCATTGCTTTGCACGAACTAGCGCACGGGCTGGGTTTCCTTGAGTTGATGAACCTCCAGACTGGAGAGAAGCTCCTCGGTTTGGATGACGCATTTATCCGGTTTCTCGAAAATCAACAGACCGGAAAACTCTATCCCGAGATGACGGATGGCGAACGTGTCGCGGCCAGCGTGGCGACGAATAATTTGGTGTGGACGGGGGAGCAGACCACGGCGGCGGCTGAAGAAGACGTTTTGGTGCAAGGCACAGATGAACAGACGGGCCAGGTGAAACTGTATGCACCGGAGCAGCCAGACCCGGGTTCGTCGGTGGCGCATTTCAGCGACGCCGTGTCGCCGTCGGAATTGCTGTCGCCTTTCTACATGGGTCCGAATCACAACGTAGATCTCACGGTCGCTGCGTTTGCTGACATGGGCTGGCAAGTCGCGGCGTCCGCTTCCTGTGGTAACGGCGTGCTCAATCTTGGGGAAACGTGTGACGATACCAATCGCTCGGACGGGGACGGGTGCGATCACACGTGTCGCGTGGAGGCGTGTTTCACTTGCACTGGGGAACCTTCTATCTGCGCCCCGGAACCCTCCTGCGGGCTGGCTGTTGACCACTTCAATTGTTACCGGGCCCAGGTAGCAAAGGGAGCTCCATTTTTTGCTCCTCGCAAAGCGACACTAGCCGACGAGTTTGCCACAGGGGACCTCACTCTGGTGAAGCCGACTAACCTGTGTAGTCCGACTCACGTAAATGAAAGCGGGATGTTTGATCCCACTGCTCACCTTACCTGCTATCAAGTCAAAGGCGCGATGACGGGACAGGTAGGGGTAGCCAATCAGGAAATTCGCGTGGCGAACCAATTTGGCGGCGATCAGCATTTGCTACTCTCGCGGCTTCAGTCGCTCTGTTTGCCGTCGATGACAGATAACACACCTTCGCCGCTCAAGGTGGACTCCTATGCTTGCTACCAGGCGCAAGCGTCGAGCGAGTCTCCCCCTCTGCAGCGGCGCGGGGTGCAATTTTCCGATTCATTCTCGACCGGTGCTGCGGCGATCCGCAAGGCTGTGAATTTCTGCGCCCCGCTGGCAATGGGCGACAAGGCCATCGATCCGGCGGCGTCTCTTACCTGTTACCAGTTGCAGAAGGATCGTGGCGGAGAAACCTCAAGTAGTCGCACGGTGATTGTGGAGAACGCCCTTGGCCCCAAGCAAACGCTTGCGACCTCAGGCCTCGGTGTGCTGTGCGTGCCTTCTGTCAGAATCGGACAATGATCTCTGCGCTTCGGAGCCAGAGAAGCAATACTACAGGAATTTCAGTAGTGATGCCGTTTCGTCTTTGTAGGGGCGTAGTATGCTACGCCCCTACGGAAAACTCGGCGTCATTATAGAGCAGGAAATCAAACTGCAATTTCTCGGACTCTGACTTTAGAGTTGCGGTCCTTCTTCCGATTTTATACGCATGAGTTTACCAATATCGCCGCTTCGCACTGATGTCATCGCTTCTACCCAAACAGATGCTGCTCCCTCAGCTCCACCGGTTTCTACGGCTTCTGCCGCCGTTCCGTATGTCGCGCCGTTTGGAATTTTCCTACTGTTAACGGAATGCAATCGCTGGCTTCCAGGTAGTCAGTTGTGGGGCTATCCGCTCAAGACAGCCTTGGCTGGCGTGCTCTTGCTGGTGTTTCGAAAACACTACCGGGAAATTACGGCGGACTTCTCTCCGTTGGCCGTACTCGTCGGCCTTTTGACGTTTGCTCTCTGGGCGCCGCTCTACGGGGGGTTCCTGTTGCTCGGCTCTTCCGAAAGCGCCAATCCTTACGAATTTGCCGCCGCCTTTCCTGGTGGAGCGATGGTATGGATAGGAATTCGCTTGTTTGGCTCGGCGGTAATCGTACCGGTGATAGAAGAACTGTTCTGGCGCTCGTGGTTACTACGTTATCTTGTCAACCCGGACTTCACCAAGGTGCCTCTGGGGACGTTTACGTGGATGTCGTTAGCGTGGACCGTGGGGTTATTTGGCGCCGAACATTTTCAGTGGTTCGCTGGGATGGTGGCGGGGCTTCTGTACACACTCCTGTTGTATCGCACGAAATCTCTATCCGCCTGCATCCTTGCCCATGCGGTGACGAACTTGACGTTGGGTCTGTATACGTTGACAACTCAACAGTGGCAGTATTGGTGAGCTGGCCGCCCCCACGTAAATTTACCGCTTCCGCCGTTCCTCGTACGCGTCCGCCAAAGCGAGAAGCGCCTGGGCACAGTCGCCTTGAAATGCTGGTCCGTGCATCAACGCCAATGTCGTGGGCTTCAAAGCTGCAAGGCGGCGAATCGTTGGCGCTGTTTGTGGCGTCAGGGCAGTGGCGAAAAACGTATCCTCCGCCGCCAACGCTGGCGCCACAATATCGTCTGTTGACACGGCTGGGCTTTTGCCGATCCGGGTGAACAGATCGCCACAGAAGAGCGTTTTGGTGGTCTCTTCGAAGATCAGGCCCGCATCCCAACAATGTGGGACATGCGGTGTAGCGAGGTATCGCACCTGTTTTCCCCCAAGATCGAGGATTTCTTGATCTTGCAGCGCTCTGGGCGCACGAATCGCAAGATCATTGACCGAAAGCATGCAGCCGATAGCGCCAGCCGCGACTTGTGCGTGCGGTGCGACCGTGAGCCAGTCATTCATAGCGCCGGATTCGTCCGCCTCCCAATGGCCAAAGGAGATCCAGCGTAAACGTTCCAACGGCAGCACACGGGCGGTAGTGGCGGACACCAGAAGGAAAAGACTGCGCATGCCGGTGTGAAACAACAGGGGCTGCTCAGCGTTAATCAGGTATTGGTTAACGGTGAAATCTGCGTCCGGAATGTAGGTCGACAGACGGTAGATGCCGTTGGTGATCTTGTCGAGCATAGTTTCCATACAAGCTCCTTTGTGGACCGAGTCGTTTGAAGGAACTGCTGACCTGGCTCCTGCACAGTGGCGTTTCTCTTGACACTCTATCCCTAACCCTATATGCCCTCGATTTGTATTCTTTAGCGCAAATTGTCTGACCAAGGAACAATACTTGGAAAGGAGAACCTATGAAATTTGGCCTACTGTACGAAATGGAGACCCCACGCCCGTGGAACGAGGAACATAACGAGTACCACACCTATTGGGAAGCGCTGGCGCAGATTGAGCTGGCCGACCGTGTTGGTTTTGATCACGTCTGGGAAGTAGAGCACCACTTCTTAGAAGAGTATTCACACAGTCCGGCGCCGGAAGTCTTCTTCGGCGCTGTCAGTCAACGCACCAAGAACATCCGCATCTCTCATGGGGTGCGGTTGCTGCCGTTCAATTTCAACCATCCCGTCAAAGTGGCGGAACAAGCCGCCGTGCTCGATATTATGAGCAACGGGCGCGTGGAAGTTGGCATTGGTCGTTCGACCACTGCCCAAGAACTTGATGGCTTCAATGTAGACTACGACCGCACCCGCGAGGAGGTCAAGGAAGCACTGGAGATTATCGTCAAGGCGTGGACCGACGATATTCTTGAATACGATGGCAAATTGATGAAGATCCCGCCACGGCGGGTGGTGCCCAAGCCGATCCAGAAGCCGCATCCACCGATGTGGATGGCGTGCGTAGCGCCGGACAGTTACGAGATGGCGGGCGACCGCGGGTTGGGTGTGTTGAGCTTTAATTTCAATTGGGAGCAGGTACAAATGGCGATGGCGTCTTACCATGCCGCGCGCGCCAAACGCGCGAACGTCATTCCCAAAGTCATCAATGAAAACTTCGCCGGCGTCGCCATCATGCACGTGGCTGAGAACAAGGAAGAAGAAGCCATCGGCCTCGACGGCGCGCGCTGGTTTTTACACAACGTCGCCAAGTTATTCGAGCCGTTGATGGTGAAAAACAAACTCTATTCCTATGAATACTTACGCAACGTGTTTGCGATGGAAGCCGACCCGAAAGAGGCGACCGATGCGCAGTTGAAAGACCATCACATGGTCGTCGTGGGGAATCCGGATGAAGTGATCCGCAAGCTGGAGAACTTCCAGAAGGCTGGGCTCAGCCAGGTGATTTGCTTCAAGCAAGCCGGACGCATTCCGCACGTCAACATCATGAAATCGATCCGACGCATAGGGCAGCACATCCTGCCGCACTTTAATCCCCATCGCACCGTTGCGACCGAGGAGATTCGCTCGGCGGCGCTGTAGTCGTCTAGATGGAGGAATGATGGAACCCGCTGGCGCAGCGGCGCCGTCCGCTGCAAACAAATGGCTCGTGGCGTTGGCGGTCATGCTCGCCACGCTCATCGAAGTATTGGATATGACCATCGCCAACGTGGCGCTGGATCATATTCGCGGCAGTCTCTCGGCTGGTGTTGACGAAGCGGCGTGGGTGCTCACGTCGTACATTGTCGCCAACGCTATTGTCATTCCCCTCAGCGGTTGGCTAGGCAATCTCTTCGGTCGTAAACGCTTCTTCAATGCCTGCATCCTCCTGTTCACAGCCAGTTCGTTCTTGTGCGGGGCCGCGCCGAATCTGGAGAGTCTAGTCTTGTTTCGCGTGATTCAAGGGCTTGCGGGCGGCTCACTCATGCCCGTGTCGCAGGCCATTCTCATGGAGACGTTTCCCGCCAAAGAACAGCCTATGGCAATGGCGTTATGGGGAATGGGGATGATGGTAGGGCCGGTGCTGGGGCCAATCCTCGGCGGCTGGATTACCGATAATTACAGTTGGCGTTGGATCTTTTTTATCAATTTACCGTTCGGCACGGTAGCTTCCGTGCTAGTGATGCTCTTTGTCCACGACGCCCACTATGTCTCGCGCCAGATCAAACGGATTGACTGGTGGGGCATCATCTTGCTCGTGCTTGGCGTCGGCGCGTTGCAAATCATGTTGGACAAAGGCGAGCGGGAGGATTGGTTCAACTCGAACCTGATTGTCTGTTTAGCCATTGTCGCTGTGTTTGGCCTTTGCGCCTTCATCATACAAGAATTACGCTCCAAAGAGCCGGTGGTGGATCTGCACGTTTTCAACAATCGTTCCTTTGCGGTCGGAACCATATTTACCACCATCATTATGTTTGGCATGTATGGGACGTTTGCACTGATCCCGTTGTATTGCCAATTGGTGGCGGGCTACACGCCATTTTTGTCCGGCGAGGTCTTGTCTGTGCAGACGTGTGGAACGTTTCTGTCAGTGATAGTGGCCGGTCGCTTGTTTCATCGTTTTGATCCCCGGTTTTTGGTGTCTTTTGGCTGTATTGTCGGAGGAATCGGCGCGTGGGATATGACGCACTTCAATCCCTTAACTGGTTTTTGGGAGATTGCCTGGCCAGGATTTTTGCGCGGCATGGGGTCGGGGTTTATCTTCATTCCCTTGACGACCCTCGCCCTCGGATCGGTGCCGCGAGAACGGATGGGCGCTGCGTCCGGCCTCTTTAACATGGTGCGCACGATTGGCGGCGGGATTGGCATTGCCCTGCTCATCGCTTTTCTCAGCCAGGGCGCGCAAACGCACCAAGCCTATCTGGTCGGACACGTGCATAACTACAATCAGGAACTGTGGCGCCGCTCCGCCGTGGCGGGCGCCAGCCTCGTGCCGGGCCTGGCCGACGGCACAATCGGCAAGCCGTTCCTTGCGTTGGTATACGGCGAGGTGCAACGGCAAGCCCTCATGATGGCGTTTGTTGACAACTTCCGAATTATTGCCTTTCTGTTCTTTTTACTAAGTCCGGTCGTATTCCTCATGCGCCGCCCGCAAATACCAGGGAGCAGCGCCGGGGCGCACTGAATCGGAGCGACATGGAAGATATCATTGTCGATATCATCAAAGACGGACGGGCCTTGCCTCCTGGCGAAATCCCGTCCGAGGTCGCAGCGGAAGTCAATGCCGCGATCGCGCGCGGAGAGGAGCCTGGAACAATTCTTCATGAAGGGGTGCGGTATTACTGGTTTGTTCGTCCCTGCGTCTTTCCGTGACAGAGATGTTCGGAAGAACATCTCTATTCGTTTCGCCCGTTGAGATATCTTACCGTAACGGACGGAAAAATGCCCGAACATCCTGCACCAATTGCTCCGGCTCTTCCATCGGCGCGAAGTGTCCGCCTCCCGTCATGACCGTCCACCGTTTGAGGTTGTAATACTGCTCCGCCCAACGCCGAGGCGGAATAAGAAGCTCGCGCGGAAAAATGGCGATGCCCGTAGGCGCTTCGACGATCGGCGTGCGATCATGGGACGGCTGCCACAAATTGTGCGCCGCCTCGTAATAGTAGCGCACCGACGTCACAAAACTTTCCGTGACCCAGTAGATCATAAGCGTGGTCAGCAGATCGTCTTTGGAAAACTTGCGCTCGACATTGCCTCCGCAGTCGCTCCAATTCCGCCGCCGTTCCACAATCCAGGCGGCGAGGCTGACCGGTGAGTCGTGCATCCCGTAGGCGAGCGTCTGGGGATCGGCGGTTTGCACCGCGAGATGACTGGTAATCGTTGGTCGCGCTTCTTGCGTGCGTTGATAGAATTGTTTTTCATCCGGTCCGTAATCGCTCTCGGTGATTGTTCGTCCAGCAAAAAATTCAAGCGGAACCGCCAGATTTACATGGACGCCGATTAGATGCTGGGCATGTTTATGACCGAGTTGACTAGTAACGAGTGCGCCCCAGTCTCCCCCTTGCGCGGCAAATTTTTTGTACCCAAGAACATCCTGCATGAGTTTGACCCATAGGTCCGCCGTGCGCCAATAGTTCACACCAGGTTTGGTTAACGGAGTAGAAAAGCCAAAGCCTGGAAGAGACGGCACGACCACATCAAACGCGTCCGCCGGGTCGCCGCCGAAGGCTGCTGGATCGCTCAGCGGACGAATGACTTTGTGAAAATCCCAAAAGGTCCACGGCCAGCCGTGCGTGAGAATAAGCGGCATGGGCTTGGGGCCTTTGCCTGGCTCGTGAATGAAATGAATTGGAACATCATCAATGGTGGTTTTGTAGTGCGCAAAGGAGTTCATGGCCTGTTCTTGCGCGCGCCAATCGTAGCCGTCTTGCCAGTAAGCAACGAGTTCTTTGAGATAGGCCGCGTTCGCGCCATAAACCCAGTTGTCATTGGCAAAATCGTGTGGCCAGCGCGTACGGGCAAGTCGCTCGCGCAGATCGGTGAGCGTGGCTTCAGGAATGGCAATGGTGAATGGTGTTTTTTGCATGTGGGATTCCTCCAGCTAAATTGGCCCAAAAGATTGGTACACTTCTTTGATTTCTGTGGGCGTATACCGCTCGTCCTGAGCGTAGCGAAGCAAAGTCGAAGGACGCTAATCATGCTTGAGTTTGCTTCGACTTCGTCCTTCGGGCTACGCTCAGCATGAGCGGTGATGACGTATTGGGGCCGAGGTCGTGCAGCTCGACTCAGCGCCGCAAAATCGCCAAACTGCCATCGCCAAAATCGCCCCAGCCGGTGATGAGTCCCACTTGCGCGTCTTTCACTTGGCGTGCCCCACAGTCGTGGCGCAATTGTCGAGTGGCTTCAACGATGTGATTGATGCCGCCGACGTGCGCTTCTGAATGCAGCCCGCCATGCGTGTTGAGCGGGAGGTCGCCGCCAAGTTCTAATCGTCCACCTTTCACAAAATCTCCAATCTCGCCGCGTTTACAGAAGCCCAGTGCTTCCATCTGGAGGAGCACGACATAAGTAAAACAGTCGTAAATTTCTGCGAAATCGACATCTTTCAAGTCAATGTCAGCCATCTGCAGGGCCTTCGGCGTGGCGAAGCTGAGCCCAATCACGAACGGATCGGGCCGCGCTGGAATATCATCGGCAGGGTAGGGGTGCCCTTCCGCGATGCCGGAAATATACACCGGCGCATGTTGACAATCTCTTGCCCTTTCTGCTGAAGAAACGACGACGGCGCAGGCCCCATCTGTTTCCAAGCAGCAATCAAATAACCGGAACGGCTTGGATACCCAGCGAGAATTTAAATAGTCTTCCATCGTCAATGGGCGACCTCGCATGTAGGCTTTCTCGTTAAGCTGGGCGTGTTTGCGCGACGCCAGCGCGACGGCGCCGGTGGCTTCATCCGGGATGTTGTATAACGCTTTGTGACGAGTAGCGAGCCAGGCATACCACTGCACCGGCACCGAGGCTCCGTATGGCACGTAGTATTCGTTGAGCGTCGTCATGAGGGGCGCAAGCGCGCCGCCGATATCTTCCTTTTCTCCTGCGCCGAGGCTCCGTACCCGCGCACCCGAGTAGCCTTTCCACCCGAAGGGAATTAACACGTTCCTAGCGACGCCAAAGGTCACGGCCAAGGCCGCACTTTGTAATGAAGTGAGTACGCTGGCGCCGCCCATGTGGACAGTCGCGGCGTATCGTAAATCCTCGATGCCTAGGTTCGCCGCAAAATGCTCAGCCGTTGCTGCCGGGGTTGGCGGCGGAACGATGCCATCGATGTCGTGCGGGGTCAGGCCGGCGTCGGTAATTGCATTTTTTGCAGCTTCGAGCATCAGCGCCAGCTCAGATTTATTGGCGCCACGCGTGAAGGCGGTTTCCCCGACACCAACCAGACAGGCTTGATCTTTTAATGAGTACATTGCATGCTCCTTCCTCTTAGCCATTACCGCAATAAGCGGCTATGTAGCACGGAAAAGGGAGACTGAACAATGGCGAATCAAGTACACGGACAAACGCTAATAACCGGGGCCGTCGGCGGCTTGGGGACGGCGATGACTCGGCGACTCTTGGGCGAGGGGCATACCATCGTCGCGTGTGATCGCGCGCAGGAGCAAGCCGGGGCGTGGTTGGAGCAGCTTCCCGCCGATCAGCGCGGACGCGTGAGTTTCTATCCGCTCGATGTGACAAAGGAAGAGCAAGTGAATGCGTTGGCCGACTCGCTGCGCAGCAAAGGCGTACAGATCGCTTATCTGGTCAACAACGCTGGCATTCACGGGGCCGGCGCGGAATCGCGCGTATGGGAGCGGACATTGCGGGTCAATCTCCATGGCACGTTTTATCTCACGCGGGTCTTCAGCCCAGCGATGAAAGAGCGGGGCTTTGGCCGCATCGTTAATCTGGCGTCGTTGTCCGCGTATCACGCGTTGGGAGAGCAAGGCCCCTATGCAGCAGCGAAGGCAGGGATCGCCGGCTACACCCGATCTATCGCGCTTGACCTCGCTGCTCAAGGAGTGACGGTCAACGCCATTGCACCGGGCCTCATCTTGCATGATGGATTGAAAGTAGTTTTCTCCGACAAGCAGTTACAGGCGATGGCGCGCGACATTCCAGTGGGGCGCGCCGGCAGGCCGGAGGAAATCGCCGCGACCGTGTCGTTTTTACTATCCGACGACGCGGCCTTTATCACTGGCCAGACGATCCATGTGAACGGCGGGTCGTATTTGCCGGGGTAGGATGACAACCTCGTTTCCAGGCTCTGCTTGGGAACAGGAGCTTCAGTGCGTTTCTGGCAGGCTTATTTCCTCTTCCATTTCAGGCCTTTGTCCAAGAAAAGGATGAGAAAGCCGACAGCGGCGATGCCAAGCATCACCAAGAATACAATACCTAAAGGATTCACGATTGGATCTCCATTAGCGATCCCATTGGGAAGGTGGGCTCCTTCTTCGAGGATGACGGTGTTTCCTTGAACCACACCCTTGTACGATGACAGACGATTCTCCTTGGCTACGTGTCTTAGAGCTTATCCCTGATTGCTGATCTCTGAAAGCGCTTTTTTTACTTCAGCCCCGCTTTGCGCAAGACGTCAATCTCACGCTCTAAGATAGCTGGATCCTTGATGGGAAGATTTTGCCTCGCAATTTCCAGTGAGTAATTAGGAAGGAGCCGCATGACTTCTGTCGCTTCAGCACGGGCTTCCTCTAAGCGACCCAAATGTGCATAGCAACTTGCGAGTTGCAGGTGAGCGGGCATGAAATTCGGGTTCAGGACGAGAATCTTTTTTGCCGGGGCAATCGCTTCTTCGTAGCGTCCCGCTAGGCGATAAGCAAGGTTTAAGCTCTGCAGATATTGAGGTGGATACTTGGGATTGAGACGCATCGCTTTCTCAATGATTCCGATTGCTTCTTCCGGTCTCCCGCTCCAGGCCAGGATGACGCCCAGATTCTGCTGAGCGTTTGCGTCGTTGGGGGCGAGAGCAACAGCCTTCTGGGCCTCCGCCAGAGCGTGGTCATGTTGCTTTTTCCCCCATACGTAGACGTTGCTCAAGAACTGGTGAGCCAAGGGTAAGGAATCATCTAGCGCAATGGCCTTTTGCAGCAATTCAATGGCCCGCTCAAACGACTGCGCACGGTCTGGGCTCCAATAATAAACTCCCTTGGAGAGATAAGTCCCGCCCAGCCCCACATACGCCTCCGCATACATGGGATCTAACTCGATGGCTTTTTCCAGCAGTTGCCGTGCTTGGATGTTTGCTTCTTTCTGCGTACCGTAATAGGCTCGCCACATAGACTCCGTTCCGCGTAGGTAAAAGTCATACGCCTCCAGATTATCTGTAGTCTTCCGCACCAACACCCCTTCCTTCCACAAGGTGAATTGGAGTTTTAACGTTGTTACAATCTTCTGTCGAATCTCATCTTGGACTACGAAGATATCTTTTAGCGGTCGGTCATACCGCTCGGACCAGAGATGCCCTCCCGTCGTTCCATCGATCAATTGAGCGGAGATGCGGACTTGGTCGTCGGACTTGCGCACCCCGCCCACCAACACGTAGCGCACGCCGAGTTCTTTGCTAACCTCTTGGATCGGTTTGTCTTTGGGGAGGGAAGTGGTGGTATAGGAGGAGATGACAAACAGGTCAGGTATTTTAGAGAGATCGGCGGTGATGTCTTCGGTCATGCCCTTGCTGAAGTAGTCTTGATTCGGATCGCTGCTCAGGTTGGCAAAGGGCATGACGGCGATGGAGGGCTTGTCCGGCAGCGGTAACGCTGCTGAGTCCTGAGGGCTGAGTGGAGAGACAAGGAAATGGCGAACGGCTAGGGCGGTGACAGCAACAAGCACCACTCCTGCCAGCGCCATCCTGTGCGCTGGGCGCAGCCGACGAGACAATTTGAGTTGTTGGACTTGCAGCTTCTGGTGAAGACCCTGAGGAGGCTCGGCTAGTAGAGCGTAGATTTGGAATCGCTCGGCAATGTTCTTGAGCTTGGGCCGCCCTAACGAGACGACCGTGCCCAGGTCGATTTTCTTGACGACTTCTTCATGCACTTTCTGCGAGAGGCAAATCGTGTCGGGCTCCGTCAACTCTTGCAAACGCTTGGCGATGTTAACGCCGTCGCCAAAGACATCGCCGTCTTTCTGCATGATGTCGCCCAGGTGAATGCCGATGCGCAGGTGAATCTGGTCTTCTGCGGTTTGCTCGGCGTTGTACGTGCGCAACTTATCTTGAATCTGCTGAGCGCATTGCACGGCGTCGACCACAGAAGCGAAATCAACGAGGAAGGCATCGCCGATGGTTTTGATGACTTTGCCGTGGTGCGCGGTCGTTGTCTGCTGCAGGAGCTGATTATGGACCTCCAGTAGGTGAAAAGTGTGAGTTTCATTCGCGCCCATCTGGCGGCTGAAACCGACGATGTCGGTGAACATGATGGCGGCGAGCCGCCGTGTTCCTCCGGCTGGCGGCTGTGCGTACTCCTCGGACATGGGAGCGATTATGCGGCAGGCGGCTTGGAGTTGTCAAAGGCTGGCCCTTCCAAATCCCCCCGCTCTGCGCGGCCCCCTTTCCAAAAGGGGGCGTTTGGGTCCCCTCCTTTGACAAAGGAGGGCCAGGGAGGATTTCGCCAGCAACGTAGCTCGGATGAAATCCGGAGAATTGTGCTCCCGGATTCCGTTACACTCCATCCGGGCTACATTGATCTTTTCTCCACCTGCTGTTCACTTCCCAAACCGCGTCAGGCTCTGATAGGTGAAATGTTCCGGGTCGAGACCAACGTTCACTTTAATGTCGTTGCCTTCGCGGAGTGGTAGGGTCACCGTGGCCTGATTGGTATGCTCGTCAAGCGCCATGAGGAAATCAGTCTGGGTCGAGGAAAAGGTCTTGTCTTTGTTAAGGGCAATGCCGCCGCCGCGCACGATGGTTTTCCAATACTCTCCAGCGCGATCGTAGATCTCTTTGTAGTAGCCGAAGAACAACTCTTTATCGATCCAGATGACTTGTCGCCCGTAAGCATAGTAAGGATCTTTCGGCGTCAGCTCCAGAAGCCACACGGGCCGTTTAGTCAGGTACAGGTTCGTGGGCCACCACGCCGCACCGGTCCACGGATGCCCATCAGGATTATAGAGTTTACTTTTTCCCGGCCACGGCATAATGGCAGCGTTTTCATTGGCGGGCAACACGAATCCTTTCTCAGCTGGTTCCCAAGTCTTAGGCACTGGTAAAGTATAGGGCACGAGCGCTTCCTTCGTTCCGATCAACTTCCAATCAAAGTAATGGATACGACCGGCAAACGTAGCGAAATCATCGCGGCTAACATGGGAGCCAAACACGCCGTCCGAGGTGTTTGCTGCGTTGAGCCGCCGTACGCGCCGCACAACAGGAAAGAAAGACCACACGGACCGCCACTTTTCCGGATCAAGATAACTCCAATCCAGTGTGGAGAGCCCGACCACATCGTACGGAGAGACACCGTACAGAAGAACCTTGCTCGCGACTTCGTCTGGATTGACAATGGGACCGGACCAACGAGAGCCATAACCAATAGCTTGCCCACGGAAGTCGACATAGCGATCAAGTCCTGTTGGCGTCGTCCAAAAGAAATTGATTAAGACGTCAATATCATCACCTTGCCCCAAGACGCGAAAAAAGTTGTACATGATGCGATAGGGCGCTCTAGAATCATTGGGGTCGATGTGTACGAAGGGCGTGCCGTAGCCAAAGCGGGGCCAGGTGCCTGTGGCCTTTTCGATCATGATGCCCTGGTCGTTAATCTCATACTTGCCTTGGTTCTCTTCAGTGGCCTGGTTGTAGCGCGTGCTCCAGCGCAGCGCTTCGGCTGGCAGCTCGATGATTTTTGAGATGTGCTGGCCAGTTTCAAAGCGATGCAAGATAGGGTCAGGCATCGCGCCCTGTGCGGCTGACGCCGTGCTTTGGTTTAAGGTATCTCCCGGCTTGAGTTCGGCTGCGGTTTCTCCCGCCCGCAGCAAGGCTCCCATGAGCATGCAGACGAAAAGCCTTTTTCCCACCTGAGTTTGGTATCCCATAACTCTCCCCCTTTCGTCGGAAGTGCTAACGTTCTGCCGCTGATCTGGCCGTTACAGGACTGGCGGCTGCCAGTCTACTAAACTGGTCTCAATTGTTTCAGTTATTGTGGACGTCACCTCCTTGAGCTTCGCAGCAGCAGTATGCCTCTGCATCAAAGCTCCCACACATAGACAGGCGAAGAATACTCTTTTTATTAATCTACCGTATCGCATGACATCCTCCCTTTCGTATGAAATTACAATGTTGGCGGTTGCCAGCCCCCTAAACTTGTTTCAAGCGACTGAGCGACTGCTAAAGCGATGTCCTCGCGCCAGGGGCGCGCCACGATCTGGACCCCAATCGGAAGACCTTCGGATGACGCGCCGCCGCGGACGGTCACGGCGGGCCAGCCGGTGAGGGTGTAGGTCGCGGCATAACTAAAAGCGTGACGCTTCTCAGCGTCAAAGGTCGTTCCGTGAGGCGTGGCCGGATATGCGCTGACCGGACAAAGAATCACATCATATTTGTCCATAAAGGTGAGTATGTCGCGGCGAAACATGTACCATTCGGCCAGTACGTGACAGAACTGTGTTGTTGACAACGTATAAGACCGGAGGAATTCGAGTCGTTGCTGTGTAAGGCGATGGAGTTCTGTCGTACCGCTCTGCTGGAGCAGCAAGCGGAGGCCTGCGTCGCCCTCCGCACCAACTAGTTGAAAGAAAAGGTCAGCCGCGCGTGCGAGACCCTGAGGTCGTGCTTCTTCTACCGCAACCCCCCCATCGGCCAATGTCTTGGCAGCGGTCTGGATAACAGTTGCCGTTTCCGCCGTGGGAGAAAGGACGCCGTTGTCAGTGTAAAACGCGACTCGGAGGTTCTTTACATTGACCGTCTTGGGGTCGCCCGGCGGCAGCGGGACCAGCGTCGGGTCCTGATTGTCTACACCGGCAAGAAGCGGGAAGAGCAGGTTCAAGTCTTCCACAAACCTGGCCACCGGGCCGACTCGCACCAAGCCATCTAGCGCGCCGCCGGCAGCGGGAAAATGCCCGGCTCTGGATATGCGTCCGCGCGTGAGCGTGAGGCCCGCGACTCCGCAAAAATGACAAGGCAAACGAAGACTGCCGCCCGCCTCGCTGCCCAATCCCATAGGTGAGCCGCCGGCGGCGATGATGGCGGCTTCACCGCCGCTACTGCCGCCGGGAGTGCGAGAACGATCATAAGGATTGTCCGTCCATTTGTAGACCAAGTTGTCGGCTTCGCTGCTGAGCCCCAACTCGGAGACATTTGTTTTACCAAGTAGAATTGCTCCAGCGGTGCGCAGCCGGGCCACGACTGTGGCGTCTTGAGTCGGCGTGAATGCCGCCCGCCCACTGACGCCTGCGGAGCTGATCACTCCTACGGTTTCCAGTAAATCCGCACTAGTGAACGGCACGCCGTGAAGCGGGCCTTTGCCCTTGCCCCGGGCTAATGCCGCATCCGCCTCGCGCGCCTGCGCCAGAGCAGCGTCCGCGGTCAACTGGACAATGGCGTTGATTTTTGGATTGAGAGATTCGAGGTGTCGGAGATGCGCTTTGATCACCTCTTCCGAGGAGATTTGCTTTTTTTGAATTGCCCGAGCCAGCTCTGTCGCCGAAGCAAAGATCAGCTCCTCGGGTGTGGTGGGAGACTTACGCCTTGTTGCCAGAACGAGCGCCGGGCGTGATTCACAGGCAGCGAGGGTGGTTGCCGTCAGCGCGCCGCCGAATACGGTGAGAAACGTTCGTCGGGACATTGCCGGTGGCTCGCCTGTCATCCGTGGGGATGCGTCTTGGTGGTTTTGTTGACATGTGAGACTACGCATCTCGCTTTCCTCCCAGCGTTTATAATGAGAGCAAGCACGGCGCCAGCGTTACTCGACCATACAGAAAGTTGTCGAGGAGCGAGAAAACGTTGGACTCTCAGCCTCTTGAAGGCTTCTTCTCGCTCCGGTGTTAAGAACAAGGCGGTGCGATCTGTAGAGGGCTTTGTCTATGCTGGCGACAGTCTTGGGCTCCAATTGGACAAGAGTGCTGCAAGATCCGGGCTTTTTGGTGTTTGTGAACGACGTTGTCAGAGTGTGAACAACGTTGACAGTACGTCAGATTCCGTGCTACGGCGGAATGCATGCCAACTCGCGCTCAGACCCTTGTGCTCCGTGAGCACCACGGAGAGGAAGCCCTGCGCGCCATTTTGGGCATCTGCCAACGCATGAACGCCGAATGGAACCTGGCGGCGCTGCTCGATCTCATTGCGCAAGAAGCCGCCAAGCTGCTCGCTGCGGATCGGGCTAGTATATTTTTACTTGATAAAGAAAAGAGCGAATTATGGTCGCAGGTCGCTTTGGGCAGCCCGCCGATTCGTTTCGACGCCCGACTTGGTCTGGCTGGCGCCGCTGCACTGACCGGGCAGGTCATCAATGTCAAAGACGCCCATGAAGATCCTCGCTTCTACAAGGGGGTGGATACCCGTACGGGATATCGTACTCGGAGCGTGTTGGCGCTGCCGCTGCGGAATCACGAAGGGGAGATCATTGGGTCATTTCAGGTATTGAATAAACGGGGCGGTGTCTTCGATAGCGAAGATGAAGAAATTGCCAAAGCCCTCGCCGCCCAGGCGGCGGTCGCCATTGAAACGGCGCAGTTGATCGAGGAATTGCAGCGCCATCGCGACCAATTGCTGGCGGAGAATACCCAACTCCGGCACGAGGTCGAGAAAAAGTTTTCTACACACAACATCCTCGGCGTCGGTGAAAAGATTCAGCAGATTGTCCGTCTGATCGAACAACTGCGTGACAGCGACATCAACGTGCTGATCACCGGCGAAAGCGGCGCCGGCAAGGAGCTGATTGCCCGGGCGATTCACTACCACAGCCCCCGCGCTCGACGACCCTTTGTGGCGCTCAACTGCGCGGCGTTGCCTGATAGTTTGGTGGAGAGTGAGCTCTTTGGCATTGAGCGGGGCGTGGCCACCGGCGTCGAGGCCCGGATCGGCAAATTCGAGGCGGCGGTGGACGGGACACTCTTCTTGGATGAGATCGGCGACTTGAGTTTGTCCGCGCAAGCGAAAATCCTGCGCGTGCTTCAGGAGCGCGTGGTTGAACGTGTGGGCGGGCGGAAAGCGATTCCTCTTGATGTCCGCGTGCTGGCGGCGACGAATAAGGATTTGGAAGCGGCGATGAAGAGCGGGACCTTTCGCGAGGATTTGTACTATCGTCTCAAAGTGATCCACATTCATGCGCCGCCGCTGCGTGAGCAACGCGACGACATCCCGCTGCTTGCCAACGCGTTTTTGACAAAGTTCTGCCAGGAGTTGGGGCGCGAGCCCAAGAAGTTGGGACCCGAGGCCCTGCGTTTGCTGATGGAATATGCTTGGCCGGGCAACGTGCGAGAACTGGAAAACGAGATGAAGCGTGTTATGGCGTTAAGTACGCGGAAGATAGTGACGGCGGAAGATCTTTCCGACGCCGTGCGGAGCGGAAGCCGGAACGGGGCTCTCAAGCAGCTTCCTTTCTCGGGTTCGTTGAAGGACAAAGTTGACGCGTTAGAGCGCCAGTTGATCGCTGATGCGTTACGTGCGCGTCGACAAAATCAACTGCAAGCGGCCAAAATGCTGGGGCTCAGTCGTCAGGGGTTGATTAAGAAGATGAAGCGGTATGGCATTGGGAGAAGATGAAACATTTGGTAAAATTGAAAAGTTTTTTGCACCCAGAGAACGATATGAAAACGTTTGACCCCTGGCGACATAGCCATCCGTATGACGCGGCCTTGCTTGTTCGGTGCCGTGACGCAGTGCAAGAAGTTGCGCCGGGCGCAATAGTAATTCTCTATGGTTCACGTGCGCGGGGCGTCGCGGAACCGGAGTCAGATTATGACCTCCTCGTGCTGGTGGAAGGAACGGTAAGCCGAAAACTTGAAGAACAGATCGGCGACAGACTGTATGCCTTGGAGCTTGAATCGGGAGCGGTGCTGAGTCTCCTTGTCTATAAAAAAGAGCTATGGGACGCCCCGCTTTACAAGGCCATGCCGCTCCATCGTAGTGTTGACCAAGAAGGAGTCGTGCTGTGACTCCTGAGGAATGCACGCTCGTGCGCTACCGTTTGCAGCGAGCTCAGGAAACTTTGGAGGAAGCAGCTTTGCTCCACGAGAAAAGCCGGCTGAATGCTGCTGTCAATCGGTTGTACTACGCGTGTTTCTATGCGGTCTCAGCCTTGCTTCTTACGGAAGGGAAGTCCTCAAGCAAACACAGCGGCATCCGCGCCCTCTTCAACGCAGAGTGGGTGAAGCCAGGGCGCATTGCCTCAGAGCACGGGCGCTTCTATCGGCGTCTCTATGATTCTCACCAGAGAGGAGACTATGGGGATTTCGTGCAATTCGAAGATCCTGACGTGATCGCTTGGCTGCAGGAGACGCGCACGTTTGTAGAAGCGGTCTCTGCCCTCACAGAGAAAACCATTCAAGAAGAGGAGGCTGGTTAAGCCCTCGTCCCTCACTTCAGTCCCGCCTTGCGCAGGGCGGCAAGCGCACGCTCTAGAATGGCTGGATCTTTATAAGGCAAGGTCCGTCTCACACCTTCCAGAGAATAAGTGGGGCTGAGCCGTAGAACCTCTGCCACTTCAGTCCTTGCCTCCTGTTCTCGCCCCAGCTCACTATAGAGGAGAGCTAGGTTGACGTGGGTCAGCAGCCAATTGGGGTTACGAGTGAGGACTTTCTTGTAAGGACTTTGAGACAAAACCCACGAACGGAAATCAAGGAGCCTGTCATTGCGAGGAGTCGTAGACGACGAAGCAATCTCGCAAGAATCGAAAACCTAAAGCAAAGATTGCTTCGCTCCCCTCGCAATGACACGTTGACGGTTTGCCAGACTGGAGGAGTTTTGTCCCGTAGTCCTAAGCCTCAATCGCCTCCTCATACCGCCCTAGCAAGTAATAGGCAGTGCCGACAATCCGTAAGTAAAAGGGCGGATACTGGGGGTCGAGGCGCATTGCTTTTTCCATTGCTCCGAGGGCTTCCGCTGGCCGTCCCGAAAAGTTCAGAATATCCCCTAGTGCAACATAACCAGCCTCAGAGTTAGGATCGAGAGCAATCGCCAGTTCTTCTTCAGCAAGGGCCTGCTCATGCTGCTTTTTCCACAGATAAATATTTCCCAGTGTCGCATGAGCCCAGGGCAAGGACTCATCCAAGGTGATAGCTTTTTGCGCCAGGGCAGAAGCCTGCTCCAGAGTCTGAGGATCCTGACTCCATTGCGTGGCCCACTCTAGAAAGTAATTCCCACCCAGGGCCTGATACGCTACTGCATACTGCGGGTCCAGGGCAATGGCGCGCTCGAACATTTGCCGCGCTTGGGCATGTGTCTCCTTCGTCGCGCCACGTAGAAAGTACTCAAGCCCGCGTAAGAAAGCATCATAGGCATTGAGGTTCTCAGTAGGGATGCGTCTCACTCGCTTTCGCTCTGCCTCCCACATCTCTGCATTCAGATGCACTGCTATCTGTTGCATGATCTCATCTTGCACAGCAAAAATGCCTGTGAGCGGCCGATCATAACGCTCGGTCCAGAGGTGCTGACCTGTAACAGCATCCACTAACTGCGCCGTAATCCGCACCTGCTCATCCATCTTGCGCACGCTGCCTTCCAACACATACCGCACTCCGAGTTCCCGACTAATTTCGGACAGCTCGATATTTTTGCCTTTGTAGAAAAAGGCTGAATTCGGGGAGATGACGAAAAGACCGGAGAGTTTGGAAAGGTCACTAGTGATGCCTTCCGTAATGCCGTTGCTAAAGTACTCTTGCTCGGGATCATTGCTCATGTTGACAAAGGGCATCACGGCGAGCGACGGTTTATCTGGCAGCGGCAACGAGGGAACGGGAGAGGGAAGATGAGAGAGGGGAAAAGAAAAAAACCAAGCAGTAACAAGCCCGCCAATGAGAAGCAGCAGTACGCTCGCCACAGCAACAAGGGGCGCGGGGCGCACTCTGCGCGAGAGCTTCAACCATTGAATCTGGAGTTTCTGGAGCGTGCCTTTCGGCGATTCAGACAGCAGCGCGTAGACTTGGAACCGCTCGGCGATGTTCTTCAGGTGTGGTCGGCCCAGCGAGACCACCGCGCCCAGGTCGATTTTCTTGACGACTTCTTCATGCACTTTCTGCGAGAGGCAAATCGTGTCGGGTTCTGTCAACTCTTGCAGACGCTTGGCGATGTTGACGCCGTCGCCAAACACGTCACCATCTTTCTGCATGATGTCGCCCAGGTGAATGCCGATGCGCAGATGAATCTGGTCCTCTGCGGCTTGCTCGGTGTTGTACGTGCGCAACTGATTTTGAATCTGCTGAGCGCACTGCACGGCGTCGACCACGGAAGCGAAATCAACCAGGAAGGCATCGCCAATGGTTTTGATCACCTTGCCGTGGTGAGCGGTTGTGGCCTGCTGTAGAAGGTGATTATGGACCTCCAGCAGGTGCAGGGTATGAGTTTCATTCGCGCCCATCTGGCGGCTGAAGCCGACGATGTCGGTGAACATGATGGCGGCGAGCCGCCGTGTTCCTCCGGCTGGCGGCTGTGCGTACTCCTCGGACATGGGAGCGATTATGCGGCAGGCGGCTTGGAGTTGTCAAAGGGCGAGCAGAACATCGTACTCCTCACCCTTGTGAAGAATCCTTGACCGTACTTTGATCTTTGCGGTATCGTCAGAAAGCCTTCTGCGGAATGGCGGATTGGGATAAGGATCGACCGTGAGTTTAGACAATGCCTTCACAACAGCCGTAGCCATCCTCTGGCGACTCGTCATGAAAATCACGCTCGGCTCTTTTCTCCTCCCCGGAGTGCTCATTGTCTGCGCGATTGATGCTGGCCTGCATTTGCGCCTTACCACCAGCCACTTATGGACTCTCGCTATGCTGACAAACCTTGGACTATGCGGGGTGTGGTATAGTTTCTTTAGTCTCTCTACTTTTTTGAGCGTTGTCCAGACGCAGTTCTTCGTTGGCTTGCTGCTTGCGCTTGTGAGTCTCTTTTGTCATTTTGGTCTGCAGCTCGAGTTTTTTCAGATGACTTTCCATCGCTTCTCGTTATTTGACTTTGGTATGTGAGCAAAGGTCACAATAAGGCAGAGAACTTTCTTGTCTGAGTTGACTATATTTGCCAGACGCCTGAACCGTGTCTTTTCTTCCCTCGACATTTCTGCCATAAGCAAAGAAACCGTACTGGAGGGTATCAATGGCGCTGAGAAAAAACAAGGAATTCGAGTTGCGCGGCGTGAACCATCTCGCACTGGTCTGTAAAGATATGGCGCGGACGGTGGATTTCTATACGAACACTTTGGGTATGCCGATGACGAAAACGATCGAGCTGCCCAACGGTATGGGACAGCACTTCTTTTTTGACATTGGCAACGGCGACGGGCTCGCGTTCTTCTGGTTTCCAGGCGCTCCTGAGGCCGCTCCAGGAATTGCTTCGCCGAGCAAGAACGTGGGACAGGGCTCCATTATGACCGCGCACGGTTCGATGAATCACGTGGCTTTCGACATCTCCGCCGAAAAGATTGAAGAGTATCGCGACAAGCTGCGGGCAAAGGGCGTTGAAGTGACCGAGGTTATCAATCATGACGACTCGCCCCAGCAGGTGAGTAAAGTGGTCAATGCCAACACGTTTGTCCGCTCTATTTACTTTTTTGATCCGGATGGAATCCTCTTGGAGTTCGCCGGATGGACCCGTGAATTTGGCGAGGGCGACATTCGCCACCAGCCAGCAACGGCGGCGGATTCAGACCGCTACTTGGCGAGGCAGCAAGAGGCAAGGGGAAAATAACCCCTGCTCTCAGGACCGTGAGGCAAAACCTCTAGTCGAACAGCGTAGCACGAGAGGTGAAGCTGTCATTGCGAGGAGCAGCGACGAAGCAATCTCTGTTCGAGCAGGTAAAGATTGCTTCACTTCGTTCGCAATGACACCTAGACCTTGGCCATAAGGTGGTGGTTTTGTCTCGCAGTCTTTAGTCATGCGCGGCGGCTTTTTTCTTGCCTTTTCGTTTGACTGGCGTCAGGAGCGAAACGTAGCTCACACCGGCGCGGTTATCTTTGGTGGTCGGCAACTGCTGCGCGCGCCATCCTTCATAACTCTCCGTCATCACACTGACATTGGTATAACCAGCCTGAAGGAGCTGCTCTGCCGCTTGCTGGGCGCGAGCACCTTTGGCGCAGCCAAGAATCAGCGACGTCTCTTTGGGATAAAGCGATTGGACCACTTCCAAGAAGCTCGTATTTGGGTACGTGTCGTTTGTGGTCGGATGGCGGAAGAGAATCGGGACGTTCACCACTTTGCCGCGAGGGTGGCCGTTGGCGAATTCCGCGACCGTGCGCACGTCGATGTAGACGGCGCTGGGATTCGTGATGAAGACCTGCTGCACTTCTTGCGGAGTGAGAGTTTTTACATCCATGAGGCAAATCCTTTTTAAAGGGCGTCAAATTCCCGCACGAATGGGGGAATGATGCGGCACCGTTCTCGTCCGACCTCGGGAGGTTGGTCGGTCAAGGTATAGAGCATGCCTTCTTGCGGTGAGTCTGTTTTGTTGACTTGCTCTTGGTGATAATGCAGGATTGTGCCTTCCGGGGATAAGGCGAAAATACAATCGAGCACCCGCCGAGCCGGCAACTGGCCGAGCATCGGATGCGACAATCTCTCTTTCGGCATGAGGATTCTCTCCTTCGAGATCAGGGAATTTTTCTCGTGTGGCTCATTTCTTACGTGCTTTTTTCTTGACAAGCAATCGCAAAGCGGATTACCTAGAGAAGTAAAGGGAGGTCCTCAACGATGGAGGAACTGAGATCGAAAGAGCTTGTCACTGGGCAGCAGTGGTTCCAGCCTGGAGATGACATTCCCAACGTTCCTAAGAAACTGTTTGCACTCCAGAATCTCTGTACGGATTGCAAGATTTGCGAAGTCTCGTGCTCGCTGATTCATTCGCCCGACGGCGAGTTAAACCCTCTGTGGTCACGTTTGAAAATCGAGCACGGACCCCAGGTCACTGCGCGATTCAGCAAGGATGGGTTCGGGTTTGCGGTGGCGATTTGCCATCACTGTGCCAATCCACCCCCGTGTGCGCAAGTTTGCCCCACCGACGCCTTTTACTATGATCCCGTGACGTTGGCGGCGATCATCGACCAGAATAAATGTATTCAGTGCATGGAATGCGTGCCGGCGTGCCCCTTTGATACGGTGTATGTGGCTCCGACCGGAGAAGTGTTGAAGTGTGATCTCTGTGGCGGCGACCCCGCCTGCGTCAAAGCCTGCGCAACGCGCCCCGAGAAACTCAATGTCGGGAAGCAATATCCGCGTTTGCCTGTGCTCTTCTTTGAAGAAAAGGGCGCCTTTGGCGCTATTCTGCGGCGGCCACCCGAAGATCGGAAAGAGGTCGGCCTCGGCGACGCCATGTTGGCAGGGAAGGTGAGTACGGCGGCATAAGGCGTGGCGCGTGTTACCTAGCGCCTACCCTATGAATGAACCTGAAACGGAGCGGCCAAAAAGGAGTGTGTCGTGGAAGCAAAATTACTCAGGGTGGATCTGACGACCGGGTCGATCAAGACGGAGATTATTCCGCATTCGCTGTTTGAGCGCTGGGTGGGCGGCTCAGGCATCAATGACTGGATCTTGTGGGAGCATTTTCAAAAGCACGACATCATGTGCGATCCTCGCGGTCCGGATAATATCTTCATTTTTGGCGTCGGGCCGTTAGCGGGCACAGGCTCGGGTATTGGCGTGAAGGGACGCCTCACGTTTAAGAGCCCCGAGTATGGGCATTTCGCTGACTCCGCCGGAGGCGGCAAGTTTCCCTACATGGTGCGATTCACTGGTTATGACTACATCGCCGTTACCGGCAAAGCCCCCAAACCAGTCTACCTGCATATTTGCAACGATGAAGTGACCATTTGTGACGCCAGTCATTTGTGGGGAAAAACCTCGGCTGAGGCTCACGCGCAGATTCGTAAGGAACTAGGCGATTATCCGTCCGAGGCCTTCACCCTGGCGATTGGGCAAGCCGGAGAGAATCTAGTTGGCTTTGCCGGTGTGGCGTCCGACGGCTGGCGCATGTACGCCCGTGGCGGTGGTGGTTGCGTCATGGGCTCCAAGAATTTGAAAGCCATTGCCGTGCAAGGGAGCCGTGGGGTGAAGATCGAAAGACCTCAGGAGCTCTTGCGCTGGGCGGATGGATTCCGCAAGAAGATCGACGCCAACGAAGCGGGTTATGGCTTCAAGCGGCGAGGCACGTTGAGCGCGATTGAAATGTACCAGCGGATCGGCGGCAATTTCTGGCGTAATAACCAGGGCACGATGTTTCGTGGAGAGGAAGTGCGGTCAGACAACTGGGTCAAGAAGTATCACAAATACTCCGAGGTCTGCTCTTCCGACTGCTTCGTGGCGTGCGATGGTCGCTATAAGATCGAAGGCAACGAGTCGCCGCAAGCCAAAAAATATATTGGGGAGACTTTCCGTCATCCGGAGTACCTGACGACCGGCAGCGGGGCAGGGGCGATGGACCTGCGCGACTGGTCGGAAGTGGCCCACTGGGGCAAGATCACCAACGACTATGGCATGGATAATCAGGACTTGAGCTGCTCGATCAGCTTCATTATGGAGCTGGCGCAGCGCGAGCTGATTACTCCGAAGGATATTGAAGAACTGTTTGGTCGGCCCCTGGTGCTGGAGTGGGGCAACATGGATGTGATCGAAGAGATCGTGGAAGGAGTGGCCTACCAGAAGACCCTCTTCGGCCAACTGTTTCGCGACGGAGCCTATTACGGAGCCCTGAATCTGTCGAAGAAAAAGGGCGAGAACTTCATGAAGTACTCCACCTATGGCAAGGGTGGAGCCAGTTTCACCGAAGAGATGCGCGCCTTCCCTACATGGATGAACAACATGGCGGTGGCCTCACGGGGCGCTGACCACCTCAAAGGGATTGGCCTCATTGAAAAGTTCCAACGCAAAGATTTGTCCATGGCTTATTTTGGCCGCCCGGAAGCCGCCGACCTGAGCACGCCGCTCCTCAAAGGCGCTTGCACGCATATCATTGAAAATCAGGTTGCGTTGATCAACTCGTATGGCGTGTGCATCTTTCACTGGTTGTTGGATGTGTTGGGCTACGCGCCGGAAAGCTACTATGGCGAGGCTTATGCCGCAGTGACCGGCATTGATAGAACCAAGGAAGAACGGATGCGGGATGGCGAGCGCATCTGCAACCTGGAGAAAGCGGTGAATTCTCTCATAGGCTTGCGCCGTGAGCATGACACCATTTGTGAGCGTTGGATGTACGAGCCGTGCCCCGAAGGACCGTGGAAGGGCCGAGTTGCGGCGGACACGTTTGACACGGTGCTGGACGAGTACTACGAGTGGCGCGGCTGGGACAAGAAGACCGGGCTGCAAACCCGCAGCAAACTCGAAGAACTTGGGCTGGAAGATATCGCCGAAGTGCTCTCGTCACAAAAAGCGCTGGTCGAAGATCAAGGTCGGCGTTCCGCTAGCGTTTCGGTCCCTTCGGCGGGGATAGAGAAGACGGCAAAGTGAGAAATCCCCATGATTACCATCCATACCGAGTACCAAGCGCGCTTTCGAGAGATTGCCCGAGTAAACGAGGAAACTTTTCAACTCGAACAACCCCTTGTCTCCGAGTTGGCAAAGTTAATCGTACAAAAGCACGGGCCGCTCATGGAAGCGTTGCTCATTGATCCCAACACCAAAGATCTGAACAACAATGGCACGGTGTTCCTCGACTCCAAAGGGAGGCGTATCTGCATCACCGATACGCTTGACGATGGTGAAGTGGTTACCTTCATGGTCGCCATTGCCGGAGGATGAGAGCGTACGCCATCACTAAGAACTGGAGGGATTTCGTATGATTCGCCCCAAAAAAGTCGGTCACGTAGTCCTCAAAGCGCGTGATATTGACCAGATTGAAAAGTTTTATACCGAGGTGCTGGGGTTTGAAGTGGTCATGCGTCTCAAACAGCCCCGAGGCGTGTTTTTTACCCTAGGCGAACAGCACCACGACCTGGCCGTGTTGGAAGTCCCGCCTGGATCCGACGATCCAAAAACGGAGCAGGTGGGACTTCACCACTTTGCGCTGCAACTCGAGGATCTCGATGCATTGAAAGAGAGCTACCAGACTCTCAAGAGTCACGGTGTCGAGATTGTCCGTGCGGTGGACCACGGGATTACTAAGAGTATTTACTTTTGTGACCCGGCAGGAAACCGCATCGAGTTGTATTGCGACGTGGGAGACAACGGCATTACCCGCCTCCGCCAACAGAACGCACGGTCGATCATGGATTTCCCGCCGCTGAATCTCGAAGCGTAAGTCCTGAGCAGTAGGCTGTTGGTGTGAATTTGCTGAATAGACAGCAACGACGTCATTCCCGCGCAAGCGGGAATCCAGGAGGCGTAACCTGAAGCTGTTGCTTGCAGTTCCTGGATGCCAGCCTGCGCTGGCATGACGGTTATGAGCCCATCGAAATCGTCTGGATAGCCCAGGGATTCCCCTTTTTTTTCTACGAGGGCTTGATATGAAGTTTTCCGAAGTGGTGGAACAAGTCCTCGAGTTATTGCAGCGCCAAGGGAGGGTGTCCTATCGGGCGTTGAAACGTGAGTTCGATCTTGACAATGACTACATCGAAGACCTGAAAGCCGAGATCATCAAGGCCAGACGGTTGGCGGTCGATGAAGAGGGCGAGGTGCTGGTGTGGGCAGGCGCTTCGCCGGTTCAAAGTTCAACGTTCCAGGTTCCAAGTGTTCAAGACGAAGCCCCAAACCTAGCAACCAGTAACGCTTCTCCACTTTCTCAGGACTCAGCACTCAGGACTCAGCACTTAGGACTGTGAGACAAAACCTAAAAACGAAGGTCGAAGAGCCTGTCATTGCGAGGAGTCGCAGACGACGAAGCAATCTCGCAAGTGCCGAAATAACTGGGCCAAGATTGCTTCGCTGCGCTCGCAATGACCCCCTGCCCTTACGCCCAGTGTTGGAGTTTTGTCCCATAGTCCTTAACTGCCGAACGTCGTCAGTTGACCGTGATGTTCGTTGATCTGGTGGGCTCCACCGCGTTGTCCGAGCAACTCGATCCCGAAGAGTATCGCGAGGTCATTCAGGCGTATCGGGCAACCTGTGCCACCGTCATCCGCCGCTTTGACGGCTATCTGGCCAAGTACATCGGGGATGGATTACTAGTCTACTTTGGCTATCCCACAGCCCACGAAGACGACGCCCGGCGCGCCGTGCGGGTAGGGTTGGAGATTGTTGAGAGGTTGCAGAGCCGCGCGCGTCAGCAAGCGGGTGCTACTCCGCTCCCTCACGGTCGCGGCTCGGATGCCCTTCCTGTGCGCATTGGCATTCACACTGGGCTGGTGGTGGCGGGGGAGATGGGCGTGGGCGATCAACCAGAGCCCTTGGGCATCGTGGGCGAGACGCCCAACATTGCGGCCCGCCTGCAAGAGAAGGCTGTCCCCAACAGTGTGGTCATCAGTCCAGCTACGTATCGGCTAGTGGCTGGCTTGTTTGACTGCCAGAATCTGGGACCGCAGGAGTTGAAAGGCCTCTCCACTCCCTTGACGGTGTATCGTGTCGTGGGGGAGAGTGCAATGCAGAGCCGCTTTGAAGTGGCGGTCCAGACCGGCCTCACACCGCTGGTGGGCCGCGAATCAGAGCTGGGCTTGCTGAAGCAGCGCTGGGAGCACGCTACAACCGGCGCCGGCCAGGTGGTGCTCTTGAGCGGCGAGCCTGGGATTGGCAAATCGAGGTTGGTCCAAGAGTTGAAAGAGCAACTTGCGCACGAGGGAGCGACACGCATTGAATTTCGCTGCTCGCCCTATCACCAGAACAGTGCGCTGTATCCAATTATCGACCACCTACAACGCCTGCTCCAATTTGCGCGCGAAGACTCGTCCGCGACAAAGCTGGAGAAACTCCAGCACACCCTCAGCCGCTATCGCTTTCCCCAGGCTGATACCGCGCCCCTGTTGGCGGCGTTACTGTCGCTCCCACACCCAGAAGGCTACCCGCCGCTGACGGTCAGTCCGCAGAAGCAGAAGGAGAAGACGCAGGGCGTCTTGGTGGTGTGGTTGGTCGAGGAGGCGGTGCAGAACACTGTCTTCACCACGTGGGAAGACGTGCACTGGGCGGACCCTTCGACACTGGAGGTGTTAAACCTGGTGATTGACCAAGCCCCGACCGCGAGGCTGTACGTACTGCTCACCTTTCGCCCCGAGTTCAGCCCACCTTGGGGCAACCACTCCCACATCAGCCAGCTCACGCTCAATCGGTTAGGGCGCTCGGAGGTCGAGGCAATGGTCGCACTGGTAGCCGCAGGCACGCCGTTGCCTACCGAGGTCGTCGAGCAGATTCGGCTCAAGACGGATGGTGTGCCGCTGTTTGTCGAAGAGTTGACCAAGACGGTGATTGAATCCGTAGGGGCGCAGCATGCTGCGCCCGTCCCGTTGGCGATCCCAGCAACGCTCCAGGATTCGCTCATGGCCCGGCTTGATCGCTTAGGACCAGCCAAAGAGATCGCGCAACTGAGTGCAACCCTGGGGCGGGAGTTCAGCTACGAGCTGCTCCACGTCGTCTCTCCATTGGACGAAGCTGGATTACAGCAGGGGCTTAAGCAATTGGTGACAGCGGAGCTGCTCTACCAGCGGGGGTTGGAGCCACAGGCTCGCTACCTTTTTAAGCATGCGCTGATCCAAGACACGGCCTATCAATCGTTGCTGAAAAGCCGACGCCAGCAACTTCATCAACAGATTGCCCACGTGTTGGAAGAACGGTTTCCAGAGACAAAAGAGACTCAGCCCGAATTCCTTGCCCATCACTACAGTGAGGCGGGGCTCATTGCCCAGGCGATTCCTTATTGGCAAAAAGCGGGACAGCGGGCCGTGCAGCGCTCGGCCAACGTCGAGGCGGTCGCGCACCTCACCAAGGGACTTGAGTTGCTCAAGACTCTCCCTGAGACTCCGGAACGGATCTCACAAGAACTCACACTGCAACTTGCCCTAGGCACGCCGTTGATGGCCACCAAAGGCTGGGCGGCTCCGGAGGTAGGACATGTCTACGCCCGCGCGCGAGCGCTGTGCAAGGAGATGGGCGAAACCCCGCAACTCTTCCCAGTGCTGTGCGGACTGTGGGTGTTTTATCAGGTGCGGGGAGAGTTCTCGATCGCGCATGAGTTGGGGGAGCAGCTCCTCAGCCTGGCCCAGAACGTCCAAGACTCAGGGCTCTTACTGATGGCCCATCAGGTGCTGGGGGAGACTTTGCTTCGTGAGGGAGAGCTGATAGCAGGCCGCGAGCACCTTGAGCAGGGGATAGCCTTGTATGATCCTCAGCGACACCATTCCCTCGCTTTTCTCTATACCGGGATTAACCCTGGAGTGGGCTGCTGGAGCGTTGCGTCTGCGTTCCTGTGGTATCTGGGTTGTCCAGATCAAGCCCTCAAGAGTATCCAGGAGGCGCTCACCCAAGCCCACGAGCTGTCCCACCCCTTTAGTTTAGGTCATACCCTTGCCTTTGCTGCCGGGCTCCATCAACTCCGCCGGGAGGGGCGACTGGCCCAAGAGCAAGCAGAGGCAATGAGGACACTTGCTAGCGAGCAGGAGTTGCCCTTCATATTGGCAGCAGGAACTATCGTGCGGGGTTGGGCGCTCGCCGAGCAGGGACGGGAAGAGGAAGGGATGGCGCAGATGCGCCAGGGGATGGACTCCGGCCAAGCCATGGGAGCACAGATAGAACGGCCGTGGCTTCTTGCCCGGTTAGCTGAAACACATGGAAAGCTAGGACAAGTAGCAGAAGGTTTACAGCTGCTGGATGAAGCAATTGCGGTTATGCTCAAAACTGGGCAGCGCAACTGCGAAGCAGAGCTGTATCGGCTGCAAGGCGAACTGACTCTTCAGTCTAGCGTCTATCGTCTAGGGTCTAGTGTCACCAACCCCCAAGCGGAAGCTGAAGCCTATTTCCTGAAGGCCATTGAGGTTGCACGAAAGCAACAAGCGAAATCGCTGGAGCTGCGCGCATCGACGAGTCTGGCCCGATTGTGGCAGCAGCAAGGCAAAAGAGCCGAAGCCCGGCGCATGCTTGCTGATGTTTACAAATGGTTCACCGAAGGATTCGATACAAAGGATCTGCAAGAGGCGAAGGCCCTGATGGAAGAATTGGATTGAAAGCCTTCTCTTCTCTACCAGACAGTTCACCCGGCGATGAATCGCTGGGCTATAGTGCAGCGCCCCATCAAATGGGGCTTGCAAGCTGGCTTCAGCCAGCGTTGCTGCGTAGCCCGAACAGTTCATGTCCGGGCGCAGAGTGGGCCAACCTCATCAAGCTAGAAATCCCCGACACAGATTCATTTACGCGCCGCCTTCCGTTCGATACTGTAGCGCGGTTCGGAGATCGCTTCACTGCGACACTTGGGGCAGCGGCTAGGGCGAGTGATGCGGCTACGCTCACGGAAGATGAAGTCGCACTCTGTGCACGCTGGCGGCTCCAGGACAAAACGCAGCGAGCGGTCGTGTGCGACTGATTTGACAATGTGGCCAAGGTGGTCCTCTACCTGCCGCTCGGAGATACCAACGCGATTCCCGGTAAAGATTGAAGAGCACCGCTGCCTGGAGCTATGAGAGAGTC
>CAYTVL010000025.1:0-81092 GCA_964441775.1 uncultured Enterobacteriaceae bacterium
CAAGACTTTCTCCCCTTCCCGATGACAGCTGGTTAGCGGCGTAGCGTGGCACCCCGTTGTACTACGACACCGTCCGAGCGACGTTTCAGTCGTTGCTGCGACGGGTCGGTATCGTGGCCCCGGCTGCTCGTCGCCGGCCTACACTTCATTCGTTGCGGCATACCTTTGCCATCCAGCGGCTAGAACACTGGGCACGGCAAGGCGTGGCGGTCAATGACTGGCTGCCGCATCTGGCCGTCTATCTCGGACATCGTCGCCCAGAAGACAGTTACTGGTACGTGGCGGCCACCCCCGCCCTCTTAACGACCGCGGCGGAGGCCTTTCAGCAGTATGTGGAGACAGGAGGAGGGCGATGAAAACCATATCCCCCTTAGTTGGTCCCCTCTTGCAACGCTTCCTCACGGAACACTTGCCTCAGCATAAGCACGCCAGTCCGCAAACCATTCTGGGTTACCGCGATACCTTCCGCTTAGTCCTGTGTTTTCTCCGGCAACAACATGGCATCGCGCCGACGGCTGCGCGCATCGCGGATCTCGATGTGCCGGTCATCCTCGCCTTTCTGGATATGGTCGAACAGCAACGCCACAATAGCGTCCGATCTCGCAACGCCCGTTTGGCGGCGATTCGCTCCTTCTTTCGGTGGGTCGCCTTATGTGACCCAGGCAGCTTGGGACACGCGACCCGCGTCTTAGCGATTCCCAATAAACGGGCGGACCGGGAGGTGATTGGTGCATTGACGCGGACGGAAATGGAGGCGTTGCTGGCCACCCCAGATCACAGCAGTTGGCACGGCCGCCGTGATTATGCGTTGTTACTGACCTTGTACAATAGCGGCGCACGCGTGTCGGAAGTCATCACGCTTCACCGCTCGCAGGTGCACTTTGGCGCGAGTACCTTTCTGCATCTGCTTGGGAAAGGTCGTAAGGAACGGACCGTACCGCTGTGGCCGTCCACAGCACAGACCCTGCGCACCTGGTTTCAGGAACTCGATCATCACGCACGGTGTTCCTTTGCTTTCCCCAGCATCCGCAATACGGGTCTGTCGCGGGATGCCGTCGAACATCTGTTACGACAGGCTGTCCGGCGTGCCTTGCCTACGTGTCCGTCCTTAGCGCCCAAGCGGGTGTCTCCTCACACCATTAGGCACCCCTGTGCTTTACATTTGCTCCAAGCGGGAGTCAGTCTGGCGGTGATTGCCTTGTGGTTGGGCCACGAGAGTATCGAAACCACCCACATGTATGTGGAAGCGGATCTGGCGATGAAGGAACAGGCGCTTCAAAAACTGACGCCTCACGAGGCGTCTCTTCCACGATTCAAAGCAGACGACCCGTTGTTGGAGTTCTTGGCAAGCCTCTGATTATGCCGCATCCTATTTTATGAATTGCCTCCCACGTGCGCCTTTCCCGTGCACGTGCGGCATAATCCGAAATGCGGCATTAACCTGTAGATGCCGCTCGCGGCATCTACAGGTATCTCGGCTGTACCCGGTAATGCGATAGAACTCGTTGAGCATCGTTTTATGCAGCCGTTCGACCATCCCATTCGTTGGGGGACTCTTCACTTTCGTGCGCGTATGATCGATGTCCTCGATCGCCAAATACAGTTCGTATTCATGGCTGTCAGGACTCCCACAGTACTCTGTTCCCCGATCGGTGAGGATCCGGCTCAGCGGCACCTCCTGGGCTTCAAAGAAGGGCACGACTTGGTCATTGAGCAAATCAGCAGCGGTCAGCGACGTCTTGCGATCATAGAGCTTAGCAAAAGCCACTTTACTGTAGGTATCGATGAAGGTCTGTTGATAGATGCGGCCTACGCCCTTCAAGGTCCCGACGTAGAACGTGTCCTGCGCTCCACAATACCCTGGACATTCGCTCTCAAACTCGCCGTGGGCCTCCTTCAAAAATGCCCCAGCACCACGCAATTTCGCAAACTCAATCCCAGCGAAATCCGCTATCAGCATCCCTCAATTTCACAAACTCGATTTCCGGGGGTCTTTAGGGTCGTCCTTAATAGCCGGGCTGTGTGTCTCCTAAAATCACGCAAGCGTATCGAGTAAGGCTTTTGCCTCCTGCAGGTCTTTGGTGTCAAAGCCTTCGGTGAACCAGCTGTATATCTCCGCCAGCCGCTGCCGGGCTTCGTTCTTCTTGCTCTGTTGTTGCCATAAGAGAGCAAGGCTCATCGTTGCCCGCAACTCTAGAGACTTTGACTCTTGCTGTTGGGCCGTGGTGATAGCCATCTGCAAATACCGTTCGGCCTCAGGCCAATGGTGCTGATCTGCTGTGACCTTTCGCAGCGGAATGTAACGTTTTGCAGCAGACACAGGAGGAGCAAGAAGTAAACGACCCTGCTGGAGATAAACTTCGGCTTTGCGGTACCACTCCTCCGTTTTCTCAATCTGAGAAAGGGCCTCTGCGAGGCTATCCAGTCCTTCTTGCCTTTTGCCTGCTTTCCTATACCCTTCTGCTAACAGCGTTAAAGAAAAAGGCAGGTCTAGTGTGGTTTGTGTCTCCCGGAGCCTGTCGATGCCTTGCTCTATCTGTTGCACCCCTTTCTCTATCTGGCCTTGCTCAACCATAGCCCACCCCCTGGTAATCATGCCTTGCCCCAACCAATACGGAAATCCGTGCTCGCCCGCCAACGTCATTTCGTCCTCCGCTACCGTTTGGGCTCTGCGTGCTTCCCGTCGGCGTCTATGCACTCCCGCTGCAGCATCCAGCGCGAAACAGAGAGAGAATCCGTGAGACAGCTTCTCAGCTTCAGCAAGTGAGAATTGACTCTTCTCTAAGGCTTGGTCTGGATAGCCCAGATGCCATAAAGTCCAAGCTAGATAATTCAGACAGGCGCACTGAGGATCTTGACCATAGGTGAGAATGTAGAACTGAGCCAAGTGCGGATCATATAGGGCTAAACTTTGCTCTAGATGGTCCTTGGCTGCAGTCAACTGGCCAGTATGAAAAAGCGTGATCCCTTTCGTGATATACGCCACAATATGAAGAGAAGGGTCTCGTGCATCCTCAGTAATGCGCCAAATCTGGTCTACAATATCCCCTGCGGCGTTCAATTCCGCGTGTATAAGATGAACTAACCAGTCTCCGAAGAGAGCGCGAAGAGAATGAAGGGTATCCCCTCTTTGCACGAGGAGTTTTTCTGCATGGGTATAGATTGCCCGCACTTTGGGTGCGGCAAAGCCTTCCGTAGCGGCCAGTGCTACCCCCAGAGTCATTTGGAGGTTCCGTTCGTACTGCAATCGGTCCGGCATAGGAGCAGTGCGCTCATCCTTGAGAAGATAGAGCCCTTTTTCTGCGTGGATAATTGCTACTCGATAGACTGAGAGTTGCAACGCGTACTCAGCAGCTTTGTGGCGGTACATCACCGCGCGGGAGAAATCCCGCCCTTGTTCAAAATGCATGGCTAGTGTGCCGGCGTGCTCTCCTACTTGATCGCAGTAGGCGTGTTCTGCTCGCTCGCCAATAGCGAGGTGTAACTGGACTCGCCGCGCCGGGGGCACTCGTTCGTACCACACTTTATGGTAGAGAGCGTGCTGGAAACTATAGCGGCCAGCAACCGTCCCATCCGGCCACTCAGCGACCCCGGTAGCCTGGAGAAAGAGACGGCGGCGCACGAGATGTTCGCACCAGTTTTCAACCTGCGTGGTGTCTGCTCCGAGAGCCGCCGCTACAATCGCAGCCGAGAACTCTGCTCCAGCAACACTTCCCGCTTCGAGAAGACGTTCCTCTTGAGGGTTCAACCACTCGATGTGTTGTTCGATCATCTGCAGAATGTTCTCGGGTACTGCTGCCGCCACTGCCCCTAAATCCTGCTCCAATGCCCAGACCCCGTCCGTCTGGGTGATGATGCCTCGCGTAACCCACTCGTCTATCAGTGTGACAAGAAAGAAGGGAATGCCATCCGTGCGCTGATACATCACCTGCGTAAACGTCGGAGGGAATTGGTGCTGCGGAAATCGCACGGCGACATATGCGGCCACCTCTGCTTCGCTCAAACACCCCAGCGGCAACTCCACACACCGACGATGGGCTTGCAGTTCCTGCTTAACTGCTTTGAGGGGGTGCCCGCTGATCACGACATCCGTAGGCCGATACGTGCCGATCATTAGCAGCCGGGCCGCCTCCCGCCGCTGCGCCACTGCAGCAAGCAAATCCAGGGTGGCGTAATCACTCCATTGTAAGTCCTCGAGCCAGAGCACCAGCGGCTGCTCTATAGTGAGGACCTCTAATGCCTCGGCCAGTTCTCGGAGCATCCGCTCTCGGGTCACCCCCTGAACCTTCTGTTGCAGTGCGTGCAATTCCGTATCTTCGAGCAGGGCAGGCAGCTGCATGAGCCATGTCGGCGCCTGCCGACCCAAGACGGTGCATAGTCGCTCCTGCTTCGGGGAGCGGCATAATCGCCCCAGGGCCTCCAGCACCGGAAGATACGGTTCGCCAGCCCCATACTGTTCGATACAGCGTCCTATCCCGATTAATGCGCCGTCACGTGCAGCAACTTGTGGCAGCAACATTTCCACGAGAGTGGTCTTGCCAATTCCCGGCTCCCCCGTCACAAATACCATTTGTCGCTCACCCTGCAATGCCTTGTCCCACCAGCTTAGGAGCTGCTCGAGCTCCGATTCCCGCCCGACCACATAAGCGCTCCGTGTCACGCCCCACGTAGCTAGTCTCGCATAGTGCTCTCCCGTCGGGTGATGTGGAGTCTGGGATCCACCAGATTGCGTAGAGGTAGTGGTGATAGGGCCGATGAAGCGATAGCCCCGCCCTACGACCGTCTCAATATAATGAGGTGTTTTTGCTTCATCGCCGAGCACCTCACGCAACAGACGGATGTAGGTGTTGAGTACCTCGATCTTCACCTGCGTCTTCCCCCAAATCGCCTGCTGCAATTCCTCTTTGCTAACCAAGCGACCAGCGTGCTCCGTTAAGTAGCGCAGGATCGCAAAGGGCTTTGGCCGTAGGGGGAGAAGTTGGGTCTCACGCCAGAGCTGCTCATTAGCCACATCCAGAGAAAAAGGAGGAAACAGAAGAGAAGGTTGACTTTTCATAGTTGCTCTCCAGCTGCGCGGTCGTTGTAGCAAACCCACAGAGAAATTCCACAGAAACTCCACAGAAATTTCATTCAAATTTCAGCTGTTCTGCTCGTACTTTATACCCACTCTTGGTATGCTCTCAATATGAACAGAAGGGGTCGTATCGGGAAGCAGACCACAGCTGAGACAGTCAACGCAATGAAACGAGGCACGGTTTCCCCCTTAGCTCTTGCTGCGTGCTTGCTGCGGAGAAACGGCATTGGAGTGAGGGGTGGGAAAGAAGGCTCACAACCGATGGCGCGCACGGTGTGAATACAGACGCCGAAAAATAGACAAAATGGAGAATCATATGCATGTCGCTTTTTTGATGATATTTGCCGCTAGCTACTACTATTCTCCACGTGACTCGGCGTCCCACTTCCCCCGTCGCTACTCTCCAACCCCCTCGCGGCGATTTGTCGCAAGTTTTCACTTGAGGAGTGTTCCACTCTGCTGCCTCACTGAGGATGAGGTGGGGGAGAGGCAGCATGATTGACTGCAAGGGGCGGCACTTTGCACGAGCAGTCTTTTGTGGGCGGTGCGATGGTCTGCGGCCTATCCCATTTCGTATCGTCAGCTTGAACAGCTGATGCAGGAACGGGGCATGGCGGTGGATCATTCCGCGCTGAACCGCCTGATGACCAAGTACGCACCCGAATTTGAGAAGGTCTCTCGCCACCGTCAGCAGCCTGTGGGCTCGAGCTGGTGGCTGGATGAGACCGACGTGAACATGAAGGGGGAAGGAGCTTATTTATACCGCGTGATGGATAAAGAGTACCACACGATTGACTTTCTCTTAACTCCTACACGCGACTGGGACACCGCCGAGGCGTTCTTACGCAAAGCCATTCGCTGCCATAGCCTCCCGCAGAAAATCACCGTCGATAAGAGTGGCAGCAACATAGCCACGATCACGCACTACCCCAAGACTCACAAGACCACGAGTGTCATTCGCCACTCGAAAGATCTTCATACCGTCGGGGAGCAGGCCCATAGAGCGGTGAAGCGGATCGTGCGCCCCCTGTTAGGATACAAATCTTTTGGGCGGCCCGGTGTACGGTCGCCGGCAGAGAAGTCATGCGTATGATTAGCAAGAGGCTGTTGTTAACCCCGAAGAATGCGCCCCAAACGCCAGCGGAGCAGTTTTATGCTTTGGATACAGAGATCACTAAGAGTGAATAATAGGATGGCGCAAGTGGCAGAGTTAAGTGGGCGCTTGAGTGGTCATGGCAGAGGCAGCAACTATGTCTCGCTGGCTGCCGATGGAACCAGCACGACAAAGTTTTATGGCGTCTTCACTACTACCGAGGGCGAGACTCTGCTCGCGGAATCGGGTGGGATGAGCGTGCCCCTGGCCCCGGGACGCGCGCAGTTTCGGACCACGACGCTCTTTAAGACTGCGTCTGCGCGGTTAAGCTGGCTCAACACCAGCATCATAGCGTTCGAGGGAGAGGGAGATTTTTCCACTATGGAGGTGACAGGGAAGCTCTATGAATGGCGATAGCAAACGCAAGCAAGAAAGGGGCTGGTGATGGCAGACTATGAAATCTTCTCGCTCGGCGTGGTGGGTACACAGTGGCGGGTCGCGGCAGAGTATCGCTGAGAATACGATGTTTCAGTTCAAGATGCTCTTTGGTGGGCATCTCTGGTCGCCGGGTTTAGAGACCCAACGCACGGAGGTGCGGATGAAATGCGCGACGCTCAACCGGATGACGTAATTGGGTATGCCCGAGACAATGTGCAGAGGATAATAAGGAGCCTCTCAAGGAGGAACTGTTTGTGACGTTCCGAATTGGACAACAAAGCCCAAAGGAAGGAAAAAGGAGGACGGTTATGAAATGGGGATATCCTAGTATTTCGTTGATTGTTTTTATCTTAAGAGTTTTCTCTCCTTCCACAGTGTCTGCAAATTTTTGGCCCTCCCCTGGAGAGTTGTGGCACGACTGGTTTTGTGTGGGGGAGGAAGTCTGTCAAGTTGGGGACGTCGATGGTGATAGCCGAGAAGATTTAATCACTTTCACACGTGGCACTACTGGGCAAGTATATGTCGCGCTGTCGACGGGACAAAATTTCTCAGGAACCGGCTGGTTATGGCGCAGCGGGTTCTGTGCCGGCACAGCAGTCTGCAAGGTGGGCGATGTTGATGGGGATGGCAAAGCAGACTTGATTGCCTTTACTCACAACGGTCCGGTGTGGGTAGCGCTCTCAACCGGTACGAGTTTTGGCCCTAGCAGCGTGTGGCACGGCTGGTTTTGCATTGGCACTGAGGTGTGTGAAGTGAGCGATGTCAATGGCGACGGGAAAGCGGACTTGCTTGCCTTCACTCACACAGGGCCCGTATGGGTAGCGCTCTCAACCGGTACGAGTTTTGGCCCTAGCAGCGTGTGGTACGGCTGGTTCTGTGTTGACGCGGCGGTCTGCAAGGTGGGCGATGTTGATGGGGATGGCAAAGCAGACTTGATTGCCTTTACTCACAACGGTCCGGTGTGGGTAGCGCTCTCAACCGGTACGAGTTTTGGCCCTAGCAGCGTGTGGCACGGCTGGTTTTGCATTGGCACTGAGGTGTGTGAAGTGAGCGATGTCAATGGCGACGGGAAAGCGGACTTGCTTGCCTTCACTCACACAGGGCCCGTATGGGTAGCGCTCTCAGAGAGATGGCGTTTTGCCTCAAGTAGCATCTGGCACGACTGGTTCTGTATAGAAGACGAAGTATGTCGAGTGGGGGATATCAACGGTGATGGCCGGGCGGACATTATTGCGTTCGTGCGTCGTAACGAGGGAGATGTATTTGTAGCGCTTTCTGAAGCAACAAGTCCACATGCTAATGCCTGTGTACCCGATGTGCAAGGACAGTTGCTCGGTCTCCCTTCGAAGCCTGAAAAGCTTGGATTGTGGTACAAAACGGAGGAAGATCGAGACCTCACTGATCCACCCTTTCCAATTAATCTGACTGAGATTGAGGACAAATGCCATATCCAGGGAGTTCAACGACTTCATATTCCTGGGTACATTGCCTATGTGGCCAACTCCCGGGCTCGCAATAGTGATTTTTTCACTAATCTTTTAAATCACTGCGACAGTCTTTCCCTTGACAAAGGTGATGGCGCACATCTTTTTGTGGCAAAGATGGATTCGAAGACTTGGGAGGGTGATGAGGCTTGGAGAGCTAACAGAGGTGCAGATCTCTTTGGTGTCTTTAGTGGCGCGCCACAGTCTGACAGGAACATCTTGAATTTCTTGCTGAGCCATAAAGAGACCTTTAAGACTAAAATCGAAATGCCTCCCAATACGTGGGATTGGAACTGGCCCAACTTTAGCATTCCGCTTCAGCCGCCAACACCTGAAAACTTCGATCATCCGGGTGGCTTCCAGATCTTGGGTAATCTACTCTTTGTAGGAATAGGGGAAGGTGGGGATTCTATTGTTCGGATCCTGGACATGACGTCTCCCCAGAACCCGGTGGATAAGGCTAATTTGTTTTTGCTTGATCATGATACTGAAACACTTGGGACAGTTGTGCTTCCTGATGGGCGCATCTTGATGGTGGCTGGATATAGTCATGGAGATCTATTTTTCTACCGAGAGCGCCAAGCTGGCGGGAATTTATCTTCACAAAATTTCGAGCGCGTCGCTCGATGGAGCCTTGAGTCCCAATCCCAGGCATGGAACAAGGACAAATTCGGCTATGGCGAGTATCAGAGCACTAACCTGATGAAAGAGTGTGGCACGAATCGGATTTATATGTTGGGTATCGCCAACCACGGCGATCTTAAATGTCCTGGAGCCGACATTGGTTCTCTTTTAGGTACTACTAGTAATTTCACCGAAGCTGACCTTTACGAGGTCCACAATGCCTTGTCCCCAGGGAATCATATCAACATCACTCTAGAGAAAGTTGCGCGTAGAAAGCTTGATTCGGCCAACGGTGCAGGGTGTGCTGGGACAGGAATTTATATCAACGATGAAGGAAGACTGAGGCTCTATCTGATGGAGCATGATGGCAGGAATCAACCGGCGGGAACACAACAAAGTCCCTGGGGTCCAATCCCGACTTTTTATAAGCGGGGCGTAGTGCCATTTGACGAATTTTCAGCGCCATAGCCAGTCATGGAAGAGAATAAAGCTCTGGTGCAAATATATTTGCTCATAGCATATATTGTGCTTGCCTAAAACCTTTTGACTCAATGCATCGTGCATCACAAATTGTTATGGTCGTATTTACAACAGAGCCGAAATCCCAGCATCTTTGTCATGGTCATAACGACGCAGAGATGGAGGAGTAAGATGATGCGACGTGTTTTCAGGATAAAAAAGCCCGTCCATGCAAGTGCAACGAATCCCCAGAGACGCTTATGTTCCGACCACTGCTTCTTGAGATTCCAGATCTGCCTCACCAGTTGTGTGCTTGTATGTGTGACGTTCTTTGCGAATGCCACTGCGCAAGAAAACGGGACAGACTTCACCGTGTATACGCGCCCCGATCTCCACACCGAAAAATATTATGCCGCCAATGATCCCTCCTTGGAGGAAGCGTTTACCCAGCTGCGGACGTGGTGGAATAGTGTTGCGTTGAGCAACCTCAATCTGACTCGTGGCTATGTCGATCAATATCTCCCCCTCACGCTCCAAAAACTGCACCATCACGCTGCGGACGCGATGATGCGACGGTTTGCTGAGTATCTGTGGAGCCAACAGTGTCCCACTACTGACCTCGTGCCGACGTCTTTCCCCTTTTTCGATCCCACGAGTGGCGTGTCAGTGCAAAACCATCAAGCGGTGAGCTTTCCTGCTAAGCTTCCCGAATTTCTCCGCTGGTTTCCTACCAACAGCCTGTACCGGCAGCACGCAAAAGAGATCCTTGACGGGACAATGACTTTCCACAACTTTCTTGGGGGCGGAGTCTATCCATGGGTGGACGTGAGCACAGGGATACCGGCAGGGACAGTGACGCTCTTGCCCGCTCTTGGCTCCTTCATGGAAGCGTTGGGCTACTTCACCATCGTGACGACCAACCATCACTACTTGCAAGTGGCTGACCAGAAGAACGAGTTCATCTGGCAACACCGACCAAACCTTGCCCTTCCTATTCTGCCTGAGGTCCTCTCCCTCACTGACTCTTCTCCGGCGCCACCCACCTCCGATACAGATACGCTGTACTACGTGCGGCAGTTGTACAACCTCTGGTGGTTGCTGAAACCCTTTCCGGTGTGGCGGGAGAAAGCCGATAAGTATCGGGATCAAGCGCTGGCAGTCACGAACCAATGGTATGAGACGGGGTGGTTATCCTCCGCAGGCCACTTCACGCGCAAACTGAACTTCGACGGCACCCCTGCGGATACCCGCCTGTATGGTGACGGCAAAGCCAACACCTTGTACGTCTTAGTGTGGGCATATCGCGCCACAGGAGACCCCAAATATCTCAAGCGTTTGAAGACCGCGTGGTCCAACTTGCTGGCGCAGTCGACCAATGGAACGGGACTTGTTGATGATCTCTTTGAGTCTGGCGTGGGCAATGGCCAGCTTGAGGATCACATTCAGCCTGCCCTGCTCGACGTGCTCACCTTTGCCTATGAAGTGAGTGGTGATCCCGCTTTCTTGCGCTACGCTCAAGCGCAAGCAGATAAGATGCTCGCACTTGGGGATGCAGCAGTTGCCCATACGTCACCGGAGAATGTTGGCCCTCCTTTCCTGCGATTCACATTAGCGCACCAATCCATCTGGCGCTTGCAAATCCAAATGGGGCAGCGTGATCAGCGCCTCCGTATTCAGAATGCGCAGGGGATTACTGTGCTCGACGCCCAGGTGCCGGCAGAGAGTGCCGTGGTTTTTTTGCCGCAAGGGAAGTACAAAATTTCCGTTGGCAGTCAGACAAAATCCGTGACTCTCCAAGCAAACAGGACCCTCAGCTTTGCCTAAGCGTGTCGGTACTTTATTCGTCAATTGTTAGAAACGAGCCTCTTTTTTCTCTTCGTGTCTGACTTGACAGAGACAACGCTGACTCTTCAACGAGGAAAATATGCTTCTTATGATCACAGTCTGGTTTATAAATTAGACAAATTCTGATGTTTTGTTGAGGTTAGGCGCATTGGTGATCCAGGCAAGACGGTACACAGTAAGACTATCTATTACCGAGGAAAATGGAGATACAGTGGCTCAAAGGCTCCCTCTTTCGGACATTTCTCTCATTGCACATGCGGAGAGTAGAATCGAGGTCCGTGTGGCAAACAATATCCTCCACGACGACAGTGACTACGGTATTCTCTGCCAAGGCCCCACCGCGTTCTTGCTGACTGACCTGTTGATGAATGATGTTGCCCGCAATATGAAAGGCGATATCTTCGGGTCCGTAATGGGGGATCCCTTCCTACCCGTTTGGCATCGGGGCTACGCGTACGCACCGAGAACCACTGGCAGATGTGATTTCCCAAATCGACTGAGCAAGATGTGATAGGACTGAGACAATAAATCGTATTTACGCGTTGTAGAACATAAGCAGCGTCCTTAGTTTAATAACAATTTATCTTGAGAATACTAATAAATGGAAGATGAACAAATTTCTCACGTAGTTAAGGTTCTACCTGATTGCTTCATCTCTTACTCCCGTGCAGATCGAACCTTCGTGGAAAAATTGGTGACCTCCCTTACTGCTCATGACATCACCGCATGGGTTGACCTCCATGGCATCCTACCATCCGAAGAATGGCTGAAGAAAATCCAACTTGGCATTGAAACAGCCAAGCATTTCGTCTTTATCATTAGCCCTGATTCTGTGACCTCGTCCTATTGCCAGGGAGAAGTCGATCATGCAGTGAATCACTCCAAAAGACTTATCCCTGTCCTCTATCGGGATATAAAACAAAAGGACCTGATTCCTAAGGCTCTTAAAGAACGCCACTATATTTTTTGTCGTGCGGCAGATGATTTCGACAAAGCAATGAAAGAACTTGTTGATGCAATAAATAACGATCCGGAATGGATTAATAAGCATCGCAAGTTTCTCTGGCGTGCGAACGAATGGAACCAGAAAGGAAAAAATCGAGGACTACTCTTACGAGGAGAAGATTTGGCAGAAGCTGAACAGTGGCTCACGGAAGAGGGTGTTTACTCCGAGCGTAAAGCCACAATTCTCCAGAAGCAGTACATTCACGCTAGTCGCGAAAATGCAAAAAAGACTCAGCAACGTATCATACAGGCTATTGCTAGTGCTTTTTTCGTTGCTGTGATCTTGCTATTTGTGGCTTGGCAACAGCAACAAGAAGCCAAAAGACAATCTGGAATCGCCCTCTCCCGTCAATTGGGAGCACAGGCTGTTACCTCGTCAAGTAGTAATTTGGGCTTAGCATTGCTCTTGAGTCTAGAAGCCAATCGCTTGACTAGTAATCCTGAGGTCAAAGGCAGTTTATGGACCATCTTGGAATCGAACAGGCAGATAGAAACTTTCCTCCGGGGACATCAATCTTCGGTTGAACATGTCGTTTTTCATCCAAGCGATACGAACATGTTGGCCTCCGTTGGCAATGACGGGAAAGTATTCCTGTGGGACCTGGTTGGACGGAAGCAGCAAGAGGAGATTACTATTCCCGATTTTTTTGTGACTAGTATCGCTTTTCATCCAGGCGGGAACATCCTTGCCCTCGGCTCTCAGTCCCCACCAATAATCGTCCTCTGGGATATTACAGCACGGAAACCTCTGCGCTCAATTTTCATCCATCATAGAGGCTACCTCAACTGTTTAGCCTTTAATCCAGATGGGCAAATCTTGGCAGCAGGCAGTGCGGACGGCACGATTAGTTTGTGGGATCCCACCACAGGGCAGGAACTTCCACCACGGCTCACCGGTCACAAGAGCCGTGTCTCTACCATAGCCTTCAGCCCCGATGGGAAGACCTTGGCTTCAGGAATCACGGACTTCGGTCAGCTCTATTTCTGGGACGTGAGCACGCACATGTTGCGAGCAGGCCCATTTGAGTGCCACGATGGGACGACGGTGAACCGTATAGTCTTCAGTCCTGACGGGAAACTGCTAGCGTCTGCAGGGAAAGATACCACGATTATGCTGTGGCCCTTCCTGCCTAATGGGCAACCGGACGAAAAAACTACTAAGCACTTGACTGGGCATTCCTATTGGGTGTTTGATTTGGCGTTTAGTCCAGATGGCCAGACGTTGGCTTCGGGGAGTTGGGACAATTCGCTTATCCTCTGGGATGTCGACACGGGACAAATCAGAGGGACGCCGCTGCGCGGCCATGCTGATCGGGTATTAAGTGTGGCCTTCAGCCCAGACGGGCAGACAGTAGCCTCAGGCAGTCGGGATAGCTCGATCGGCCTCTGGCATGTCTCCTCGAACCGAATCCTCACCATCCCAAACGGTGCGTCCGGCCCACTGGTGCCTATGGACGTGGCCATCTATCAACGAGATGACCCAGTGCGGCAAAGCCACTATGCGAACTATGTCACAAGTATTGCTCTGTCCCCGGATGGTCAGCTCATGGTGGTTGGGATGGGAAATAGACAGGTGAGTCTCTGGGAGATGTCGACGCGGACCCTGCTCTCTGTCTTGACTGGTCACACCTCACCCGTATGGTCTGTCGCCTTTAGCCCTGATGGGAAGCTCTTAGCCTCAGGGAGTGGCGATAACGAAATCATCCTCTGGGACCGCGAACACAACTGGCTGTCAACGTTTCTCCCCACAAGCGGGGTGCACAAAGCCCGGATTGACAGCTTGGCGTTTAGTACAGATGGAAAGCTCTTAGCCTCTGGCGGTGATGTGGGTCTCGTCCTCTGGAATGTTGCCGATCGCAGTCTACGCTGTAAGTTACCAGTCGATAAGTTACCACGGGAAGATAAGACACTCCATGTGGCGTTTAGCCCGCAGGGTGACGTCGTCGCTGCCGGGGGTGAGAATAGAACGATCACACTATGGAATGTGCAAACCTGCCAGTTCCAACAGCAGCTTCCAGATACTTTCGATGATTGGGTCGGCGATATTGCCTTCAGTCGAGACGGGAAAACCTTTGCCGGGGGGAGTCATGATCAGAGCCTCATGTTGTGGCATGGCGAAACGTGGCGCTTCCAGAGTCGACTCTTCACCCGCCATAGTGATTCTGTATATGGGATAGCGTTGAGCCCGGATGAACGGTCATTGGCATCTGTGGCTGGCAATGGCGGACTCATTTTATGGGATCTCGAAACAGGTGAGCCCTTAGCGCCACCTCTTGTACAACATACGAATTGGGTACGAGGTGTCGCGTTCAGTCCTGATGGGAAAACACTGGTGTCCGGTGGGGGGGATGGGAGGATCATCTTTTGGGATACCAGTGATAATTCGCGGAAGGAGCGTGCATGCCATATAGCGAATCGAAATATGACCCAACAAGAATGGAGACGGTTTCTACCAGCCGAATCGTATCATAAAACGTGTCCGAATCTTTCCTGATCTATTACGGCTGGCGATTTGACACTGTGGCCGTTATGCGACATTCACGGCTCGTACTTACCTGCCATGTCTTCATCCGAGTCATCAGAGGGCACTATCGTCGAGCGGGTGGCTGGCGTTTGCACCCTGACAGGACGAGAGCACCCACTTAGCGCGTGCGGCCCCGCTTCCCTTTCTGTGCCTGGGCAGCTCGCGCACGGGGACGAGAGCGCCGAGGCGGTGGTGTTGTCTTCCCTGATGGACACTAAGAGGAGCAGTCACAAGCAGTTAACATGTCTTCCCTCTTTCTTCCGCCCATACCTTCCTCCTTGTCCCCGTGGGAAGACGAGCAGAAGGGCATCCGACGGCTGGTCATCTCCACCGTAGCCTTACCCTCGGGAGACCAACCGCAGCGGGGCAGTGCAGGCTGCGCTCTGTTGCTGGCTGCCAGGGCCACTTTCTTTTTTCTCTGCTGCCTCCCTCTCCAGTCTCCATGTGTCCCTCGCACGCCTCGTTTCTGGAATCTGCTCTCGATCAGCTCCGTCGAGAACGCCGCTCGCCAGCCGCTCACGGGTGTTCCGCAATCCGCTCCGGCCCTGGAGAGGGAATGCGGACGCGGGGGGCGCGGCGGCGGAAGAGCCAACTCACCGGCCACAAGAACGACTCCGCCGACCACCAGACTTGCCAACCGAGAAGCCCACCCGTGACGAGCGCCCACGGAATCACGACCCGTGCTGGATGGCGGTCCGGCTGGAGGTTCGCCATCGACACCGTCATCCCGAGGACATACAGCACCAGCACGGCGCGTCCGACACAGCGGAAGCGGGAGAGGGTGACCATCACCCCGAACCCGATCGCAGACGGAATGGCCGAGAGGCTGAGCAAGAATGTGCCCACGCCAATGCCGAACCAGCGCCCGATGAAACCCCGCCGCGCCTGTTCCGCGCGGCGCATCGCGTCATCACAGACCCCGCAGAGACTCACCGTCTCGTAGGACCGGAGGCGCGCATACGCCGCGCCTGTCCCCAGCAGTGTGCCGCTGGAATGCCCAGTGTTCACGACCCGGCGTCGTACGAGGCCATTAGGCACAACGCAGCGACACTGCCAACACTGCTCGTAGAACGCTTCCGGAAGGGGAGGCCTATCGGTCGCCATCGGCGTTCTCCTTTCGCGTCCCTGCCCAGCGCAGGGGCAGGTCGGCGACCACGATCATGCTTGACAGCATCATAACTACTCTTCTTAGCCAAAGTCTTCGCTAGACTCTGCTCCTTGATGTCCATGTCCCACAAACCGTGCATCTCCGGCGAAGGCTTCCGGATTTTCGCGAAACCGCCATACATCACCCGGCGTCACCGGGCCACTCTCGCCGGCTTCTTCGCTTTCTACCGGCTCTCTTCTCTCTGTGCGGGTGCGCAGCATCGGCCAAGTGGTCGGGGCTGGGGTTTTGGGCGCGCTGTGTAGGTGCGTGAGTAGGCTCGGTCTGGTGTTTATCATAAGCATCCTCGTATTTTACGCTTTGTTCTCATGTTTACTTTTTCTCTCAGTCAGCAATGATCATGTTGTCCTTGTCTGCTGAGTGATGTTTGCGTTCTTCTTTTCCCCACTCGATGGCCGCTTCGATGGGAAGGGAGGTTTTTGCCTGTACCAAAAAACGTGCGAGGTATTCCATCACTCACAGCAATGGATGGCTCCATGATGGTGGCAACCCGGACAGAGAGTCGTCCATACTGGTCTGAGCCGAAGCAACCTGTTGCCTTATTGCTTCGGCTCATGTGGCCCTCCGATCGGCGCCATTTCGGTGAGCCCGCCGCGCGGATCGTCCAACAGGCCGCGTACGGGTCGATGCCGTAGCCGCTCCAGCTGCTGGCGCTCGGCCTGCTGCTCTTTGAGTTCCTCCTGCTGGCGCTCGGCCTGTTGTTGGCGAAGCTCCCGCTGGTGGTGAATCTCCTGCCCTAGCCCCACAAGACCCGTAACGGCAAATGCAACCGTCGCGACTACAAACACGCGGCGCCGCCCCCGCTGCTCCCACCAGTCCATCCACTGCTCTAATCGAGCAAGCCGTTGTTGTTCTTCCGGAGTCATATACACATCCTCCTTTCAATAACTGGCGTAGATGCGGGCTCTCTTTTGCCTTCTTCTCGTCCCCCTCAAGTTTGTTGCTGAGATACACCGGAAACACTTCAATCTCTATCGCTTTCCCTATTGCCCGTCAGGCGCAGGATGAGCGATCTCAAAAGCGTGGTAGCACTTTTTCTGAGTAAAAGAGACTGGCTCCCGGTCCTCAGCTGTGTGCATGGGTATGCGCCACTGGGAGTGACCATCTTGCACAAGCTGCTGGTCGCAGGAGTCGCAGCACCTCTGTGAACAGCTCAGACCTTCCACTCGCGTGATCACGATTATACCCACCTCTTTCTTTGCGCCGGGTCATGGGGTGTGGCGCTGGCGCTGGCGGTCGCCGCCGCTATTGTGTATGCCACGACTCATGCGTGAGAAGCTCGCTTCGGCGGTTTCCCGCTGCGCGCGGTCGCGGTCGCTACTCATGCCCCGCACCATATCGCGAACGCGGGAGTACCCGCTACTGGTAGCGTGAGCGGCGGTCCGCACGACGGAGCCTCCACCGCTCACGACGGTGGAGGCTGTACGAGTCAGCGCGGTTGCATCGTGCACGACTTCGTGCATCCCAAAGCCCAGGGAGCTGGTAAGCAGTGAACTCGTCAGCGAGGGAACTTTCCAGCAGATGAGCGCAAAGGCCGCACAGGAGCCAGCCACGGTCAACATGCTATCAAAGTCAAGCACGCTGATGGTGGGGATCATGACTTGCCATTGCTTCGCAAGCGAGTTGCCTGCGCCTACGAGTAGCGTCAGCAACATCAATTTCACGCCGACCGCCACGGTGTAGGTAATGACGCGCCTAGCGATATCACTGGTGCCATGCCAGCCGCCAAAGCCCAGCAACAACGTCCCGCCGCCAAGCACCACATAACTTTCGACTGTCGTGAGCAGCGCCTGGAGAGCGATGACCAAATAGGAGAGAAAAATAAACACCACACAAAAGAAGATGAGGAGGACCGAGAACGGATGCGCCAACATCGACCAGTCAGCAGCGAGTGACCCCATGGCACCGCTCAAATCGAGACCCTGCCCCAGGATAGCGCCGGGGTTCAGGACGTAGGAGGGTTCGCTGCTTGCTTGCGCGCCGACCTGAATGAAGCCATTGATGACGGCGGGGATCAGCCACCCGGCGTTGACTAACACATAGCGGAAGACACAAAGTCGGAAGAGTCGATCAGCGAGAATGGTCCAGAAGAAAGCGCCGCCGCTTACCTGCAGCATGAGCGTGGTCACGATTTCAGCGGTCACCAGGCTATTAAACAACCAGAGCGCCGCCGGTTGGATGGCGTTAAACCACTGCGTTGCTATCGCCTTATACATGTCGGTGATGGGACTGACAGCATCGATAGGATTCATTGTTGTTCTCCTCCAATCGGCGCCATCTCGGTGAGCCCGCCGCGCGGGTCGTCTAACAAATCGCGCACGGACCGCGTGTTGGCGTTATCTTGCGCGAACATCGCCTGCAGCGCCGCCACCCCCCAGGCTTCATGCTGAAGGTGGTGGGTGTTGTTGGCTAACGCCACGTTCGCGGCAATCGCCGTGATCTTTTCCAGCCGATGCACGGCGTCAGCGGTGGAGAGATTGATGGCGTTGCCGGTCTGGAGCGCCTGAAGCGCCCCTCCTGCCGCTTCGTTCTCATCGTAGAAGGCGTCGCGCGCGTTGTGATAGCGCCCATCGGCGTCCTGCCCCGCGAGTTCATGGAGCATCGTCAGTAGGGATTGGTTCGTGTTCAGGTTGGTGTCATGGGAATAGGCCACTGCATCAAAATACGGATTGGCCGGGCCAAAGCCGGGATAGAGCCCCAGCATGGCGTGCGCTAAGTCTTGGTAGTAAAAATCCAGCCCGCGATCCGAGGCCCCGCGCGGCCCGATGGTGCTATGCCATTGGGCGAGCAGCGTTTCCAAAGTAAATAAGTCATATTGCGGCTGGCCGGTCGCGGTCCAGAGATTTTGGTCCTCATCGAGCCGGATCTCCTCCGTATCGTTCAGGATGCCCCCGGTATTCCCTGCCGTGCTCGTATTTTGCTCCAGATTCGATTCGTCAATGACCGGAATGTCGCCGCCGCCACCGAACAGTTGCGCGTTACTGACGCCCGGCCAGGCCATTGCCAGGAGACTGAGGACGCACAGGCATAGTAAAGTGCGACACATAGGGTTCCTCCTTTCCGTGTCGTCGTTCGTAGGCTTCTAGCCACCAGGCCGCTTCGGCGACACAACCCCGCTCCCGTAACCAGACGGCGGGCCACGTGGGGCCGTGTTGATCGGCGCAGGCTTTCACCGCCCGCCCCTGTGCCGGGCCGCTCACCCCCACGAAGCTGAGCGCCGCCCGCCCCAGACTCAGCGTGAACAGCGCCCGCCCCAGCGGCGAATGAGACAAGTAACACTGCTTCGGCGGCGCCCACCGGAGCGCCTCGATTTCCTGGTCACTGAGCCCCATCGCCTCGTAGAGCTGTCGACTGGCGCCCGTTTCCGCCTCGGGATTGGGGGCAAAGAGTTTCGTGGGACACTGCTCGATGAGGAGGTCCCGATGCGGAGAATGCAGCACATCAGCCACAGATTGACTGGCGAACACGAGCATCGCGTTCTTGTCCCGGAACATCCGCAGCCATTCTTCCAACTTGTCGCCCAGACGCGAGTGCATCAGCGGCATCCAGGCTTCGTCAATCGTGATGAGCGTCGGGCGTCCATCGAGGCGTCGCTCCACTTCATGGAAGAAATAGCGCATCGCTGGGATGAGATCCTGGTCGCCCCGTTGCATGACGTGCGATAACTCGCAGACCACGACATGATGATCGAGCGGGCTGGCTTCGTGACAGTCAAACAGGTCGCCCCCGCCGCCGGAGAGCGTGTAGTGATGGAGTCCCTCCCGGATCTGGTGATCCTGCACCGTGGCGCAGAAATCCGTCAGCGTGCGGCGGTTGCCGGGCAGACTGCCTAACCGTCCGAGCGCATCCCAGAGTTCCGTGCGCTGGGCCGCCGTCACCGCAACGCCTTGCAGCGTGAGACACTCCTCCAGCCATCCCGCCGCCCACACTCGTTCTCGCTCGTCGTCGATATGCGCCAACGGTAGGAGGCCCACCTGCTCCCCTCCACCGACATCATAATGCCAGCCGCCCACGGCGCGACAGAGGGCATACAGACCATACTTATGGTCAAAGGCAAAGACGCGTGCCCCGAGATAGCGCAAGAAGGACGCGATGAGCATCGCCAAGAGCGTCGTTTTCCCCGAGCCTGTGGGTCCCAGCAGAAGGCAATGGCCGACATCGCCGACATAGGGCGAGAAGAAAAACGGCGCCTTGCCCGTGGTCGTGCCGAGGAGCAGCGCAGGCGACTGCGGTGGAAAGTAGGGACTCGTCACCATCGGTTGCCCACTCCAAACCGACGTGACCGGTAAGAGATCGGCCAGGTTCAGCGTATGCAGCAACACGGAGCGGAGATTCTGCACGGTATGGCCGGGGAAACTGCCGCTCAGCGCCTCCATCGCATTCATCGTTTCCAGCCGCACGCTGTAGCCGTGCTGGCGCAGCACCTGCTGCACCTGTTTGGCATAGGTCTCCACCACGGCTGTGTCCTCATGCCAGACGCTGATCGTGCGGGTATAGACGCCGTAGATGGCGTCGCCGATCTCCTGCTCCGCCAGCGCCTCGCGGGCGTCGTTGGCCAAATACAGCGCGCCTTGATTGATGCCGTGCCCGGCGTCGCCCTGGAGCGTCTCTGCAAGCACGCCGCGCAGCCGCGAGCGGCGCTGATAATGTTTGCGGCGCTTTTCATCCAGCGTGTGTTGCATTTTCTCGTGATCGTGAAACACAAAGCGTGTGCACGCGTGGAAGGGGATGCCCAGCTCCTGCAAGAATTCTTGTCCCTGGGGGGCGCTGGTCGGCGGGAAGCCCTCAATGGTCAGCACGCGCAGATGCAACCGTCCCACCTGCGGCTCAAAGCCGCCGATCACGTCTTGATCGGCGATAGCGACGTTCAGTGGAATTTGGACATCAGGCGCCCGCAATGGATACCCGTCGCCGGTGACACAGGTATGCAGATAGGTACACAGCCCATCCCGGTCCATCGGCGCCAGCACCAGCACGCTGCGCAGCACGTCGGCCATCTCCTCGGTGACGCGCAGAAACTCCCGCAGGAGTCCTTGCCGACCTTCCTGGCCCCGCTGCATGCCTTCGTAGAAGAGGTGGCTATATTTCTCCACCCACTCGCGCGGCGGTTTCCAGGTCACCGCCAGCGCCATGACGTGCTCGTAGTGGGTCGTCTCTGCCTCGTAGCGCCGTCTGGCCTCTTCATCGAGCAGCGCCGAGGTCGGGTCCGGAAACGAGGCGCGGGGCAGATACCCTGGCCGTTCCCGGCAACAGTGATGCACGTACACGGCCCAGCCGTCGGCGGCGTACAGGCGCAACGCCTGCGAGACCAAGGCCGACAGCCGCTCGCGCTCCGCATCGGACGCATAGCGCAGATCGGGTCCTTGCAGGTCCCACGCGCGCAGAAACGACCAATCGCGTTGCTGGATCACGACCGGATCGTCACACACAAACCGCTCGTAGTTGAGTTCTCGCTCAAAGCCCTCCGGCTCCCGGAATTCTGTGCGAAACCAGTACTGCATACCGCCCTCCACTCTCTGGGACGCTTCCCCGCGCCGCCGCAAGCGCAGCGCCGTGCGGGTGTGCGCCAGGTATGAGGATTGATAGCGTAGCGAGCGCCAGTAGACGCGCGACCACAGGGGATCGATGCGCGCGAGCATCACCAGGCCCCAATAGCCCGCGCCACCCACCACCAGAGCGACCAGCCACGCCCACCACTGCAAAAACCCCGCATACAGGACGATGGCGACCAACGTGCCAAATGGCCACATCAGATGCCGCTCGACATGGGCCGTGAGGTCTGGGGCGATGAGCGAGGGATGGATCGCCAGGTGGCGGGGTTGTCTCATGACAGCGCTCCCGTGATACCCCAGGCATTGGCTGTAGCGGCGGCGTTGGTCATGAGGCCAGCGGCGCCAGCGGCCAACCCAATGCGTTTGGCGCCCAGGCCGATTTCGCCCATGCCCATGGTCACTGCGCCGCCGATCATCAGCAACGTCCCCGACACAAAGGCGGGGACGCCCTGGATGCTGTCGAGCATATTGCTCATGGGCGTCCAGGCCGCCACGCCGCCTGCTCCTGCCGCCTGCGCCGCCGTGGTGAGGCCCACCAGGCCCAGGGTCAGCAGCATCGTCAACTGTTCTCGTTTCATATATCCTCCAAGAGATCGGTTGTCGTTCCAGTGCTCTTGCCGCTTGTTCCTTGCGTCCGCGTTAGGCCTCACCTCCTTCCACGGGCTCCAGGCGATAGCGCCCGTTGTCCCACCCCCGCACCCACACCATCTCTTGGATGCCCCAACGGTTGGACGCTCGCCGCTCCATCATCACCACCAGCTGGACCACCTCGGCAATGCGCAACGGATTGGCGACCATCCCGCCCTCTTCGATCGCGGTCTCCAGGCGCAGGAGCGCTTGCGGCGGCGTCCCGGCATGGAGCGTACACGCGCTGCCGCCATGCCCCGTGGCCCACGCCTTGAGCATCTCAATGGCTTCTGCCCCTCTGACCTCGCCGACGACAATGTGACCGGGATTGTGACGCAGCGCGTCCTGGACGAGGAGCCGCATGGGCGCAGTGTCCGACGCTTCCATGCTGACCTTGTTCTCCACGTCGACCAGCAATTCTCTGGTGTCTTCGATGGTGACCAGACGCACGGTGGGGCCAAACAGGCCCGGCAGTTCTCGCAGCAGCGTATCGAGCAGTACGGTTTTGCCCGACAGCGTCTCGCCCGCGATCAGCAGGTTGCCGCGCTGGCGCAGCACCTGCAACAGGATCCGAGCCTGCGTCTGCGTCACCGTGCCCTGATCGATCAATTCTTGGAGCGTGAACACGCGTGGCAGATGTTTACGGATGGTAAAGAACGGCGGGGCAATCGGCGGGCGTCCCCCTTGGAGACGCTGCCCGCCCAGCGGCAGCACGGCGCGTAGCCGTGGCGACTCTGCATTACAGACCAGCCCATGATACGCCGCCACCGTGCCCAGAATGAGTTCAATACGAGCCGCTTCGAGGACGACCTCCGTGCGTACCAGGCCCTGATTCAAGGTGTCGAGCCATACGCGGCCATCGGGATTGGCCATGAGGTCAATGGTGTGAGGATTCTCCAGCAAGACCAGGCAGTCGTGCCCCAGCTCGCGCCGGAGTTTGTCGCGGTGCTGGGCGCGCTCTCGCTCGGTGTGGATCATGCTGGTCGTCCTTTCATGGTCGCTTGCACCTCTTGTTCCCACTGACTGTAGCGGCGGGGGTCAAGCAACGCTTTCACGCCAAAGACCAGCATCGCTTTGAGGAGATCCAGCGAGTCCGCCCCCTTCCCCATCGTCTTGACCGCCCCCTCGATCAGCGCGGTCATTTTACTCGCGTGCTCCTGCAAGAGCGTCTGAAAGAGTGGCACTTCCTGGTCTGTACTGGTGAGCGCGCTGAGCTGTTTGCGCAGGTGCCATAGCTGTGACAGGGCGCGATTCACCTGCTCCGAGATCGTCACATTGTGGACGGCGGCTTCCCTGCGCACCCATTCATAGAGTTCCGGGTGGAGGCGGATGGTTTGTTTGACTTGCAGATGCGAACGGAGCCTCAGTCGTGGTCGAGAAACCACGCCGTTTGCGGCGGTGGTGTGGTGGTCCATTGTGATCCTCCTCGAAATCGGGCACTGGTGGCGGGCGGCGGCATCGCGGCCCGCGCCCGCATGCCTTCGTCGTGGTAGTACCGGATTTTGTCTGCCAAATAGGGCACGCCCTTGTACAAGAGCAGTTCCTTCTCATCGTCGAGCCGTAGGATTTCATCGGGCGTGAGCAGCGGACGCTGCACCTGGCGCTCGTTGGCGATCACGTGGGTGAGCACCCAATCCCAGCGATGGCCCGTGTAGGTGCGCTCCTGCACATAGATCGTGGTCTTGCCGCAGGCTTCCGAGATTTCCCGCGCCGTCTCGATCTTCTCTGGGCGAAAATACACTTTGACTTTACAGTTACCCGTGAGGCTTTCCCGCTCCCCATAGGCGCGGGTAATCTGGTTGAGGTCTTGCGCGGGCAGTACGAGTTTGATGCCGTAGCTGCGCACCACCGGCAGCATGGCCGAGAGCACCCGCATATTACCGAGCAGCGGAAACTCGTTGAGCAGGAACAAAAACGGTTGCTCGGCGGGCCGGGGCTGCACCGTCAACGCTTTGAGCACGTGATAGAGCAGCATGCGAATGAGCGGCTTGAGCCGATCGATCTCCGGGGTAGGAATCGTCACATAGAACGAGACCGGCTCCGCCAGCAAATCCGCAATCTGAAAATCACTGGTGTTGGTATTGGCGGCAATGGTCGGATCGTTGTAGAGAAAGAAGATTTTCCTGGCCGTGCTCACAATGCTGCTGCGCTCATTCGGGCTCGTGGACAAGAGCGCCCGCGCCGCCGAGGCGATGTAGGCGTGCCCGGTCTGCACCATCACCTGCAGCGTCTCGTCCATCGTGCGCGCCGGGTTAGTGAGAAACGCATAGCCACCCGCTAAGCTCTTATCCTCCAGACAAGAGACGATGTACAAGAACAACGCCGCCAAGAAATTCTCCGCGTGCATCGTAAAATGCGAGGCCGTGGCGTCGAGTCGGGTATACTCCTCTTCTTCCAAGGCGGCTTGCGCCAGCGTCTGGGCAAAGGCGACATCGTTGGGCGCGGCGGGCATCTCCGCCAACACGTTCCAGCGCGCCGTACACCCCGTCGTATCGGTCGGATCAAACAGCAGGCAGGGTTGCCCTTGCTGCGTGCGCCAGCCAGCTGTCTTCTCCCACGCCTCACGCTTGGGATCGAGGACGAAGAGCGCATGCGGCCAGGTGAGGCCGTTGGGAATCACCACCCCCACATCTTTGCCTGAGCCCGTGGGACCCACCACCGAGGCTGGCTCCAACCCGGCATCGACAATGGGCCGCATGTGTCCGTCCACCGGCCACATGCCGACGTACACGCCCTCTCCTCCCAGCAAGCCATTCGCCTGCAGTTGCGCTGTCGTGCCCCATTGCTGGGAGCCGTGAATGTCGGAGGGTTCCCCGTAGCGTTTGGCTTTCTGAATGGCTAGCGCAAAGGTGAGGATAAAACCGCAGAGCAGATTGACGCCGATCACTTTCCAGGCAGCCCACAAGACCGGTGCCGCCTCCGGACTCCAGTGATAGCGCATCATCCACAGGAAGATGGCCCACGGCGGATAGAGCCGCCACCACCACGGCGGTCCCAGCGACGGCGCAAAGCCCCACTGGCCTGCGGCAATCTCGGTGCCCATCCAGAACGCGACCAGAAAGGTCAGCGTCATCCCGACAATTACCGTGGGATAGAGGCCTGCGGCTCTGGTCATGCCCGCGCGGGGCAACTGGTACGGAGGCCGTGCCATCTTAGCGCCCCCATTCCCGCTCCATCTCGTCATACACCCGCACGTTGCGTTGCCGTCGCTCCTGCTCTTCGCGTTCCTGCTGCTGCGCGTCGCGCTCCCGCTCTTTGGGGTGCGCTGGTCGTTCACGCTCGTGGCGTTGGTGCTCGGGCGCGCGCTCGATGCGTTCTCGGTCCTGTTCCATTTTCAGTTTCTCCTTCCATTGAAAGGCGAGTTGCCAGCCGTCGGCGGTCGGCCACGCCAAGCCCCGGGTTTCGAGCACCCGCAGACGTGTTTGTTCATAGGGCGACAGCACGTGTGCGGGCACGGTCCGGTCGTCATCGAGTTTCCAGAACAGACTTTGATCATGCTCCCCGTAGCCGCGATACCGGACGGCCCGTTCTTGGCTCCGCTCCCACTCCGGCGCGAGTCGCCAGCCAAGATATTGCGTCAACACATCCCGCGCCCGCGCCCGTAGCCCGCCGTACAAATAATCCTTGGCAATCCGCAGCTCCTGCCCGTCCCGATCGATGCCCCGCACACACACATGCACATGCGGATGTGTGGTGTTGTGATGGTCGATGGCCATCCACTGTAGCGGGCGCCCCAGATCGCGCTCGATGGCGTGCATCACATCACGGGTCCATTGTTGCAAAGGTAGGGCCTCGGCGTGATCGGGACTCAAGATCAATTTAAACAGATGGGGGTCACCCTCTCGCTGCCAACCGCCAAGCGTCACTGCCATCCGCACCTCGTTCCCGTGCGCGTCAAAGCCCAGACCGCGTCCTTTGCGCTGCGCCCCGTGCCGCTGGAGATAGGCGCCATGCTTGTACCAGGTCCCTCCATGCGTATGGCTCGCCACGCTGGTTCTGACCGCCACGCGTTGGTCTCGCGGATGATTGAGCAGGAACTGCCCATACCCTGCCCACTGCGAGGCGCGCGCGGACCCGCGCTGGGGACCTCGGGACGAACTGCGCCACCATTCGGCGCGACGCGCGCCCCGAGAGCGTATCCTGGGCTGGAGGCCGGTCCGTCGCCGCCGCGCCGGGTCCGGCTCGACGCGAAAATACCACGGGAGGTCTGTTATCTCGCCCATACGGGCTCCATGACGCCAGTAATGCTGGTGAGGGGAATCGGGCCGAAGTAGCGCGAGTCCCAACTCCGTTCGTGCAAGGCGCTCAACACGAAGACCGAGCCTGGCGGCACGACAGACTCACCCTCCGGCAGACGAAGAGTGTGCAGACGCCTCTGCGAGTCGTGCGTGAACACCGGCGTATGAGCAACGGGCAACCCGCGCACCGTCACCCCCTCTCGGGTGATCTGAATCGCGTCACCTGCGACAGCCACGACGGGCTTGAGGAGAGGCTGGGTCCACCCAGGGCAAGGAAAGCCAAACCCGATATAACCGCGCGCTTTGGCATAGCGAGCCACTGCTTCCGGCAAACAAAAAGAGACCACTGATCCTGGCTCGATAGCGCCGTGAGAGAACCGATACAAACCGACCGGCACACTCGCCGACAGGTTCCACCGATAGGGGAAAAGGCCGGGGAGCACGATGAGCCCAGCGATCAGACCGAGCATCACCACCCCCCCTCGGACAACCCGCCTTTTTCCGCCGCTGCTTTGGAACATGCGCCGCTTCCTTTCTGCTGGATCTGCCAGGAGTTCGCTCGCAACCGCCGCTGTGTTTCTCTCTTGTATTCCCTCACGTTTTCCCCTCCTCCTTTCCACCTACACCGTTTCCTGCACCCTGACTTCGCAGCCAGTCACGAAAGCGCTTGTCGTCGTGCACGAAGGCATCGAGCAGCTGCGTACACAGCTCGCGCACGTCGGCATATTGCTCGCCCAAGACGGTATTGGCGAACGTCACATACTGCCCGAGCAGCCCCACGACTTCTTCGTTGGTCGTGACACGAAGCTGCACGTCTTTGAGCTTGCGTTGGGAATGCAGTTTCATTGGTCCTCCTGCGGTCGGTAGGGTCCGGGAAAGGCCGTGTCCTGCGTCAAGGTCACGTTGAAGCGGTAGCCGAGCGGTACGGTCACCGTGGGACGAATGCTCATGGTGCGCCGCAAGTCTTCCCCAGCGGCTCGGCCTAACACCTCGCCAGACCCCTGCGCCGCCGCGTCCGCAGGACTCAAGTAGAAGCCGCTGGTGAATGGACTGGAGTAGGCCGCCATGCGAATACCTGCGGTAATGAGCGAGAGCACGACCGCCGACCCGTACCGTTGCCAGAGATGGCGATTCACCTGGTCGCTGAGTCCTTGCACCCCTTGGCCGTTTTGGGCAAAGGCTGCGGACTCGCAGAGGACGTGGCCCTGTGAGCAGGTACGTCCGAGATCGAGACTCGATCCATTGGGCAGTTGCAGTGTGCGTGCGGCTAACATGAGCGTCGGTTGCTGATTGTTCTCCAGCTCGACTTCAGAGAAGCCAAAGAGCGTCGATCCTGCCGGGATGAGGAGATGGCGGCTGCTGAGCGAGTCATACACGTCAGCCGAGATCCGCGCGGTCCAGGCGTCCTGGGCGTCGGAGTTCAGCCACTGATCGAGCACGACGGGCAGATGCGTCCCTTGCTTGAGCAGGAACGGCGAGACCGGGGGCACGAGTGAGGCGGTCGTGACGTGCTGGGCCAGAGCGGTGGGCGAGGGCTGGAGCGACGGGGCGCCCAGGCCGTCCGTATGTGCTGGTGACCGAGCCGCGCTGTGGTCGATCATCGACGGGATGTCTTTCACTTGCGGGGAGGATTGTCCGTTGATGTTGACCAGCGAAGAGGCGCGCAGTGCGGCGATCTGCTCCTCACGGCGTTGCGCGGCAAGTTTCAGCGCCGCCTCAAAGTGCGATTCCGCCAGCTTGAACTGGTGGTCCCAGAGCATCTGACTCCATTTCAGTTGATTCTCTCGGAGCTGCTTAGTCCATGGGTTCTCTTGGGATTGCTCGGTCTTAGGGGGCGCAGGCGGAGGAGCCGGGGGTGCCTCCGTCACTCGGGCGACCGGCGGGGACGCTGCCTTGTAGAGGGGAGCCGTCGTGGTGAAGGTCTCATGGAACACCTCCTCGACCTGCTTCTTGGCGTGGGTGGCCAGCGCCAGCACATACGCGGCGGCCAGCACGAGGACGACACACCCGGCGAGGTACAGCGGCACCTTGTTGTGGCGGCGGACGAGAGGAACCGGCGGCTGCGTGAGCTGGGTGGCCTGCGCCATACTTAGCCCTCCCGGGTGATGACCACGCGCTCCGCGTTGTTCGTGGTCCCGAGCTGCAACACTGCCCGGTCAAACACCCGCTCGACAATGTAGTACGGCAGTTTGCTCGTGTTGTAATTGACAATCGACTGTTCCCCTGCTTGCTCGATGTACAAGGCCGGGAGCCCGATAGCTTCGAGCCCCTGGGGCAGCAACAGATATGTTCTGTGCCCGTCGTCCCCGACCCACGAGGGACAGAACCGCGCCCCGTGGCACTCGATCTTGTAGTTCATGTGCAGACTCGTGGGATCGAACGCGGTCGCGACGATCGACTGCTGGGCGTCCTGGCGCTGGCGTTGTCGCGTATTAAACCGTTTCAGCTCATCGTCTGGGTAATAGAATTTCGCATTAATGGTCTGCTTGCCGCCGCTGATCACATGGATGTGGTAGAGACGGCGGGTGGTGCCAATGAGGACATCGGTCTGCAAGGGGAGGTCGTCCTTGGGTTTGAGGACCACATGCTGGATTTGCGTCGCCCCTTCTCCCTCATCAATCCGCTGGGCGTCCCAGCGATCGGCGTCCGCCAGGCTCAGGGCGTGCTCGCTGCTGAGCTGCTCGCCCGGCTCCAGCTCAATGTCACACAGCGACAGCACTTTGCAGGTGACCACCGGCTGGGAGAGGCCAAAGGGGAACCGCACGAAGCCCGCGGGCTCATGGCGAATCAGCGGGGCTTTGCCCTTCTCCAGGTATGTGCTCATGGCTTTCTGAATGTCTGGGGGTAATTCGTCTATGAGGGTCGAGGCATCAGGCGCTTCGACGTGGGCGGCCACCGACTCCTCACGCAGCGGCTGCGCCTCCACCAGAGACGGCGTCGGATGCGGCGGTGGGAGCGTCCGCTGCGCCACGCAGCCAGCCACCCCCAGGGCGATGAGACAGGCCAGACGCTTCATGATTCCCTCTCTTTCTGGACCGGGTTCCAGGCCACGGCAGTGATGAAAATGCCAAACGGACTGCGTTGCCGTTCGGTGGCGGTCAGCGTGGCGGGGTCTTTGGTTTCCAGGGTGACCAGAGCGGTCCAGGCCGTGCGCGTCATGCCCGTTGTCTCCGTCATGTCCTCGTCCCACGACACCGCAAATGTGTCCGCCGTCTGCGGCAGGACCTGGATGTTCACCGGCAGACGGGAGACGCCTCGTTTGAGCAGCGGTTTAGGATCGTTCTCTGGGCGGGTGAAGTAGTCCCGCAGAAAGCCTTGCGCTTTCTCGCGACACAGAAAGAAGGCGGCATTGCCCTCTTGCTCCTGATAGCGGGCATCCAGGGAGATGAGTCGGATGCCGCGAATGAAGCGCTGCACGTGCAGCACCTTGATCGGCAGGGTGTGGGCGTCGGTCGGCGTCATCTCCGACAGGAACCGGCCCACGCCGACGCCATCGAGCAGCACGGGGACATAGTGCTCCTTGCGGGTGAGCCACTGGGTACAGTTGGCGGCGACGAGCACGATGCAGAGCGCCAGCGCCCACCAGGTAGTGAGCTGCCAGTTCCGCAGCCGCAGCTCTTGCGCGAGCACTCGGTCGTTATGCGCGGTGGTCGTAGCGGCGTCGAGGATGGGATGAGCAGTAGCCATAACTTCCTCCCCTTTAGGTACAGACGGACACGCCGGGGCACGGGAGCAGAGGGTGCTCCACGCGGGACGTCATCGATGCGTCTCCTTGATCCGCTCGTGCAGCTCGGCTAACAGCCGGGTCCCGAAGTTGGGGTGTGCCCCAGCGGCCCCGTCGCGGCGCAAGTGCTCTTGCATCTCGTCGGGCACGGTGACGTAAGCGGCGATGGCAGCGGTGAGAGCCTCGACGGTAGGCAGTTCCACAAAGTCGGCTCCGACCCAGTGCACGAGCGTCGGCGACCGTCGTGAATCTTTACTTTTGTAGACCTGGGCAAAAAAGGTGCCCAACGGCGGATCATACCCAACGACACAGTGATGGTAGGGCGGATGAGCAGGAATGGTATACCGCGACATCGGTCTCCTCGATTCCCCGCTGCGCTCTCGACTCGGAGACGAACCTGAGGCCCAGCGGATGATGGGGCCGTACGGCGTGTGACAGTGGCCGAGACGCGGGAGGGACCGAGCGCAGGAAGAGGGCAACTCGGGTGGAGGGACAGTCTTGCGCAGATCATGAGCGCCTCCGTGCGTGCGCGACCGCTGATCCCGACTACCAAGACGAGGTACCAACCAGTGCTGGGTGTCATAGTGTATTTTTCGATGACAGTCAAGAGGAAAATGTAAGAAATTAATTTTTTTGAATAATCATGAAGGTTCTTTGCTTCACTCTCTTTGCAAGACTAGAAAATCTGGAAAAAAAGCGCACAATGAACCCACGCCCGGCAACCGGCGCTGCTCCGGCGGTGTCGGCGCTGCCCCACCGTCGGCAGCGCACGTCGTCTTGGTCAGGTTCTAGGCAAGACCGGGACGCGGTGGCGCTGTCAGGCCAGACGGGCGGCAGCGGCGCGCCGGCGCTGGACCGGAGGCGCACCCAGCCCCCGGTGGGTGAGGAGGAGGAACGATGGCGACACGGAAAGGGAAAGCACGGACCCCCCAGCCGCCCACGACCCGTGCACGCGCGCGGCGGGGCGCCGCCGCTGTGCTGGCCCAGTCGCGCGCCAGTGAGGTGCGGTATCGGAGCTTTTTCGACAACGCCAATGATGCGCTGGCGTTGATCAGCGTGGAGGGCATCATCCAGGATGTGAACCGGGGCGCGGAACGTTTGTTGGGCTGGACCAAGGCCGAACTGATCGGGCAGCATGTCGGCAAGGTCGCTACCCCCGCCACGGTGGCGCAAGCCGAAGAGCGCAGCCGCCGCTTTCGCGCGGGCGAAAAGCTCCCGTCGTCCATCTTCGCAGCCGAGCTGCTGCGCAAGGATGGCCGGACCGTGCTGGTGGAAGCCCGCACGCGCGCCATGCGCGACGCGGCGGGCACACTGATTGGTTACCAAGGGATCTATCGGGATCTCAGCGAGCGGCAACAGGCCGCGGAGGCCCTGCGGCGGAGTGAGGAGCGGTACCGCTCCATCTTTGCCGCGTGCCCGGATTTCGTCTATGTGACGGATCTCACGGGTCGCCTGGTCGATGCCAACCCGGCGTTGCTGGGCTGGCAGGGGTTGTCGCTCGCCGAGCTGCAGCAGCGCCATTTCCTCGACTTCTTCGCGGGCGACAACGAGGAGGAGATCCGGGCCGCCTTCAGCCGCCTGACGCAGGGCCTGGCGGTGCGTGAGCTGCTCGTGCGGGCCAAGAATGCCCAGGGGGAGATCCGCGCCTACGAAGTCAACGCCATTCCCTTGCATGACCAGCACGGGCGGATCACCGCCGTGCTGAGTGTCGCGCGCGATGTGAGCGCCCGCTATGAGATTGAAGCCGCGCTCACCGAAAGGCGCCGCCTGCACGACCGCATTGCCGATGCGCTGCCCCAGCTCGTGTATGTGTATGATCTGCGGGCGCTGCGCCTGCGCCTAGTCAATGCGCAACTCACCCCGCTCTTGGGGTATGCGGCGGCGGATCTCTCCCGCCCCGGCGCGGGGCTCTTCGGCGAGTGGCTCCATCCCGAGGATCGGGCGGCGGTGGCGCGCCGCCATCAGGAGCTGACGCGCAGCGGTGCGCTCCCCGGCGTGCAGGAGTTCCGGGTGCGGCACGCCAATGGGGCGTATCGCTGGCTGCAGAGCCGCGAGGTGATTTTCACCCGCACGCCCGAGGGCGAGCCGTGGGAGCTGCTGGGGCTGGCCGAGGATATCACCGATCGCAAACGCTTGGAGCAGGTGGTGAGAGAGACGCCGCTCCCCGCCCAGCGGGGCAAACAACTCCAGGCGTTTCGGGAGCGTTTAGGGATGACGCAGCCGGAGTTTGGCGCGCGCTTTGGCGGCTATACCCAAGGGCAGATGAGTACCTACGAAACGGGCCGGGCCGAGGTGCCTTTAGAGTTAGTGTTGCGGATTCGCGAGGCGGGCTATCCGTTGGAAGCGGTGTTGGGCGCGACGCAGGCCACGGTCCTGGAAGAGACCGTGGCGTATCTGGCGGCGAGTCGGCGCGAGCGGGTGTTGCAGCGGCAACTGGCAGCGACCTTAACACGGTTCCTGGAGCGCGATGAGGCAACGATTGAACGGGTGCTGCGCGCCTTTGACCGACCGCTGCCCGCCTTGGAGGGCGAGCAACGCCTCCTGCACGAACAGCTCGTGCGCTTGCTCGAAGCCCCGCTCCCAGAGTCCGACCCCTAAAGGGACACAGGCGTAGCGGCGCATGCCCGCGCGCAGCCGACCGACGCACGTCAGGACTCGGCAGGGTAGTGGGCCACTTCGGCAGGTGGCAAGGATTCCCCAGGCCCCCGGGGCGTCAGCGCAGCCGCGAGCGCGGCTTCCAGCTCGGCCACCCGGGCGCGCAACGCGGCGTTAATCTGCTGCTGCCGCGCCAAGGCGGCCGCCACGTGCTGGGTTTGTTCGAGTTGCTGGCGCACCGTGGGGTCCATGAGCGCCTGTTGCCAGCGCCACGCCTCCTGGACGGCGGCGGGCAAGGTCTTGCCGATATAGGTCGTGCGTTGTTTGTGGGCCCTCGCCTCCCACTCGATCTTGTACCAATAGGGGCCATGGCGGGGACGGATGCCGCCACAGACGCGACAGGTGGGTTTCCCGCAGGCTTTTTTCACCTGCTGGTAGGTCATGTGCTTGAGGCGGGGACGTGCGTGATAGGGAAGCACATTAATCACGACATGGACAGACATGCGGCCACTCCTTTCTGTGCGCAGGGCGCGCTACGCGAGGGACAATGAGAGAGAGCTCACGACGGCCGCCCCTCGGGTGCCGGGGGCTCGTGGATGGGGTCTTTACAACGCCTTTAGGTATTCAATGAGTTTGGAGGCTTCGCGAAACGTCAAGTCATCAATGGCTTGGTTGAATTGGCCTTTTACCCAGGCCTTCAGGTCGCTCGTGCTGTAGCCCTTGGCGTTGCCGATGCCGAAGATGGCCTTGATCTGATTCGCGGTGGCGTTGTCGGGACGTGGGCTCTGCCGTGCTTCCGCCGGCGGCGGGGCTGGAGGCGAAGACGCCGGAGCAGTTGGCGGACGAACCGGCGGCGAGTGCGGTCGTGGTTCATTCCCGTTGGGTCGGTCGGCAGTCGGCGGCGGAGCTGGACAGGAGGCGGCAGGGTCAGAGGGGAGCATTGGAGTAGTGGGCGGTGGCAGAACGGGGCTCGACGTTGCCGGTGGCGGTACGGGTGGTGAGAGCGGCGGCACCGACTCGGGGGTCAGCCCGCGCCACACCCATTGCTCCACCAGCTCAGCCAAGGTCAACCAATTATCAATGGTGGTTGGGGCATCGCCGTGGGTCAGTGTTAAAAATGTTGCCGCCGAATTGAGCGTGGCTAAGCGGGTCATCACCGTTTGGCGGGAGAGTTCCGACATGGTGTCATCGAACATGAGGCTTCCTCCTTCGTGGTCCCAGCCCCATGGGCGGGGCTGGGGTAAGACGAACGTTAGTGGTTGCTCGCGACTGCGACAGCCACCGGTGCGGTCGTGGTGGTGCGCAGGGCAGCTTGCTCGGCCAAGAGCGCTTTGTAGCGTTGGAACGTCGCCCTGAAAGTGGCTTTCTCTTTCCTCGTCCAGGACGGGCGTTGTTCTAAGGTCTGAAAGACGGCTTCGAGCTGCTGTTGCTCGGTTTCGAGCGCAAGATAGTGGAGATGGAGATCCTGCAGCGGGTGGAGGTGCTGCGGATCGACCGTGTACGACGCACAGCCCGTGTGGGCCTGGCCGTACACACTGGAGCCGACCCAGGAGCGCAGAATCAATAACGTGTCAGGAAAGTGCGCCGCCTCCACACTCCAGTGCCAGCGATGGGGATAGGCGGGATGGCGGGGCGCGGTCTGACAGACGGTAAAGAATCGACAATTCTGGCAGGCAGGCCAGAAGGTCGCGGCAACAACCGTGCTTTCAAGCTGTCCGGTACTCATGGTGTCCTCCTTGACTTCAGCAGGCAGTGCGCCGGCTGAAGGAAATACGAGAGCAAGCGTGCAGGTTATTACTCACTCATAGTGAGTGACCCTACTGCAGCGACGGGGAGATCTCGCCGTGTTCTTGAAACGAATACCACTGGGTCTCATCCCCGAGGAGGAGATGATCGAGCACGCGAATACTGAGCAGGTCCCCCCCTTGGACGAGGCGGGCCGTGATAGCGCGATCTTCGGCGGACGGCGTCGGGTCTCCACTCAGATGGTTATGACTGAGGATGACCGCAGCGGCGTTGCCCAGAATGGCGGGCTTGAACACTTCTCGGGGACTGACGAGCGCGCTGGTGAGACTCCCGACACTGACGGTGTTGAGCCCAAGAAGACGGTTTTTGGCATTCAGCATGAGGACGACGAAGTGTTCCCGATCCACGGCGGCAAAGTAGGTGCTGAGAATGCACGCGGCGGTACCAGGCGCGGTGAGCAGCGGGCGTTCGTAGTGCGTCAGACTCCCGTCTCGGACCAGCGCGACCCGGTAGACGGGAAGGCGATAGGGATGCGTGTGCACGGCATCAGGCGTGTCTGTGTGAGTGTTCATGAGAACCTCCTTGACCAGCGAGGGCGGGATGCCCTACCCTCGCTGGTGGTTGAACCCTTACGGGTGTTCATCCTGAGGAGATCGGCGGTGAGCTGGGCGGCTAGCGCCGATCTCCGGCTCTTTGCCTTTGCAGAGGGGACAGCGACGAGAGGCCCCGCCCTGACGTTTGAGTTGGCGTTCCCGTTGTCTCCCGCCAACCCACGTACGGGCCAAGGTCCAGGTAATGCCGGCAGCGTGCACGACGGCGAGGAGGCGCGCCCCATGCCCTTTGGCGTGTTGATCGAGGCGTCTGGGACGGTTGTGAGTCGAGCCGGTGTAGTGGAGGACATGTTCATAGCGTTGACTGAAGTGCAACAAATAGACGGTGTCCATACACATCACTTCTGGTTAGTATTCCTGTGGCAAAAGGAGCGTCGTCGCCGACCGATCGGCCTCCGTGATCAGCCAGATCGTCTCCCCGGTCCGCAGCCGATAGGAGGAGAGCAGGCGGAGCGCGCGGAAGACGGCATACTCATTTTCTTGCCGATCTTCCTCGGGCCCTGTGCCCCACTCCCCGCGTGCATGTTTGGTGAGAAACTCCTCAGCGGATTGTTCCGCCTGTGCCAGCGCATCGAGGGCGCCGGGGGTAGCGACGATCCGTCCTAAGGGAAACAAGGGCACTACGTGTGACATGAGCCTTCCTCCTTGGTGGTGTGTGAGTGAAACCGTTACGTTGCGTTTGCGTGGCGCGCGCAACTTTAAAGGGTACTAACCGACGCGTTCCCCTGGGGCTTTCGGCGGCCCGTACCTGCCGTGCTCTGTTAGATTTTCCTACCGGCAGGCTCTGTCTCACTTCCAGGTGGTGCGCGTATCGTGTGCATCGTGGTTCACTCCGGACAAGGATGGCGTTAAACAAAAACGCTTTTTCTTTGAGCCTCTCTGCACCCTGAGCCGAGAGAGGCGAAAAGAAAGAATGGACGCGCAGCCACCGCTACCGTGGGGGCGTCGGTCACCCGGTCGCAGGCCAGTGCCAGGCGTCTGCGTGGGTAGGGGCCAAGGAGGTCGCCTGGCGCGCCGCCTGCAGGGTGCACCAAGCGAAGCGGGGGCAGGACACCGCATCAGGGAACACGGTGGAACCGGAGCACAGGGGAAAACGAGCGGGGTTGCTGGCTTCGGCGCGGCGGTCAGAGCAGAGATCGACGGACGCGCTGGGCGACACGAAGGAAATGCGCTATGAAAAAGCTATGGTGTAGGTGGAGGACAGGAGGAAAAGCGTGGTGGACACCCCAGCTCCCCAGTTGCAAGACTTAGCTGCACAGGCTGCGAGCGGAACTGCACGAGTGCACGCGCGTGCTGCGCCATCGACGCGACCACGCGAGTCTCCAGCAGGCAGTAGCCCGCCTGCGGCAGGCATTGGCGACCGCCGAAGCAGCCGTGCAGCATCCACACCACCGGTATCGGTTACCGCTGGAGGAACAGTGGGGCTTTGTGAGTGTCGTGGGGTGGATCCACGAAGTCAAGCAGGAGCTGAAACGCTTCCCTCCGCCCGCAGCTTGAACGGGCCAGGGATGGGCAGCCCCGAGCCTCAGTAGCCACAGGGAGCCGCAAAGGGACCGCGACGAAGGGAATCGCCGCCGGGCTTCTGATAAGCGGGTATACGTCAAATTTCACTCTATGCGAGAATAGTGTTCGTCGGATCACCTATCGTTCCGCTCGTCGCCGTGCATGCCCAGGACTCCTCACGTTCGTCGTACACGCTGGGTTCCCTCACCCTCGTGGGGTCTCACGCTTCAGGCATGGCGGCGGACGGCCGCAGTCGCATGGCGAGATTGGTCAACCGCTGATGGGAGCGCACGGTACGCACCGCCCTGCCGAGCGCCTGGGGTTGCGCGATCACCACCACGAGCCGCTTGCCGCGGGTCACCGCTGTATACAGCAGGTTCCGTTCCAGCAACGTGAAATGCTGCATGCTGAGTGGAATCACCACCGCCGGATATTCCGAGCCCTGACTCTTATGGATGGTGGTGGCGTAGGCTAAGGAGAGTTCATCGAGTTCCCCAAATGCATAGGGCACGGATCGACCTTCGAACTCGACGTACACGAGGCCTTCTTCCAGATCGATCTGTCGGATGCGCCCGATATCGCCGTTGAAGACCTCTTTATCATAGTTGTTGACCTGCTGGAGCACTTTATCACCCGGCGCATACGTCCAGCCGAAGCGCTGGAGTTTGGGGGTCACGGTGGGATTGAGCTGCTGCTGCAAGACGCCATTGAGCGAGCGGGCTCCCAAGAGGCCGCCATTCCTCGGCGTGAGCACTTGAATCTCGGCAATCGGATCCAGGCCAAAGCGTTGCGGAATGCGCTCGCCCACGATGCGCACGACTTTCTCGGAGATCTCCTCTGGGGTCGCCACTTCGAGGAGATAAAAATCACTCTCGGCTGACCGAGGGGACCGTTGCGGCAGCAGACCCTGATTGATGCGATGGGCATTCACAATGATCTGCGAGGTGGCGGCTTGGCGAAAGATCTCGGTCAGCCGCACGGTAGGAATGCCGCCTGAGGCAATCAAGTCTGCCAAGACGTTGCCTGGCCCGACGGAGGGCAATTGATCGACATCACCGACCAAGAGGAGTGCCGTCCGCTCAGCCAGCGTCCGCAGCAGTTGGTTCATCAGCACCACATCGACCATGGAGACTTCGTCGATCACCACCACATCGGCGTCGAGCGTGCGCGGAGGGCTCGGCTGCCCGTCTCGGGCTTGGAGCTGCCAGGCCAACAGCCGATGGATGGTCTGGGCATCCAACCCGGTGGACTCTGCCAAACGCTTGGCCGCACGTCCCGTGGGGGCGCAAAGTAACACCCGTACCCCTTTGGCGCGCAGGATGCGTAAGATGCTATTCACCACGGTGGTTTTGCCGACCCCGGGACCGCCGGTGATGATCGTCACTTTCGCATTCACGGTCTGCGCGACAGCGGCGCGCTGAGAGGCCGAGAGCGTGACCCCGGTCTGCTGTTCCACCCAGGGGAGCGCCTTCTCCGTGGCGATGGCTGGCCAGGGGGGCGGGAGCGCCAGGAGCCGCCGAAGATGGGAGGCGACGCCGAGTTCCACCCGATGGAGCGGCGCCAGAAACACACAAGGCTGGTCAGCAATCGGTTCCGCGATGACATGTCCTTGCGTAAGTTCGGCGGCCAGGGCCTCCGCAATCACTGCCGACGGAATAGCGAGGAGTTGCTCGGCAGCGGCGAGCAGCTGCGTCTGCGGCACGGCGCACTGCCCTTGCTCAGCCAGCGTCTGGAGCACATGGCGAAGGCCCGCTTGCGCCCGGGGCACCGAGTCCGGGGAGAGCCCCAGTCGCTGCGCCAGGGTATCGGCCGTCTTAAAGCCAATGCCATAAATGTCCAAGGCGAGCTGGTAGGGATTTTCTTGGACCCGTGTGATCGCGTCGGCGCCATACGCCTTGTAGATGCGCGCCGCCGACGCTGTCCCAATGCCGTGGGAGTGCAGAAAGACCATGATCTCCCGGATCGCCTTTTGATCGGCCCAGGCCGCCAGCACCCGTGCATGGCGCTTGGGCCCAATGCCGGGCAGCGTCAAGAGGCGGTGCGGCTCCTGCTCAATGATTTCGAACACGGACTCGCCAAAGGCCTGCACTAACACCTTGGCGAAATGCGGGCCGATGCCGGGCACCAAGCTAGAGCCGAGATACTTCTCGATCCCGGCTGGGGTATTGGGAAGCAGGACCTGCAGCTGACGCGCTTGGAACTGGCGGCCGTGCGTGTGATTCTGCACCCACTGTCCCTGGGCGTCGATATATTCCCCAGGCGCAATCTGGGCGACCGTGCCCACGACCGTCACTACGTCGCGTTGCCCACGTACTTGCAGGCGCAGGACACAGAAGCCGCTCTGCGGGCTATGAAACGTGACCCGCTCCACCACGCCCGTGAGCCGTTCCAGGGTTCCAGCGTCGTCCGGTGCACTACGCGGAGCAGGCTGCATCGGCGCCACCTCCGAGTCGGGAGGGTGTGGTCAGGCAGCGTCGTGACCCGCGCCACAATTTTCGCTTTTTGTTCACGCGCCTACGATGGCGAGAGAACACCAGTCTGTCAAGCAAGCCCAACCCTACGCGGTGGGCAGTTTCCAGCTCAGTGCGGCTGAGACGAGGTCCGACCAGACTCGAGGTGACGGGAATAAGCCGTGAGACCCTTCTCCAGGGACCATGAGCCTGCACAATGGCGCCAGGCCTCCAGCGCTCGTGTCTTCGCTCCTCCCACTGGCTATGTCCCTATCCGCTGGAGCAATTCCCGGAGTGCGGCCTGGGGATTGTCTGTGATCGGGGCGCCATGGTTAAAGCAGAGGACGGAAAAGCGCAGGTCCACCACGCGGCGCACACTGGCTCGCGTCGCGGCGGGATCGGTATGAAAGGCTGGCGGGACAAACTCGACTTTGCCTTTCCCGTGCATCAGCAAATCAGGACAAAAGAACACGCCAGGCTCGCGGGGAAGGAAGAACCCATAGTGTACCTCCTCCGGCCCTGGCATGTGGATCGCTTGTACGCCGCCAGGCAAGAGATCCTCGGCGTGATACCAGACATCGGCGGCTTCTTCCATCGCTTGTACCCCTGCAGGCGCATAGACTTTGGCGCCGAACTGCTGGCGGTACCGCCAGGCCGAGCGTTGATGACACTTCGCGGTGAGGCCGATCGCCACGATCGGCTCGAGGCGGCGCAACGCCTTCTCCGCAAGCGGTAACGGATCAATGAGGGTCGTGCCGCTCGCCTCGACGATGGCATGGGCGTCACTCTTTGTGCTTGGTCTCAGCAGGGAGGTAACGATAGAGCGTTGTCCTGGAAATCTTCAGCGTGGCGCAAATCTCACGTGGGGAATACTGCCGATTGGTATAGAGCGATTGAGCCAAAGCAACTTTGCGTGCATCCATGACGGTAGGCCGTCCGCCATGATGGCCACGGGCTCGCGCGGCTTGGAGTCCGGCCTGAGTTCGTTCTCGGATCAGATCCCGCTCGAATTCCGCTAGCGCCCAAAGACGTGGAAGATCAGTTTCCCACCGCTGGTGGTGGTATCAATGCTCTCCTGCAAACTGCGCAACCCAATCTGTCGGGCCTGTAACGTAGTCACCTTTTCAATGAGGTCTTTGAGTGACCGGCCCAGCCGGTCCAACTTCCAAATGACCAGCGAGTCCCCGGCACGCAGAAACGCTAATGCATCGGCTAACCCCGGACGTTCAGCTCGTGTTCCACTGGTGATATCGGTAAAGATGCGATCACAGCCCGCGTGCTGCAGAGCATCACGTTGAAGATCAAGCTTCTGCTCCGGTGTCGAAACCCGTGCATAGCCGACCAACATGGGTATCCCTCCTGGGGCAACGATGCGCCAGTGCGTGCCAAAAGGCAAGCCAAGGGAGAGGTTTTGGAACGTTGATTCTGGGATGAGTTATGAAACGAACAAGAACCGACTTTTGCTTGTGTCTCCTGGAATTCTGGCAGTGTGTCGTAAACGACCGTTTGTGGAACACCCATCTCCCACGCTTTTTAGTGTCTCGCTCGGGGATGGTTGAAACCCCTCGCCTTCAGGCGAAGCAAGATTCGCGCAGTGTTTACGTGGTAAACACAAGCGTATGTAAAAGAGTGTACCTCTTGGCTTCAGTCGACTTCAGTCGAAAAATTGAATCTCTCGACTTCAAGTCGAGAGTCGTTCAGTGCTCTCCTCTGTAACTCCTGACGCTACGCGTGCAGAGAGAGCCCAGGCTGGAAGCTGTGTGATAGGACCAATAGCAACAAGGAATCACTGGGTGTGACCTGGAGATTCCTCTTTGCTCGTTTGTACTGCCAGCCAAGAATGATTCAGCCTTTCGCGTGGCAGAGTTGGGCCTTGACGACTTGTCCAGTCGCGTCAAGCACCAGGTCAGCATAGGTTGGATGAAACTCTCGTACCCCGTCATCGCGGTGCAGGCGGTGCAAGAAATCCTCCAACGTCGCAAGGCCCTCCGCAGTCGCCAGAAGGGCGGTAGGCGGGACCCGCACTAGATCCGCCCAGGTGCCGGTGTTGAGATAGGTGGCGCGGTCCGACGGGCCCAGATGTCTCGCCAGGTGTGTATGCCCCATGATCACCGTCTCGACCCCCTCTTTGTGCAGGGCTTGGGCTTGCTCACCATAGTGCGCCGTTGGTCCATCAAACCGCAAAGACCTATCATCGAGCAGCAGCCGCCGCAGGACGAGCTGGATTTGCTGGAGGCGTTTTCTGGGGATCGGCTCCCCTCTGCGAAGAATTTCCGCCAGGCTGTCCTTTTTTGGCGTCACAAAGAAGTGGAGCCATTCGGTGACGGCGCTGACCTGACGACTCGGTTGATGGAGTTGCCGGTAATACTCGCCAAAGGCCTCGTCTAGTTCGCGGTCCGCCGCTACCACAACCTCAGCCGCCACCTGCCTGGTTTTCACCGGCCTCGTTCGCCCTTGCAAGTACGCACCCTGGAAAACGCGCACTAGGTTGGGCCAGTCTCGTCCTACAGCAGGCTCAAAGGCAAGCAGGAGGAGCGCCGTCAGCTCTCCCTGCGGTTGCAGCAGATCAAGAAACGGGTAGCGGACTTTGAGAGGATTGATCATTTTCTCCACCAGTTGACTTCCCGCCGAGACTTCCAAGTCGACCAGGGGCGTTTCGTGGCGCGAGTGCGATGAGGCAATCGAGCGCAGGCCATCCCAGTCATTCTCATTGGCCCCATCGTAACGATTACCATGTTCAATCAGCGCCCCACCTACGCGATACGCGCGCCCATCATCCACGAAGAGCACTTGATGGAGATCGGCTCCCAGGGCGTTGAGAAAAGCCGCCTGTGCCGAAGGTAACACAAGCTCGACGTCATGATTGCCGACAACTATCGTCAACCGATGGCCCTGAGAGACATGGCGTCTGAGCGCTGCAAAGACGGGCTTCTGCGGACCACTTATGGTGTCGTCGATTTTCTTGGCCGCCACGATGGGGTCAGGAGTCCAACTGGACAAAGGAGGAATAGCGAGGAAGTCGAGAAAGTCTCCAGCGATCACTAACTCCAGGCGTTCTTCCTGCACCACACGATCCGGTAATGTGTGGATAAAAGCGGCTAACGACTCCGGACGCGACATCATCGTGGGCATCTGCCCACCAAGGTGCAGATCAGAAATGACATACACATGGGTGTTCATTATACGCGTGCTCGCATGCTCTCACGATCAGACTTCTCATATCCTTCCCCATCCCTGCTCGCTGTTCCTTGGTCCCAACACCCAGCGAAAGGTGCTGAGCATTGAAAAAAACCCTACACAAGGGTATCAAATAAAGCAGCGATATCGCATGATACCTTTGAAAAGGGTGTAAGGCCAGGGAATGGCAACGTACCGATTGATCACGGCCAGCGACCAGCGACCTGTTGCTCAAGGAACCGCCTGGTTCCTCCGCCCGGATGTGGTCGTGACAGCCTTTCACGTGGTCGGCGACCTCGCCACAGCGACCTGGCATTGTGAGGAAGTACCCACGATTACCTATAAACTTGTTGATCATGTCAATGCTTCTCCTCTCGCTTTGTCTCCGGACTTCGCAGAGCCCCACGCCGATGTGGCGCTCCTGCGTTCGGCGCGCGAGTGCCCCACTGCTGTACTACCGCTTGGCGACTCCCTCCCAGCGGCTGGCGCACCCTGGACCAGCGAAGGGTATCCGGCGTTTCGCCGTGGTGCTCCCTTCACGCTGTCTGGCAGAGTCACTGAGGTCCGCGCCACTGAGCTCAATACGGCCTTACAGCTCTTAGTGGATCAGCGCACCGAGCAAACCTGGGAGGGCATGTCTGGCGCACCGGTGCAGAGTGACGGGCGAGTGATTGGGCTGGTGACGAATGAGACGGCCCGCGTCGATACGATCTGGGCCGCGCCAGTGACCATCATTCAAGAACTTGAGCTGGCGTCGCTGTGCCGGGATTGCCTCGTGACAAGGTATAGTACCACTGCTGAGTTGCGACAGCTCATCGGGCAACTTGGATGGCATGAGCTGACCATTGCTGCTCAACTCTCTGTTCGTAATACAGCCGCCGTGATTGCCCGACAGGCGGCACGCGACCAAGCGCACGCGATGCCTCGCCTCCTCAGCTTGCTCGCTGCGTGTCCAGCCAGTGCGGACCCGTCTGCAACAGAGGCGTACGCGACACTCACGGCGCGGCTCAGAGAAGGGCGCTCGGTGGAGGAAGACCCGTGCCCAGGAGCTCCAGTGTCTCTTCCCGATCTCCGCGACCTGTCTCTGGCGGCCAAGCAGGCGCTGGTCACCTGTCTACTCGACTGTCCAAGCCTGCGTGACCCTGCGACTCGCGCGGTCTTGATCCAGACCCTACCCGGCCAGATTGCACAGGCCATTCCCCGCCATCCCCAAAGCAACGTTGAGGTCTTTAACCTTGTTCAGACGTGTCTACGCTATCCGGGAGGTCTCAACGCACTGCTCGAAGCGCTGCGTTTCTTCGACGCCGGAACGCACCAGTTGGCAGCGGTGCACACACTCGTGGAGAGCCTTGCCCAAGGAAGGGTGCGCTAATCCTGCGCATAAAGGTATGGCCTATGCCCACTCAACTTAGCACTACACAATTGAGGAAGCTCACCGATGCGCTGCTGGCGTGTCACCATATGCGTGATCGTGAGGCGCGAAACGCGATTGTCGAGCAATTACCAGAGGACGTGCAGAGTACCATCCAGCGCCATGCGGAGGATAAGGTTGACGTGGTCAATATTTGTCGTCGGTGTGTGAGTTATCCCTCTGGTCTGGAGGCCCTGCTCACGGCCCTCCGCTTCTTTGAAGGCGAGTCGCCCGCCATGCTAAAAGTCGAGCGCCTGGCAACAGAGACGGAAATCGCGACAGACGCCCGGTTTCCCGACTCGCAATACGTCCGCAACCGGCATGAGTTGCTTACGCCGCTACCAAAGGAAGAGGAAAGCCAAGACCCTCATCTTGCTCCTTTTGTTGTTGGCGCACCTATCCTGGACGCGAGGAACTTCTTCGGGCGGCAGAAAGAAATCAATGACGTCACAAAATTGTGGACTGGTATTCCTTTGCTGCACGCCATGGTGTTCGGGCCACGAAGAAGTGGAAAAACCTCCCTCCTCCTGCATCTGAAGAACATGTTGACGCAGTCAGGAGCGAAACTGCGCCCGGGCCAGCGTCCGGAGCGGCTGTCCCGAGGGCAACCCGCGCGTTGTGTGTTTGTGGACTTTCGCCAACACCAGAACAAAACTCAGGTTGGCTTTGTGCGTTCCCTACTGCAGGGCCTAGGGCTCCCAACCCCTCCGGACTGTAGCCTAGACCAATTTCAAGAGCTTATGTCCGAAGGCGTACAATCCCCGACGGTGGTCTTGCTGGATGAAGTGGGCCTAGCACTCGAACGGTACCCAGAAATCGATCTCGATGTGTGGAGTACCCTGCGATCACTTACCCTCACGACCAATGGCAATCTGGGCTTCATTTTGGCTCTCAGTGGGTCGAGCGCTCAGCTCATAAAACAGAATGGCGGCGATTCACCCTTCTTTAATATTTTTGGCTATGTCACGACCTTAGGCCCTTTCACAGAGTTGGAAGCCCGCGAGCTGATTAGGAATGCCCCTCTTCCCTTCCCACCCGATGATGTGCAGTGGATTCTCACGCAGAGTCACTACATCCCCCTGCTGTTACAACACTTGTGTCATGCCCGACTTGCTGCCTTAGAAGAAGGGGAAACAGATGACAGATGGAAGCAGGAAGGGTTGGAACAAATGAAACCCTTCCTCTACCTCCTGGGAGGAGTGTAATGCAGAGTTCCCTGGTTCTCTCTACGGCGTATACTGACTCGCCTCCGCTCCACCCGAACGTGTTGCTCGGTAGTGCGCAGCTCCTTGCCTGGCTTGTTTTTCATCCCTCGGCATGGCGCTCTCATATTGCGCGTCTCGATGTCTCTCTTTGTCCGGACTTTTGTCTGGCCGAGTTACGCTCTCACCAGTGGCGCGCGCGACCTTTCCAACGTCTCTTCTTCCAAGGATTCATCATATGTCCCCTCCTGAGCAGTTTGTTCTTCAGTCTTATCGCGTGGGTGAGTGGCGCGTCATTCGCACAGGTGCTCAGCGCGAGCGTGAACTGGGGCGTGTCATTGGTGCTCACTGGCTTGGCGCTGGCCTGGCTCTGCCCTGTCGCTGCCGGCACGGCCTTCATCCTGGGGAGCGTGGTGACGGCTGGAGCACGGGGCATGCTATGGGGCGCGTCACAACTCCTTGCTCCTGTCAATCCTCTGGTGTTTTATGATTTTGAGACAGCGTCGCTAAAAACTCCAGGTGTGTTCGAGTTGGGATCCCTCGCCCTGCTGTTCGGACTGACAGCGGCGCTCACGCTCAGTGTTGGCGTGCAGCGGAGGACAGTGTCGGTCGCGCCGTTGCTCAGCAGTATGACAGTAGCAAGCCTTATTGGCCCGATTGTCGGCGGCATCGGCATCGGCACCGGGGTCGCCAGCGCCCACGCGATATCGATCGTAGCTTCATTGCTGAGAGGGGAACTCTCAGGGGAGAGGCTCAACGGGGTGGTCCTCCTCATAGGGGGCGCTGCCGTCTTCTCATTCCTTGATGTGGCAGCGATGAAATGGAGGACCGAAGGCTGGCTCGACAGTGTTAGAAGTGGAATCTCGTTTGGATTCATTCTTTGGCTGCTTGCCGCCGCCTTCTATAGCAGCATCGCTATCGCTCCTCCTTTTCTCTTTTTTGTTCCGATTTTTGTGTTGCCTTATGTCATCGCTCGCAGTGTGGCGGATGCTCAAGCCGCCGCCTTCGCGGGTGCACTAGGCGCGAGCAGCACGCTCTTGTTGATCAGCACGACTCTGGCGCTCCCAACATTTTTTGAGAAGACCTCAGCGCTTTCTCTGAGTTTGTTGACCTTGAGCATGACGCTGGCTGGCCTCACTTTCCATCTCTGGCGTCCTCTCGTTTTTTATCCGTTTGCTGTTGCCTGGAACCTGCTGTTATTGAATGCTGATAAAAGAACAACGCGTACGGCGGCACCCTTCCTCCGTTGGCATTCCGCCTTCTGGGACGAGTACCAGCGGCTCCCTTTGATTGGTCTCGATGAACATCTCGCCCTTCTCGCAGAATACAATGCCGCAGAATACCGAGCCGCTACGGAATATCTCAGCACGAGTAAGCAGCGCTGGGCAGCCCAAGCCGCCGAGATCGAACGTGATATTCGACATCTCGAAGCGTGCACTGATGTAGAGGCGATAAGAAACGCAAACATTTCCACTGGTGAGTTTGCTGGCCCTGTCAGTGCATACCTGCGGAGTTTTCACCGCATTTGCCAGGATGTTGCGAATGCCCTGGACCAAGAAACGGCATTCGCCAAACGCCAGTTCTTCGCGGTGATTGATGAACATCTCGATAGCCTTGACCGGGAACTTGTGAAGGGAAGTGACCACTACGCAAGACGGTTTCAACATACAGCCAAGCGGTGGCGGCAGATAGTCGAACACTATAGACAAGAACTGGCCGCCGCCGCTGAAAATCACCAAGAAATCGATAATCCCTATATCGTGGGGCAAGCCCTCACTCCATATCAAGAGATCTTTACCGGACGACAAGACATTAGTGCCCAGATCGAGCAGCTTTTGGTTGACCCACGATGTCCTCCTGTTTTTCTCTACGGTCAACGGAGGATGGGCAAGACCTCGCTGCTGAATAACATCGGCCGGCTGCTCCCCAGCAGGGTGGTTCCGTTCTTTGTGGATCTGCAGGGTGCGGCGAGCGCCGGACATCACGCCGGATTTTTATTTACGCTTGCCCGACAGATGCGAGCCTCTGCTCAAAAACAGCGCTCCCTGACGTTTCCCGCTCTCCAACGAGAGGAGTTGGATGCCGACCCTTTCATAGTCTTCGATGAATGGCTTGATAAGATTGAAGAAATCTTAGCACAACAGCCGCAAGAAGAATTCACCGCGCTCTTGATGTTAGATGAGATTGAAAGGCTCCTGAGACCATTTGCAGAGGGCAGACTCAGTGAGGATTCAGTCTTTGGCATGCTGCGACATCTCGTCCAGCATCGTCCTCGCTTTAAAGTCCTTCTCACGGCGGCACATACACCGGAGGAGTTACAACAATGGGCAACGTATCTGATCAACTTTCAAATTATCCACCTGGAATATTTCAGCTTCAAAGAAGCCCAACAGTTGATTGAGCATCCCGTGAAAAATTTTGCGCTGGGCTATACTTCAGAAGCTACACAACGCGTGTTTGAGTTGACGCGGGGACACCCCTATTTCGTGCAGATGCTCTGCCGCCAGCTCGTTGATCTGAAAAATACGCATGAGGATTCCGCAAGCCGGCGTCTCGCCACGCTGTGTGACGTCGAAACTGCTGCTACTGAAGCAATCAAGAGCCAACTGTGTTCCTTTTATTTTTTACAAATGGAGGATGAGCCAACGTATGTGACGAGTGTCCCCCTCTTACGCTTTCTTGCAACCCATCAAGAAGAGGGGCTAATTACTCGAGAAGTTTTAGAGCGGCAATTTCCGACAAACATCGACCCCTCTCTCACATTTTTGATGCGCTGGGAACTTATCGAACAGAGGGAGGGAGGCTATCAGTTCCAGGTGGAGATGATGCGCCAGTGGTTTGCTCAGCAGCACGCCACATAGGCACGTACCGAAATGGTGACAGAGTTATAATGAGATGAACCATCCTTTACTCATAAGGCGATGTGAGGCAAGCACGGTTTGCTCCGCTGCTAATTGAGCGTTTGCGCGCCAAGCGCCGGCTGTTTGTGAAGCGATTCGCAGAGCCGCAGGTGATGATGCTGGCCGCTTGAGCGAGAGAAGGAAGGAGGACGCTGAGGCATTCACTATTGGTGATTAAAATATTCTCAGTTCTGACTCTTCCGATCAAAAGAGGTCGCTATGCCACGTTTATCTTCGCCGCTAGAACGCATGAAACCCCACTACACGGTCGTTGTTGTTGGCTCGGGCTATGGCGGCGCGATTGCCGCCTCGCGCCTCGCGCGGGCCGGGCAGTCGGTGTGCGTTTTGGAACGGGGCAAAGAGTTGCAGCCAGGCGAGTATCCGGACTCGGCACTCACCGCCGCGCGCGAGCTGCAGGTCGATACGCCAGCTGGCCACCTCGGCGCTCGCACCAGCTTGTTCGATGTACATGTGAACCCCGATATTCACGTCGTCGTCGGCTGTGGCCTTGGTGGCACCTCCCTCATCAACGCCAACGTGTCGCTCCGCGCCGAACCGCGTGTATTTGAGGATCCTCGTTGGCCCCAGGCCCTGCGTGCCGATGTGCCGACCCTCGTGGAAGAGGGCTACCGCCGTGCCGAGGAGATGCTCCAACCGATGCCGTATCCGGAGGACGCTCCCGCCTTACCAAAACTTCACGCGCATGCGCAGGCGGCCACTGCGCTGGGTGGACCGTGGTATCGCCCCCCGATCACAGTGACCTTTACCGACGGCGTCAATCCCGTTGGCGTGGAACAGCATCGCTGCGCGCTGTGTGGCGATTGTGTCTCTGGGTGTAATTATGGGGCCAAGAACACTGTGCTGGTGAACTATCTGCCTGACGCCAAACAACACGGCGCGGAACTCTACACGCACGTGGCGGTCCGCCACCTGGAACGGCGCGGGTCGCAGTGGCTGGTGCAGTATCAACTCCTGGAGGCAGGACGAGAGCAGTTTGCCGCCCCTACGCTGTGTGTGAGCGCCGATCTCGTCATCCTCGCGGCGGGCACGCTGGGCTCCACGGAAATTCTCCTGCGCTCAAAAGCCCTCGGCCTGCCGCTCTCGGAGCGGGTTGGCCACCAGTTTACCGGGAACGGCGACGTCCTGGCGTTTGGCTACAACACCGATGCCCCCATCAACGGCATCGGCTTTGGACAGCAGCAGCGGGAGGGCCAAGCGCCAGTGGGGCCGTGTATTACCAGCGTGATCGATCTGCGCCAGCAGCCCCATCTGGAAGACGGGATGGTGATCGAAGAAGGCGCGTTGCCCGGCGCACTCGCGGGCGTACTCCCGCTCGCGTTGGCGACGGCCAACGCGGTGATCGGGCAATCGCCCAAGCGGAGCCCCGGGGACATCCTCAAAAAACAAGCGCGAGAACTGGAGAGTCTCACTCGCGGCACCTCGCACGGCGCGGTGCAGCACACCCAAACCTACCTGGTCATGACGCACGACAACAGCGCCGGGGTGCTCTCTCTGGAGCATGACCGAGTCCGGATTCACTGGCCGGGGGTAGGAACACAGCCGATGTTTCAGCAGGTGCATGACCGCCTGGAGCGCCTCACGACCGCCCTCGGCGGTGCCTATATCCGCAATCCGCTGTGGAGTGGGCTGTTTAAGTACAATCTGGTCACCGTGCATCCCCTGGGCGGGTGCAGCATGGCGGAGGACGCCGCTGGCGGCGTGGTCAACCACAAAGGCCAAGTGTTTGCCGGCGCGAGCGGGTCCGCCGTGTATGACAACCTCTATGTGTGTGATGGCGCCGTGATGCCCCGTTCGCTGGGCGTCAATCCCTTGTTGACCATTTGCGCATTGGCCGAACGCACCTGCGCGCTCCTCGCCCACGAGCGCGGCTGGACGATTGGGTATACGCTTCCCTCGGCTCCGTCTTCTGCCCAGACCACGGCGCCCCGCGTCGGCATCCAGTTTACCGAAACGATGCGCGGCGCTTTTTCTACGACGGTGACGGACGACTACCACGCGGCTGCCCGGCAGGGCCAGAGTGATGGGTCGCCCTTCACCTTCACCGTGACCATCCGCTCAGACGATGTCCAGCAGATGCTGGCGGACCCGACACACGCCGCGGCGCTGATGGGGACCGTTAACGCCCCGGCGCTCTCTCCACACCCGCTCACCATCTCTGCTGGAGAATTCCAGCTCTTCGTGCGGGACCCTGACGAGCCCACGACCCGACAGATGCGGTATCGCATGGTGTTGCACGCGACCGATGGCCGGCGCTACTTTTTCGACGGCTGCAAATTGCTCCAGGGGCAATCGAGATTCGTGCTGTGGCAGGAGACCACCACCTTGTTCATCACGGTGCACGACGGCGAGTCAGCAGCGAGCCCCGTGCTCGGGAAAGGGGTGCTGACGATCGCACCCGCCGATTTTGCGAAGCAACTCAGGACGCTGCGCGTCACCAATGCCCGCAGCCCCAGCGAGTCGCTCCACACCCTGGCGACCTTTGGGCGGTTCTTTGCTGGAGCCCTCTATGACGTCTACACCCCCTTCCGCGCCTGATACGCCTGCGCCCTCCCCGTTTGCGTCCGCAGCGCCACTACGGCAGCACCGCCCACTTCGGCTGCCGCCGCCACAGGGATATCCGTGCCGTACGACCGACGGCGTGTCGCTGCGTCTCCAGCGTTATCAGGGAGGCCCCAAAGGGCCGGTGCTGCTGGCGCATGCCTTTGGTACATCCAGTCTCTTGTATCTTCTCGACACCATAGACACGAATGTGACGGAGTACCTGGTGGCGCAGGGCTACGACGTGTGGGTGTGGGATTATCGCACGAGCCCAGCCCTCCCGAGCGCCAGCGCCTTGTGGAGTCTGGATGCCATTGCGACCCTGGATTATCCGGCGGCGGTGCAGACGGTCTTGGCCGTGACGCACGCTCCGAGCGTCCAAGTGGTAGCGCACTGTGTCGGGGCCATGACGCTGCTGATGGCGCTGTGCGCGGGGCTCCACGGCGTGCGGTCCGCCGTGTGCTCCCAGTTGTCCGCTCATCCCGTGGTCGTCCCCGCGATTCGGGGCAAATCCTTGGCCCATCTGCCTACGATGTTGCGGGCTTGTGGGGTCACCCGCCTATCGCCCCTCGCGTCGCTTGGCCGGCAACTGCGTCCGCGTCTGCCCCACTCTCACGTCGATCACGCCTGGCGGTGGCTCTCTCGCCTGCAGCGGTGTGGCGTACGCCTGGAGTCCGGTGGCGCCCTGCTGGCGCGGCTCATCGATGCGGCAATCACCCATCAGCCGTCACGAGAACCGTGTGAGGATCCAGTCTGCCAGCGCATTCTGTTTCTCTATGGCGAAGCGTATAAACATGCCCAACTAAACGAGCCCACTCACCGAGCCGTGCCGGACATGTTTGGTGTGGCGAACCTCCGGGCCTTTGCTCATCTCGCACGCATCCTGCGTGTGGGGCACATCGTGGATCAGCACGGCCACAATGTCTATCTTCCGCGGGGGCAGCGGCTCGCCCTGCCGCTCACCTTCCTGCACGGCGCGGAGAACCGACAATTCTTACCAGACACCACCGCGCGCACGTGCCAGTGGCTCGGGGAACACCATGGCCGCCAGTGGTACACGCGGCGCGTGATTCCGCAGTACGGCCATATGGATTGTCTCGTCGGGAAGCACGCCGCGGTCGATGTGTTTCCCCTCCTCCTGGAGGGATTGGAGGACGGAGACCGCCAGAGCGCACTTAGGAGTTGATAGACTCGTGGCGCAGTTCCGCCAGGAGGGTGGCAGCGGCTGCTAGGTCTGCCGTGTCGAACCCCTCGGTGAACCACTGGTGCGTCTCCGTCAACAGCCGTCGCGCGTCTGCTTGTTTGCCTTGCTGTCGCCACAGGCGACAGAGGCTCATGACCGCCCGTAATTCCCAAGATTTCGCCTGTTGACGGCGCGCACTTGCTAGCGCCTTGCGAAACCATTCCTCTGCCTCTGCGTGGGAGTGAGCAGTCGAGGGTCGGGAGGAACGAATGGTGGCGTGTTGCCTTTTGTGTGTTGCCTTTGGCGTGTCCTGGCGCAGCGTCAGCTCCCCTTGGAGCCGGTAGAGCTCCGCCTCCGCCGCCTGCTCCCCCGTGTGCGCCATGACGGCGAACGCTTCCGCCACTGCGTGTCGCCCGTGGTCGTACTGCCCCCTGTGCTGATAGGCTTCGGCCAGCAGGGCCAGAAAATACGGCCGGGACATGAGCGCGCCGCTCTGTTGTTGCGCCTCCAAGCCGTGGCGGAGCTGGGCGATGCCTATCTCCTCGTTTCCTTCCATGACCAGGGCCCACCCCAGGAGGATCGTGCTCACCATCCCCCATTGGGGGAACCCGTGGGCGGTCGCGAGCGCCTGGGCGGCTTCAGCCTGCGCGCGGACCGCCGGCGCCTCGCCGCGGAATTGATGCACAGTCGCCGCGAACGTGCAGGCCCCAGCAAGGCTGAACGGAGAGGCGAGCTCCTGCGCAAAGCAGAGGGCGTCCTGAATACGCGCCAGCGCCTGGGCTGGATACCCCGTCAGCCACAGGCTCAAGGCGGCATGATACAAACAGCCCACCTTTGGATCTTGTCCGTACACCGCGTCCTGGCGCCGATGTCGCTGCGGATCGTAGCTGGCGAGTCCCTGCGTCAAGTGCGCGAGCGCCGCAGGAAATTGCCCCTCATAGAAAAGGGTTTCGCCGAGAAAGCACTGGGCCCAGGTGAGAAACGACGGATCGGTGCCGTGCTGCGCGAGCCCCAGACACTGTTCGCCCAGCTCATGGGCGATCTGTAGTTGGCCACTGACCGCATAATAGCGTAGGAGCCCCAGCAAGGCCGGAAACAGTTGGGGCGTTTCGCCGACCTGGGAGCACAGGGCTCTGGCGCGGGCGTAGGTGCGTTCCACTTCAGGGGCGGCGTGCCCCTTGATCGTTAGCAGCGGCGCGCCCAAGGCAATCTGCAACGTGAGCTCTTGGGCCGCCCGCGCTGGCGTCTCCGGCAGCTTTTGCACCAGCGCGACGCCCTTCGTGAGATGGGCGATGGCCTCGACGTAGGCCAACCGGTGCAGGGCGGTCTGGGCCGCCTGCCCCAGGTAGTGCACCGCGCGGCGGTAGTCGCGCCCTTGCTCGAAGTGGACTGCTAACTCGGCGGCGATGTCCCCGGTCCCGTCCCCATAGGCCGCCGCTTGACGCTCCCCGATCCGGTGATGGAACTGCTGGCGCCGCCCGCTGCTGACCCGCTCGTGCCACGCGTGTTGCGAGAGCGCATGGAGGAAAGCGTAACATTCCGTCACGGTGCCGTCGGGCCACTCGGTGAGGCCGGCGGGGCGCACGAAGCGGTGCTGACGGGCCAACCACGCACAGTGCTCCTCCACCTCGCTCACCTCGGTCGCTAATGCTGCTGCGACGGCGGCCGCAGAGAAGGGGTTCCCGGCGATGCTGGCGGCTTCCAAGAGCTGCTGCTCCGCGGGCGACAGCCGTGCACTGTGGTGCGCTAGCAGCTGGCGGAGACTCTCGGGTAGCTCCCCGCACGCCTCTTCAGGACTCCTCTGCAACGTCCACCCGGTGTCGCTCTGGACAAGCACGCCGCGGTCGATGAGATCGTCGACGAGGTGGACGAGAAACAACGGATTGCCTCCCGTGCGCCGGTGCAGCAGAACGGCGAGGTTAGGGAGAAAGGACGGCGCTCCGGCCCCACAACGTGCGGTCAGGTACTGGGCAACCGCCTCTGCGCCGAGCGGTGCCAGCGCCAGTTCGTGACACCGGCCATGAGCGCCTAATTCCTGTCGGAGGGCGGTGAGAGGATGGCCCGGCCCGCTCACGTCCGGCGACCGGTATGTCCCCAGAATGAGTAGACGGGCTGCCTCGCGCCGGCGCGCGAGACACGCGAGCGCCTCCAGGGTCGCCTGGTCGCTCCACTGCAAGTCTTCCACCACCACAATCAGGGGGATGGTCGCCGTCAGGAACTCGAGCCCCTCCGCCAACTCGAGGAGCATCCGCTCGCGCGTGGCGCCCTGCGTCCGGCGCTGCAGGGCGTCGAGCGCGGCGTCGCTGAGGAACGTGGGCATCTGCAGCAGCCAGGTGGGGGCCTGTTGGCTGAGGAGCTCAAGGAACCGCTGGCCATCGGCTCCCCGCCCGAGCCGCCGGAGCGCTTCCAACACCGGCAGATAGGCGTTGTCCTCCCCATAGCGCTCGAGGCACTGCCCCCGCCCGATCCAGACGTCTGCAGCGTCTTCGAGCGCGGTCAGAAAGGCGTCTACCACCGTCGTTTTTCCCAAGCCTGGCTCTCCGGTCACGAAGACGAGTTGCCGCTGGCCGTGCTGCGCCTGCTCCCACCAGCCCCAAAGCTGTTGAAGCTCTCCTGCTCTCCCTACAATGCCCGTGTCACGCGAGGGGAGGTCAGGCCGAACGGAGGGAAAAGGCCGGTCGCGGAGGGAGGCGTCCATAGCGTGTCCGTGCCCGGAGACCGCGCTCGTGAGGGGCGCAAGAAACCGATAGCCCCGTCCGATCACCGTCTCAATATACCGGGGCGCTTTGGCCTCATCGCCGAGCACCCGACGCAACTGACGGATGTAGGTGTTGAGCACCTCCTCGGCGACAGACGTGTCTCTCCAAATGGCCTGCAGCACTTCCTCTTTAGTGACCAAGCGGTTGGCATGCTCGACGAGGTAGCGCAGGAGCGCAAAGGGCTTCGGCGGCAGCGGAAGCAGCTGGGTCTCGCGCCACAGCTGCTCGTTGGCCACGTCAAGGGTGAAAGGCGGGAACACCAGCGCCGAAGCCGTCTTCATACAGGATCCTCCATCGGTCTGAGGCTGTTGTAGCAAACCCACAGAGAAATTCCACGGCGACTTCACAAAAATTTCATACAAATTTTAGATGATATTGATTTTATTTCATACGTTTCATTGGTATGCTCTCCATATTACGCCGAGAGAAAGGAGCCGTATGGGGACACAGATCACCGCGCACACCGCGAGGGCGCCGAAACGAGAGACGGACTCTCTCCGACCTCTGCCCCAGGTGTGGCTGGTCCGCTGCCACACGACACCGAGGGTGGTGTACAGACGTAGAGCCGGTCGTAGCAAGCCTTGCCTGTCTAGACACACCGCGCCCCTCCGTCTCCTGCTCGGGGCCGCGCCAATGGGTCTCTTGCCGGATCAGGCTCATTGCCTCACTACTGGTGACCTCTCTCTGTTGCCATGGCGTCTGCGCTGTCGGGATACGACTCCGGAGGCGAGTAAGGAGGACCACAGTATGGACCATCCCTATGCAACAACATTGCTCGACCTTATTCGGGCTGTCATGGAGTACACGAGCAGTGAGAAAGAGACCGTCGCGACGGTGGCCTACTTCGTCAACGGCAGCAAGGTCGTGCTTTGTGGAATCTTTGCAGGGGCACGGATCGCTCTATCGGTTTGCTCTGTTGCGCCTCGAGCAGGCCAAGCCACGCGGGAAGGCACACCACCCGCTGAGGCAAAACTGCTGATAACGTCACGTTCCCTCCCCCAAGGAGGAAGTACCAAGATGACATATGCGATACGAGCACCGCCCAGAGATTACCGGCCTGAGCTCCGCCGCTCAGCGTCCTGTCCGTCCTGAGCCGGGATACCCTGAGAGGGTCACTCTCGATGAACAACACGGAGAAGGAGAAGACACGTTATGAGGAACAAGAGCACTCCTCTCTTCCGCACTGACGTTACTTGCTCACCTCTCTCCCTCATTTATAAGGAGATTTCTACTATGCAGAACAAATTCTCACACGCACGTATACTGGCGCTCTCCCTTGCGCTGCTGGGCGCGGTGACTGTCACCCCGAGGGCCCACGCTGGCACGATCACCAACCATTCTGGCGCGATCTGCAAGAATTACCTGGGGAGCGATGCCACCCTCATTACTAACTTCTCCAGCGGGATCCTCAGTAGTAAGACCTCTGCCACTCAAGTCGTGTGTCCCCTTACGAGGAATACGAGTTCCTCGAATGGGGCGGTGGTCTATGTGGATCTCTACCACTCTGGCTCACTGACCACGACGTGTACGGCCTTCAGCTATGACTACACCGGTGGAGTGCTGGCCGCGGTCACTGGCGCCGTGACGGGCCCTGCCTTTCAGGAATTAGCGCTTGACCTCACGGGAGTGAACAAAAGTAACTCCTGGAGCGACTATAGCGTGCTCTGCACCATTCCAGGAGGCACAGCGCAAATTCGAGGCGTAGATCTTCTTGAACAGTGAACCACGTGCGGCCTGCGTCAGGCGCGTAAAGTTGCATCGAGCCACTGCCTGCAGGACGGCTCGATAAGGGCAGGTCGAGGGCAGGACTTTCAGCCTGTCTTCGACCCCGGGAGGGGTATTCTCCCTTAGCATCTCAATAACCAGCTCTCTGTCCAAAGGAAGTGAAATTATGAAAAGGTCTTTTGGTGTATGGCTGAGCCTTGCCGTAGCGCTTGCATGTGGGTTGCCTTTTCTTGTTCAGACGAGCCGCCCGTCTGCTTCCACTCCTCTGTACAGGCATCCCTCTCCCTCAGCATCGAAGGGAGAAAATCCCGCACCTCGGGCCGTGCCTCACGCAACAACAGACGCAGGCAATACTGAGCAAGTGGAATTGCCACAGCGGGACATGGCGGCACTGAAGGAGGAGGTGGCCTTCCTGAGACGGGAGGTTGCCACCGTGCAACGACAGCTGCATGAACAGCAACAGATGGCCCTGACTATAGCCTCAGGGAAAGAGGAAGAGCCTGCTCTTACTCCGCTCACCATTTCTGCCGCTCGCGCTGCCGCAGAACGTGAGCGGCAAGAACAGATGGCCCTGCTCGAAGCCAACTTCCGACGCGAGCCTACGGACCAGCAGTGGTCCTTCAGGGTGGGAGGAGCCGTCCACGAGGCACTGGCGGAGAATGAAGCTGTACAGACCGCGCTGCGGAACATCGAGTGCCACTCTTCCACCTGTCGAGTAGAGCTAGCAGACAATGACGGGGACGAGCTGGCGAAAGACTTGCCCGTGTTCTTGCAGCAGCTGGGCGACATGCTCCCTCACGTCACGGCGAACCAAGTCGCGGATGGCGCCGGCGGCCAGCTCACCATCCTCTATCTGTTTCGGGAATCGCGCTGACTCCCAGCCCAGAGTCACGTAGAGGAAGAGGACGGCTATGAGGAAACTGGGAGGTTCGGCAGGACTCAGTGGTGGAGAACGATCCCCACCTTTAGAGGAACAGGAGAAATCCTTCATAAACACAGGGAGGACAAGAAGATTCCCTGGTCTGCTCAAGGAACCGAGAGAAGACCCAAAAGAAAAGAATGGGACAGCACCTCGTGCGCGTGCTTCGCCATTGTGACCGCTCCACATCCCAACAAAGGAGAATTTCTTTCGTTAATCATATTTTCACAGAGGAGGGAAGAAACAATGCACAAGCCAACAAAAACGAAAAAAGGAAGAGAGACCGATAGTGCATCGACGTCCACCAAACACACTTTGCCACGACGAGAGTTCCTGTTCACGCAAGGAGCCGCTTCCCTCGCCAGCCTGGCGCTACTGGCCTCCTCGAAAAACGCCTCTGCCGCTCAGGCTGCGACGCCGCTCGGAAACTTCTCTGAGGACAATGGAGGCCTCACCATTGAGGGGAGTGTGGCCTTCAAAGGCCCCATTCCCTGGGCGGATGTCCGAGCGTATGGCGCTCAAGGCGATGGGAGCGCAGATGATACCGATGCCATTCAGGCCGCCATTGATGCTGCGGCCGCCGGCGTGCCGAATCGGCCGCCGGGGATCGTCTACTTCCCGGCTGGCTTTTACATGGTCAGAAGTCTTGACCTGACCTCTAAACATGTGACGCTCAAGGGCAATGCAGAACGAACGACCGGGATTTTTGGCGATGGGTCGGGGCACGTGATCAAGGCCGTCAACTTCCCTGTTCTTATTACCGGCATTGTCATCGAGGATCTCCAAATCGGGTTTGTTGGGTTCCAGAACTCTGACGGCTATGACGGCGTGTATTTGGAGAATGTCGGATTATTTGCCATTAATCGATGTGGGTTTAGTCATAGTCGTTACGGTGTGCACCTCTCGTCCAACACTCGGATAGGGACCATTACCGACTCAAACTTCGGCTCGTTCAATCAAGAAGGCCTCTTTCTGAAGGAGGGATCGAGCCAGATCACAATTATGGGCAATTATTTCGATGAGAACTCTGGGCTCGGGATCCGGGTCGATTCCTCACTCAATACGATCGTGGGGAATAGGTTTCAGGACAACTCCCAATATCACATCAAAATCGGGCCCAGAGGGGATTCCAACGTGATCACGGGAAATACGTTTGTGAGCGGTGGACCAGGCGACCTCCGCCACCCGAACCCCTTGTTTACTCAGACCGTCCTCGAGGTCTCTGGTAGCGACAATCTGATTAGTGGGAACAGAGTCGCGGATAAACATGGCGGAAACGACATTGTCTTTCGGCAGGAGGGTGGGCACGGGAATATGTTCCTGAACAATTCTCTACCCGCAGGAGCACGAGTGATAGCTTCAAGCCCGGAGGCCACTCTTCTACAGCCGCACGCTGGCAACGTGGGCATCGGCATCATCGATCCCAATGCGATTGAGGAAACCTTGCAGGTGGCGGGCAACGTCAAAGCCCAGGGATTGATTACTGGGGACATTGTGTTCCAAAAAGCGGAGGACAAGCTGTGGAGGATGTATGAGGAGGACAGCGGCCTCTCTGTTGAGAACCTGACCACAGGCGAGGTCGCAAGAGTGCTGTTGGAGACAGATCGTGTCGCCCTCAAGCAAGAGATCCTCGAAGCCGTGTTGCAGCGATTGAACGAGTCCTAACTTTTTATAGGGCTACTCTCGGCGGGTTCCGACTTAGAGTCCGTCCAGGAAGTTCTTGAATGAAGAGAGGGAGTTGTGATTAACAGAGCGGAGCAAGGAGGGGAAACTCATGTGGACGGCCAAGAATCGCGCCCGCTACAATCGCGACACTCTACGCTATCCCAGCGATGTAACCGAAGAGGAGTGGGCGGTGATTGCGCCTCTTATTCCTGCGGCCCGGCGGGGAGGGCGCAAGCGGAGCGTCAATATTCGCGAAGTGTTCAACGGCGTGCTGTATCTCCTGAGCACGGGCTGTCAGTGGCGAGGAGAGCGTCAACAGGTCGGGGGAGACACAGGTTGTGAACGAAACTGCGGATACCAGCCCCGGAACACACCTTCCAAATCGCCATTCAACACTTTGGTGCGGGTTTGCAACAATAAATGTGCTCCTCTCTGTGACCATTGCATTTGCTGGCGCTTCACGAATCGTTTACTGACCACTTGATTGATGGTGGATTCGACAAAGGCCGTACTGATGGTATCCCCTTGCCGATAGCGTTCGCCAAAGTTGGGAATGAACTTCTGGTTGTTGCGAATGTACGTATCAAACTCGGTGACCCCTCGCTCTAGTTTTGCAGCAGTCGGGAAGCGCCGCCGGTACACGTCAAGATCGAAGAGCAGCACCCCCAAACATTCCAACGCATTGTCGACGTTGCCATGCCAGAGATAGTGCTTCACGCGCTCCAGAGTTTTCGCGACGTGGGCCCCACTCTCAGGCTGGTCCTCCACGAACGCTTTATTCTGCTGGTGGAGCACCGTCAATTTCATCGCAATATGAAACCAGTCTATAATATGAACACTGGAGGGGTGTAGATAGGTTTGGAGTTGCCGCACGGTCTCCCCACCATCGGAGAGAAATTCCACCGTCTGATTCTCTTGCATCCCCTGCGATTTCAGCAGCTCCCATACGCGGCGTCGGGGTTTGGTATCATAGGTTTGCACGAAGCCAAAGCGTTTGGCCGAGGGCCTGTCTTCCGCTTCGTGTCGGCGAAAGGCTACGATGCTCTTGCCCGCAATTACCTCAAAGAATCCAGCCTTCCGCCGAGCCCGGACAAACCCACCATCAATCCCCACGGTCATGGGTCCGTCTGGGAGTGGAAGTTCTGCATCGTCCTGGGCTGTCTCCGCAAACAGCCCCTCCTGCTCATCTCCCAGGGCCTGTTCCATGCGTTGCGCGGTGGTATACACATGCTGACGGACCGTTTCCGTGCTCCACGTTGGTGCCAGGGGCAGGACATCTTTGAGCAAGTCAGCCACTTTGGTATACGGAATGAGCGAAGCCCATTTGGTTTCCAAATACGCGAGGTCTGGACTACTGTGCCCCGTGAGCCACTGGGCCGTGGGCCGAAACGTCTGGGCCCCCTTTTGCTGACACCGACACCGTTGCCAGCGCGGATTCGGGACGCGGACAGGACCAAAGACCGTGTGCACCGTGCGCTGCCCTTGCCCTTTACTCCGGTGGGGACGGCCACAAGCACGACACCGGCGGTGATGCGTCAAATACGTCGTGGTTTGCTGCTCGGCCACGCCAGTCTGGACGTGTGCCAGCAGCGCTTTCCCCTCAGCTACGGTTAATCCTAGGGTTTCCATTGCGAGGGTCTCTTTTGTCACCGTTAACACTTCTCGTCGCTCCTCGGTCCCATCCTCTTTGACACAGATCACTTCAATGCGGAAGTTCATCGCCACCACCTCCGCTGCTGCCGTAGGGCGGCCAGCCGCTGATTGGCCTCCTGGCGACTAAACCGCGTCGGCGTGAGCGGTCCCGTCCGCGCCAAACGTTCTTCTACACTCTTCCACCCCGTAGTGACTGCTTCTTCTAACACCTGCCAGTCCAGGTCCATGTCTTCTCCATAGACTTGGGAGAGCAGCTTCACCGAAGCGGCAATGGTCGCCGGATCACTGAGGGTGGGCCCGACCGCTTGCCGGCGGAGCATCAGACGATAGCCCCGAGGGCCCCCGCAATGTTCCGGAGGCGCAGCCCCTCGTCCCTCTAAACACTCGGGCTCGCGTTCCTCTGGTTTGCCCTCTTGGATGTCGAGGACGCGCATCTCCCATTCCCACAGATCCAAAGTGTTGCAGATATAGAGAAATTTCTCTTGCCGACGCAGCTTAAAATCACGCAGCCGTTTGCCCCGAGAGCGGCGGCGGTAGCTATTAAACTCCTGCCCATGCACTCGAATGATGCAGCCCAAGTCTTGCTCCCACCCCAGCAGGCTCATAAAGACGTCGTGGAGCTCGGTGATTTCCACCTCGTCCGAGATCGCGAACACCCGCGCCACGATCGGACTCACATCGTTGAGGACTGCCCGTAAGATCATTCGCTTAAATGGAGTAGATGTAGGATGTGTCATCCCCTCAGTCTACCTTTTCCCCCTCTTTCTCTCTTCTGTCCCCCGGCTCATTGATGCTCTCGAAGACTGGCTCCGCGGTCGCAAACCGGCGGGCGATCATCTCGCGCCCCCGAGGGCTGTCTATTTTGCATTTCATTCGGGCGGTGTACGTCTCGGGCTTGCCGACTGTGGGCCCGCGGAAGATCGCCACCTGCCGCACGGAGGTCTTCTCTGGAGACCGCAGACAACGCTCTCGCACGGGACAGGGCCCGCACGCGGCCTTGCTTCCCGTAAACTTCAGCGCCACAAAGCCCTTCAGATCGCGGTGGTGTCCGTTACGGTGGAGCCGCGCGCCAGCCGGACACACACAATGCGAGTGATCCGCCGCGACGTGGAAGTCCTGGACTCGGAACACGCCGGGTGTCTGGGGCGGAGGGGTCTTATTATAGAGCGGAGCCGGTTGGCGGCGGTGCCGGTCTTGCCCAACGTAGCGGGGATCTCGTTGGCGATAGCCGTTATCGGGCACGTAGGCGTCGATCCCCTGCTCGGCGAACCGCTTGAGATTGGCCTCACTATAATACCCCGCATCAGCGGTGATAATCGTGGCGTCTGTGCGGAGGGCTTGGACCGCCTCCAGTGCGGGCCCCAGCAGTTCCTGCTCTTGCCCCACCCCGTGTGCTTGCGCCGCGACGATGATTTGGTGTTGCTCGTCCACCACCGCCACCCCTGTGTACCCTTGGAGCACCCCCTTGCCCGTGGCCATCTTGGCCGACTCGTGGTCCGTGCGGTTGGACTTCCGGATGCTCCCCCGTACGCCTTTGCGGTCTTCAGGATGGGCTTGGAGCCAGGTGCGCAGCTTCGCCGCCTCCTGCTTGAGGCGCTCGATCTGCCGCACTTCGCGCCGGCGCAGTGAGGGCTCATAGGTAGGGGTGAGATCTTCCTGGCGGTGACGTGCCAGTATCCGCTGCACCACCCGCACCATCTTCTTGGCTTCCCGCTGGAACTCCTTGCGCGTGCCGCTTCTGGCCTTAGACGCATTACTGGGCAGCTTCACTCCGTCAATCGCAAACAGCTCCCGCCCGATCAGGCCCTGGCGGTCACAGACCATCAGCACTTGGGTAAACAGCTGACTGAGCGCCTCGCCGCCCGTGCTCACAAACGCCGCCAGCGTGGTGAAATGGGGCGTTGCGCCTCCACACACCGCCATGAACAGCACGTTCTGCCGACAGGCGCTCTCCATCGCCCGTGAACTGACCAGGCCCCGCGAGTAGGCCAACAAGATAATCTTGAGCAACAGCGCCGGCGCATAGGCTGGGGCTCCCCTTTCAGCATTGCGACACTGAGCCTCAAACGCGGAGAGATCCACCTCGTGGTCGATCAGATAACAGAGCGCGTATTCGAAAGAGCCTGGCAGAATCTGCTGAGAATAATCAACGGGAATGAGCTTCGGACTCAGATCAATTCGCTTGTAGCGCGCCATCGGGGAATCCTTGCACGGTACACTAATGATGAAGCGAACATGCCCCCAACGTTTCTCCTCGGCAAGGGGAGGACGGGTTTTTCTACAGCCTCAACGGGTGGCGTGCCGCCCGTAACCATCTCCTGCAGCAAGTAGCCGCACACGGACGCTCGGCCTGGCGGAAACTCAGTGGCTATACACGGCAGAGTATCGCCGAGAACACGATGTTCCGAGTCAAGCGGTTGTTTGGGGGGCACCTCTGGGCACGGAGCCTGGAGACCCAACGCACCGAAGCGGTGGTGAAGTGTGCCGTGCTCAATCGCATGACTCGGTTGGGGATGCCTGAGACGGTTCGGGTAGGATGAGTAGGGGTCTCCCAAGGATGCACTATCTGTGATGTTCCAAATTCTGCAACAGAGTCTTTTCCACATTAGAGATAAGAAAACCCAAAAGTCGCTCTTATCATAAGGACCCATTATAAGACATGAATGGCGGCAGGGAGAGGGAAGTATGCAAGGAAGAGTCGACCGTCTCTCTGGGGTGTTGATGAGAGTCGTCCTCTGTCACGGAGCTCTGGAAACCTGGGGGGAAGAAGGCTAAGTGATGCACCCCAACTGGTGGTGACGAGCAGGGTACGGCTACCGGCCGTGGGCGCTAGGCTCTACCGATAGAGCGCACGACTGTCGGCGCCCGCGCGATAAAGGCCAGCACTTCCTCCAACGACTGGAAGAACGTGGCGTGGCCCTGGGTCGCCCACCTCAGGGCCAAGCGTCACCGCAGGAACGGCCATTCGACTCCGCCTAAAGCACCCATGTTCACTGCGTTCGACGCTCGGGTGGTGGGACACCAGACCTTTCCTGTTATGGGAACTGATACTGGCTGATAATGCAGAAGCAGAACTCCTCGAAGCCGGCACCGTTCGCGAGTTGATGCAGTCGATCCACCATGTGGTTATGCCCACCTTGAAAATCTCGATACATCCCGGTCGCCTCCAGGATCATGAGTTCGAAGGTGCCTTCCAAGTAATTCCCACCCGTCCCGTCGGGGTGAGGCACGAAACCATTATACCCTGGGGGTGCCCCCGCCGGGGGGCTGTTGAAGCTCATCGCCAGCGCACCGCCGGGGAGGTCGTAGGCACACAAATTCGCCGTGACAGACACGTAGAACTTGCCGAGAGCCCGGTCTTGGTCTGTGCTTTCTGGAATGCCAAAAATGGGGTAGATCAGCGTTCGCGTGTACGAACCATCACTCAGGTCTACCGTGGATAGGCCGAGGTTGTTGGCGGGCCCGTGACCCGCGGGCACGGGCCGATAGAGTCCCTGCAGCAGCAGGATGAAGGGGTTGTTGGGCACATCCCTTTCTTCGGCCAGCCCCCGCCCCGAGGAGGCAAGCAGAGCGGCTAGCGCCCCGCTGAGCAAAAAAGTTCTTCGTTGCATGGTGGTCGGTTCCGGTTCGGTGCCGGACGTGTTTTGGTTAGCCAGGGCTTGGTTGGTGATCCTAGAGCGGGTCCTGGCGTTGTTTTTTACCGGGATAGTGAGGAATCGCGTCATAGTGTCCTCCGTGGTGTGTCAGGCGTTGACGGTCTCTGGCCTCCCCTAGCCACAACGTGCTACCCTCAAGGGCCATCACCTCCTTCCTGCTGCGGGTACGAAGTGCGCGGCTCCGTGCACCAGTGGTGCGGCGCGAGCATAACTCTCACCGAAATGGAACGTCAAAAAGAAACTCCAAAAGTTGTGTAAAGTTCCCTTCAGAGTAGGTACATCCCAACGGTTCATTCCGAAGAACTCTCTGCCGATTCCCCTGGAAAAGAATCCCAGCGGTGTTTTGTGCGCTGCTCCGTCTGGCGCGAGACTTTGACGGCGCCTTGCCAGAAGGTGGCGATGCCGCCACCCTGCCGTAACGCGTGCACTGCGGCCGTCCCGTCATGGTCGTTCCGTCCGACGATACAACCCTGGGCTCCGAGTGCCACAAACACCTCCGCGATGCCTCTGCCAATGCCTTTGGCGCCCCCCGTCACAATCACCGACTTTTTCTGAAGTGAAGTGAACATGCCTGTCTCCTTTCGCTGACTCCGCCCGTTCCTGCACACGGCAATCCTCCCCACGCGAGTTCTCCCTTCATGGAGAGTCGCTCCGCTCTTCTTGTGCAACACCACACGCAGTACGGGTAACCTTACTCATTCGCACTGATCTGCACGCGCGCCGCGACGCTGGCGTGATCCGATGGCCATAATCCATCTGGAGTCCTACTGGCCGGACCCGCACGCAATTCGCCACCCTGCGCTTCGCGAATCTGCGCGTCGTCGGCCTCCAGATGCGTGCCGATGAGCCGCAACGCCTGCTGATGAAAGTGCGCGTCGGCAGCTACCCACGCCCGAGGAATCGGGATGACGCCAATCGGGGTTGGCAAGAGGACCTTGCTCGCAAACTGTCCCGCCTGCGCAGCATCGATGTGAAAGACCGCAGGATCGAGGTCCGTACGGGCGAGCATCGCGTTTTCGTTGACCACGGCGACGCACACGAAGGTGTTTGGCAGGATCAGACCGGGCGTCGGCGGAAAGGCAAACTGCTGCGCACGCACAACCAGCCAGTACTGGCCTCCTTGCGCCGACAAACCGGTGAGCAGTTCGCTCAGCATATCGGTTTCCACGTGCATCCCTTCGCATGCGCCAGTAGCCGGATTGAATGTACCCGTGGCCCACTGGTCCAGTTCCTGCAGACTGACCAGCATTGCTTTGGCGTCCAGAATTTGCTGCGCCACCGCCTGCATCCGTTCTGCTGGCTTGGTCGCCCGGACGTCACTGATGGTCTGCCCCACGGCGATCAGAAATTGCGTCTGGTTGCTCGCATGCTCCACTTCGAGAAAGTCGGTGCCTTCGTCCACGTTATATGTCATGACTCGCAAGGCTCCTCGATCACGGTTGAGTTCCTGTGCGGCCAGGGGGGACCACCGCACGAAGCCTACGAGGATAAGCAGCAGAGCTGTGCACCACACCAGGGTGCGCTGTGTGTTGCGGGTGCCTACCAAAGATGTGCGAGTGCTCATTCCTCCCCCCTTTTTCGAATCCCTGTGCGCATGGAGCATCAAGAACTGGGAAACAGCACCAAGCAGCAATAGGTACTTGAAGAAATGCTTGGCTGAAGATTGATTTTTTAGATTAACTCCTCCAACAAGGCCTTGGCTTCTTGCAAGTCTTTGGTGTCAAATCCTTCGGTGAACCAGTTATAGATCTCGGATAACATTCCGTGAGCTTCTTCTTTCCTGTCATACCGCTGCCACAAGCGAGCGAGACTCGTTGAGGCACGGAGTTCCCATGACTTCGCACTCTGTTTTTGGGCAACGTCGATAGCCTTCTGAAAACACGCCTCGGCCTCGTAGGTGCTGGGTGTGAGAGACTGGGGGCTCGTTTCTATTTTTGCTTTTTGCCGTTTGCCCTTTGCTTTTCGTTGTCCTGCGCCAGCAGCAGTTCCCCTTTGATCCGATACAGCTCCGTCTCATAAAACCGTTCCCCGCTTTGGTCCACCACCGTCAGCGCCTCGGCGAGTGTGGCCAGCCCTTCCTCTGCCTGCCCCGCGTTTCCATATGCCTCGGCCAGCAGAGTAAGAAAGTAAGATTGAAATATACTTACCCCTATGGCTTGGCCGGCTGCCAGTCCCTGGCGGATCTGGGCAATTCCCTCTTCACTCTGGCCCTGTTCGGCTAGCGCCCAACCCTGCAGGACGATCCCTAGCGCTAACCACTGTGGAAATCCGTGCTCGCGCGCGAGGATCATGGCTGCCTCGGCCCGCTCTTGGGTCAGGGCTCTGTCCCGGCGGAGCTGGTGAGTCATGGCAGCAAGAACCCGGACGGCGGCCAAGCTGAAGGGATGAGACAGCTCTTGGGCCAGAGTTTGCGCTGCCTCGCTCTTCTGGAGCGCCTGATCCGGATAGCCCAGAGGCCACAGGACCAAGGCTGTATAGAAAAGGCCAAAGACTCCTGGCTCCGTGTTGGAGAGGAACACATGAAAGCGGTGGCGATGAGCGTCATACAGGGTCATCCCCTGCTCCAGATGTGCGTGGGCCACATCAAACTCACCCATATGGAATAAGGTACTGCCCAGCGCTCGATATGCCTCCACGAGCAAGGCTGGGTCTTGCTCCCTCTGGGCCAAGCCTAGGAGTTGCTCTCCGAGTTCTCGTGCCGCGAGATAGTCACCTGCGACATGATAAAACGTCCGCAGCCCAAAGAGGACTGGGAAGAGCTGGCGCGTCTCCCCAACCTGGCGGCACAGTTCTCGTGCGCGGGTATAGGTGGATTTCACTTCCGGTGAGGCAAAACTTGTGGTGGCCTGCAACGATACCCCCAAGGTGACCTGCAATCTGATCTCTTGCTGCGTGCGCTCGGGAGTGTCTGGCAAGAACTTGAGCAGCTCCAGCCCTCGTGTGAGATGAGCAATGGCTTCCACATGCGCCGCCCGTCGGACGGAGTTTTGGCCTGCCTGCTGCCAGTAGGGGATGGCCTGGGCAGTGAGACCGGCCTCCATGTAGTGATGCGCGACTACCTCTGGCTGCGTCTCTTTCAGCTCCGCAAAGCACTCTTCTAAGACGTGGGCCGTCTTCGTGTGATACTGCCGTCGGCTGCTCTTAAGCAGGGACTGATAGGCGGTGTCTTGAATGAGGGCGTGCTTGAAGACGTAGCGCGCCTGCGGAGGATGGCCGTACTGGTAGAGCAATTCGGCCACCACTAACTGCTGCAGCCCGTGCTGAAGGCTCTTCTCGGCGATGGGGAAGACTGCGTGCAGGAGCTCGTAGCTAAACTCGCGGCCCAGTACGGCTCCCACCTGCGCAATCTCGCGCACCGGCGCCAGTCGATCGAGGCGCGCCATGAGCGAATCGTGCAGGGTGGACGGAATCGCCAGCGCGGGGATCGGCGCTTGGCCAAGTGTCCCGCTATAGCGGCCCGCCTCTTCTCGCACCAGCCCGGACTCCAGTACCATCTTGGTCAATTCCTCTACGAATAACGGCACGCCGTCTGTTTTAGCGACAATTTGCTGCACGACCTCGACCGGCAAGGGCTTCCCACCGGTCACCTGCCCCACCATCGTTTCCACCTGCGGCCTCCCGAGCCGAGGGAGTGTCACGTGAGTCAGTGGCAACGGCGGCTGCCACGGGGGAGTGAACTCTGGGCGACAGGTGAGTATGACCAGCAGCCGCGTGGTCGGTACACGATCGAGGAAGAGCGTGAGCACCTCAAGCGTCGAGGGATCGGCCCAGTGCAGATCTTCCCAGATACAGTACACCGGGGCGGTGTCCGCCTCCTCCACGAGCCACGCCACTAAAGCCTCGTAGGTCTTTCGCTTCTGTCTCTGCGGACTCAGCGTTAAGGGGGCACTGCCCTCCGGATGGGGCAGTGAGAGCAAGGCGGCCAGCAGCGGCAGGGTCTCGGCCTGCGGAAAGCGGTAGGCAGCGAGACGCTGGGTGAGGGTGGCAAGCTTGGCGTGCGGAGGGTCATGTGGTGCAAATTGCAAGACACGCTGGAGATGCACAAGAATGGGAGACAGGGCGCTGTGCTGGTGATAAGGTGAGCAGCGCAACACGAGATGGGTGGCCCTCTCCGCGCTGACCTCCTCCTTGAGCATCTGCACCAGGCGGGATTTGCCAATCCCCGGCTCGCCACGCAGCAGCACGATCTGGCCGTCGCCTTTTTTGGCCTGCTCCCATCGCTCTCGTAAGCCTCTGATTTCGTGGCTACGGCCAACCAAGGGAGTCAAGCCACGTCTGACCGCGACGTCAAAGCGACTCTGGGCCGCACTCTCCCGCACCACCCGATACACCGACACGGGAGTCGAGAGTCCCTTGAGCCGTTGGGCTCCGAAGTCCTCGTACTCAAACAGCCCTTGCACGAGATGGTGCGTCGCGGCGCTGAGCACCACGGTATCGGGCTCCGCCACCCCTTGGAGCCGCGCCGCTAGGTTGGGCGTCTCCCCTAACGCCAGCATCTCCCGTTTCTCGCTGCTGCCAATTTCACCAATGACGACCAGCCCCGTATGGATACCGATGCGCACCTGGATAGGGTGCGGCAAGTGTGCTCTGAGAGCTGGTCTCAACTGGGTGTTGAGGAGCTGAAGCTCCACCAGAATCCCCAAGGCTGTCCGCACCGCGCGCGCCGCTTCATCTTCATGCGCCACTGGATAGCCGAAGTAAACAAGGAGCCCATCGCCCAAGTGTTGGGCCGTATACCCGGCATAGCGGGTGATCGCCTCTGCACACGTCGCATGATAGGCCTGCACGACCTCGCGCAGTTCTTCAGGGTCCAATTGTTCAGACAATGCGGTGGAGCCCACCAGGTCACAGAACATCACGGTCAGGTGGCGACGTTCGCCTTCAGGCGCTATCGGGCGAGACGGTGGGACGGTGGGAGAGAACGCCGGCCGAGGAGCCTTCCGCGCCGGGGCCGCCCTTTTACGCTGGCGGCTCTTCGTCGGTGGAGAGAGCGCGCCAGTTCTCAGCGCGGTGCCACACTCCCCGCAGAACTTGAACTGGGGCGGATTCAGTGCCTCACAATGCGCACAGCGGGTGGCGAGCGAGCTGCCACACATTCCACAGAACATGGTCTCGGCGGGATTCTCAGCACCACAGTTTGGACAGTACATATTGCCTCTTTGCCCCCTCCGTATCCTTGGAGGGACAGCCTGCTCTCAGAATCGTCAGTGCTTGCTCTGGCCTCCCCTCTCTCCATTGCGATGGGGGCGAAGCGCCGCGCGGGTCTCGCCAGAGCAGTAGCACTACCGACATCTCCGGTCCCGTGTCGGTGCAGCGTACGGTGCGGATCACGGTTCGTTCTCCGCAAAGCATACGTGTCCACTGTAACGGAGGATTAACGCGCCGTCCGTCAAATCGTTCGTCGCAAAGTGAGGCACGCTGATCTCTCCGATGTTGGTGAGTGCGCCGGTGGCCCCGGCAAACTTGCCCGTCCCGCCGGTAATCTGCACGGGGTAGGTCACAATGGCGAACAGCGGTGAGGGAGCCCCTGGTACGGGCGCGACGGTCGCCTGGGCTTCGGCGGCCGTGACGAAGTCGCCAGCGTCCGTGACCACATGATGCTGCACCGTGAACACGAGCGTGCCATTGCCCGGCTCCGCTACGCTCTTGATTGTGGCGGCCACTGCACCGCTCAGATCCCCGGTGACCCGGCCGAGCGTGGTCGAGGGCACGCCCGGGCCATCGATCGCCGCGAGGTTGGTCATGAAGGTTCCTCCCACAGGGACACAGTGTCGCCCGTCGTGGGCATAGGAGAGAGCGCCCTGCGGCCTCGTACTCGTGAGGAGCAGTCCCGCCAGCGGAACCAGAAGAGAGAAGTGAGTCATCCTGCGTCTAGTCATGAAAGCCTCCTACTTTAGTGAAGAGTTACCAACCGCCCCCTTGGCAAACCGTCTGTATGTGGTACGTGAGCGAGGGGCAATGAGAAACGACTCGTGCACGAATGGGGGTTACTCTGACACACCACTCGCTGCCCCCTCGCCTTAGCGCTCTCTCAACCCTCTGCTGCCTGAGACCCACGGGCAGCAACGCCAAGCTCTTCGCGATGTTGTCTCGGCCCAGCGGGTCGTGCGTCTCTGCGGGCGGACCACCCTGATGCGCTGCTTTCACAATGCCAATTTATCGCTCATCCCTCTGCTCCTCTGGGGTTCCCAATTCGAGCGCGCTTGAAAACCCAAAGGGCAAGGCGGCGAGCGCTGTCTCCAAACCTGTGACGGGGTCGATCAGATAAAGACCGGGGTTTTGGGTGTAATCCGTCGCGTACAGTTTACCGTTCCGGCCGAACGCCAGCCCCATCACGGAGTTACTGCCCACGAGGGTGACGAGCTGCGTTGCCGTCCCGGTCGTAGGGTCGATGCGGTACAGGAGAGCGGGGACCGACGACGGGTTGACGGTGGTCGTCACACCGAACATATTGCCGTGTCGATCAAACGCCAAGTCCATGAAAAATTGCGGAGCGCCGGTCGGACCGATGCGGGTAAACGCTCCGGTTGCCACATTCACCGTGTAGAGTGAGTTGTAATTTGGGTCGGGCGGGCTCGCGGGGGTATGACACTCGAACGTCGCGTCAGGGTTACAATCCCCCACCGCGTACAGCGTCCCATTGGGTGCGAGGCCCAGGGCCATGACCGCCAGTCCAGAGACGGGTGCCCCGAAGAGGGTGGCCAATCCAGTTTTGGGATCGATCGTGGCCAGCTGCTGGGTTCCGAACAGGGGGCCGCACATACTGTACAGAGTCCCTGAAGGGGACCGTGCCAGTGAGATGCAGTCCCCTCCCTGTGTCGGACCGATGTCGGTGGTGGTGATTTCGCTACCCTTTACTGTAATCGCGAACAGCTTTGCCCCGGAGCCGGGATCAGAAGTCGTGTAATACACCTCTGTCGCCAGCACGGGACTAACAGAGACGGCGCAGAAAGTAGCGAGGGTCGCGACGAACAAGGTGATAACGGTGAGCGTGTGTTTCATAATGCTTCTCCTTATTGTGCTCGTGCGTATCCAGTGCCATACTCACCTCGCCTTTCTCCTCGCCCTGGGTGCGGAAGTCCTGACGTTACTTCTTTTTTCTCCGTCTCCTACGTGGCGGGGCACGCACCTCGGCCAACACGCGCGCGAAGAACGCCGCTAGGTCTTCCAGTGAACAGAAGTGCTGGGCCTGTCCCGACCTCACATGCTCGACCCGTCCCGCCATACGGCCTCGCTCCAGCTCCGTCTCGGTGCGGAACTGGACAACAAAGGCATGGGTCGTCGGGAGCGTCGGCACCGCGTGCGGCATACCCAGACTTGGGGCTGGTGTGGTGTGTGTTGGCATTTCTGTTGCCTGCTGCTAGAAAGCCTACGGGAGATCTCGGTTCAGAACCAGCGCCGAATGGTTCGGAGTTGGTTCAAGTTTGGTTCAATGTCGGCAGGGCACATGAGAAGAGGAGCAGGTATGGAACAGGCGCAGCACCTTCTCTTTGGCCCGTTTCGACTAGACCCAATGACCGAACGGTTGTGGCGTGGGACGCAAGAGGTGCCCTTGCGAGCGAAGCCTTGGGCCGTGCTCCGCTATCTAGTGGAACATCCCGGGCGGGTCGTGACCAAAGAAGAACTTCTCAAGACGGTGTGGGCGGGCACGTATGTGACCAAGACCGTGCTCAAGGTCTGTATCCGCGAGATTCGCGCCGCCTTGGGCGAGGAGGTGGGCGCCCCGCGGTATCTCGCGACGGTAGGGCGCTTAGGGTATCAGTTGCTGCGAGAGGGAGAAGCGGAGGAGTCGGATCCGGAGGGGCAGGCAGCACGCCCAGCGGCGCGGCGTATTGTTGGCCGCAGCCCCGAGCTCGCGCAGTTGCAGCATTGGCTCACCCAGGCCGAGCGAGGAGACCGGCGTCTGGTCTTTGTCACAGGAGAGCCGGGCATCGGCAAGACGGCGCTGGTCGATCTGTTTGTGGAGCATCTGCGAGCGAGGAACCAGGTCCGAATCGGGCGGGGACAGTGCATTGAACAGTACGGCGCGGGGGAAGCCTACCTACCAGTCTTAGAGGCGTTCGGCCAGGTCTGTCGTGCCCCGGGGGGCCAACAGATGCGCGACGTCTTGAGCCGTTCTGCGCCGACATGGCTGGCGCAAATGCCAGGCGTAGTGAACGAGGCGGACGTGGAGGCGCTGCAGCGCACGGTGCAGGGAGCCACCCGGGAGCGGATGCTGCGCGAAATCACCGAGGCTATTGAAGCGCTGACAACGGAACGTCCGCTGGTGCTCGTCTTCGAAGACCTCCACTGGAGTGATGTCTCCACCCTGGAGTTCCTGGCCTACCTCGCACGGCGGCGGGAGCGGGCGCGGCTGCTAGTGCTGGGGACCTACCGCCCGACCGAGGTGATCGTCAGCGACCATCCCTTGAAAGGAGTGGTCCAGGAACTCCACGCGCATCAGCAGTGCGCAGAGCTGCCCTTAGATCTGCTCACGGCGCGCGACGTGACCGACTATGTCACGGGACAGTTTGCCGTCGAGACGTCTGACCAGGGGGACAGCCAGTCTGCCGCGACCCACTTCCATCAGCTGGCGCACGTGATTCACCGACGCAGTGAGGGCAATCCCCTGTTCATGGTCGACTTGGTTGACCACTTGGTGCGGCAAGGGTTGGTGGCGGAAACCACGGGGCGCTGGCAGGTGCAGGGAGAAGTTGAGGAGCTGGCCAGGGGAATACCCGAGAGTCTGCGGCAGTTGATCGAGCGGCAGCTTGCCCGGTTAAGTAGAGAGGAACAACGCGTGCTGGAGGTGGCCAGTGTGGCCGGGGCAGCATTTACGGTAGCCGCCGTGGCGGCAGGGAGCAAGGAGGAGGCAGAGGCCATCGAAGAGACGTGCGAAGGCTTGGCGTGGCAGAGACTCTTCCTCCAAGAAGAGAGCGTAGAGGAATGGCCCGACGGGACCGTGAGTGGGTGCTACCGGTTTCGCCATGTGCTGTACCACAGTGTCCTCTACGAGCGAGTGGCGGCAGCGCGGCGGGTGCGGCTCCATCGCCAGATTGCCGAGCGGGAAGAGGCAGCCTACGGCGTGCGGGTAGGGGAGATTGCGACCGCGCTGGCTGTGCACTTTGAGCAAGGACGAGACTATCGCAAAGCCGTACACTATCTGCAGCAAGCGGGGCAGAGTGCCCTCCGACGTGCGGCCTATGTGGAAGCAATCGCTCACCTCACACGAGGACTGGAGTTGCTTAAAACCTTGCCAGATACGCCCGATCGCATCGCCCCAGAACTCGCGCTGCAGACGGCTCTAGGAGCGACACTGATGATCACGAAAGGCTATGGCGCTCCAGAAGTAGAGACGGCTTACGCTCGCGCTTATGAATTATGGCAACAGGTTGGCGAGACCCCCCAGCTTTTCCCTATCCTTCTGGGTCTGACCCTGTTCTCTCTGGTGCGAGGGAGAGTGCAATCCGCGTATGAACGGGCGGGACAGTGTCTCGGCATGGCTGAGCGCGCTCAGGACCCCATACTGCTCACTGTCGTCCACCAACTGCTAGGGAGCATCTTGTTTCATCAAGGAGAGTTTCCCCAAGCCCGCAGTTACTTAGAACGAGCCCTTGCTTCCTATGAACCCGGCCAACACCACACCTATATGCTTCTCCACGGACATGATCCTGGAGTCTTTGGGTCATCCTACCTGGCCTGGTGCCTCTGGTGCTTGGGCTACCCTGAGCAAGCACTGTCGAAAACCGCAGACGCCCTTGCATTGGCGCGCCGATTGGGCTCTCCCTATATGCTGAGTGCTGCTCTCGGTATGGCGTTCATCGCCTGTGAGTGGTTCCACGAAACAGCAACCTTGCCCGCCATGTTAGAAGAGAATCAACACCTCTGTCGTAAACATGAATTCGGTTCGCTAGCCATCATCGTAACCCTTCACCAGGCGCTGCTGCACACATACGAGGGACGGATTGAGGAAGGAATCCAGCTCCTGCGTCAGTTTTTGGCGACTTGGCAAACGACAGGAAACACACTCTCAGACCCCTACTATCTTGACAGATTGGCTGAGGGCTATAGGAAAGCCGGGCAGGCAGAGGAAGGACTGACCTTAGTGGCGGAAGCGTTGGCTATGGAGCACAGTCGCTATAGGGAAGCCGATCTGTATCGGCTCAAGGGCGAACTCCTGCTGGTACAGGAAAACAAAAAACAAAAAGCACAGGGCAAAAGGCAAAAAGCAAAAAGAGAAACGAGCCCCCAGCCTCTAACCCCCAGCACCCAAGAGGCTGAAGCATGTTTTCTCAAAGCCGTAGACACCGCGCGCCAACAACAAGCCAAATCCCTCGAACTCCGCGCCACCATGAGCCTCGCACGTCTCTGGCAGCAACAAGGCAAGAAGCAACAAGCTCACAAAATGTTGTCCAAAGTCTACCACTGGTTCACCGAAGGCTTCGACACCAAAGACTTGCAAGAGGCCAAGGCCTTGCTGGATTCTCTTACCTGATGGGTGTGTGAGGATGACGGTAGCGGTCGTGGTAACCGTCCATTTTGACCGCCCATCCTCTACCCCCTCCAACAATGTCCGATAATCGCTATTTATGGTAACATTGACACCGTAAAACTTCAATAAAAACAAGGCGTTGATACTCGCTATGCTAGCAGCCGCGTACTGCCAGGAAATGATGGGGTGTTAGCAGGCCTGTTAGCAGCCGTTTCTGGAAAATGGAAACACGGAGAGAGAAAACATTTAGGAACCGAACGTGGAACCGTGAAACCTATAGGGCGCTTCTTAGTGCCTTTCAATCAAACGGTAAAAAAATCACTTGTCGTTCCCATTCGGCTCCGTCGCTTGCTGACCATACCATCAGAAGATCTTCAATGATTGGCCCTATGGGTGCCGTCTGGGGTACTAAAAAGAGCCCTGACATCGGATATCCTTGTTCCATGTGTGCATAGGCCGCAGCGGGCATGGTGTTTACATCATGCGAGACCAGAATGAGTCCCTGCTCCGCCGCGTAGTTCACAACCACTGGATCTGGTTGATCTGCCAACCCGAGGTCTCGCACACGCAGAAAGAGTAGCTGCGGGGCACGCCGCATGACACCAACCACAATATGCTCATTGAGATCATGATCGGCGAGGAATCTGGGTGCCGTCATGACGCAACTGCAGCTTTCTGCTCACGCTGCGCTCTCAGACGTTGTAATACAGGATTTGGCCTTAGCCCTGCTTTCTCCCGTTCACGCTCCCACACCGCAGCTTGCCGAGTCAAATATTGCTCTGCTTCTTTCCTATGGGCGAGATACCACGCGATGGCTCCATACACCTCTTCAAGGCTCAGGGCTGGATATTGTTGCTGAATGGTTTCTGGAGAGTGGCCTTGTTGGAAACCAGCCACTACAGAATCCAACATCACCCGGCCGGCTCCCACTCGCATCACCCCGTATTCATCCGTGCGGACATACGAACTCGATTGTGACATGGAAAGTTCTCCCATCATTAACTGCGTCATCGAAGGATTATATCGTTGCTCTTCTTCTTTCGCTCGTCGAGCGGATCGCAACGAAATAGAGTATTCTTTTCATTTCTGACCTAACGAAGAGGAGCCACGTCACGCAAGGCCCGTAGGAGCACTTGCGCAATCCGCTGTTCGAACTCGGCGAGGGCAATCGCTTGATCATTTGCGGGACGCGTCAATGGCCCATTTCTCCGTGCTTGTTTAATGATTTCGCTTTCTCCGTGGCGGAGCAGAACGACGAGCGCACGCCCAACATGACTCCACTCCACAGACGTTTGCAATTGTTCACCCAAACGGCTGACGATGCGCATGACATCATTCCGTTCGGATCGAGGGACACGAAATTTTAGCGGCTTTTCAAGTCGTTCTGGAGTAAGAGACACTTGAGTTTCTTGCTGTTCATCAAAGGCATCGTCAAAGTCCTCCAGCTTCTGTGCCGAGACAACCTTGACTGGAGTAGAGGCAGTTGCACTTCGTTGAGCCGTCGATGGTGGGATGCCTTCCAGACTAATGGGTGCTGATTGTGTTGTACCAAGTGCAAAAGGAACGGAGCGAATGAAGGCTTCGTCCACAGGTTGATAGCGTTGATGATCTGGAGAATGCTTCCTAGCCATGAGGATGTTCCTCTACTCTCTCTGAATCATGGTCTTGTGGAATTGGAGATGGAGCCGGTATCGAGGCTGGAGTATTTGCTTGAACAAACACTTCCAGTCTACTCTCAACCTCCTGCGCCAGTGCGCGATACTGATCCGTCACTTTGTGCGTAGGGTGGGTTTGAAATATTGTTTTCCCAATCTTCTGCGCTTCTCCCACGATGGTGGAGCGACTAATGCTCGTTTGAAATTTCGCTGAGGGTTGTCCTGGTTGCTGACGAAACAGCTCTTCAACAAGCCCCATGTGAAGCCGCGCCAGTCGAAGGCGTTTATCAACATCAGAGAGGATGACTCCCAAAACCAGAAGTTTATGATTTCCTTGGCGAATAGCAGCTTTTATATCAGCGACTGCATCCTCCAACCCCTTAATCGCGAAAGTTTGTGGTGTGGTAGAGAGGACGAAAAAATCAGAAGCCATATAAGCAGCAAGAGTTGGGGTCGCCGCACTAGGGGCGGTATCAAGAAAGATATAATCATAGCGGCCACGCAATTGTTTGAGTGGCTCAATAAGGATACCAGCAGGAAAAAATTTATGTTCTGCACCAAGGGCCTTATCTAAGCCTTCAAGATTGCGATCAGCTGTAATAAGGTGCACATTGGGAGGTAGATCAATGTCTTCATCAGTTTCGGTAATGATAACATTGTCGATTTCATCCTGACCAGTCAACAATTCATAAGTCCCCCAGTACGCTCCACCGGCAATCCCAAAATGCCGAGTTGCCCCAAAGTTCATATCAAGATCCCAAATGAGGCACCGCCGTCCCATCTCCCCCAGCGCGGTTGCCAACTGTACACAATTCGTTGTCTTCCCTACCCCACCTTTTTGGTTGCCAAGAGCAATCACCTGTGTTTTTCGGCTGCGATTCTCCCCCTCCATAACTCCTCCAAAAAAATATTTTCACAAGCCTTAGGCTATCAAGGCCTTGAAGCCACAAGCCCTTAAAGCCCGGAGGCTACATAGCCTCAAGACCTTAAAGCCTTATAGCCTTGGGGCCTCCGGGCCCTTTTATCACAACAAAACTCTATCAACAACGCATAGATTCTTAGTGAATGGAAATTCACATAGCCCGAAAGCCCGAAAGCCCGAAAGCCCGAAAGCCACAAGGCCTTATAGCCTTGTGGTCATATAGCCTTATAGCCTTGAGGCCTTCGGGCCCTAACTTTGTTTTTATTAGACTTTTCTCTTCTTGCAAATCACATTATGAAGAGTATAAGAGCCTCAAGAGATCTTTATAGTAAGGAACTTCTATGTAGATTCTTTGGGTGCACAGACACAAAACGAAAGAAGGCGACTTTGGCCAGTCACCTTCTTAGTCATTCCGATTACGCAGGGTGCGAAAATCGGGAAAGCATTTCACTTCTCCCGACCTTAGCGAATATCTCCCCTCGTAGTCAAGTGTAGAGGTGTGCCCTCCATCTAGAAGAGGAGGGGATGGTATGGTGTTGGCAACCGCACGCAAACCGGAGGGAGGCTTTCAGTTTATTTCCGTCGCCCAGCTGTGTGCCGTCTGGTCAGCCTATGAGACCCGGCGTATTCGTCTACCTGACGTGCGGCTGTGGTGTGCTGCCCAAGAAATGGTCGCACGACGCTGCCAACTCACCGCGAGACAGCAGCCGGTGTATCGGTTGGAGGAATGGGCAGTACTGACTGGCAGGCAAGGGGGAGTCTCTGCTTCCTTGGCTCGCCTTCATCAGGCTGGTCTGCTGACGTGGACAGACACAGCGCTCACCTTTCCTTCTCCACCCATCAAAGCATGTTCTCCCTTAGAGACTATGCTTCAGCTGATCTCCAATCATCGCCGGCGCATCCCTGTTCCACGCCGTTTATTACGGTTTCTCGCCAAGGGGTGTAGCCGTGTCATGTTGGCCACCATTCTGGGGCATCTGGTTCGCTGTTTGTACTATCGGCAGGGTCAGTGTCGGGCAGAGGGGTTCTGCAAAGCATCATGGATTGCGGAGATCTTCGGTGTCAGTTCCCGCGCGGTCAAAACCGCCCGCCAGCGCTTAGAAACCTTGGGCATTTTCCAGCGTATCGACACACCCCAATGGGTGCGCAATCGCTACGGGCAGAAGATGGCCATCAACTTACGCTGGGCAGGGAACGCGGCTGCGATCGCCGCGATCTCCCCCTCTTCACCATCAGTTGCACCGCCTCCCACAGAGGAAACCGCACAACCTGCACCGCTTGATTCAGACAAGAAACTTCCTCTAGAAAGAAAATACCAGGAACCCGCCACTGGCGGCCCTTCTGGGGTCTTATCGACCTTATTTGCGCAGGCACGGGAGTGTTTGCGTAACGGCACTACTTTACTTCCTGCCTCTATGCCGACTCCAACGCCAACTCCTCCAGTGACCACCTCTCAACCAAGACGGTCTCTTGCTACACTTCTTCCTCACCCATTGCGATTGCCTCGCCTTAAATCCATTCTTCTAGAAGATCTTCAGCAGCTACCCCGCCTCTTGATACTCTACACCGAAGCTGTGCAGACGCAATTGATTGGGGCCTCGGAAGCAGACCGGTTAGCCTTTGTCGCCCTGGCTCAGCACGTGCTGCATTTCCAGCCCCACAATCCGGGAGGCTTGTTTCTCTGGCTCCTCACCCACCATCGCTTTGCCGTTATTACACAAGCCGAAGAAGATCAAGCCAGAGCCCGACTCGCGACTTTCCTCTATGCTGACTCCAAGACTCAGAGAACTAGGCGTGCTGCGTAAAGGAAAGATGACTCACCAAATGATGACTATGCGAGTAGGGCACGCACAGTGAGAGAAGCTTGGTGATCAATGAAATGGGCAGTCCATCGCTGTTCGGGAGGACCCCAAATAGTTGCTCCTCTATGGGATTGTCTGAGTCTCTATAAGAAGCCGCAATACCACTCGCCACTATTAAGGAACAAAAAGAGGAAAGAATGGACTCTTCTCCTCAATCCTTGTGTTTCCCGGTTTCAGGGAACATTGACAACTTTTTGTTTGCTCCGTGTTTTCCAACGGTGTTTCTTTAGTGCAAACGCGAGTGCAAACACCCCAGAGTATCGGGCTTTTTTCTCCCTCTTCACGCGATTCCCGGTGAAATCGTTTACGCAATCAGGGACTTGTACAAGGAGTAAGCCAGTAAACAGCCCAGTAAGTGAATCGGCAGGGCGTACGCGGCGCGATGGGTGGTGCGCACCGCCCCAAACGCTTCCTTGATAAAGTGGAAAATCTCCTCCACCCGATGACGGAGTTGGAGACACGCTAACTGAAACTGGCTGGCCAGATGGCGCATATTTTTGCGGGTGGGCGTGAGCAGATAGACACCACGTTGCGCTAAGTCGTAGGCTTTAGTTTTGGAGAGATACCCCCCTTCGCCCACCACGATCCCGTCTTGCATCCAGCGCGTGAGGGGCTCGAGGAGCTTACGATCATCGATGGTAGCTGTAGTCAAATCAAAGCCGCACAGCCGCCCGGCTTCGTCACACTGCACATGCAACTTAAACCCGTACCACCACCCAATGCCGTTCTTTGATTTTCGCGCCCAGAGGCGGAACGTGCGATGCTGGCGCGCCCGGGCCACATGACACACGGCAATCGCCGTAGAATCTTGCAGCACGATAGGATAGGGCCCTTGGGCTTGGCGATTGCGATGGAGCCTCAGCGCCAGCAAGGCCCGCAGCTCTACGCTATACCGATTCGTTGCCTCGACGAATTTACTGTAGGCACCGAGCGTTGGGAACTCCGAGCGATGGTAGGTCTGCACGTGGAAGTAGACTTTGGCCTTGTCGGTGAGCCCCCGCCACGCGCCCCAGACTAAGATGGTCAGCACTTCCGCCGCACTCAAGGTCGGGGTGCCCCCGCGCGGGCTCCGTGGCAGCTGTTTGGCTTGGAGTTGCGGGTGCAGCGCTTTGAGATCTTCATCAATGGCGATGTAGAGCTTGAGCAAGGTGTCCGGAGCGCTTATCTTCTCTTGCACGAGCATGGGAGCCTCCGCGGTCTGAGTCGTTCTCGCACGACTACTCATACCTGGCTGGCACCCTGCTCTGCAATCTTTGCCGGGAATCGCGTTCTTCACTTTTTGTGAAGAGACCCGCAAAAGAATGTGGCTTTTTACTTGTCTATTTGATATAAATTAGGATTATCGGACATGAGAGGGGGGAAGCGATTTGGACGTCTGCGACTGACCAGTCAGACGGACTGGTACAGGTGCAAAAAAAGGGCGGCGTACTTTTGCTGACGCTCGGGGCCAAAGACGCGCCGCAGGATCGGTTCATCGAGCTTGTGGCGTTGCAGGGCAGGGGGCACGAGCTCGGCTGCTTCGGCTTCGAGCGCGGCCAGCTCTGGTTGACTGAGGGCGCGTTTGCCCACGAGAAACAAGGCGCGGTCTTCGGGGGTGAAGTGCTGGTACAGAGCTGGAGTCGGGAAGGAGACCGCTGTCGGGGGTTGCGGGAGAAGAGAGAGGGTGAAGAGCGTGGCCTGGTTGCGCTCCCACCGAGTCTGCAGCAGTTTGCGAGCACGAAGGGATTTAATCACGCGCTGTACTGCAGAAAGAGACAGGTGACGCTGCTGGGCCAGGTCTTCGTAGCGCATCCGCGTGATGAGATTGTCGGAGGCGTACCACAGGCGCAGATACGCGCTTTGCTCGGGAGGGGTGAGGTACGGCATCACTCGGCTCATGATTTGCGCCAATTGCTGGTCATCCACGGCTGGGTCCTCTCCGACCACGCTCCCCGCTGCCCGGAGGGGAGAACGCCAAGAGCGCGACGGCAGGCTGCGTTGGTCTCCAAGCTTTTAACTCCATCAACTCCTCAGCTTGAGTTTGTGAAATCCCTAGGTGCTCGGTACACTTGGCATCCATGAGCACTTGCCCATCTTGTCGCCAAGCAGCTACGAAGCGTGATGGATACGACCTCGCTGGTCGGCAACGCTATCACTGCCGCCCCTGTCATCGGGATTTCACCGCCTACTCTGCCTCGGCGTTTTCTGGGTATCGCTGGCCCCCAGACGTGATCTTGATGGCGGTGCGGTGATACTGCAGCCTCCCCCTCTCGGCCGCCCAGGTCGTACGGCTATTAGCCGAGCGGAACATTGACGTCTCTGCCCGCACGGTGCTCAACTGGGTGCAAACCTTTGGCCCGCAGCTAGCCACCGCGCTCCGTCAGCATCGGCGGCGGGTTGGACGGCGCTGGATGGTCGACGAAGTGTTCTGCTTTCGCGGCAAGCGTAAACTCTACTCACGCGATTTCCGGCAAAGATTGCAGAGCATGGAACCGACGGGGTATGAGTAATCGTGCGAGAACCACTCTGCCCCAGGAGGCCCCATGCTCATTCAAGAGAAGATAAACGGTCCGGACACCTTGCTGATCATGTCCTAGTATGCCTGGAAAAAGGTGGGAGTAGACGGGAGGCGCTTCT
>CAYTVL010000026.1:0-55416 GCA_964441775.1 uncultured Enterobacteriaceae bacterium
ATAGCAAATCTTCCCTGGTCTGTCAAGTATATTATTACCTTTGCTAAAGGGGGGATGGGGGATTTTCTTCTCGAAATAGTTCGGACGTGTACGAAGGATGCAGCAGGAGCCTGAAACTGCTCTAAATGCACCCCTCCCGCCGCAACTCCTCAAGCGTTCGCTGATTCAGACCAAGTTCCTCCACATAAACTTCTTGATTATGTTCCCCAAGTAGCGGCGGGCGACGCGAGATGCGCCACGGCGTTTTCGTAAAAAAGAAGGGACCGCCGGGATAGCGAAAAGTCTGGCCCAACTCGGGATGCGTGATGTCGGAAAAGAATCCACGAGCGTTCAACTGCGGATCATCCACAAGCGCTTCAGGCGGCCGCACCATCGCGTAGGGAATGCGGCGCAACTGCGCACCTTCCATCAATTCGGCGATCGTGTAGTCCTTGGCCCAATCGTCTAGCACGTCGAAGAGATGTTCAGCATTCGCTTTACGATATTGAATATCGTCCCACTGGGGCTCGGTGAGATCCTGCGCCTTGTCGTCCATGTTGACCCATTCCACCAGTGAAGTCCAATCTCCCAGCGAACAGTGCATGATGTAGCCGTCTTTGCAGCGCGCCACGCGGAAATATCGACTCCAGTGTAAACTGCCGCGACGTGTCTCCACCCCAAGCCCTTGATGGTAAAAAGGCGCGACATGTTCGACACACGCCGCCACAGCCTCCTGGATACTGATATCCACCCATTGTCCGTCACCGATGGTGTCACGAGCCCACAACGCGGACATCGTACCGATCGCCGCAAAAAACGACGCGCTGTGATACGCTTGTAGCCCGAGTCCACGCAGCGGCGGTTCGTCCGGCGCTCCGTTCACGTAGATCATGCCTCCCATCGCCTCAGCGACAGTATCGGAAGACTTGTACTCTTTGTACGGTCCAGTTTGCCCAAACGGCGTAATCGACGTGAGCACCAGCTTGGGATTGATCTGCTTCAACGTTTCATAGCCCAGGCCGAGTCGCGCCAGCGTCCCCGGCGCAAACGATTCAACAACGACATCAACTGTTTCCACAAGGCGCTTCAAGACTGCTAGACCGGCAGTCGCGTGCAGATCGAGCGTCACTCCACGTTTGCTGGTGTTGTAGAACCAGAAGAGCAGACTGCGATCATGGTGGGGCGCATCGTTCAGGAATGGTCCGATCTGCCGCGCACTGTCCCCACTTGGCGACTCAATCTTAATGACATCCGCGCCCATGTCACCCAACAGCTTGGCGCACAACGCGCCTTTGAGGTCAGTCAGGTCGAGCACGCGGAGGTCGGAAAGGGCAGTGTGAGTTGCAATGTCACTCATGATGGTAAAGTATCCTTCAAAGATGAACGGGAAAAGAGGTACTATAGGCAAGGTTAAAAACACGAGGAAAGAGAAATAAATTGGCCGTCCTTCCTATCCTCTCCTCTCGGGATGGTCTGAAAGAGGAGGCTGTGGTAGATGACCTGGAAGAGCATTCGATGGAAACCGACGAACAAGTACGTCGTTGGGCGAAAGCCAAGGAAAAACGACAGGCGGCTCAATTATGCTACGATCATCAACTCTATGGTGAAAGCGCTGCGCGTAGCTATTATGCTTGCTACCAAGCGATGTGGGCCGTCGTAGGTGCTTCCTCCGCTTGGCTTATGGCGACATGGCGGATTGATCAACGAGTTCTGTCGCGGTCGCTGGGCTACTCCGACACTGCTCCCTACCGCGTTGACAGGGCTGCGGAAGAAGCTTGAATCGCTCTATCGCTTACGTATTGCAGTGGACTATGCAGCAGACTCGATCTCACAGGAGGAAGCCGAGGTTGGGCTCGACGTTATGCGGGAATTACTCCAAACGATCGCTCACCATACTGGATGGGCGCTATGAGGTTAACAACATGGAACAAGCGGTTCACTCTCCCGCCGCGGCAGCAGTAGGACTCGCCACGGCAGAGTTAATTCTGGCCATTCAAAAAGAATTCCCCCAGGTTCGTCTCGTGCCCTGTGAACCAGTGGAAGGAGAAGACATTCATCTGTGGGCCTATGTTCCTCTACCAGCTACACAACGACTCCTAGCGCAAGAGAAAATCGTCGAGATTGAACAGACAATACAAGAAAAATACGGCGTACAGACAGTAGTCGTGACGATGCCAGAGTAACTGATTGCTCATCAGGGCATTGCTCTATTGAGTCATTGAGTCATCTGTTCAATGACTCAATTCTTCCAATGGCTCACTCTCTCAATTTCTCTGCCTGCATGAGCAGCAGTTCGCCTTTGATCCGGTAAATTTCAGCTTCGTAGAACCGTTCTCCACTTTTGTCTATCATCGTTAACGCCTCGGCGAGTGCCGCCAGCCCTTCCTCCACCTGCCCCGCTTTCTCATAGGCCTCGGCCAACACTGCAAGATTATACGGCTGGTACAGCTCGATCCCTGCGACCTGGTGAGCAGCCATGCCCCGGCGTATCTGTTGAATGCCTTCCTCTACCTGCTCCTGCTCAGCCAACGCCCAGCCACGCCGTACAATGGCGCCTATTAAAGGAGCAACAAATCCGTGCTCGTTACAGAGCGCGATCAGTGCTGCGGCCTGCTGCCCAACAGCCAGTGCTTCGTGGAGAAATTGGTGAAGAATCGTATTCATGAACCACGCAAAACCCAGGCTGGAAGGGTGGGCGATCTCCCGAGCTAGAGTGAGCCCCGCACGACTCCGTGTCAGCGCCTGATCCGGATACCCAAGCAACCACAAGATAGTGGCCAGATGGAGGAGACTGAACACCTCGAGGTCCACTCCAAGAAAAGCAAGGGCGGAGCTACGCTGCGCAGGGTCAGCAAGGGCAAGGGCTTGCTCACAATGAGTGCGGGCCAAGGCCAACTCTCCCAACGAATGCAAGACCGACCCTAACCCAAAGTGTGCTGCGGGGAGAAGTGCAGAGTCCTGCGCTCGCTGGGCCAGGGGGATAAGTTGCTCAGCTAGTTCACGCGCGGTTTGTAGCTCTCCCCGAAATAAATAAAACCGCCGCGTGCCCCAGAGCGCTGGGGAGAGCTGCGAAGTCTCACCGACCTGCCGGCACAGCGCAAGCGCGCGAGAGTACACTGCTCCCACTTCTGGCGCAGTAGGACCTTTGACGAATGCCAATGGCGTCGCCAGGGCGATTTGCAGCGTGAGTTCATGTTGGATACGCTCGGAGGTGTCTGGGAGAGTCTTCAGCAACTCCAGGGCAATCGTAAAGTTATTGATCGCCTCTTCACTCGCCGACCGTTGCACAGCCTGTTGCCCCGCTAACTGGAGATAGTCAACCGCTTTCTCCGTGTTGGCGCTGCGACTGTAATGATGCGCCAACTCATCGTAATGTTCGGCCAGCTTCTCTTTGTAGACTTGCTCTAGCGCCTGCCCCGTTTGCTTGTGTAACACTTTCCGCCGTTCGACGAGCACCGAGTTGTAGGCCACGTCTTGGGTCAGTGCATGCTTGAAAATATATTCGCTCTCCGGGAAGGCGGGCTGCTCGTAGAGAAACTCTTTGCGCTGCAACGACGCCAACAGCCGGTAAAGGTCATCTTCGGGTTGCCGGATGACGTGGCGCACTAAGCTCAGAGGAAATTGCCGACCAATGACGGAGAGCTGTTGCAGCAGGGTCTTTTCCTCTGGGGCGAGACGGTCGATGCGGGCCGCCAATACAGCTTGCACCGTTGTCGGAATTTGCAAAATAACTATCTGTTGCGTGGGCTGGTAGTATCCCGGAACACCAGTGAGCACCCCGTCCTCCACCAGTGTTTGGACCACTTCTTCCATGAAGAACGGTGTACCCTGAGTCTTCTCTAAGATCAGCTGTTTGAGAGACGTGAGACTGGCGTCACTGCCGAGCAGAAACGTCAGCAGTTCCTCCGCCTCAGCTTTGCCTAGCGGCGCGAGCCGCAACTGCGTGTAATACGTCTTTTGCCCCCACTCATGCCGATACTCAGGGCGGTAATTAGTCAAGAGCAACAGCTTGGCGCTGGCCACACTCTCGCTGAGCACATCGAGAAAGCCCTGCGTCTCCCCGTCAATCCAGTGCAAATCTTCGAAGATCAACACCAACGGCTGATTGAGACTTTCTCTGAGGAACAACTTCTTGAGTGCGTCAAATGTGCGACGGCGGCGAATCTGCGGGTCCATCTGCTGTAACGGAGAGGGCTGCTCTTCAATCCCCAGTAAAGCAAACAGATACGGCAGCGTGTCTTCCAGGCTGCGATCGAGTCCCAAAACTTTTCCGAGCACTTTCTCACGGCGCTTGCGTTCGTCATCGGTGGCTTGGACGTCGAAGTAATTCTTGAGCAACTCGATCACCGGCAAGTACGCCGTCGCTTTGCCGTGCGAGACTGAGTAGGCTTCCAACGCCAGACAGCCGCCCAAGGAGAGCAGCTCGAACTCATAAAACAGCCGCGACTTGCCGAGTCCCGGCTCGCCCATCGTCCCGACGATCTGTCCGCGCCCCGCTTTGGTGTGCTCTAATGCTCGCTGCAACTGCTCCATCTCACTCTGCCGTCCCACAAACCGCGTGAGTCCACGACGAGTGGACACTTGCAATCTCGTCCGTAATTGGCCCACGCCGAGCACTTCGTAAATGTTGAGCGAGTCGGCGACTCCTTTAATCTGTGTCGGCCCCAGGTCTTTGAAGGCGAAATAGCCGTCAGTGAGCCGATGCGTGTAGGCTGACACTACAATCGCCCCAGGGGTAGCCAGTTGCTCCATACGCGCCGCCAGGTTGGTTGAATGGCCCACCGGCACGTAATCCGCATGCAAGTCGTCTTTGCGGATCGAGCGCAGCACCACCTCGCCGGTGTTGAGTCCCACCCGCATCAACAACGGCGGATAGCCTTTTGCTCGCAGCGTCTCCGCATAGCGGCGCATCTCCTCTTGCATGCGTAGCGCCGCATAGAGCGCGCGTTGGGGGTGATCTTCATGGGCAATGGGCGCACCAAAGAGCGCGAAGATACCGTCTCCCAACGCCTGGGCTACATAGCCTTCATACTGATGCACTGCATCCATCATCAGTTGCAACGCGGGATCAATAATCGCCTGGGCCTCTTCGGGATCGAGTCCTTCAATCAACGCGGTCGAGCCTTTAAGGTCGGCAAACAGCGCCGTGATGGTTTTCCGCTCACCATCGGTGACCGTCACCGCACGGATGCGCTCGGCGAGATGTTGCGGGGTGTAGCTGACCGGGGGACGAGGTTCGGGGGCTGGGGGTTGGGTGTTAGGAGTTAGGGGTTGGAAACTTGAAACGTTGAACCCTTCGACCGGGCTCAGGACAGGCGTTGAACTTGGAATTAGCGAAGCATCTGCCCAGACCAATCCACGGTTGTCTATTTCGGAAATTTGCGGATGAGAGAAGAGCAGTTCTTCTCTGAGATCGTCGAGGATCTTCTCGTCCAAGGAGAATTCCCGCTGCAACGCACGGTAAGACATCCGACCGCGGGCGCGCAGCAAATCAACGGCTTGATCGACGATCTCAGAGAACTTCATGCAGACTATTTTCCTTGCGGCGGTCCAAAGGCCAGCAGGACATTTCCCGGCATGCCGTTAAAACTGTAGCCGGAAGTGAAGTACAGCCAGCCATCAACGACGGTGACTCCGGCCCCGTTCAATGACCCGCCATTGGCGGGCACTTTGTTCACAGTGTCATATTTCCGTTTGGTGTCATACTTCCAAATGACCTTCCCGGTCTTGGGATCGTACGCGCGCATGTATCCATCCATAGCTCCAACCAAGAGAATGCCGGGGATGAGCGTAGCAGCTTGGGGCTGCCCCGCGCTGCAGCCCACTGTGTCGAGACAGTCGGGCTTGGGAGGCGCGGCCTGCCAAAGAACGTCGCCAGTACCGATTTTCACCGCATGGATGCCGCCGGCTTTTTCCGGGGCGGCCGTATTCTCCCACACATCGGAGATCGGCACGTACGCAATTTGATCGTCAGCTGCGAACCCCCACTCGATGCCGCCGAGGAGACCGCCGGGCGAGAGTCGCTTTTCCCAGACCAACTCGCCGTTCTTGTCAGGATCAAGCGCATACATGACGCCGGACTTTTGTCCAGCCAGCACCACCGAGCGGCCATCTTTCCCTTTCCGCAAAATAGCGGAAGACCCATAGTCGATATCCGGTCCACATTTTTCACGCGCGATGGGATCGGCGCTGGGCGTCAGGCACGCCAGGGTAAACGCATCTCCCGGCGTGGTTTGTTTGGCCCAACGAACCGCCCCAGTCGCCAAGTCGAGCGCCATCACCGCATCAGAGGTGACTGCGGCTGGAGGCGAATAGCCATCACCGGTGGTGATATAGATCAGGCCGCGTTGCTCATCAATCGTCGGCGCCGACCACACTCCAGCGCCAGCCGGACCATAGAGTTGCGTTCCTTTCGTGTTCTTCTTGGTGGGCTGCGCCGGATCTGGAATCGTGTAGGTTTTCCAGATGAGCTTGCCAGTCGCAGCGTCAAGCGCGGTGACACTCCCGCGAAACGTACAGCACTCGTACTCGGGGAAAGAACCGCTGGCTTCCTCCGTGGAAGCGGCAGCGATGTACACGCGGTTTTTATACACCACGGGGGCCGCACTGATGGCCGTGTCACGATGGTCATCCGCTAGGTACTCCCAAATCTTCTCGCCGGTGTTCGCGTCCAGCGCGTAGGCCCACCCTTTACGGTCCGCAGCATACACTACATAGCGTGGCGGATTGCTACCAGGCGCAGGTAAAACGGACATGGTCGCACGGACCGCGCCACGGGTGTCAAATTTCCAATGGGCGCACCCGGTTTGAGCATCGAGCGAATAAATGGCGTTCGACATGCTGCCAATAAAGAGCCGTCCGCCCACCACGGCAGGCTGGGTGCCGACCGTGGCCGCGTTATGAAAACCAAAGGACCAACGCAATTGCAGCTTGCTTAACGCCGTGCGGTCCAACTTCGCTTGCGCTCCCGGTTGGAAGCGCGTATTGGCGAGGTCAATGCCCCAGCCAGACCAGTGCGGCTTGCTGAGGGCGTCAGCAGGAAGCGGCTCGCTTTTGGCGCAGCGCTGCAACTCTTCCGGCGCCTCGGCTGTGGAGCCCAACGTTTTGCCGGTAATGAACTCCGCCAACGCTTTCTTCCGCTCTTGGCTGACGTTGTACACATACATCGTCATCAGCCCTTTATCGAGCGCGAAAAAGATTTTCTCTGGCGGCAGCGCACGCAACTGCTCGCCGCGCATGGCCCGTGGTGGCGGGTTAGTATTATGACAGTTTGAACAAATGCGATTAAAAATTTCCGATGGAGTTTCCTCCTCAGCCCATAGTGCTGAGGTGTTGAGCAGCGCTAGCCCGAACACGAACCCCACAAGCATGAACAAACGCCAATCCGAAGTGAGGCTGGCATAGATTCCTTCTCGACGATCCGACACCATTAATCCCTCCCGTGGATAGAACTTGATTCTCTCGAGGCGCCTCGTTTTTCTACTCAAGCAGACACGAGCGCACTAACTCCGTGTCCAGGTATTCCTGCATCGCCTGGATTTTTCCGCTGGCGATGCGCCACACGCGGCAGTAAGTGTTGTTATAATCCTTGCCGGTTTTCGTGCGCGCCACGCCGTGCGCTTGTTCAGCCACGAAATCCCCGTCAGCAATGAGATTCTCAATCGTCATGGCGATAGCGCCACCGTTTTCCAGTCGCGCGACCAGGGCATTTCGAAGCCCCTTGAGCACTTTTTGCTTACCCTGCATGGGTGGAATGCCGGACCCCATCACCGTGAGCGTGACATCATCAGCGGCGTCGGCCATGAAGCCTTCCATATCGCCTCGGCTCAAGGCGGCAATCGCTCGACGCACGAGCGCTTTGTTTTGTTCTTTCGTTTGTTCCGTGGACATAGCCCCTCCTTATGCGAACTGTGGCAGCTTGCGGCAGCTTGGCGAAATATCGCTGCGAACATACGCCCGACAACGTGGAGGCGCAAGGAATGCACGGAAACCTTTTTCGTGCCCCAGTGGGTCTCCTACGATGGTTTGTCGCCTTGGAGTGAGCGTTTCAGCGTATCGAGTTCTTGAGAAAGACGACGTTGTTGACGAGCAATGAACAAGAGGTAGAAGAAGATCACGAGCCAGGTGACACTAAAAGCAACAAGAAGATACAACATGAAAATGCTCTCACTACCAAGCGCCTAATGCCGCTTGGCGTAACGCGATGATCTCGTCTCGCTGCTGCAAACTCCGCACCCGCAGCCACAGCAGCCAGCAGAAGAGCAGCAGAAACGCGAGGAAACACACCAACAACGTCCACATCATCTCCGGAGCCATCTTTTCAACTTTGGGATGAATGCCCCGCCACAGTCGTGTGGCGACATGCAAGATGGGAATGTCCAACACGCCGACAATGCCAAGGACTGCCGCATACCGTGCGGTCTGCTCTGTATCCCCAGCAAACATGCGCAGCAGCAAGTAGGCCGCATAGATGGTCCAAAGAATCACCACCATCGTCAAGCGCGGGTCCCACGTCCACCACACTCCCCAGATGGGGCGCGCCCAGAGCGAGCCGGTAATGATGACCAACGTACAAAAGACCATGCCGATCTCGGTGGCGGCGCGGGCTAGCAAATCGGAGAAACGATCTCCTTGCCAGAGATACGCGGCGCTGGCTCCGGCCACGGTAAAGAATCCTAAGTAGGTGTTAATCGCAATCGGCAGGTGAACATAAAAAATACGTTGCGCCACTCCCTGCATCTGTTCATTGGGGACGTAGAGAAAGATCATTGCCAGAGCCATCAGCATAGCGATGCAGGTGAGCCCCGGCAGCAACGTATCCGCGGACGGAGCAAATTTTCTCATTGTTATTCCCGTACAACTTGTCCAAAGATGAGCCATCCTGTTACCACAAAAATCACATCGAACGCGAGTAGGACACGCAGCCACACCAGCGACCACGACTCACCGCCGAGCAGATCGCTGGTCATTTTCACTGTGGCAATCAGCAATGGAATGAGCAACGGCAGTAACATCACAGGCAATAACACCTCTCGTGCACGCGTACGCACGGCGATTGCTGACAACAGCGTACCTAGGGCAGAGAATCCGACGATGCCGAGCAGCTCAACGACTGGCAGCATGAAGAGCCCGGGCGACCAGGTCACTCCTAACAATACTAAGGTGATCGGAGTGACGATAGCTTCAACAACGAGGAGAAACCCAACATTGCCGAGGAATTTTGCCAGAAAGAGTGAGCTGGGATCAATGGGCGTAAGCAGGAGGCCCGCAAAGCAACCACGTTCTTGTTCAAGTAGAAATCCACGTTGTAAACTCAACATGCCGGCGAATAATACCGTGACCCACAGAACAGCGGCTCCGCTCTCTGGACGTTGCGCTTGTTCTGGACTGAGGGCAAAGACAAAAACGAGAATGATGAGAAACGACAACACGAAAAGCGACGAGAGACGTTCTTTCGTCCGCAATTCCAGCAAGACATCTTTCCAAATGATGGGCCACATTATGCTGAGGGCTGAGTATACTGTTGGTAAATGGTAGAAAACTCTTGCGCCGCTGGCAGCGGCGCGGTGGACTCCCAAACGATACGGCCGCGATGCAGAATCAGCGCTCGGCTAGCGATGTCGAGCCCCAAGGCGAAGTCGTGTGTGGTGAGCACGACGGTTTTCCCCCGATCCTTCGCCGTGACCAACACCGACTGCAACGTGGTAATGCCCCGCGCGTCGAGTCCAGCGTAGGGTTCATCGAGAAGAAAGAGATCTGGATCATGGAGCAAGGTGCGCGCAAGCGAGAGGCGTTGTTCCATGCCGCGGGAAAAGATGCGCACCTGGGTGTCGCGCCATTGTTGCAGCCCCACTTGCTCTAAGACTTTCTCGGTACGCTCTGCGGCATTCGTAAGTTGATATGCTCGACTGTAAAAGGTCAGATTCTCTACCGGAGTGAGGTCGGGATAGAGAAAACTCTCGTGCCCCAGAAACCCCAAACGCCGACGGACGGCTGCTGCGGTTGGAACCTGGCCAAACAATCGCAAATGTCCGGCTGAGGGTTGTAAAAGCGTCGCCAGCACCCGGAGCAAGGTGGTCTTGCCAGCGCCGTTAGGACCAAAGAGACAAACGATCTCCCCTGCGCGAACACGGCACGAGACGCCTTGGAGCACTGGGGTCCATGCGAAGGTTTTGTGCACGTTCTCGGCTTCAATGACCAAGTCTTTCATGATGTAGTATAAATAAGGACTCCATGAAGAAAAAAGAGAGGTCGCAGTAAGATTCGCTTGACAAACAGCAGCAGGTCTTTTTTCATGGCGTCACAGGGAGGCGGCTATGACTGGAACGATTAAGAAAATTGTCAAAGACAAAGGGTTTGGGTTCATTACTCCGGACGAAGGCAAAGACGAAGTGTTTTTTCATCGCTCGAAACTGGCGCCCAAAATCCATTTTGAAGATCTGCGAGAAGGGGACGAAGTAGAATTTCTCGTAAGACCAGGAGAAAAAGGACCACAGGCTTTCAACCTCAAGACTCGGTAGCAGCGCTTATGGCGCGCTCCCTTGCGGCGCGTGGCTGCGGCGCGCCGTTGACGGTATCTAATTGCGCCAGAGCTTCTAAAGCGCGAGCCTCATATTTTTCGTGGATTGCGAGATAATCCTCCTGGGTGAGCTTGCCCATTTGCAGGTCAAACTCGGCTTCTTTAATGGCGGCATACGCCTCGGTCTTTTGTTTCTCCCAGCGGGCAAACTCCGCGTCGGGTTCCAGCTCGGCCTCCTGGTTCTCGTCTCGCGTTAATAACGGAGACGCAACAAACGCCGCGACGGCGCTGATAAAAAGTAAACCGGTTAAGTAGAGGAGGAAGGTCATAGGCGATTCTTCTGACAAGGAACAGGTAGTTTACCCTTCAAATGATTCCAGTTCTTTCTTGAGCTGCTCCCGATACACATCGGTTGAAGACGAGATCGGATGTGGCTCAGCGCTGTCAGCTTGTGGTCGCCGAGCCCAGCGGAAGCTCATGAGCCCGATGAGGACGCCACCAGCGAGAAGTGCGGCAAAGGGAGTAACCCATGCCGCTAAATTGAAGCCCGTCGTCGTTGGGGCCGAGAGCACTTTTTCTCCGTAGCGGGACACGAAGGACGTGGTGATTTCTTCTTTCCCTTGTCCTTGTGCAGTCAGTTCGGCAATGGTTTTCTTGGCGGGCACGGCAAAACCACACTGGAGATGGTTGCAACTGTGCACGGTTAAGCCGCAACCGCACTGACACGTCAGCGCCTCCTCAACTTCCTGCGTTGTAGCAGCGAGGACGTCCATTGGGAAACTGTAAAGCCACAAGCCACAGGCCACAGGCAACAAGCAAAAATGTAGAAAGCGAGAGGGGTAACGTGCGCTGCGCGCACGACTTTTCAACACGTCATGATTCTCGTGCGCAGACCGCACGCTACGGACTCTGCACACCACGCACCACGCATCACGCAAGAAAGCAAGTTTCATAGCGTTCCGTCTTAGTTTGTCACCGAGTCTCTCGCCAATTCCGCCTGAGGACGCGCCAAGGCCAAGGCGTGACGCTCAGCTGGATTCGGCAGCATCGTCACACAGGCCCCAAGGACGAGCAGGATGCCGCCAATCCACAGCCACGACTGCAACGGATTCACAAAAATCTGGAAAGTCGCGAGGCCCGAAGCCTCATCATAGCCGCCTAGGACGACATACAAATCATCGCGTAAGGTCGGACGGATCGCGACTTCCGTCGCGGGTTGCTGTTGTCTTTTGTAGAAGCGTTTTTCCGGATGCATGGCGGCGATTGGCTGACCGTCGAGAGAGACTTCTAGCTCAGCAATTTGCGAAAAGATATGGGGAGTATCATGGTCTTGGATGCCTTTGTACTGGAGTTGATAGCGGCCAGCCTCAACGGCCCCTCCAGGTTGCAAAGAAATCTGCCGCTCGATCTTGAAGAACGATGAGCCAGCCACGCCGATGAAAATCAGGACGACGCCGATATGAACAATGTACCCACCGTAGCGGCGCGGATTTTTGCTCACCAATTGCCCCAGCGCCCGGGTCGCACTCTCGTGGAGAATCGCTTGCCGAGTCCGCGTCCCGCGAATGTACTCCGAGAAAATCGTGCCAAGGACAAACCCCGACAACGAAAGAATAGTGATCGCGTAATAGTTGCGGTATCCCAACGTAAAAAACGCGACTCCCGCCACGAGCCCCACGAGCAATGGGGTCGTGAAATTTCGGCGCAGACTTTTCATGCTGGCGCGACGCCACGCGATGATCGGCCCTACTCCAGTGAGCAGGAGGAGCAACACCCCCAACGGTCCATTCACTTTGTTAAAGAACGGCGGACCTACGGTAATTTTCACGCCGCGTACCCATTCGGAGAGCACGGGGAAAACCGTGCCCCAAAAAGTGGCGAAGGCCAATCCCACTAGCACCCAATTATTAAGCAAGAAGGCGGCTTCTCGGGAGAGCACGGAGTCCAGTTCATTCTCGCTCTTGAGATCAGGAAGGCGATACAAAAGTAATCCCAGAGCCACGCACAGTTCTACAATGAGGAAGGCCATGAAATAGGGACCGAGCCCCGACTGCGTGAAGGAATGCACGGAGGAAATGACGCCGCTGCGGGTGAGGAAGGTGCCAAAGATCGTTAACGAGAAGGTGAGAATCACCAGCACTATGTTCCAGACCTTCAACATGTTCTTCTTTTCCTGGATCATGACCGAGTGCAGGTAGGCGGTCGCAGTGAACCACGGCATGATCGCCGCGTTTTCCACCGGGTCCCACGCCCAATACCCGCCCCAGCCGAGCACTTCGTAGGCCCAGCGTCCGCCGAGCATGTTGCCCACGGATAAGAAAAACCAAGAGGTTAGGGCCCACCGGCGGGTCGTGCGAATCCACACGTCCCCCAGCTTTCCGGTCACGAGCGCGGCAATGGCAAAAGCAAACGGCACCGAGGCGCTCACATACCCAAGATACAAGGAGGGCGGATGAATGGTCATCCAATAGTTTTGTAGTAAGGGATTCAGATCCGAGCCTTCTCGCGGTGTGAACGCAAGCCGCTCGAACGGGGGCGTCACAAAGCACAGCAGGCCCAAGAAGAAGAGCGCGATGGTCATCAAGGTAGCCGTTACATACGGCATGAGTTCTCGGTGCTTATGTCTATTTTGTATATGGACAATAGTAGAAAATAAATTCAGGATAAATGTCCAAAAGAGCAACGAGCCCTTCTGCCCACCCCAAAGCGCGGCAATGGTATATTGCAGCGGAAGCGTGGAGCTTGAATACGAGGAGACATATTCAAGATTAAAATCTCGGGTGAGCAAGGCGTGGAGTAGTGCGACCACCGCCATGACAACACAGCCAAAGACCGCGTACGCTGCATGGACGCCACTCGCAATCCACTGCGGGCGCTGCCGCAATGCTCCCCATAAGCTAGTGAACAGAGCGTACACGGCGAGCAGAAAGGCGAGGTACAGCGCAAGAGAGCCTAAATGTGTCATGATGAAAGCGTCCAGAGAAAAATTCCACTGCTGGCAACAACGTTTAGCAGTTATGGGTTAGTAGAAGTTGCCGCCTTCGCTTGGGTGGCGGCTTTTTCTGGCTCATATTTTGAAGGACAACTCGTCATCAACGTTTTCGCCAGGAGCGCGTGCTCAGCACTGTAACGCCCCTCGACAATCACATCCCGTCCTTCAGCGAACATGTCAGGAAGAATCCCTTGATAACGGACCGGAATACCACTAGGCTGAATTATAGTTCCAGCTTGTTCTTTAAACGGTCCGAGGACAAAATGCAGTTGCAAGTCTTTGGGATCCCAGTGGATGGACCCAGCTTGCACGCGACCAGCGAGACGTACGCCTTCATTGGCGAACGCCTCCTTTTGGGGTAAGAATTCTTCGATCGTGAGGTAGTAATTGCTAGTTTCTCGGATGCCGGTATAAATCAGGTAAGCAACTGCTCCAACAACCAAGAAAACTCCCAGAAGAAATCGATATTTTGCCATGACGCGTCTCTCTCACAGCTACCCCATTTCCCATGTCCGTGCAAGGAAGGGGCTCTTACGAATTGATTGACTTTCTGTAGGGGTTTCTATATGTGAGGAGAGCCTAACGACTTTGTTTGTTCTTGTGTGATAAGTATGAGTCGCCATGTTTGAATCCCTCGGAGAAAAGCTCGACGCCGTTTTCCGTCGCCTCCGTGGTCACGGGACACTGACGGAAAAAAACATCGAGGAAGCGCTGCGTGAAGTGCGCCTCGCGCTGCTCGAAGCCGATGTCAATTTTCGCGTCGTTAAAGAATTTGTCGAACGGGTCAAGACCCAATCTCTGGGCCAAGAAGTGTTGGCCAGCCTTTCTCCTGGTCAACAAGTCGTCAAGATCGTTCATAATGAACTCGTAGAACTGCTTGGCGGGCAAAGCGCTCAGTTGGACCTCGCCACCCCTCCACCAGCGGTCCTCATGCTCGTGGGACTTAACGGCTCAGGAAAGACCACAAGCGCTGGCAAGCTGGCCCGATACTTGAAGCTCGAACTCAAACGCTCGCCTTATCTGATCCCTGCCGATATCCAACGACCTGCCGCCATCGAGCAGCTCCGTATTATTGCCTCAGATATTGGCGTGGCGATCCACCCCACGCCAACGGATGGGCCTGCTACTAACCCAGTAACGGTGACGACTGAAGGGATCGAAGCAGCGCGTCGTCAAGGGTACGATACTGTTATCATCGACACTGCTGGCCGCTTACAGGTCAATGAAGAACTGATGGCGGAATTGGAGCGCATGAAAGCCGCGGCAAAGCCCCATCAGATCTTGTTTGTCGCTGACGCCATGACTGGCCAGGAAGCGGTGAATGTCGCAAGCGGGTTTCACAGCAGGCTCAGCCTTGACGGCGTGATCTTGACTAAGGTAGAAGGCGACGCGAGAGGCGGCGCTGCGCTTTCGCTTCGGGCCGTGACCGGGAAACCTATCCTCTTCATCGGCGTTGGAGAAAAATCCGACGCGTTCGAGCCCTTCTATCCGGACCGTGCTGCATCTCGTATTCTCGGCATGGGAGATGTGCTCTCGTTAATCGAGAAGGCGGAAAAGGTCTACGATCAGAAGCAAGCGGAAATTCTCGAAAAGAAACTCCGGAAAAATCAATTCACACTCGAAGATTTCTCCGAGCAAATGCGGATGTTGAAAAAGATGGGATCGATGACCGACCTGCTGGCCATGCTCCCCGGCGGCAAGAAGCTGATGCAGGGGGCGGACATGACAGCCGCCGAAAAAGAGTTTAAGCATATTGAAGCAATTATTTGTTCGATGACCAAAGAAGAACGACGAAAGCCCGAGATTCTCAACGGCAGCCGCCGGCGTCGAATTGCGGTTGGGAGCGGCACCTCGGTGGCGGAGGTAAATCGCTTTCTCAAGCAATACCTGGAAGCCAAAAAAATGATGAGAAAAATAACCCAGTTAGGGATGGGCAAAATGGGACGGGGCGTCCCTTCCATCTGGGGAAACGGATAAAACGGCAGCAAAGGAGACCTATGGTAAGAATTAGACTCGCCCGTCACGGGGCGAAAAAGAAGCCATTCTATCGTATCGTGGTAGCCGATTCACACTCGCCACGAGATGGCCGCTACATTGACCAAGTCGGCTATTATGATCCTACGAAGAATCCGGCAATTGTAGAACTGAAAAAAGAGAAGCTCGATCGTTGGTTGCAACATGGAGCCCAGCCAAGCGAAACAGTTGCGCAATTGATCAAGAGAGCTGAAAAAGTAGCGGCAGCTTGAATCTGCGGGGGGAGGGGAGAACGCTATGAAGGATCTCGTCTTATACTTAGCCAAGGCTTTGGTAAATCACCCTGACGAAGTTGAGGTGAAAGAAATTCAAGGCGAGACCGCCGCGATTCTCGAACTGCGGGTGGCCAAGGATGACCTCGGACGTATTATCGGAAAGCAAGGACGAACCGCAAAATCCATCCGGACGTTACTCAATGCAGTTGCTTCGCGAACGAATCGCAAAATTGTCCTTGAAATCGTCGAAGAGAAGTAACGCGTCAAGCGAGCCCCAAGGGATTCCCTTGGGCCGCTTGGTCAACACCCACGGAGTGCGTGGGGAATTGCGATTTCTTCCCTACGCGTTTCCTTGTTCAACTTTGCAGACAGGTCTCACCGTGTCTCTTCTGGGGCGTGATGGGCAGGTGCGCCATTTGATCGTGGAAGGTGTTCGCACCCATGCCCCGTATCGGCTTATTCGCCTACAGGGAATCGTGTCTCTTGAGCAGGCGCAAGCCTTGTGCGATTCCGTTCTCTCTGTCGAGGATCATGTGCTTCCTCCTCTGCAAGACGGAGAATTTTACTACTATCAAGTCATCGGCCTGGACGTTGTCACCAATACTGGCGAGCCCATTGGGTCAATTGCTCACGTTTTTTTCACTGGCGGCCACGATGTCTGGGTGGTGCGGCAAGGGACGACCGAACATATGATTCCGGTGACCGACGAGATTGTCCGTTCCATCGATCTTGCCGGCAAGCGGGCAGTTATCAAGCCCTTACCGGGGCTCCTTGAGTAGCAGCCTCACTCTCCACTGACGACAATTCACAATGGTCCGCCATGCACTTCCATCTCCTTACCATTTTTCCCGAATTTTTCGTTTCGCCGCTCTCAGTCAGTCTCCTCAAAAAGGCGCAAGATAAGGGCATCATCTCCTGCACCGTCCATCACCTGCGCGCTTACGCGACTGGCGTGCATAAGTCCACCGACGATGCACCATACGGAGGTGGTCAGGGCATGGTGATGAAACCCGAACCGATCGTGAGTGCGTTAGAGCAGATTTGTGCGTCGCTCGTACAGCCTTGGCGCATTCTGTTATCGCCGCAAGGAACTCTACTTTCCCAGGAAAAAGTGAAGAGGCTCGCCACCAAAGAGACGCTGGTCCTCGTATGTGGCCGTTATGAAGGGGTGGATGAACGGGTGCGCGCTTTTGTCGATGAAGAAATTTCGATTGGCGATTATGTGCTTAATGGCGGTGAAGTCGCTGCGTTGGTCATCGTCGATGCAGTATCTCGCTTGACGCCGGGCTTTGTCGGACGGCAAGAGTCGACGGAGGAAGAGTCTTTTAGCGACGGCTTATTAGAGTATCCACAGTACACCCGCCCAGAAGAGTTCCGGAGCCTGCATGTCCCTGAAGTTTTACTCTCGGGCAACCATGCGGAAATTGCGCGTTGGCGGCGTCGGCAAGCACTCCTCCGTACCCGAGCACGTCGGCCTGACTTGCTCGCACGGGCAAAGGTGAGTGAAGAAGAACAGCGCTGGCTGGCGCAGGAAAGTAATGAAGACTGAGGCGGAACGTTTGCATGGCAGATTTGTACCTCGCCCTCTTGCATTATCCAGTGTACGACAAGGACCATAAGGTGGTGACCACGTCAATCACCAACATGGATATCCATGACATCGCCCGTTCGGCGCGGACCTATGGAGTCAAGCGCTACTTTGTGGCGAATCCAATTCGGACGCTGCGCGCCCTTTCTGAAAAAATCCTTGACCATTGGGAACACGGCTATGGCAGTGTGTATAATGAAACTCGGAAGGACGCGCTTTCACTCGTCGCCCTGGCGGATGACCTTGATGACGTGATCAAAACAATCGTCCACGAGACTGGGACAGCTCCCTGTGTAGTCGTAACGTCCGCTCGTTCGGGACCGAAACGGACTTCTTTTGCGGAGGTGAAGAAATTGCTGGACGAATCAGGAGCCCCGCTTCTGCTGGTATTAGGAACCGGGTGGGGATTGACCGAGGAAGTGTTGGAGAGGGCAGATATTGTACTTGAACCGATTCGCGGGGTAGGAGAATATAACCACTTGTCCGTTCGCGCCGCCGCGGCCATCATGCTTGACCGTCTCCGGCAAGCACGATAAAGATAAGAGCCCAACTTTTAGTCGAGAGCATTCTCAGCCACAGTCAAAAACCCGCCCCAACACACAACGAGAGAGAGGATCAGCAACAGATCTTTTCCCCGTGTCTGTGAAGCCTGGTCTTTTCATTGAGGGCGGCGTGTCGAAGGCTGACGGCGGATGGAGGAAATGACCATGAGCAAAATTATGAACGCCATTGAAGCAGGCCAGTTACGGTCTGACATTCCGGATTTTAAGGTGGGCGACACCGTACGAGTGCACGCTAAAATCATCGAAGGTGATAAAGAGCGGATTCAGATATTTGAAGGGGCAGTCATCAGTCGCGCCAACGGCGTCAACCGGGCGACGTTCACCGTGCGCAAAATCTCCTACGGCGTCGGCGTCGAACGGATCTTTCCGCTGCATTCTCCGCGGATTGACAAGATTGAAGTTGTGACGCGTGGACGCGTGCGGCGCGCCAAGCTGTATTACCTGCGAGAACTGTCCGGAAAAGCTGCGCGCATCAAAGGCGAACGCATGCAAATTCTGCCAACCGGGAAGGCGACAGAGGCAACCGCTGCGGCAGAGGCTCCAGCGCCTGAAGTGGAAGCTGCGCAAGAAGAACACGCAGCCCAGTAGCGCGCCCGCTAACCCAAAACTCATGAGATTCGTACACTCGGGATCGGTGCAGTCTCCTCGTTCACCCGGCGATTCATCGCCGGGCTCCAGCGCGGCGCCCCATCAAATGGGGCTTGGGAGCTCGCAAGCTGGCTTTAGCCATCGTTGCTGCGTAGCCCAGACCCTTCATGTCCGGGCGGAGTGCGCCGATCTTTTGCCTCTCGATTTAGCAAAGTAGTGAGAGCGTTCTGCTCTCTTTACAAAAGAGTCTGCCTGCCAATTTTTTTCCGCCCCCTTTCCCACCACGCTAAACCCATCACCATCACCGCCACTAGCACGAGCGTAGCGTAGTCGTACTCCGCTGAGGCATACACAATCAGCTCATCAAAGCGACCGATGAGCAGCGACATTCTCGCCATGACTGTGTATCCGAAAGCCGCCCCGAACGAAATCATTAAAAAATAGATTCCCACCCGCGCCACTCGTCGAGCCGCACCCGTATGTTCAAGCGAAAAGAAAAAATAGAACAGCACGCTAACCACCCCGATGAGGATGAGTAGGGGGTTGAGACTCGACCAGGTCAGATGCGCTAAGCCACCTGCACCGATGGCGGTGAAGGGTTTCAAGGTGCCCTGGACTTGTTGCAGGATGAACGAAGAGATTTGTCTCGGAATCGCCACGCCTGAACTGATCCCCAAAATAAATGCAAAGGAGATGCGGCTGAGCCAGGAGATTGGGGGAAGGAAACGAGACAACATCAGCAATCCCAGCAGCGCCGGAATCACCAGCCACCATTTCCCCTGGAAGACCATCGGCGTGTAGAGTTTATTCACCATCACTTCATAGTGCGTGATGGTCAGCAGGTAGCCCATCGAGACCCCGACAAAAATGTGTTCGCCCAGTTTAAAGAATGGATTGTCTTTGTAAAGAAAGCTATACATACACAGGCTCAATCCAACCGCAGTCCACGCGCCGAGCAAAGTTTCCGCACTCATGGTCGCCGTTTCCTTCTCTCTCCACTTAGAAAGTAGACGCTGTTACACACCACAATCAGCAAGATGATGAGAAAGTGCGTGGCGGACTGAGCGTCCATTCCAGCTAAGGCTTTTCCTTCGCGACCGAGGAGGATTTCGTACTCCGCCGCGCCGCGCAGACCGCCGAGAAGGCCGTTGATCTGCCCGGTATCGAGCAACGGGTAGAAGCGGGGCGCGCTCACCGCCGTACAGCCTCCGCCGAGTTCAAATCCATATTTCTCTTTCCCGTACACGTACCAGGTGTCGAGCCCGGGAAAGCCGACGCTCAAACTCACGACATAGGGGATATCACGTAGCGAATGGATGCTGCTTAAAATCGGCAACTCTGTATTTTTGACGCCGGAATAATCCGTCGGAAACGCCGCGTGAAAATCTTGCCCCATGCTGATGACCGCGCTCGCATCACCTGGCGCATACCCAAGAAAGGCGTAGTCTTTCCCTTTTTCTTTTTGGCTCTCTTGGGCGATTTGCGCAAAGGCGGTCTCGGCAAGACCTGTGCCCGCGGGCCACAGCGTCATGCCGAGCACTTTCAAATTTTTGCGGAACGCGTGTCGCAACAACGCAATCGCCATAGGATACAGTTCCGGCTTCCCGCCCGGCTCAAAATCAAAAGAGAGTAAAAACACGGACCCCTCCGGCATATTTTCTAGATAATCGTACACCTTCCTCACTTCTGGTGAGACGCGAATAGGCAGGCCGACGGGGTACAACAATGGCAACAACGTAGCAAGGCCGATCAGCAAGAAGATGATCCGCCGGTCAAGACGTAAGAGCCGTTGGGCAAAGTCGGCCATAGATCAGTCCACAGTTGGAATCGACCATGAGAAGAAACACAAAGGGAATTCTCGATTTTTGCTTTTTGCCTTTTGCTTTTTGCCCTTTGCTTTCATCAATCTTTCCCTTCCCCGAGATGCGCCCGCTCGATGCCGCAAATGATTTTGATCGACGTGGCGATGCCGCCAAGACTCACGCCGATGAGGATGCCCCGCTGGGCCGCCGTATTCGGCACGTTCATGATCCAATCCGACACCCCCCCAATCCACGCAATAAGATGCTCACCAAGCGGGACCCGCCCGCTCATTACTAATATGGCGGACAACAGCAATACCGTCGCTTCAGGGGTGCGTGCGCGAAAAGCGCGATAAGCCGCTGAAGCAACGAAAAACGCCAACAGGGAAAACATCGTCCCTTGCAGCGCCACCATGACGTTGTTGTAGAGCCAACCGAAGGCCGACCCTTCGGTTTTTCCACCTGACCAGAGACCCGCGCCGAGCATGACAAACATCGCCAGGAACATCACCACGCTGTAGCCCCATCCGGCCTCTTTCCTTTTAATCTTGAGATAATGGGTGTATAAGAGGCTGCCCACGCCGAGGATGATGGCGAACCCCGAGATGATCTGGCTCCAGACCGAGACCTCGCTCAGTAGGGTTTCCGAGACGGGGTGCGGCACATAGTATTGCGCCGCAAAAAGTACGCCGGTGACAAACGTAATGGCGATGGGCAACGAACGTTTCCAAAAAATCACAATATGTTCCTACTTGAAGTCGTTGAACAGTTGAAAAAAGAGCTGGAACATCGCGGTTCCGGTCATTTCCCCAAGAGCGAGCAGCACGGCGCCCCCAAGCATTGCACCTAACAACACCGCCTTGCCGATGTCTTGCGCGCGCAAGGTCCCAACCAGCGCCGGCTCGCGCGACAAGTACGCGCTGGCTGCGTACAACTCTTCTCCAATTAACGTGTAATCACAGGTCGTGACAAAAAACGGCAACTGATGCTCCGCGTCCGTGCCGGCAATTTGAATAGCGCCAGTAGCCGCCCCGGTTTCCGCTAAGAGCAATGACTCTGCGTAGTAGTAGCCCATAAAAAAATTGGCGGCGGGCTTCTCGCGCAGCATCATCCCGTCCACCGCAGCAGTGTAAGCGAACTGATCACGAGTGATAAAAAAATTGGCGTCCTCTTTATAGGCGTCCGGTCTTCCTACTGAGAGGTACGATTCGCGCACCATTTCTTGGCAGATCGCCATGACGATCGGCGCGCGATGTGGGATTTTGATGTCTGCGCCATAGGATGCGACGCGCTTGGCGACTTCCCCTAAAATTACCGTCGCCGCAATGGTAGCGAGGCTCGACGGATCTCCGCCGCCACTCAATTCCCCGCTGCCCGTCATGTAGAGCACAGAGCGGCCCATCTCAGTAGCACGCCCAACCGCTTCTTCCACCGCGTCCAACCCAGGAATACGACGAAGAAAAATGTCGGGGTTTCCGCGCGCACGGCGGATCGATACGATGACTGTTCCACCAAAGACCAACACGAGCAACAAATTATTCAACTTTGTCCAGTTGAAAAAATTTGCGCGCGGCGTGGCGGACACAATGGGGCTTTCCGGGTGTTCTTGTCCGTGCACTACCGTGACTTTGAAGAAATAAAGATGGTTGTTAGTCAGTTGTTCGTTGGCGACGGATTTGACCAGAAAGAAATGCCGATCTTGACGCTTCTCGCCCCATGCCCACCACGGACTGGCAACTTCGGTCTCATAATGGGTATTCGCTGGGAACTCGGCAATCTGCGTAAACGCTTCGCCTTGGTGGTCGCTCACAGCGACTCGATACACCGTAGATGGGTCGTCAAATGTCGAGGCTGCCCAGCGTAGCCCGACGGTTCCTCCGCTATCACTAGGCATGTCGAACGCTTCGAGCGCACGAGGCGCTTCGAGGGCAAAAACGTCAGGTTGGAACGAGACGACGAGGAAACCAATCGTTGCTCCTATCGTCCCCACCCGTCTCCACTTGTTCGCCGCCAGCTTGGGTTGCACCGTCACTCCTCAATCATTTCCACATTCGCACGAGGAATCGTCACCTCACGTCCATCCGGCAGCACGGCGACCAACACGCGCACGTGGCTCTCGGTCGGAACCTGTTGCAACTCCGTCGGCAGCAGCTTCACCTGCGCGAGCAGGCCGAAATAAGGCTCACGGATAATACGAATCGTGTCGCCCACTTGAATACCAGCCTCGATGACTTGAGTCTTGGAACCTGGAACTTGAAACTGCGTCGTTTGTTCCAGCGGGATGACAATTTCCGGACGGATCACGCCCGCGCGAATCTGAGTCGCCCCGCTGCACGACGCCGTCTGTCCCACTTTGGCCGCCAGTAAATCAAACGTTCTCCGCGCCATAGGGATAGCGCCAAACCCTTCCGTGATAATGAGTGTGAGGGCGAGCTTCTCGGTTCCGGTAATGGCGACGCCGAGATCGTAGCCCAACAGTTCTTTGAGGTCACGATCGTGCACCCCGCCGACCACAAGCGCACGGACGCCAAGCGCTTGCGCTCGCGCAAAGGCGTCCTTCTGGACAAGGGCTCCCCCCACAACAATCTGGTCTTTGTGCTCGGGACGCAGATGATCAACCGTGAGCAGTTCATCCGGACTCTGCACGGCCAGCGCGATTGTGCCGTGGGTTTCTCCCCCCACACCGAAAATGCCCTGGATGAACGCGCAGCGGGACTCAACCACCACGCCTTGGCGTGGAATGGTCTCGACAATAACGCCATCAATATACGCGGTCAGTCGAATCGTTTCCGGCGGCTCGCGTAGAAACACCTGACCGGTGAGAGAAGAGACATTTTCAATGTGACCGCCGATTGGCGCACGCACCTGAGTCGTGAACCATTTGATGAACGGGCGGTTCTCCGCAAGCGTTTCATCCTTAGCGATAAAGTCGCCTTCGTGTTTCAGTAAATACGAAGAAACCTCGCTCGGCATGATGCTCAGTTTGTTCGCCACATTGACTGGGTAGACTTTTCCAGGCAGGGCGGTGTGCGCGACTTCCGTGGCCGCACTCACAGGAGCACCTTCACTGATGGTTACTTCGCCAGGAATAGGCAGTATCCGTCGTCTACGAATAAAGGCGTCCGGCGTGACGCGGAGGCCAGGAGTGTAGGAGTGCGCCATAAAATCAGAGGTCGTCGTTTGTACCGTTCTTACGTCCGTAAGACGTTCACCCCGTAGTCGGAGAAAATTTTGTCATGGGTTACGATGATAAGGTTCTCCACCTGCGCTTGTGCGATAAGCATCCGGTCGAACGGATCGTTATGGTGCGGAGGAAGTGTTCCCGCCACAAGAGTATGATGCGCTGAAATCGGCAGCTCCACGAATCCATTCGCCATAACCTCCTGGTCGATTCGTTCAGTCCCCGGGTTACGTCTACCGAGCTGAGCCTTAATCATAATCTCCCAAATAGAGTGTTTATATTGGTGATTCCGCTACTGGATATAACTGCATTGCGTTTGCCCACTGCTGGAGTTGCTTCACGCGTCCGCTTTCATCTTGTACGATAGTGACCGGTCGTCCACGAGCATCAAGCACCACGCCAACCACGCCCCCTTTGATGCTTCCTGTCACTTTTTTCCCATTCCCGGCCCCAAAGTCAAACCCCTTGGCCGGGGTGCACTCAAGCTGTGCTTCATGAAGCGCTTCGAGCGGAATGAGGAGTAGATCGCCAACTGTCAACGAGCCTTCCAGAATACGTTCATCAGGAAGCACCAAGCGATAGGTAAAGCACGGGGCCCCAGGCTTGCCGGTTCCTTGCGGGGCAACACAGGTTCCCAAAGGCACTAAGCAATCTTTGGTAAACACCTCTGTGGCGGCTTGCTCGTGCACGGTGGAGAGCACGCCCAAATGCGGCATCATAAAAATGCTGTCCACGGCCAATTGAGTCATGCCTAGTGGGGCATAAGCGTCGATCAGCATGAGCATCGCCTGGGCGCGGCGCGGCGCATGCGAGAGAATGCCGCCGCTGCCAATAATCAAGTCGAGTGTGAACATGTCGATGAGGCTCTGCCCCGACGCGGTCTGCGTAAAAGCGTCCGCTACCGAGCGCTCTTGCTGCACGCCTTTGAGACCTACCGCGAGTTGCTTATGTTGATCGAGAGCTAGCCGCAACGCCTCGCGGGCAATGGCCTGCTCGACTTGCAAATCGTTTACGGTCTGCGGGACGGTGGTGGGGCGGATCATTTTATTTTTGACCTGATTGCCCAGGGCCTGTTCGTCAAACGCAAACGGAAGCCAGCGCCGAATGTTCTCCAGCCCCGCTTCGGCCACGACGTTCGACACGCTGTAGCTCATGCCGAGATTCGCGCTGACGGTGCGATTAAAAATGTCTTGGAACACGGAAAAGACGTCGGTCGTGGCACCGCCAATATCCACGCCGATGACATTGATGTTCTCACGCCGCGCCACGGTCTCAATGATCATACCCACCGCCGCTGGAGTGGGCAGAATCGGCGCCCCGGCCCACGAGATCAATTTTTTATAGCCTGGAGCCTGGGCCATGACATGTTCGAGGAACAAGTCATGAATCTTGTGGCGCGCAGGCATCAGATTCTCTTGCTCCAACACCGGGCGGATATTGTCAGTCACAGCTAGTGCGGTCTTTTCACCGAGAAGGTGCTGCACGTGTGGACGCGCGTCCTTGTTGCCCGCGTAGACAACCGGCAATTGATAGCCGCTGCCGAGACGGGGGCGTGGGTCCGCCGCCGCAATGTATTCCGCGATCTCCACCACGTGGGGAATCGTGCCGCCGTCAGTGCCGCCCGCCAGCAGAATCATATCTGGACGGAGATGGCGGATACGTTCAATTTTCTCGTAGCTGGGACGACCATCGTTGGATGCGAGAGTGTCCATGACAATCGCCCCGGCCCCCAACGCACACCGTTGCGCACTCTCGGCGCTCATGGACTTTACCACTCCCGCGACCATAATTTGCAGCCCGCCTCCTGCGCTACTGGTGGAAATGTAGATATCCACTCCACGATCACCCTGCGCCGGGGTGATAATGCGTTCGCCATCGAGAATTTTACGGCCAGACAATTCCTCCACTTCTTGGATGGCGTTGAGCACGCCGCGAGTGACATCTTCAAACGGTGCTTCAACCGTCGTGGGCGCTTCGCCACGATGGGTCTGGCGATATTCGTCTCCCAAGTGCTGAATCAGAATCGCCTTGGTCGTGGTGCTGCCACAGTCCGTGGCAAGAATGACGCGCAGGTGTTGAGAGTTCATGCTGAGGAATGCTCTTATTCTTGCAGCAAAGCGATCAATTGGTCTACCGCCTCGCGCCGTTCAAGCAGAGTCGCAAGACGGTCCAGTTCCGTGGGGGCCACGACCACATCGAGAAATGGCTTGAGCCCGTGGACAACTTGGCCGCCAAGAAAACTCAGCGGGCCGAGCGATTCAAGAAATAGCAGCGCTGGCGTCATCATGCCCCGCTGACTAATTACCGTCGCCATTTTCTGCAACAACGCAAGTTCTGCGGCGGAAAACGGTGCGTCAGTCGGCATTAGTGCGAACGCATGGGCGAATTCTTGCCGTAACTTGCGCCAAAGGTTCACGCGCTTTGTATGGCAGATTTGTGGGTGCGGAGCAATCGCCTATCGCTCGTCCGGTTACGCATCTTCATACTTGGGCTCGCGTTTCTCCAAAAAGGCGGCAATGCCTTCCATCACGTCTTTCGTGCGCGTCGTCAGGATCTGATTGCGATCCTCCATAGCAATAGCAGCTTCAAGCGTAGGAGCGTCCACCGAGTAGCGGAGACATTCCTTGGTCAGACGCACGCCGAGAGGCGAGTTGCGCAAAATTTTCCGGGCCATCTCTTCCGCCGCGCGGTCGAGTTCGGCTTCCGGCACGACGCGGGACACCAGTCCAGTCGCCAGCGCGCGCGGGGCGTCAATGAAATCGCCAGTGAGCATGAGTTCAGAGGCGACAGAAGAGCCGACAATACGTGGAAGAAAATAGCTCACGCCCACATCACAAGCTGATAGCCCGATGCGAATAAACGCCGCGTTCATGCGCGCGGTCTCACTCGCAATACGGACATCACTGGCGAGCGCTAGGGCAAAGCCGCCGCCCGCCGCCGCACCGTTCACTGCGGCGATAAAGGGTTGCGGTGCACGATGAATCTTGATCGCCAGTTCGGCAATGCGACGTTGATCGCGCAGCCCCTCGGCAACGGACTCACGCCCGCTCGCGGCGCTCGCGCCCGCGCTGGTCTCCTTGAGGTCGAGCCCCGCGCAGAAAGCGCGCCCCGCGCCGCGCAGAATAACCACGCGAATGCTCTGGTCATCGTGCAGCATGTTGAGTACGTCGTGCAGATCGCTCACCAGTTGTTGACTCAGTGCGTTCAGCGCCTTGGGTCGATTGAGGATGAGCCAGAGCAAACCGCCATCGCGGCGCAGGTCGAGCGTATCGTAGGATTGGTTCATGCTACCTCCTTCAGAGTTCAGGTAAGACCATTACCCTGTTCGAGGAGCACGATGCAAGCTGGTTCCAGGCATGGATAGGCAACTCCTGGAATCTGTATGAACAGCGAATACATAGCCCGCTCCACCATTGCCGAGCTCTCGCGCAATCGCCATAATGCCCTCGTGTCGGCATTCATGGACGTCGACACGGAAATTTCCAACAGGAGCGCTCCACCAATGGACAATACAGAAAATCAGCCTCATTTACCTGGAATGAGTTCCCCGAAGAAGAAGTCTTTTGTCGTGTCGGCGGACTGTCATGTCCACGAGCCTTTGGATTTATGGGAACGGCGGATTGCCCCGAAGTTTCGCCATCGTATTCCTCGCCTCGAAACCGACGAGAACGGGAAACGCTGGTTGGTGGTGGAAGGGATGCGCCGCACGCGCGTGCGCGACGTCGCCTTTGAGGGGGAAGATCTTGAACGCGCTCAAGCTGGCCGCGCCGATCTTGATATTCGCATACGAGACCTGGAGCGTGATGGGATCGACGCCGAAGTCATTTATCCGAATCGTGGGCTCATGATGTGGGCCTCGCCTGATGCCGCGCACCAGACGGCGATGTGTAAGGTCTGGAACGACTGGGCCATCGAGGCGTTTGCGCCCCAGCGCCACCGTTGTGCTCCGTCGGCGGCGATCGCACCGAAAGATATCGAGACCGCCATCGCCGAAGTCCAACGAGTAGCCAAGCTGGGGTACCGCACGGTGTTTCTGCCGGTGCAGGTCCCGGAGCAGCCGTACAACTCGCCTGTGTACAATCCGCTGTGGGCGGCGATTCAAGACACCGGGCTGCCGATTAGTTTTCACATTGGCACGGGGAAAGACCCACGGACCGCAAGCGGAGACGGCGGCGCGATCATTAATTATGTTTGGCACGCGGTGGCGCCGGCGATTGAACCGATTGTGCAACTCTGCTCCTCTGGGGTGTGCGAGCGGTTTCCGAAGCTGCGCTTTGGCACGGTTGAGGCTGGCATTGGTTGGTTGGCCTGGACGTTAGCCGCAATGGATGAAGGATACACGAAACATCACTTCTGGGTGTCGCCGAAGTTGTCCATGCTGCCAAGCGAGTATTTTCGTCGCCAAGGGTTCGCCACCTTTCAAGAGGATCAGATTGGCTTGGAAAATCGAAAGTGGATCGGCGTCGAGAATCTCCTCTGGGGCGATGATTATCCCCATCACGAAGGCACCTGGCCGAGATCGGCGGAAGTCATTGAACGCACGATGCATGATCTCACCGAAGACGAGCGACGCAAGGTCTTGGGACTGAACGCGGCGAAACTCTATGGTTTCGATATCCCCGCAGAGAAAGCATGAGTATGGTCAAACAACTCACTATCGATTGGGGAGAAGCGGACAAACAGCCACAGGACCGGAAGCGCTGGATGGGAAGCTGGGTCGTGGCCCGCGACGGAGAAGAAGGCGATTATTTTTACGAAGGTCCTGGGGGCCAAGTCACCACGCATCCGGTCCCGCCAGAAGCTATTGGTGTTCGTCTGCGCTGGTGGCCGTCGGAGAATGAAGGGATTGGACAAACGCAAGTGGGCGCGATGGCCAATTTGGTGGAGCCCTATTTTTTTTCCGAAGGAGCCCACGATACACTCACGGTTAACGCACTCAGTTTGGTGCGTTAGGACTATGGGACAAAACTCCAACACTGGGCGTAAGGGCAGGGGGTCATTGCGAGCGCAGCGAAGCAATCTTGGCCCAGTTATTTCGGCACTTGCGAGATTGCTTCGTCGTCTGCGACTCCTCGCAATGACAGGCTCTTCGACCTTCGTTTTTAGGTTTTGTCTCACAGTCCTTAGCATCACACTGCAAGACAAACGGGAATCCAGGTTATTCTGTCTGGATTCCGGGTCTCGCGCTGCTCGCCCGGAATGACGAGCTGCCCCACGAATTGGCTGGCGAACAACGTCTTCTCTTTCTTCACACAATCCGCTACAAAAACAGGGAATTCCATACTGTTCAAAAAGGAGACTACCGCATGATTCCTCCTGGCATCATTTCCGCCGACGGTCACGTTTGTGAGCCGCCGAACTGTTATGTGGACTATATTGATCCGAAATATCGCGACTCAGCCCCGCGAGTGGTCGCCCAGCCGGATGGCACGGACGCCTTTGTCGTGCCGGGTATGAAACGCCCGGTTGCGCTCGGCTTTATCGATGGGGCGGGCTTCAGCATTCGCGAACGCAACTCGCGCGCCAAAAGGATCAAATTCCCCGACATCCGTGAAGCCGCCTACAGTGGTAGGGCGCGGGTTCCCTATATGGACCAGGACGGGATCGCAGCCGAAATCATCTACGCATCGATTGGGATGGGTCTGTGCATGCACCGCGACCCCGAGTACAAAGACGCTTGCATGAAAGCCTATAATCGCTGGCTGCAGGAGATGTGTAGCGAAGCCCCGGACCGCGTCTTCGGGTTGGCGCAAACGGCTGTCTTAAGCGTAGATAGCGCCATTGAAGATTTCCGACGGGCGAAAGAGATGGACCTGGTGGGCATGATGATGCCAGGCCGACCGATTCATGAAGACTACGACCATCCCGATTATAACGCGTTGTGGGACTGCGCCACTGACCTGAACCTGCCCATCTGCTTTCACATTCTCACGTCGCGGGAAGGCAGCATCAACATGCCCCATCGGGGACATGAGATGAACAATTTTCTCGGCATTATCCGGGCGGTGCAAGATGTTGTGGGGCTCATGGTCTTGGGCGGCGTCTTCGAGCGTCATCCCAAATTGAAACTGGTGTGCGCCGAGGGCGACGCCGGGTGGATGCCACACTACATGTATCGCATGGACCATGCGATCAAGTTCAATGCGGAGGACGGCGTCCTCAAAGGCTTGTCAAAGTTGCCCAGTGAATATATCAAGAGCAATGTCTGGATGACGTTCCAAGACGATCTCACCGCCTTCAATTCCTTGCATCAGATGCCGCACAAACAGCTCCTGTGGGCCAGTGACTTCCCCCACACAGATTCCACCTGGCCTCGGTCCCAGCAACTGTTGGCGGAGCACACTGTGAATCTCACTGAGCAGCAACGGCAAGATATTATGCGTGAGAATACGGCCAAGCTCTTTTCTTTGCCGGCGGGCACCCAGTCCTGGCGCATGCATGGGGCTCCGGCTTAACAGGCCGCTCTCAATGAGCCCAGCGACTCCCTCGCTGGGCTCCACAGCACTACCCCAACGCTAGAGCATCCAGCATCTACTCCAAGCAAGCGTCAACCCAAAGAGAAGATTGATCGCTTGGCCATCGTCCTCGCTAGCGTCGACACGGACATCCACTCTATCACCGCCACACCCATTACTTCTCTTGCAGAGATTGTAGATAATGGACAAGGGTCAGAATACGCTCCGTCGCTTTTGTTTCTGAGTCAAGACTCTTCCCTCCCTGCATGCTCAACAGCTCGCCCCAGATCGGCATGTCCGGTGTGCCATGTCCTTTCACCGGTTCGCGACCGTCAATAATTCGATACACTTCCCAGAAGGGGAATTTCCCGCCGTGTTGTTTCCTCAACTGGGTCAGATCTGGCGGTTTGTCCACTAAGAGATTGAGGTTCACCATAACGCCGTCGCCTTTGCCATTGAGGCCGTGGCAAATGGCGCAGTGTTGGCGAAATTCATATTTTCCAGACGCGACCACGTCGGCTTCCTGCGCAAAGCCAACCGTTGTCCACAACGTCACCACAAGCAAAGCCTTCATCATTGTCGCCACGTTCCATCGCTCCTCAGCGTCACTGGTCTCCGAAGATCGAGACAAACTCCGGCTCAATCATGCGACTGAGAATATCGGCGCGAGAGATCACACCGACGAGTTTGCCGTCACGAACCACCGGCACGCGAATGACATGATGTACGGTCATCTTGTTGATGACCGATTCAATCGGCTCGTCTTCTTCAACACACACTGCCGGCGTCCCCATGATTTCTTCGGCCTTGACCGTTTGGATATCTTTTCCATCTTGTACGGCTTTGAGCAGATCAAATTCAGTGACCACGCCAAGCACCCGGTTACTTGGGTCAACGACCGGCAAGCCGCTGTACATACCGGAGAGTAATTGCAACGCCAGGTCACGGCCAATCGCTCGTGGCGTTGCAGCAGTCACTCGCTTGTTCATTACCTCACGCGCTTTCATGTGTACGTCTCCTCTTGAGATAGGCGTCAGATTTTCAAAATTCTCCTCTTACTTCCCCCCAAAATTTCTCCTTGCAGGTCACGAGTGTAGTGGAACAACTTCCCCCTCTCGCACGCGTACGGACGAGCCGTCGTCCAACGCGACCACAAGACAGCCTTCGTCGTCAAGATCCAAAGCCACACCTTCGACATGCATGTCTTCTTCTTTGACGCTGACGCGCCGACCGAGAAATGAACGTGCGCGCCACTGGTCGAGCACTACCGCTTTCCCCTTTTCCTGGAACGCGAAATAGTGCTGTTCGAGCCGCCCCAGCAGTTGCGCGGCAAACACATTCCGATCAACCTGCCGCCCCACAGCCTCAAACAAAGAGGTGGCTCCCGCTGCTGCTTCGCCAAAGACTCCATCCATGGTGGGCCGATCAATATTCAGATTGACGCCTATCCCGAGAATCACATGCTCAAGCTGACCCTCGTGCAGACGAATCTCCGCCAACACGCCGGCGATTTTCTTGTCCACCACGAGGACATCGTTCGGCCACTTCACTTGCGCCTTCGCACCGTACAGTTCCAACGTCTCAGCAATGGCGATCGAACCAATCAGCGTGAAAAAGCGTGCGTCACTAAGAGTGATCTGGGGCTTGAAGAACACGGAAAGGTGCAGATTCACTCCCGGAGGGGAGATCCACGACTTGCCGAGCCGCCCTCGCCCGGCGCGCTGCGCCTCAGCCAAGACGACAGCGCCTTCTTCACATCCTTCTGCGATGAACCGCGCCAGCGCCGCGTTCGTGGAATCAACCTCCGCCCAGTATTGGATATTTTTTCCCACGAGGCGAGTCTGGAGGATCGGCATGATAGCTGCGATATTCACCGGCTGTTTCATGAGGCCTCCTCTCTCTAGCAAACATCCTCTTAGCACAACGAATGCCGAGGCAATGGGCGTTGCACAGAAGAGACAAGCAGCGAGTGTAGACGCAGAGTTGCTGAGATAGAGCACGAGTCGACGCATCCGGAAAACAATCTCAATTTCTTATTCTCAGGAGAATCGCGGATAGCGTTTTGCATAGCTGAGAATTGCAGCATGGGAAATGGAAACGCTGGTCAACACATGAGGGGTTCACGGCCTGGTCGGTATTTTGCTTCCTATTGTTTCTACGACGGTTGTCTTTTTTTACTTTGCAAAGAGCCTTGAGGGGAAAGGAGAAAGCTATGCGTCTGGGGAAATGGAGTCATTTCATTGTGATAGGAGGAGGCCTCCTGTTGGGACTCGCGCCCCAACCAGGGCGAGGACAAGAACAAGAGGTGGCCGCCGTGGGCAAGCCGCTTTACGAAGACAATTGCATGGCGTGTCACGGACGAACGGGAAAGGGAGATGGCCCCATGATGACTTTTGGACTCCTAGTGGTTCCCGCCTCGGACCTGACCCAGTTGAGCAAGCAAAACAACGGCCATTTCCCATTCTGGAAAATTTACCGCATTGTTGATGGACGGGACGATGTCAAAGGTCACGGCACGCGCGAGATGCCCATCTGGGGGGAAGAATTTCACATGGACACCGGCAATAGCACGATGATCCAAACCGAAGTGCGCGGAAAGATTCTCTCGTTAGTATACTATCTACAATCGCTCCAAGAAAAATAGTCAGCGTCGCCGCGCCGCTGACGCAGACCCTTTATGTCAGAAGCACGGCGATAATGCCGGTCAAGAAGATTCCGTCAAATGTTCCCGCTATTTTATTGCTCTTCCGTCTCCCCTGCAAGCATGGCGTCAAGTAAGTCACTACGGGTGATAATGCCGACCAGCTTTCCGTGCTCCACCACGGGCAAAGCGCCGAATCGCTGCCGTCGTAGTTGCTGCGCCGCTTCTCGGAGCGAGGTCTGAGGAGTGACGGTCACGACATTGTAGGTCATGACTTCTTCGATGATGTGAGAATCGCCATTGCTCGTTAAAAGAACAGAGCAAGTCTTGTACCGTCAGGGGAGCACCATCATCGCCGCCAAAAGTCATAGGATTTTCCCATTTGTGGGGAAAAAATCCACGCCTCCTGTCGAAGATGAGAAATTGGTCTCTTCCCACTCTGGCGCCAGGCTTGCTGAAGTAGTGATGAGGAAGGAGGTTAGTTATGGACATTCACAAAATTCTTGTCCCCTTTGATTTCTCCGAACACTCAGAGAAAGCGTGCGGTTGGGCTATCGCGATGGCGGAGAAATGGCGGGCTCGTATTCTCTTGTTGCATGTCGCGCCGCGTCCGACCTATCCGCCAGTGCTTATCGGGGGGCATTTCAACGCCGCGGATTTTGAGGAAGGATTGCGCGCCGATGCGGAAGCCCGTACAAAGGCCTTTGTAGAAAAAACTCCTCATGGTCGCGTGCTCATAGATGTCAAAGCCCTGATTGGTGAACCGGCTTTCGACATTTGTAAAATCGCGGAAGACGAGCCCTACGACTTGGTGATCATGGGCTCGCACGGCAGAACTGGCTTGGGCCACATGTTGGTAGGGAGCGTTGCGGAACGGGTGGTGCGCCTCTCTCCTTGTCCCGTGCTAGTCGTGGGCAAAAAGGCGCCAGCGTAATTCTTCGCCTCCCACCCTATACGCTCCTCACGGCAAGCACGGGGCACGGCGCTGAGCGGATCACTTTCTCGGCGACACTACCCAAAAGCAAGCGACGCACTCCGCTGCGCCCATGCGTCGCCATCACAATGAGGTCTACCGCTTTTTGTTCGGCAGTGTGCAGGATATTTTCCGCAGCAGCTCCCTCTTGCACGAGCAATTCGACCTGGGCATGTACACCCAGTAATTGCTGCCGAAACGCTGCAAGTTTCGCATGCGCGACTTGATGGGCGTGCTCCCAGAACGGCTGGGCGGAACGCGGCGGACGGGCGCGAGACTCTTCCATCAGGTGCTGGATGTCGATCTCCGCTTGGTCCGGCTCGTATATGTCGAGCAAGGGATTCTCGATGGCATGCAAAAGAATCACGTCCCTGTTTGTCGCGAGTTGTAGAGCCCAGGCTTCACTGGCCGCGCCGCTCGCGCTGCACTCACTAGGAAAGAGCAAGGTATTGAGCCGAGGCGGTGCGGTCGCATCCGTCATGTTTCGGACAATCAGAACAGGACACGGCGCCGCACGGAGCACAGCTTCCGCCGTGCTGCCAATCATCACACGTTGATACCAGGGGCGACCATGCGGTCCCATCACCACCAGACTAGCTGGATGTTCATGCAAGTATTCCAGGATCGTGACAGGCGCACGGCCTTCGCGAAGTTCTATCGTAACGGAAAGATCGTGACAATATTGACTGGTAAGCTGCGTCAAAGTTGCATGGACAGACTGTGTGTACGCTGTACGCCAAGCGTCGAGGTTGTCTCCGGGGCCCAAGATCAGTTCGGTCTGGGCGAAGGGATGATGTTTAATCAATTCAAGAGATTCGTTCACGTGAAAAAGCGTGAGCGTGCCGTGGAACGTACGCGCCATCAGCGCTGCCCACGCGACGACCGGGGCGGCGTTCTCGTGGCAATCGAGAGGAACAAGATAATGCATTTGAGTCATGGACGATGAGAAAAGCAACGGTTATGCCAAGGAACGAAAACCAGTAGAGTTACAAGTTCGTTTCTGGACCAAGGCATCTTCTACAAGTCTCCACGTATTACTTCTCTGCCCAATTCATAAGAATCTTATTTTTCTCCTTTCCCGATTCCAAGAAGATCCCGCCCATCATGCGTGAAGTTCACCTCCAATGCGCGGCAGAGATTTTGCTAAAATCCTCTTGAAAACGTCACAACCATGCGTGACAAGAACAAGGAGCAGCAAACATGAAAGTCAAAGATTTAATGCGCACCAATGTCGTCTCGTTACAAGTCGGCGATACGCTCGGCGTGGCGGAAGACATCATGACGATGGGCCGCATCCGTCATCTACCCGTGGTTAACGAGGAAAATCTCGTGGTTGGCGTAGTGTCCCAGCGGGACCTGTTTCGCGCCTCGATTTCGTCCGTCCTGGGATTTGACCGCAGCAAGGAGCACGAATGGATGGGCAAAATCCACGTGCGAGAGGTGATGACGAAAGAAGTGGTGACAGTCGACGCGGAGGCGGGACTCGTGGACGTCATAGACAAGTTTATCTCCGAGCAAATCGGGTGCTTGCCAGTCGCCGATCAAAAGGGAAAACTTGTGGGGCTGCTCACGGAAACCGACTGTCTGCGCTGCTTTCGAGATCTACTCAAAGCAGGCAAGTTCAAAGAGGTTCTTTCGTGAGCGCTTGGGAGCGAGAAACGAAACAAGAGTCATCACCTAGGCGCCGCAATCCGCCTTGCTAAAAGCTGTTAACCTTGTAACAATTGGGCTTCCATGCGTATACTGCCTAACATACTTCCCAGAGGACGAGCACCGCCAGCGCAGCGTCACGGTTATTGAGGAAGAGAGGGAGATCAGTTGGTTTTGTTGCTTCGTGTATACGAACAGGAGTTCTCTATGAAATATAATGAGCCAGGGGTATGGCGAAGGGTGCTTCTCGGCCTGATGGTTGGCGGCGGCGTGTGGCTCTGGGCTGGGACAAGTCTCGCACAGGAACAAGAAGTCTCCACCGCTGGGAAGAATGTATTCGCCCAGCATTGCGTCGTTTGCCACGGGCACGATGCGAAAGGCGATGGGGTCGCCTCTTCGTTGCTCACCGTCAAACCAGCCGACCTGACACAGATCGCCAAGAAGGCTGGCGGCACGTTTCCCTTCTGGAAGGTCTACGGCATAATCGATGGGCGTGAGGACGTTAAAGGCCACGGTACACGCGACATGCCCATCTGGGGCGCGGAATTCCGCTCCCAAGCAAGTGCAAGCCCCACCGCGGAGTCGCAAACACGGGGGCGCATTCTAGAACTTGTCTATTATATCCAGTCCATACAAGCGAAGTAGTGCGTGCGGCGACAGGGGGCGGAAAAATCGTGTTCACGTCCGCCCCGGTTTTGCTACGTCCTCACCTCCCCACCGCATTGAAAAAGAACGATAAACGGCCTTATGCGCACTTCTCCTTCGCGGAAGAAACAACTCAACGATATTTGTCTCTACACTTTTCCTGATTCTTTTAGCTTCGCTCGTCAGCTCGCACGAGCACTGAGGAGTGAAGTAAAGCCAGTCAGCCTCCATCGCTTCCCCGATGGAGAAAGCCTAGTTTGCGTACATGCGCCTACAAGCAGCGCCGCCGTATTCGTTCAGTCCTTACACAATCCGAACGTCAAGCTCGTGGAAGCGTTGCTTGCTGCTGACGCCATGCGACGGTCCGGTGCGAAGCGCGTTATTTTGGTCGCGCCTATGCGGAAGGGCATTCCGACATGGTCCACTTCGGCTTCTAAACAGACGCCTTCGTCCTTCAACAGAGCCTGTAGGAAAGTAGTACGTCAATGAAAACTGCTCGAAGCGAAGAGGGGCAGGACGTCCGTGAGCGGCGCGCTAGGCAGGGAGGGCGCCCGTTCGTATAATAGCGGCCCAGGAGAGGGGCGATGGCGTTTCTAGAAGTCGTGGATCAGGTCAGTGCACTCTTGCGCAGCCGGGGGCGGATCTCGTATCGTGCTCTCCTGCTAGAGTTTGCCCTGGATGAAGCGCAGCTCGCGGCGCTCAAGGAAGAGCTGATCGACGTCCAAGAACTGGCGATAGATAAAGACGGTAAGATGTTGGTCTGGGCAGGCGCTGCGCCAGTCCTGAGTGCTGAGTCCCGAGTCCTGAGCTCTTCCCAGCTTGCAGCACCCGACGCTAAACCTCCCATCAGTTATACTCCGGCCCATCTCGCTGAACGCATCCGTGCAGCGGTCATCACGGACGGTGAGCGCAAAACCATCACGGCCCTGTTTGTTGATCTCAAAGGCTCGACGGCGTTGATTGAAGGGCTCGACCCTGAAGAAGCCCAAACGATTATTGATCCGGCTTTACAACTGATGATGGACGCCGTGCATCAGTATGAGGGCTTTGTCGCCCAAGCCTTAGGTGATGGCATCTTCGCGTTGTTCGGCGCACCGCTGGCTCATGAAGACCATCCCCAGCGGGCGGTGTATGCGGCGCTGCGCATGCAGGAAGAGATGCGCCGGTATGCGGATACGCTACGCCAGCAAGGCTATCCACCTTTGCTCATACGGGTGGGGCTCAACACCGGGGAAGTGGTGCTGCGCTCGATTCGCAAAGACGACTTGCATGCGGACTACGTCCCGGTGGGGCACTCGACCAACCTGGCGGCGCGCATGGAACAGCTAGCGAGTCCCGGTGCCATCGTCGTCTCGGCGTACACGTACAAACTGACCGACGGCTACTTCGTCTTTAAGGATCTAGGACCCACGCAGATCAAAGGAGTGACTGACTCGCTCAACATCTACGAAGTGCTCGGCGTAGGTCAATTGCGCACGCGGCTGCAAGTCTCGGTTCGACGCGGCCTGACCCGTTTCGTCGGACGCCAAAGCGAGATGGAACAACTCCGACAAGCACTGGAGCAGGCCAAAGCGGGGCACGGGCAGATCGCGGGTGTGATAGGTGAGCCAGGGCTCGGCAAGTCGCGCCTCTTTTACGAATTCAAGCTGCTCTCCCTCAGCGGCTGTCTATTGCTGGAAGCCTATTCAGTGTCGCATGGCAAAGCCTCACCGTATCTGCCGGTAATTGAGCTGCTCAAGAACTACTTGCGGATTGAGCCGCACGACGACGAACGTACACGGCGACAGAAAGTTATCGGTAAAGTATTGGAACTGGACCGCAGCCTCGAAGACACGCTGCCGTATCTGTTTACGCTGCTCGGCATTGATGAGCAGCAATCGACCTTGGCGCAAATGGATGCGCAGATCCGGCGACGGCGGACGTTTGACGCGCTCAAGAAGTTGTTCTTGCGCGAGAGTCTCAACCAGCCTTTAGTCCTGATCTTTGAGGACTTGCATTGGATTGATAGTGAGACGCAGGGTTTTCTTGACGCCCTAAGTGAAGGGATAGCTTCAGCCAAAGTCCTCTTGCTGGTGAATTACCGCCCGGAATATCACCATGAATGGGGTAGCAAGACCTATTACACTCAACTACGCCTGGCGCCGTTTGGCGCTGCCGAAGCTGAGGAGTTTCTCGATGCATTGTTGGGCACGACCGTAGGGGCGCAGCATGCTGCGCCCCTACAAGACCTCAAGCAACTCATCCTCGACAAAACCCAAGGCTCCCCATTCTTCATGGAAGAGATCGTGCAGACATTAGTGGAAGAGGGCATGCTCACCGGGGTCCTGGGCCACTATCAACTGATGCGGCAAGTTGCAACGTTGCAGCTTCCCACGACCGTGCAAGCGGTCCTTGCTGCCCGCATCGATCGCCTCACCCCAGAGGAGAAAGCGCTCCTGCAACAGCTCGCGGTCATTGGGCGGCAATTCCCCATGAGCCTGATCCTCCACGTCATCACTCAACCGGAAGCCGACCTCTACCGGCTGCTGGCGTCATTGCAGCGCAAGGAATTTCTCTATGAGCAACCGGCGTTTCCCGAGAGCGAGTACGTCTTTAAGCATGCGCTGACGCAGGAGGTGGCCTACGGCACGGTGCTACAGGAGCGACGCAAGGCTCTGCATGAAAAGACCGCTCAAGCCATTGAAGCGCTATACCACACAACGCTCCATGAGCATTACAGCGACCTGGCGCATCATTACCGTCGTAGTGGCAATGCTGAAAAGGCCGTGGAGTATCTCAGCCTGGCGGGGCAGCAAGCAGCGTGGCAGTCGGCCAACGCGGATGCTATCACTCTTCTCACCACGGCTCTTGAACTGCTCAAGACCCTGCCGGACACTGCCGCCAGAGCCCGTCAAGAATTGATCCTCCAATTGAGCCTTGGCGCATCATTGATGGTGACGAAGGGGTTTAGCGCCGCCGAAGTGGAACAGTCCTACACTCGCGCGCAGGAGCTGTGTCTACAGGTGGGGGAACCGCTCCAGATCGCACAAGTCCTGTTTGGGCTACACTCATCCAACGCAGTGCGAGGGAATTTTAAAGCATCGCGTGCCTTGGGGGAACAATTCCTCACCGTCGCCTACAGACGGCAGGATGCCACCCTGTCTCTCGTGGTCCATTCACTGTTGGGGTTAACCTTGCTCTGGCGCGGAGAGTTTGCCCTAGCACAGGCGCATCTTGAGCAAGCTGGGGCTTTCTATGATCCTGCGCCCCACCATGACCTAGCCTACCATATGGGACAGGACCCGGGGGTACTAGCTCTAGGCTATGCAGCGCTGACCTTCTGGCATCGGGGCTACCCAGACCAGGCCCTGGAGAGGGTCGGTCACGTGCTCTCCGTAGCTCAAGCCCTGTGGCATCCCTTCAGTTTGGTAGCGACGTTGGTTTGTGTTGCCTTCGCGTATCTGTTCCGCGGCGAAGGCCAAGAGGCCCAAGCCCAAACGGAGGCGTTACTGACGTTGGCTCACGAGCATGGGTTTGCACAGTGGTTGGCCTTCGGAACGGCCCTGCAGGGCTGGGCGCTCGTCGAGCGGGCCGCGCAGTCAGGCACCCGGAAGCAGAGAGAAGCAGGAGTCGCGCAGCTCCGAGAGGGGCTGGCCGCCTGGCGGGCCACGGGGGCAGAGCTGTTTGTCCCACTATGTCTGGGTGCGTTAGCCCAGGGTTATGGGCAAAACGGCCAAGCGCAAGAAGGGCTGAAGGTAATCGCCGAGGCGCTGGCTATGGTGGAGAAGAATGACGAACGCTGGACCGAAGCCGAACTCTACCGTCTCAAAGGGGAACTCCTGCTGATGCAGGCGGAGAAATTGAGAGAGTCACCGCCCGGCGCTGAAGCACTGGGTTCAGGCCACAAAGGGGACTGAAGTCCCCTCAGAGCCTGGGACACCAGGCTTCGCATCGTGCGCCTGACGATTCATCGTCGGGCGCAGCAACGGAGCAAAGTGTGACGACGTGTACGAATCTTCCGTGGTTCGATTTAGCTCGCAATCTGCCCGCTCACCAGTCCCTCAATGGTCGCTATGCCGAGCACGTTCTCGTCTTTGTCGAGGACTTCGAAGAGGCGACCGTCCGGTGCTTGCATACTGAAAAAGACCAAAGAGCCTACCGGCCCAGCATATTCCATGTGCGCTTCACCATCAGGGGTGCGGGAATAGTGGCCAGGTTGGCGTATTTTATGGATCGTTTGGTTGGCGGTTGTTTCAACAACGTGGTGTTCACCTTCGAGGATGAGCGTGGTGGTGCTTCCGAGGTGTCGATGGAAGTGGCAGTACGAGTCCGGCTCCCACTTTACGAGAAAGTCTAAGCAGCCGGCTTCCGGCTCTGCGCCAAGGATCGCCAACCAGTAGTTAATCGGGTAGTCGAATTGATCCCCACCTTCGAAATGCATCCACTTGAGATTGTTCAAGTTGAATCCAGAAATTGGACTGGGTGGTAGTGTCACGACGGCGGCCATCAGAGGTTCCTCCAAAAAACTTAGTGGCTATCTCTTCTCATCGGTTTTCTGCACTGTCAACCCCATGTGAGGAGGTTCTCGTTTCAACTTCCTCGGGTGATGGACCCCACATCATCGTTCAACTGATCAATCAGAAACGACAGTTCGTGGGTGATATCCTTAACGCTGCGATGTTCTCGGTAGGCAGCAACGACTTCATTCAACAAGCAGCGCAGGAGGGTATCGCGGAGCATGCCCCGCTCTTGACCCCGCTGTGCTCCTTCAGCGATAAGCGTGCCAGAACCAGCGTCTTCTAAAACCAAGCACTTTCTCCGGGGCACGCCTCTCCCGTGTCGAGGTTGGAAGCAAGCGTCTTTCAAGCATTGTCGCCAAAGGATACACTTCAGGTTCGGTCACGCCGCTTTGCACGCGTAAGAATCTCCCGCGCGCTCCTTCCCATTTTTGCGAGGAAGGACGACAAAACCAGCGGCATTCCTAGGTCCACTTCTTGCTGATTCTCCCAAGGGGAGGGAGAAATTTATGGGTGCTCAGGATGTTCGACAGGAACACAATGCCATTCAGAAGCGACAGTTTATTACGCAACTGCTGCATGATGTGCAAGCGCTCGAAGTCATGATCGAGCGTGGCGAGATCGAGTCCGGGGTGCGCCGCATCGGCGCGGAGCAGGAATTGTTCCTCGTCGATCAAACCTGGCGTCCCGCCCCAGTCTCGATGGCGGTGCTCGACGCCATCGACGACGCCCATTTCACCACCGAGTTAGGCCGCTTCAACCTCGAAATCAATCTTGATCCCTTCGTCTTTACCGGTGATTGTCTGAGTCGCCTGGAACGCGACCTCAATGAACTCTTGCAAACTTTGCGGCTTGCGGCTCATCACCAAGGAGTCGAAGTAACGCTGACGGGCATTCTCCCCACTTTGCGCAAATCGGACCTCACCCTCGCCAACATGACGCCCAAACCTCGCTACTTTGCGCTCAATGAGGCCATGAACCAATTACGCGGCGACGCGTATGAGTTTCGCCTTAAAGGGTTGGATGAACTGATCGTCAAGCACGATTCCGTGATGCTGGAATCGTGTTGCACGAGCTTCCAGGTGCATTATCAAGTGGGCGCGGAAGAGTTTCCTTTATTGTACAACCTGGCCCAAGCCGTGACGGCGCCGCTGCTGGCCGCCGCCACGAACGCGCCCCTTTTATTTGGCCGTCGCTTGTGGCGCGAGACCCGCATTCCTCTCTTTCAGCAGGCAGTTGACACTCGCAACGCCAGCCATCACTTACGGGAACGCTCACCACGAGTGAGTTTCGGACAACAATGGGTCAAGCATTCTGTCACGGAGCTGTTCAAAGAAGATTTGGCTCGCTTTCGCGTGCTGCTCGGCGCGACGTTGCAAGAAGATTCGTTGGCGCTGTTGCGGCAAGGACAGCTTCCGACTTTGCAGGCCCTCCGCATCCACAACGGCACGGTCTATCGCTGGAACCGTGCTTGTTTCGGCTTTAGCGACGGCAAGCCGCATCTTCGCATCGAGAACCGTGTGTTGCCTTCCGGTCCGACGGTGCTTGACGAAGTAGCCAACGCCGCGTTTCTCTGGGGCCTGTTGAGCGGCGGTCCAGCCGTGTATGGCGATATCACGCACAAGCTGGCGTTCCACGACGCCGAGAGCAATTTCTTAGCAGCCGCCCAGGTTGGCCTGGACGCGCAGTTGACGTGGCTCGATGGCCAAGCCGTGCCTGCCCGCGAATTGATCCGCCAAGAATTATTGCCCATCGCGCGGGAAGGCCTGCGCAACGCCGGCATCGCCCCGTCCGACAATGATCGTTACTTGGAGGTCATCGCCGAACGCGTCGCCAGCGGACAGACTGGTTCGCAGTGGCTGCTCCATTCCTTCGCCGCGATGCCCGAGAGCGAGCCCCGCGACGTGCGTCTCGCCGCATTGACCGCCGCCACTGTCACCCGACAATGGGAGGGAAAACCCGTGCACCAATGGCCCGCCGCGCGCCTGGAAGAAGGACGAGCCAAAACCTTGCATGATCTGCGTATTGAAGAGTTCATGACCACGGATTTGTTCACCGTCCACGCAGATGAACCACTGACGTTAGTTGTCAAATTAATGGACTGGAAACACATTCGTCATGTCCCGGTCGAAGACGAACAAGGCAAATGTGTGGGCCTCATGTCCTGGTTGGAAGTCGTGAGACATCATGAACAATTGTACGGCCAGCCCACGGCAGAGCCGGTGGCGGTCTCAGCCGTGATGCAACGCGCCCCGGTCTCCGTCTCTCCTGAAATCTCCGTGTTGGAGGCGATTTCTCTGATGCGCAAAGAACATCTGGATTGTCTGCCGGTTGTCAAAGAAGACCATCTTGTCGGCATTGTCACCGAGCATGACATTCTCAACATTACCGCTCGGCTTCTGGAACAACTCTCTCCTGCCGTTCATGACGCGTGAAGCAGCGACTTCAACCTCAATTTTTGCAATTTCCGTCAAAAACCCATATTGCCTGCCGGTTTATTGTAGAATGATTGTATCTCCCGGGCTTTCGCAGACAGAGCTCAAAGGAGACTGCCTCGCGGTGAGCTGGGGATCTCATAATGTTTTTTCTTTCAATTGCACGTGTTCGGAGAGGAGCGCCCGATGAGAAACGTCTCGCCCTCAGTACTTGTTCAATATCTGCGCGAGCAACTACCGCGCATGGTGGAATTGCTGGAGACCTTAACGCTGGCAGAATCACCCTCAACCGTCCCAGCCGCGCAGAAAGCAGTCCTGACGCCGCTCGCCGAGGCCTTCAGCCGTTTGCAGTACGCTGTGCGCCCCCTCCCAGGCCGCCAGACCGGCGGGCATTTGTATGCGCGACCACAGCAGCGGACGAAGCAGCGTCCATTTCAACTGCTGCTTGGTCATTGTGACACGGTCTGGCCGCTCGGCACGCTCCAAGAGATGCCTTTCGTCATCGGCGAGGGCGTCATCCGCGGCCCAGGCGTATATGACATGAAAGCTGGCCTTGTTCAAATCCTCTACGCGCTCCAGGCGCTCCGTGAGCTACAACTTGAACCGGAGGTGAGCCCGGTTGTCTTTATCAACTCCGATGAAGAAATTGGCAGTCAGGAGTCCACGCCTCACATACGCAGACTCGCACGGATTGCCAACCGGGCCTTTATCTTTGAGCCTTCATTGGGAATGGAGGGGAAACTCAAGACGGAACGCAAAGGCGTCGGTAGTTTCACTGTCACCGTCAAAGGCAAAGCTGCGCATGCCGGTCTCAACCCAGATGGAGGCGCGAGCGCGATCTTGGAGCTCTCGTATGTCATCCAAAAACTCTTTGCTCTTAACAATCCTGAGCGAGGAACTTCAGTCAACGTCGGCGTGATCGACGGCGGGCTGCGTCCCAATGTGGTCGCCCCAGAAAGCCGCGCGATGATTGACGTGCGCGTGCAGACGCAAAAAGACGCACGACACATCGAAGAGAGCATTCATGCGCTCCAGCCGGTGACGCCTGGAGTGACGTTGGAAATCCAAGGCCGTATCCGCCGTCAGCCGATGGAACGCACCCCACGAAATCAGCAGTTGTGGGAAGTGGCGCGCCAACTCGGCTACACGATCAATCTCAACTTGGCGGACGGTGCCGCAGGCGGGGCCTCGGACGGCAACACCACGAGCCTGTATACGGCGACGCTCGACGGGCTCGGGGCTGTGGGCGACGGCGCGCACGCCAAGCATGAATTCATCTATTTTGACAAGATGGTGGAACGGAGCGCGCTGTTGGCGTTGCTGTTGATGGCTCCAGCAGTGGGAAGAGGCGACTAAGACAGGGGAGGCTTGTCCTCTCTGTCAGTTATTTGTTCGCTTCCTTAGGTTTGGCCGGCGGGGCTGGAGCCGCCGGAGCCGCGGGCGCGAGCGGGGCAGCCGTCGTCTGATACGGGGGCACGGCTAGAGTGCGAATATAGGCAATGACATTCCAGATCTCTGGATCCTTGAGCTGCGTTCCCCAGGCCGGCATGAATTGCGCTTTGCCGACGGCGGCTCCTCCCTCTTTGATAATTTTGAATAAGTAGTCATCTTTCAGTTGGTTCATGTAATTGCCGTCAGTGTGATTGCGTGGTTTGGTTGGTAACGCCGCCGCAGCTGGACCGTCGCCTTTGCCTGTCGTGCCATGACACAAGCTGCAGGTTTTCTCGTACGTCGCTTTCCCCGCCACCGGATCACCTTGCGCCGCGCGACTCGGCGCAATAAAGGCTCCACTCAAGAACAGACTGACTGCCAGGCCACCGACTATGCGTAAGGTATTCATGCATTTCCTTTCTCTGCAAGAGTTCTTTCTCTGAGTAACGCAGATTTCTCCACGGCGAAAGAGTCGGAATGAATCTTCGTTTGTAGATACAGCCACTAGGCCCTGCCGCCGATGAGCAGAAACGGCAGCCTCGTTTACCTCTCTGTCGTTCTGCTCCGTGCACTGCGGCGTGAAGCAGGCCGCAAAGTGTCGCCAAAAGAAACACTACTGAGGCCACGGTCGCAGCAGCGGAAATAGTGGTCGGACGACCTGAAGTCATGAGCGATGAAGCCTTTCATCAAGCGCTGGTATTAGAAGGGTCGGAACTGAACAGTCTCGACGAAGCCTGGTTTCGCGGCTTTCGCCCGACCTTACGCATCCTCCTGCAGGCCATGACGCCGGAAGAAGAAATTCACCTGCGCCGCTTGGTCGAAGCCATGCACTCCTTCAGCATGGATAAAGCACTGCAACAGCAAGCCGCCACGCTGTGGACCACTTATCAACGGCAGAAAGCAGGCGCTTTTCAGGAGACCCCATCCAAGTGAGAAACACGGATCACGGGTTAGAGCTTGTTTACTATTTAAAGTCTATGCAAAAGCGAGGTCGTATCTGCGAACGCTTCTAGCGAAACCCGAACGAGATTGGGCTTCGGAACGTAGGACGATTGGGATATCCGCCTTCACGACAAGGTTGTCATTCTCGACATGGCTTTCAATCGCGGGCTCCCACCCTTCCAGCTTGCGGAAAGGCCGATCCCACTCCCACCCTGAAAATTCGTTATATGCTTGTCTGTCGCAAACCGCTTGCCACCCTCATTTGACAAAAATTTTTTAAGCGTAGGATAAAGAAAATACCGCCGCAGCTCTTTAGCATTCCCATGTTTGCAAATATTTGCTTCTCATGTTTCCCATTTCTGAGAGCCTTTTCTGGCTCACAGCACACTCGCAAGACCGAGCAGGAAGACTCTTTGTGATTGGTACAGCGCTTGCTTTTTTACTTTCAATAGAGGTCTCTGACGCCTATGAAGTCCTCTCCAGATTTTGACGACACGACACTCGCTGAGCTAGTAGCTGCATTACAACAACCCTCTTGTTATGCCCACCATCCTCAACGCGTGGAAATGCTCCAGACCCACATCTCCGTCGTGTTTCTTGCCGGTGAAGAAGTTTACAAACTCAAAAAACCGGTGCGATTTTCTTTTCTCGATTATTCCACCCTGGCGCAACGTTGCTACTATTGCCAGGAGGAAGTGCGCCTGAACCATCGCCTCGCGCCCACGGTGTATCTGGGCGTGGTCCCGGTGTTGCGCATCGGCCACGACTACCGGGTCCGAGAAGCGGTGAATATGCAAGATGCAACGGTAGTGGACTATTTAGTGAGAATGCGCCGCCTCCCGCCGGAACGAACGCTTGGGGCGCTACTCGCTGCTGGCCGCGTTGGAAAAGCAGGGCTCCATGCGCTCGCTACGCGCCTCGTGCACTTTCATCAAACCGCAGCGACAACGAACGCTACGGTCTATGGAGCCCCACAAGTGATCTGGCAAGCGCTGGCGGATAATTTTCGTGAGACGGCTGCGTTTGTCGGGCAAACGATCAGTGAGAAACAATACCAGGCTATCCAAGAATTCAGTCAACGTTTTTTCACGGAGCAGCAGGACCTTTTCAGGCGCCGCCTCGCGCACGAGCGCATCCGCGAAGGGCACGGCGACCTCCGCTGCGAACATGTCTACTTTCTTGACCAAGGCATTGAAATCATCGACTGCATCGAATTTAGCCCACGTTTGCGCACATGCGATGTCGCCTCGGAACTGGCGTTTCTGGCGATGGATATGGAGCTACAGGGTGCACCAGCGCTTGCGGCTGAACTGATTCACGCGTACGCCGCACAGGCGCACGACGCCGAGCTGTTGCAGTTGCTGCCCTTCTACCAATGCTATCGAGCGTATGTACGCGGCAAGGTGGAGAGTCTGAAAAGTCACGAACCTGAGATCCCACTCGCCGAGCAAGAGCGCGCACGACAGCAGGCGCGACAAGCGTTTCGTCTGGCCGCCCGTTATGCCCGTGGAACACCGGCTCCGGCTTTACTCGTGGTCTGCGGGCGTGTGGGGACAGGCAAGTCTACTGTCGCTCAGAGTTTGAGCGCGCATACCGGATTCACCGTGCTTAATTCCGACGTAGTGCGCAAACGCTTAGCCGGGCTCCTCCCCACGGCGCGCGCCAGTGACGCGTATCGGAGCGGCATCTATAGCGAAGACGCGACCCGCCGCACCTATGCAACGCTGCAAACGCAAGCCGAGGAAGAACTTCGCTTGGGTCGGGGCGTCATCGTGGATGCAACATGTAAGCAACGGGACCAACGCCGCATCTTTTTTGATCTGGGACAGCATCTCAATGTTCCCGTGCTCTTCATTGAATGCCGCGCCCCGCTTGCCGAGATCGAGCGTCGACTGCGCGAGCGCGAACGCCATGAAGATGCGGTCTCCGACGCCACGTGGAATATTGCCCTCCAGCAGGAAGCTGACTTCCCGCCGTTTGACGATATTCCAGAAGCACAGCATTGGGTGATAGAAACCACACGTGACCTTGATGAAGCCCTGGCCCCGATTGAGGAAGCACTGGCAAGAAACTCCTGAGCCTCTGTGCCCCACCACAATCCGCGCCGCGCAAACCGTCGCGGCGCGAGCGATAGTTCCCCATTCCGGGCTACCCTCACGCGTCCTGCTCCTCGTTTCCACCAGAATCTGCTTTGTCTCTTGCCATTAAAGAGTCTCTAGGAAAGTGCGATAGAGAGCTGGAGATTGCGCTTTGCGTAAAGAAAAAATCTCGGCCCACGAGATAGATAAGGAAGACATCATGAAGAGCTTCACACCTGTTGCACTTGCTGCTCTGTTACTGGCCTCGCCAGCGATCGCTTCCGCCGCGTCAGGCTCACGTGAAACGAAGCCCCCTCAGACTCCACCTATTCACGCACCCCATGTTGTCCGTGATCCGTCGCTTACAAAAAATTCTCTTCCGAAGCCTCAGGAACGGTCAAAGCATGAAGAACGATCGGAACGTTCCGACCGTCGTTATCCAGGACACTATCGCCCGGACCATGACCGTGATCACGATCATGATCATGACTACCATCACCACCATCCCCACCCTCATCATCACGGCAGTCCCTCACGATAAGTAAGAACAAGTCAGGGAGAACTCTATGCATGTTGGCAAGTCCTCCCTGCACTGTGTACTTGCTCTGCTGCTGTTGAGCGGCGGCTGCACCTCGACAGTGCAGACCTCTTTTCAGGGAGGAAGCCCTTCGACCGCCTCTCCTGACAAGAGCTTTTTCCAAAATCAAGAAGAACTAGAGGAAGAGCGGTTCGTTCACTTATGGACCCAACGCACCCAGGAAGGAAACCCTCAGGATTGGCCGCTTGGTTCAGGAGATGTGTTGGAAATTTCAGTTACTCCAGTGACCGAGGTGCAGAACTATGCCGCACGCATCTCGGGGAATGGAGAGATTATGCTGCCGCTGATTGGGTCCGTACGGGCAAGCGGGCTGAGTGAAGCAGAGCTCAGTGACGCAATTCGTCGGCGTTTTGCAGAGACCTACGTCTGGAACCCTCAGGTGCACATCTTCGTACGAGAATACCGAAGCCGCCTTGCCGCTGTGGTCGGGGCGGTGGAAAAACCTGGAGCCTACAGCCTCACGACAGGGAGCGATACTATTTTGAACTTACTCTCCCAGGCGGGAGGCGCGACGAAAGATGGGGCGCCCCGGGTGCTGTTTTTCCCTAAGGAATTGTACACTAGTGATGCGCCACTCCAAATCGTGGCCGCATCTTCCTTGCAACCACAGGCAGGCTCAACTCCGCTCACGGTCGCCTCGGTCTTCCAGAAAGCCGAGCCTCTGGTGATTCATCTTGACGATATTGAAAACGAGAAGGTCCGTCGCTCCCTCCTGCTTCCCGTACGCCCAGGTGATGTCATTATGGTCCCGGCGGGCGGAGAGGTCTTAGTGGATGGTTGGGTGGAACGACCGGGATCGTACAAGATTACTCCCAATCTCACCGTGCTTGGGGCCATTACCGCAGCCGGAGGCTTGCAGTTTGCCGCGAATCCAAGACAGGTCAGAATTTCCCGTTCCGGAAAACAAAAAGAGAAGCTGAATTTTCTAGCGGACTTAGAAAAAATTAAACGAGGACAAGCTCCTGATATTCCCGTGCAGGAAGGAGATATCATCGAAGTCGCGTCATCCACACTGAAATTGGCTCCGTATGGATTTTATTCCTTCGTCTCAAACATGCTGCGTCTCGGGGCGACAATCTATTAGCGGGAAACAGGCTGGACGAGTTGTAGGACATGCGCGAATCTTCCTCGTATCTGCCGGACTATGCCCCGTCTTCTCCTCGGGAGGTCCTGTCTCTTCCACTCGACTTTCCCACCGACAATACCGCTACCGATTTGCGCGCATACTGGCATATTCTGGTGGGACGTTGGCAACTGATCGCCACGGTGGCGCTCAGCACCGTGCTGGCCACCGCGCTCATCGTGCTGTTGATGAAGCCGATCTATACGGCGGAAACGACCCTCCTCATCGAACGAAACGCTCCGCAGGCGCTGAATCTTTCCGGCGCCACGGCTGAAGCGCAAGGCCCGGATGAATACGATTACTACCGTACGCAGTATGAAATTCTCAAGAGCCGCGGACTGATTACCCAGGTTATTCAGGAACAGCAACTGGATAAAAATCCCTTGTTTGAAGGACAGGAACAGTCCAAAGGGTTGATCGGTCAATGGTTCACAAGAATAGGAGCACGACTCGAGCGACTGATCGCCCCCACACGCACGTCCGTTCCACAAGAAGGCGGCTCTTCCACCAATGAATTTCGCACGGACGACGAGATGGATTCTTCGGTTTCCAGCGGCACAGCGAATGGAGAACCCACAAACGTCCCGCCCGAGATTATTGAACAGTACGGATTGATGTTGGACGTCAGACCCGTGCCGCGCACCCGCTTGGTGAAAATCGCCTTTAGCACGCCGGAGCCAGTGTTATCTGCTCGCCTAGCGAATGCTCACGCTCAGGCATACATCCGTCAAGGAGTTGAACGGCGCAGCCGCACGGACGAAGAAGCGCAAGGTTTCCTGGAGGAAAAGCTCGTCGAGCTACGGACACGACTGGAAAAGTCCGAGGCTGCACTGAACAACTATCGCCGCGATCACGGCATTATTTCTTTTGACGAAAAAGAAAATGTCGCCGTCGAACGGCTGGGGGATTTAAACAAAAGTCTCACGGAAGCTGAAACCCAACGCATTGGGTTAGAGGTGCAACTGTCGCGGATTCGTCAAAAAACGTATGACCTCTTGCCGTCGGTCATTGAAAGCTCCTTGATCCAGAATTTGAAAGAGGAGCTGATGCGAGTCGAGGCCGAACGCTCTCAATTGCTCAGTCAGTTCAAAGCCGACTACCCTCAGGTGCAGGAGATCGAAGCAAAAATTGTTGACATCCGCAATCGCTTGCGTCAAGAAGTGCAGCGCATTGCCGACGGTATCACCGTCGCGTATCAATTTGCCGTCTCGCGAGAAGAAGAGCTGCGCAAAAAATTGGAGCAACAAACGGCGCTGGTGTTGCAACTCAAAGACGCTTCCGTCAAATACGCAATCCTGGACCGCGAGGTTGACACCAATCGCCAGCTCTACGACAACATTTTGCAACGCATGAAGGAAGTTGGCGTGGTCGCTGAGTCGCGGGACTCGAATATCTCCGTTATCGATGAAGCCGAAGCGCCTGTGCGTCCGTCAAAACCCAAAAGAGCGTTGAGCCTGCTCTTGAGCGCGATTGTGGGATTGATGGGCGGCGTCGGGCTGACCTTCTTCCTGGAATACCTGGACAACACGATCCCAACACCGGAGGAGGCCGAGCGGGTATTGCGCCTCCCTAACCTTGCGGTCGTCCCTGATTTCGCGCGAGCCCAGGCATTGGAGGGAGACGCCTTGCATCTCTTACCGAATGGTCATGATACGCGGACACTCAACGGCGACCTCAACGGGGCCAGTGGGTCGGTGCGCACGCCTGGAGGTTTAATTATCGACCATCACGCCTTTTCGCCGTTCACGGAATCGTACCGCACCCTGCGCATGAGCATTTTACTCTCCTGTGCGGATGAGACGCCCAAGGTCATTCTGTTTACCAGCGCAACCGAAGGAGAAGGCAAAACGTCGACCGCCATCAACACGGCGATTACCTTCGCCCAGCTCGGCATGCGAACGCTGCTCATCGACGGAGACCTGCGACGTCCGCGATGTCACAAAGCGTTAGGCGTCCACGGCGGCGTGGGGCTCACGGAGTATCTGACCGGACAGCGCGACGTACGCCAAGTCATCAAACCGACGATGGTGTCGGGCCTCTTCTTCCTTTCCAGCGGCGCTCTACCGCCGAATCCCACGGAGCTGATTGCTTCTCACAAAATGCGCGACACCTTGCATCTGCTGCGACAAGAATACGACAGTATTATTATCGATTCCCCTCCGGTCATGCCTGTAAGCGACCCGCTCCTTTTGTCGACCATCGTGGATGGCGTGGTGCTGGTCGTCAACGGACAAAAGACGCCCCGCGAGGTCGTCAGAGAAGCGCGTTCGCGGCTGAGCCAGGTGCGGGCCAAGACCCTCGGCTCGGTACTTAATCGCGTGGATCTCCAGCACAAGAGATACGGCTACCATTATGGCTATCACGCCGCGCCTACGGAGCAGGAGGATGCGGCATGGCAAGAACTTGAAGATGAAATGGAAATTGGGGAGTGAGCCTTCGCACATAGGACACGCACACGATGGATCTTGTTGAGCGCCTTTCCCGATATTGCGACCGTGCGGTGAAGGGAGGCCTCATTTTTCTTCTTCTCTTCACGCCCCTGGCGTTCGGCTCGGTGCATCCGTGGGCGTTCATGTTGATGGAAGCAACCTGCTTTCTCCTGGTGAGCATTTGGATGAGCAGAGTGCTGCTCAACTTTTTTGCGCGCTCGCCATTGCGCCGACTGGCGGTCGCCCCGCCTACCGCCCTCATCCTACCCTTTGCGTGTTTTGTGGGATTTCTCATTCTTCAGCTCACGCCGCTTCCTCCCGTAATGATACAAATGCTCTCGCCCGCCACGTACGAAGTGTACACGCGCAGCCTCCCGGGCTGGCCCGAGCGGATGCCGTATACCGAATGGCTCGTGCTTGACACAGTCAATTCCTCTGCTGCGGGTCGTAAGGCAAGCGACCTCAAATCGCTTATGGCTGACGTACCCCCGTCTGAGGTAGCTCTCAAAGACCAGTCTGCGGATATTCAGTCTTTGCGTTTTCCTGTCGGCTCCTGGCTGCCGCTGTCTCTGGCGTCAGAGTTGAGCAAAACCAGTCTCTTCAAACTCCTTGCTTACGCGTCGATTTTTTTCTTGGTGCTTGTACACCCCTTCGAGACGAAGGAAGACGCTTCACAGTCTGGAGAACAGTTTCTTCGCACCCTGTTGCTCACTATTCTTGGCGCCGGCGTGCTGGTGGCGCTGCTCGGCCTCGCGCAACACTTTACCTGGAACGGAAAAATTTTATGGTTTTTTGTACCACAAGATTGGTCGGGGCCGATGTTGCTCGAAACCCCGCGCGCGAGCGGACCGTTCATCAATAGCGACCACTTCGCCAATTACCTGACGTTGATTTTTCCTCTGGCGCTCATCAGCCTCATTGCGCAAGACGCGTTGACGATGCCGACCATACCTCTACCCGCATGGATGCGATCTGGACTCTTTGGGATCAGCGCGCTGGTGCTGTTAATGGGAATCCTGCTTAGCCTGTCTCGCGCAGGGTGGATCAGCATCGGATTAGGGGCGAGCCTTGTCCTCTATTTCTTACCCGGTGAGCGTCGTCAGCAACTGTTCGGGGGAAAAAAGAGAAAGCTTTCGCACCTCATAGGAGTCGTCACACTCGCCCTCTTATTTGTTGGCTCTTCCGGACGGAGTCAAATAGACCGGCAACTCGAACAAACAGTGATAGGGGGAACGAGCTTACGGGCGCGTCTGGAGCTCTGGCGCGATTCGGTCGGCATCGTTCGTGACTTTCCCCTGCTGGGTGTGGGCATGGGGGCGTGGCCCGAAGTGTTTCCTCGGTATCAACGCCCGCCTTGGACCTCATTGTTCATACGGGAAGCCCATAACGATTACGTGCAGAGCCTGGCGGAGTTGGGCACCCTTGGCAGTGGATTGCTCATCTGGTTTCTTGCCGTAGCATGTCAGCTCCTGTACCGGGGCCTGGCGAAATTGTCAGTGAAGGATATTACGCCGTACGCAGCTCTCTTGGCGTCTCTGGGAGTGATGGCTTTTCACGAAACGGTTGACTTTAACTTGCAAATTCCGGCAAACGCGTTCCTGTTTTCTGTTCTCTTCGGTCTCGCGCTACGGTTGGCGCTCCAATCCAGAAAAACCGCTGCAATAACGGAGCCTCCTCACCAGATACGTTCCATCGCCACATTGCTGGGAGCAGTTGTCACTATTGTCATCGTGGCAATGTTGGGAGTAGCTGCCCTTCAACAAGAGCGAATTGGCTACCCTTACAATCTACAAGAGCCCACGACCATCGCGGAGGCGCAGCAGACACTGCTGGCGTATCCGGCGCTCGCCTCGACCCATGTAGCGCTTTTCACTTTGACCGCAGGGCAGGCGCCGCTGGCCCGCCGCCTGGAAGAGATCAAGATCGCGTTGTGGTTAGATCCACGAGAACCATTTGCCCATGATCTCTATGCCCAAGGGCTGCGACATCTCGGACGGGAAGAAGAAGGGTTACAAGAAATATCACACTCCGTTTCCTTGTCCCCGCAGCTCTCAACCCATGAGGGATTCACTCTAGAGACCATCGACGCCCTGAGTGACTCAGAACAACAGGCGATAGAAAAAGGGCTGCGGCAAGCGCTTGCGGCAGGGGATCGAGACGCAGCGTTTGAGCTGGGCGCATTCTACAGCGCGGTCAGGAGGTTTACCGACGCCGGCGAAATTTATGAAAGCGCCATGCACCCGCAGGATGACGAGGAGACGCAGCGACGGGCGCTGCTGCAGGCAGGCGAGGCGTTCATCCGCGCTGGAGCACCGGAACACGCCGGGGCCCTCCTACGCCGAGCAAACGCGCTTGATCCACGTGATGTGCGCCCCTATCGAGCCCTCATACAAGCCTACGCGACGCAAGAAGATCTTGACGGCGCCAAGACTGTCATGAGAGATGGAATGCAAAATGGGGCTGAACCACTTCCCCTTCTCCTCGCGCTGGCGGACGCCGCTCAAAAAATGGGGAACTACGAAGAGGCAAGAAGCGCACTCACCGAGGCGTTAAAACGGCGCGGCGCCGTCTTCGAGGTCTTGTTGGCTTTGGGTCAGGTCTATCTGCAAGAGAATGAGTTTGAGCATGCAGCGGCTGTGCTCCGGAAAGCAGCAAAGGCCCAGCCCGACGACGCCGCGGTATTTTCTGCCCTCGCCCGCGCCGAGGAAGGCTGCTACCAATTTGCCGCGGCTCAGGATGCGTACGAAAAAGCCGTGGAGTTGAACCCGCAAGACGCGGAATTGTGGAGACGCTACGAGGCGTTTCGGAACAAACTCGTCGCGTCGAGATAAGGAGATAAACAAGGAGATAAACGCAAGACGCGAACAACGGGACAGTACAGAGAGAAGCCGTCGTGCACGAAGAACCTTTGCGAGAGACCCGTGCGCGGCAGCCAGCAAGATCCGTATTATGATCTTCGGGTAGTCTGTGTCACACAGCCCACTATCCGTACGTCCCGTTGCGTCTTTAACCTAACGGTTCTTGTAAGAAAAAGTCAACACGTTTGACTTTTCCGCTTGCGAGTAGTAGGCGCCGCGCCGAAACCAGACACAGACGCGGCGTCCCGGTAAATCAGCTCCAGGCGTCATGTAAGGGATGGGAACCCGCCCAAGCCTCATGGGCGGAGCTATATCTGCCGTGATGTCGGTGAAGATCTCCACTTTCTGAGGACCATCGTATGAAAAAACGACTTGGCAAAATCCTCACCTTTAGCGGCCTGGATGGGGCCGGCAAGTCGACGCAGATTGCGCTGCTGAAAAAGCGAATGAGCACGAACGGCGAGGCGCTGGTCTACCTGTGGACGCGAGGAGGGTACACTTCTCTATTTGGCCAAGCCAAACGGCTGCTTCGTCTGGTCCTCGGAAAGAAAATCCCCCCCTCAGGTCCCAACCCTCACCGTACCCAGGCGTTACAGAAGACATGGATACGGCGCCTGTGGCTGACCGCAGCCTTACTGGATCTGCTGCGAGTCTACGGCGTGCAAGTGCGTTGGTGGCGCTGGCGCGGACGGACCGTGCTGTGCGATCGTTATTTGGCGGACGCGTATATTGATTTTCGACTGCACTGGCCCCAGGAAGACATCGAACAGTGGCGTCTGTGGCGACTCTTACGCCGTCTCACCCCGCGCCCCGATGTGTCGTTCCTCTTTCTCATTCCAGTCAGCGAGTCTGTACGCCGGTCAGAGATCAAGGGCGAGCCGTTTCCAGATTTACCAGAGACGTTGTGCAGTCGTTTGCAACTCTATCAAGCACTTTTGCTCCAAGGTAATTGGCGGGTTATGGACGGGCTCCGCTCCATTCCCACATTAGCCGAAGAGGTTCAGCTGACGCTGAAACAACTATAGCGAATTTCACTTGGATACGTCAGAAAGAAGGACTCGCGCAAATGCAAATCGCGATAGAAGAAAGTCGAACAACTCCACCGGTTCGTAACGAGCCTCCATCTCGGCACTGGCTGCCATGCGCATAAGTCTTCTTTTACAACGAGAACCGTTCGGTACAATTCTGGAGAACACGCTGG
>CAYTVL010000026.1:55516-81024 GCA_964441775.1 uncultured Enterobacteriaceae bacterium
ATAAGTCTTCTTTTACAACGAGAACCGTTCGGTACAATTCTGGAGAACACGCTGGCCGCCTTTCTGTCTTCTCAAACGGGAAAGCCGCACAGCGTGTCTTGGTATGGGTGGAAGACAGACCTTAAAACTCTCCAGCGCCACGGTGGGCAAGCCTGGCTGGGCAACGTCTACCTCAACGCGTTGTTTGTACCGGACGCCGCCCCTGCGACGTTCGCGCCGGTGTACCGTGAATTCTCCTACAGTGAGGCCTGGTGGAAACGCCCCGCCCAACGCGCGTATGCCGCTTTGAGCATCCAGCCTTGGACCGCACCCTGGTTCGCGCAAGTCGGCATGACGATCTCACCCTCGGTGACAAACGCCGAGCGCCTGCTCATCAGCGGCGGCAACCACAAGCTCCGCATTTTTGAGCAAGCGGCGGAAAAAGTGTACGGCGTGCTGAAATCCGGCTCTTCTTCTTGTTTCTTCGAGCAAGAAGTTCTCATGCGGCGGCAAGCCGCGCACTGTGGGGTTCCCGTTCCACCCCTTCTAGAACTTGCCGAAGATCAGACGTGGTTCAGTGAGCCGCTGCTGAACGCTACGCCGGCGAACCGAGTGAAAAATCGTCAACTCGCTCACGAAGCGACGACGCACATTCTCAGCGCGCTGCGAGATATGAGCGAAAAAACCGGGCGAGAGGAATATCTCACCACGTATGCAGAAGGGTTAATTGAGCAAGCGCGCACTCTGACTCCCAACGGTCCATTAAGCGATAAACAACAGCAAGAAGTTCTACGGATCATTGAGGGCCTGGCGGCGGAGATTCACACGCCGCATCCCTACGTCGGCAAGCAACTCGTGCTCGCCATTACGCATGGCGATTTGCAGCCTGGGAATATCCTGCTCGACCCTCACGGCGAGAGCTGGTTGATCGATTGGGAGTATGCGGCCCGTCGCCAAGCGGGCTACGATCTGCTCGCCGGCAAGTTACGTCCCCGCTTTCCTGACGGCTTGGCGGATCGTCTCGCTCTGGTCTGGCAACCGGGCCCCACGCTTGAAACCTGTGGGGAGACTAAATGGCCGAATGTGCCGTGGTCCGATTTACCGGCGCGGCGTCTGCATCTCCTGCTGTTCCTCTTGGAAGAACTCATCGTCCAGTTGCAGGAAAACGCCAACCCGCTCTTTTTTCAACCGGGGCGCGGCCTCCTTTTGCTCATGAGCGAAATCGTGTGTTTCCTGGCCGGGCACTAAAGAGAAAATCTTGTAGAAGCAATCGGAAATTTCTCGATCAGAGGAGTAATATGACACAACAACGCACCGTCCTTGTCACTGGTAGTAGCGGGTTGATCGGTTCGGAAGCCGTGGCGTGGTTCGACCGCCTCGGCTGGGAGGTGGTCGGAGTCGACAACAACATGCGCATGATCTTTTTTGGCCCCGAGGGGGACACGCGCTGGAACCTATCGCGGCTGCAAGAGCGCACGCACCGCTTCTCTCACATTAATTTAGATATTCGCAACAGAGAAAGCGTGGCGCAGCTTTTTCAAGAAAGAACCTTCTCCCTCATTGTCCATTGCGCCGCGCAGCCGAGCCACGATCTCGCAGCCCGCATGCCATTTGAAGATTGGGACGTGAACGCCAGCGGCACCCTGAATTTGCTGGAAGCCGCGCGTCGGTATTGTCCCGAGTCCCCTTTCATTCTGATGAGCACGAACAAGGTGTATGGCGACGCCCCGAATGAGCTCCCCTTGGTGGAGCTGGAGTCCCGGTATGAATACGCCAGATCGACGGATTTCGACGGAATCAACGAAACCTGCCGAATCGATCGGTGTCTGCACAGTCTGTTTGGCGCCTCGAAGTTGGCGGCGGACATCATGGCCCAGGAATACGGCCGGTATTTTCACATGCCGGTGGGCGTCTTTCGTGGCGGGTGCCTCACAGGGTCTCATCACTCCGGAGTCGAGTTACACGGCTTCTTGTCCTATTTGGTCAAGGCTATGGTCCACAGCAAGCCGTACACCATCTTTGGCTACAAAGGCAAGCAAGTCCGCGACAACATTCACAGCTATGACGTGCTGAACGCGTTCTTCGAGTTCTATCAAAATCCTCGCGCCGGTGAAGTCTATAACCTGGGCGGGGGACGCGAGAACAGCGTGTCGGTGCTGGAGGCGATTCGGAAAATTGAGCACCTGGCGGGAAGAACGATGGAGTTCACCTATGTCGAACAGCCGAGGCGAGGAGATCATATTTGTTACATCTCCAATCTCGATAAGGTGCGCAGCCACTTTCCGCGCTGGTCCCTCACGCGCACGCTCGACGACATTTTGGAAGAGATGGTGGAATTTGAGCAGCGCAAACTCCTCGTCACACCTGGGCAACCCGCGCCCGCCGACCAGACCGCGCTCCTCTAGCAAAGCCCGACAACTCGCAGCCTCACAATATAGAATCGAGGAAAAATGCCGATGAAAGTTTGGCTTGTGACTGCCGCTGAACCAATCCCTTCGGATGGGGTCCGCCCCATGCGATTCATGGGGATCGCAGAGCAACTGCTCGCAAGAGGCCATGAAGTGATGATCTGGACGACCTCATTTGCTCATCATGCGAAGCGCCATCGTTTTCCGGTTGATATGACCCACCGGGTGCGATCCAATTACACTGTGTCGATCCTCCGTTCTTGGGGGTACAAGAAAAACATCTCGCTGTCGCGGTTCGCAGCGCATTGGCATTTTTCGCGTCGCTTGCGTTCGTCCTTCCCACAAGCCGCGCGCCCCGATGTCATTCTTGCGAGTCTTCCGCCGCTTGATTCCGTCATGGCGACCATTGCCTTTGGGCAACGTCACGGTATCCCCGTTGTTGTGGATATCATTGATCCGTGGCCCGAGGTTTTTTTGTCTCTCGCGCCAGCGGCTGGCCAAAGCCTTGCGCGCTTGGCCCTACTGCCGCTCTACCGGCAAGCTCGAGCCATCTTCCGTGGAGCCGCGGCGGTCTCGTCAATTTCCGCAACCTACGCCAACTGGGCCAAAGAAGTAGCGAAGCAAAGTCATCTTCCTACCGCCGTCTTTTATCCAGCGGTTGATGTCGCCGGGTTTGACGCGTTAGTGCAAAAATGCGGAGGCTATCAGCGAGGAGGGCCCACGACCCCACTGCGTTGTGTCTATGCCGGCGCACTGGGGCGCTCGTACGATGTCGAGACGCTCATCAAGGCCGCGCGCCAGTTGTTTGTTCAAGGTAATGTCAATGTAGAATTTCTCATCGCCGGAAGCGGTCCCAAGGCCGAGGCGTTACAGGCTCTGGCCCAAGGGCTGCCCAATGTCCAGTTTCTAGGCTGGGTCGGGGCGGAAGGATTAGCCGAACTGTTTGCCTCTGCCCACCTGGGGATCGCCTGTTACGGCAAACGGGCCACCCAAACAGTGTCCTACAAACTGTTTGACTATCTCGCCGCCGGATTGCCCATCGTGTGTTCTCTCCCTGGTGAAATGGGCGCAATCATCGAATGCGAAGAAGTCGGGCGCCTGTATCCTCCAGAAGACGCCCAGGCGCTAGCCTCCCAGATACAAGAGCTGGCGGCGCGCAGAGACCTGGTCGCCGCTATGAGCGATAAAGCCAGGGCGTTTGCGGTCCGGTGCGGCGATACACGTGTAGTGTACCGCCAGATGGCGCAATTTCTTGAACAGATCGCGCATCAGACGATGGGTCCAAATGAAGCCGAGGACCGCGAAGAGCGTCTGGAGCCGCAAGAAAGCCTCTCTTTGTAGAGACAAGCCACAGACGCCATTGCCATGATTGATGTCCTGCACCCGTTGAAGGGATCGCCCGCCGTGCAAGGGGAAGCTGTTTCTCAGGTAACTGCTTCGCGTTCACGCTGGAATCACCAAGTGTTACACACCGCCGTGGGCATGGGCCTCTTCCAAGTCAGCACCTTCGTCGCCAGCGTCCTCATCGCCCGCGCGCTTGGCGCCGAGGGGCAAGGGAAATTCCAATTGCTGACCTCTCTGGTGGCGTGTGGGGTGATTCTGGGGAAAATGGGTCTGGACGAAGGAGTGGCCTATATGATTCCTCGCTACCAGGTGCAGGAGCCGGGGAAACTTTCAAGCCTCATCATGTACGCTCTCGGCAGCACCTTTTCCGTGAGCATCCTGCTGGGCGCAAGCCTGGCTGGCTTCGCACCGCTCCTGAAGCGTCACCTCTTCCATGCCCCGGGCTTCGCCAACGATCTGCAGTACGCGCTTTGGCTGTTGCCTGCGTTAATGTTGGTCTCGATGGGCATGGCGATTCTCCGGGGACTTGGCCGGTCGGACCTGCGCGCGGGAGTGTACTATTATGGCGTCGGAGGAGTGTTTGTAGCGTTACTCTTTTTTTTCACTGCACGGGGCATGACGCCCGCCCAAGCCTATCTTGCGCGCGGGGCCTCCTTCAGCGTAGGTGCGAGTCTGGCGCTCTGGTGCGTGCTGCGCCAGGCGCCCTGGGGGCAGTGGCGACTCTCATTCAACGAGGTCAAGAGTTTACACGCCTTCTCGGGATTACTGGTCTTTGTCAGCTTGTTTCAGTACGCGGTCGAGCAACCGCTGATTGATCTTATTCTTGTGGGGCGTCTCGCCTCCACCGAGGCTGTTGGAGTGTATTCCATTGCCGCCAAGGTCGGCGCGCTGGTGGGGCTCGTGGGCGCAGCTCTCAGTGTCGTGATGGGCCCTGCTCTTGCGGACGCGGCGGCGCGAGGCGACCGCGCGGGCATGACGAAGCGTCACGCTGAAGCCTCCGCCTGGATGGCGCATGTCAGCGTTATCTGCGGCGCGGTCTTGTTTTTTCTCAAGCAAGAAGTCCTGGGACTCTTTGGCGGTAGCTATCAGGCCGGAGTAGATCTTGTTGTCCTGTTCCTGTTCGCGCAGGTCGTGGTTGGCGTCTTGGGCGTCAACGCGCCGCTGCTCCTCGCCACGGGGCACGCAAAAGTCGAAATGCTTTTGACCAGTGTGTGTTCCGTGGTCATGCTGCTGTCTGGACTGCTGCTTGGTCATTGGTATGGACCTCTCGGCGTCGCTGGGGGCGCTGCGTTGTCCATGACCCTCTTAGGCGCCTCTCGCGCCGTCGCTTGCTCCTGGCTTCTGCACATGAATACCTGGACACAAATGACAAGAGTGCTCTTCGCTGGCGTGGGTAGCAGCTTGGTGAGCGGCTCAGTGCAACTGCTTCTTGCTCACGACACGCTCTGGGGACGACTCCTCGCCATCGCGCTCTTTTGCGTCACCTACACGGGGATCACCATAGGCAGCGGGTTGCTCCGCGGACGCTCTGCTTTTCTCAGTTTTCAACCAGGCTCGCTTTCTAAAGTTTGACAATCGACAGGTCTTCACGAGCAGAGCAACAATCCATGACGTTCCCCTTGAGCACGCGCCGGTTAGAAACGTTTGTCGGGCCAGCCTTGGGAGTGCTGGGCGGCGGAGGGATCGGGTTATTGGCCCAGCGCAGCGAAAAGGGGGCTGTGCTTGCGGTCGCGAGTGGTCTCGCCTTGAGTATCGGGAGCGCTGTTTTCATCATGAGGCGGTGCAAGGCGTCACGCTCGGCTGCTTTCGTGTCGCTTCTCGCCATCGCGGCCATCGCTGTGTGGGGCGGGTTGCAACTCGTGCACTCCTCCTCTCTCTTGAGTGATGATACCCGCGCCTGGAGTTACAAATTCAAAAACTATTGGGGCGCTGGAGTGGTGTGTGGCCTGTTGGCGTGGATGAGCAGCAGAATCGCCACAAAGAAACTCGTGGTGACTTCTTCACAGCTCCAGCTCTTGGGCTGTGGGCTCCTCTTTCCTGTCTATTGTGCGCTCTCGCTGGCGGCACGAGGCTATTTCAACCCGCCGCTGGTCAGCATGTATTTCCTCTGGGCGCTCTACGCGTTTTGGGAGGTTCCCATTTTATTGCAGCAAGAGACGAAGCGTCTTCTTTTCTGCAAAATAGTCATGGGAGCACTCCTACTCCTGACCGGCTACGGCATCGTAGTCGGTATTTGCACTGGCAATCTCTATTGGACATGGACCAGCCGGATGTCTTTCGTTTTTCACGTGGTCGCCTACGGCCACGTCCTTTCCGTGCTGTCCGCTCTTGCCCTTGTCTGTCTTGTTGAAACAGGGCGGAAAAAAACGTGTCTCTTTGTGTATGCAGCTATGTTCGTATTGGCGATCCTGGCGGTAACCCGGAATACGCTCGTTTTTCTTGTAGTCGCCGCAGCCTCTTTCTTTTTCGGCCAGCGCGGGAAGAAGAAAGAAGCACTGATTGCGTTCTGCATGCTCTTGCTTGTCAGTCTTTTGTTCCTGCAAAATTGGGGAGTCGAGGAAGATGATATCGACAAACTTTCCAGCGGCCGCCTCAGTCTCTTTTCTTCAGAGTTTGCCAATCACCTGCCGACGGATCGGCTCTCGTGGTGGTTGTTCGGATCGGAAACCTTTTTGGGGGCCGAGCGTACCTTGGTCCTCGACGCCGTCGGAGTGGATGCGCGCTTCGAGCGCAATGTCACGGACAATAGCTATTTGAGCATCATTCTTGGGCATGGCCTTGTGGGACTGCTGCTGTTTCTTGTCCCTTTTGTCTTTATTTACTCACGGTTACTCGCCGTGCTCCGGCAAGGACAACTGCAAGCAAAAGAGAAACTGCGCGTGCACCTCGCGCTCGCCGTGCTCGAAGGTCTCGCAGCCCAAAGTTTGTTCATGATCACCATCCCGTCGATGGGTAATCTCGTGAGCATTGTCCTCCCGACACTCTGGCGCCTGAGTGATGAGACTCAGCGAGCGGCCCGGTCGACGAATTTCTTTCCCGTCAGGCCGCCAGTCATTTTTTCCGGTGAGACAATTCCAAAGTCGCAAATGGAGATTTGATCTGCATGAGCAATCGTTGCTGCTTAAAAGTTGTGGTTTTGGCTTTGTGGGTGGTGGGAGGACTTGCCGCAAAGACGGCCTGGAGTGAGGAATTTTTCATCGGCGCCTGGGGAGGGCCCCATTTAAGCGAGGGAGAATTTAACAAATATGCACGGGCGCATTTCAACGTCGTCCTCGATTATCCCTATGAAGAAGATAATGTAAACAGCTTACTCGCTCTGGCTCAGAAGACGAACCTGAAGGTTATTCTCAATTTAAAGCACCGATTCCTCAAAGACCTCGCTCACGGCGAACAAGCACCCATGCTGCTTGCAGACGCTGTCGATCAACGGCGAGATCTGCCAGAGGTCGTGGGATACATGCTCTATGACGAGCCGCAGACACCGGCGGAGTCGCAACTTCTGGGACAGCTCGCCACGCACATCAGCAAGAATTTACGCGACGACCAAAAACTCTGGGTGAACTTCATCGGTTCACCTCCCTATGCAACCTGGCCGGATCAGTTCTTAGGTCTCTATCCAGCGGGTGTCATTTCGACGACCAACATTCATCCAGTCAGGATCGGCTTCGCCTTTTGGGATCAGTTTTTTGCCTCCATTCAGCGCATTAGTGATTCGGCGAAAAAAGGTGGCGCGCCATTCTGGGGCATCGTGCAAAGCGCGGCGTGGGAAGAAAAACGACAACCGACGCCCCAAGAGATTCAACTGCAAGTGCTCTCCTATCTAGCCTATGGCGCGAAGGGCGTGTGGTACTACACCTACATTGTTCCTCATCATTCTCGCACCATTCGCTCGGCAATACTGGATAAAGACGACGGGGAAACTCCTCTGTATCAAGCGGTGACCGAGATCAATCAGAACGCCTTGATTTTTGCTCATGCGCTCTCGGCTTCTCGATTCGCAGGCGTCTTTCACCTGCAAAACACACAAAAGAGCTTGCCAGTGAAAGACCAGCAGGAAGCAATCTCCTTGCAAGGCAACAACCTCCTTGTTGGGACGTTCGCGCGCGCGGATGGCGGGCTTGGCGTGTTGATCGTGAACAAACAAGTCGAAGAAAATGCGGATGACAAAGCTGCCTCCGCAGTCCTCGATGTTGAGAAGGCGCGGGTATCTCTCGCGGAAGTGGATGAAACGAGCGGTGAGGTGCGCCTCCTGAACAATGCAAGTGGAAAATATCAACTTGCTATCAAACCCGCCGCCGCGCGACTTTTGATAGTGTCTCCACGATCGTAAGGCCTCCTGAGTATGCACATTCTGCAAATTGTTCCGCATTATGTCCCTGCGCACCGCTTCGGCGGGCCTCAGCGCGTCGCCCATTCGCTGGGGAGAGCGCTTGTCCGCGCCGGCAACGACGTCGTTGTCTGCACCACGAATCTCGCAAGCCGCGAGGAAGACCTGGAGACCGCACTTGACCAACCTGTCGAGGTCGATGGCGTCACGGTCTACTATGAGCCGACCCAATGGTCTCGTTACTGGGGCTTCTCTCCCGCGCTGTGGCGACGGATTAAAAAAGAAATGCAAAGAGCCGATGTGGCGTTCGTGCACGCGCATTATCAATTCGCTAACTGGGCTGGGGCGCGACTGGCGCGGGGCGCGCAGGTTCCGTACGTAGTCTTTGCGCACGGCAGTTTGCATCAGAGCGGCATCGCTCATCAACGAAGCCTCCTCAAAAAACTCTATCTGCGCATTTTAGAGGAGCGCAATTTTCACAACGCCTTGTTCCTCGCCTTCAACGCGACGGAGGAAAAAACTTCTTCCCTTTATCAAAATCTAGGAAGAGTCGTGCCCAGCGGCATCGACCCCCTGGAATTTTCTCCCTTGCCGCCGGTCGGCGCTTTTCGTGAGTGCTATCCAAAATTGAAAGAGAAGACGCTTTTTCTTTTTCTCGGGCGTTTGGATATTCGGCATAAGGGATTGGACTTGCTGCTTCCTGCTTTCGCGCATCTGGTCAAGGAGCGACCGAAGGCGCATCTCGTCCTGGCAGGGCCTGAAGAAGACGGAAGTCTCTCACAACTTCAACAACTGCTTGCGCAACATCAACTCCACAGCGCGGTGACGTTCACAGGACTGCTCGCCGGGGCGCAGAAACTCGCAGCCCTTCAGGATGCTGACGTGTTTGTGTTGCCTTCGCGGTTTGAAGGATTAAGCATCGCGCTCTTGGAGGCGCTGTACATGGGTTTGCCGCTCCTCGTGACCGACCAGGTCGGGCTCTGCCAAGAGATCCAGCAGATCGGCGCCGGCGTTGTGGTGGAGCCTCAACTTGCAGGCATCGCTCGCGGCCTCCGCACGCTGGGAGACCCGCAGACACGCGCCCGATTGCGCGGTCGCGGTAAGGACCTGATTCTGCGGCGGTACACCTGGGACGCGATCGCGCTGAACTTCTTGGCTGCACTCAAGGAGCAGATCCCATGAACATTCGGCTCACATCCACGCAACAGCTCTTATGCCAGGCCATTGCCGATGGCAGTCCAGAACAGCAACAAGCTGCAGCGCGCCAACTGCACGCCGTGCTAGGCGAGGAACAAGCGCTAGCGCTGGCGCAACGGAATGAGGTGGACTGCATTGTGGGGCACCATTTCTCATCCGCTTCTCAGACTAATGCTGGGGTCGCGACTGAAAGCCGTTGGGGGAGCGTTCATCAAGACACACACGAACGGCTGACGAGCTACCTGGCCGAACTCGACCATGTCGCCGAGCGGCTCGCTGAAGAGCAGATCCCACTGGCAGCGCTCAAGAACGCCGGTATTGCGCGCGGCATTTATCCGTGCCCCGGTTGCTGTCCCATGGGCGACCTCGACGTGCTCATTGAACGACGCCATTTTCGCCATGCGCACCAAATTTTACTGGAGGAAGGGTACCAGTTTGAGTTTCGCAGCCCTCTAGAAGAAGCCTCGTTAGACGCGGCGGAAAGAGGCGGAGGAACGGAATACTGGAAAATCCTTCCCAATGGACAAAAGCTCTGGCTGGAACTGCAATGGCGGCCAGTCGCCGGGCGCTGGATTCGTCCGGATCAAGAGCCGCCGGCTGAACAACTCCTTGCGCGTTCTGTTCCGATTCCTGGAACGGCCGTGCGCCTGCTTTCCCCCGAAGATAACCTGCTGCAAGTCGCCCTGCACACCGCGAAACACTCGTATGTGCGCGCCCCGGGCTTTCGACTACATACGGATGTGGACCGCATCGTACGTCGCCAAACGATTGATTGGGATCTCTTTCTGGATCGCGTGCTCGCCTTGCAAGTGCAAACCTCGGTGTACTTCTCTTTGGCGATTCCCCAACAGATGTTTGGCTCCCCCATTCCTGAGTGGATCTTGGAGCGGTTACGGCCCGCCAAATGGAAAGAGGTGGTGATGGAAAACTGGTTGCAGCGTATCGGGCTGTTCGATCCACACGAAAGAAAATTCAGCCGCCCGGGGTTCGTCGTGTTCACCGCCCTGTTATACGACGATTTCACAGGATTGTGGCGTGGTATGTTTCCCGACGCCGCCTGGATGCGCAAACACTATCAATTCAGCAGGGCGCATCTTTTACCCTATTACCATTGTCAACGACTTTTCAACCTTGCCTTCCGTCGAGTCGTCACAGGAATATGACTATGTATCATCGTTTCGGCAAACGTCTTTTCGACTTCACCCTAACGCTCCTGCTCTTGCCGTTCTTGGGCATTCCGCTTGTGCTGCTTGCCGTTCTGGTGCGCTTGAAGTTAGGAAGTCCCGTCCTCTTTCGTCAAGAACGACCTGGGTTACACGGACAAATTTTTACCTTGTATAAATTTCGCACAATGACCGACGCCCGCGACGTGCGAGGCGTCTTGTTGCCCGATGCTGATCGGCTGCTCCCCTTCGGGAATCTGTTGCGCAGCCTGAGCTTGGATGAACTGCCGGAATTGCTGAACATCCTCAAGGGAGACATGAGTTTTGTGGGTCCTCGGCCTCTGCTGACGCGGTATCTGGAACGGTACACGCCCGAGCAGCGACGTCGACATGACATGAAACCTGGCCTCACCGGCTGGGCGCAAGTGCATGGCCGCAACGCCATCACCTGGGCGCAAAAGTTCGCGTTTGATGTTTGGTATGTAGACAATTGCTCCTTTGCGCTTGATCTGAAGATTTTCGTCTTAACCGTGTGGAAAATCCTCAAACGCGAGGGCATCAGCCAACCGGGGCATGCGACGATGGAAGAATACATGGGCTAGGCGAGCCCCTTACTGCATGCTCGCGCTGATCACAACAGAGGGACAAGGTATGAATATTCTTTTCACTAGTGTCGGTCGTCGAGTTGAGCTTGTCCGCGCGTTTCGCCGCGCCTATGAACAGCTTGGGTTGCAGGGGAGCATCATTGCGCTGGATATTGATCCGCTGGCGCCGGCTCTCCAATTAGTGGATCGTTCTTATATCGCACCGCGATTGAGTTCCCCTCACTTTATTCCGTCGCTCGTTGAGGTTTGTCAGCGAGAACAGATTCGCGCCATTTTTCCACTCATTGACCCCGATATCCCCGTTCTGGCCTCACATCGAGAGATCATCGAAGCGACCGGGGCGCGGCTGGTCGTGGTGCCCCTCTCGGCCGTTGAGACAGTGTCAGACAAATGGCGAACGGTTCAGTTCTTTCGCGCGCTTGATCTTCCTACCCCTGTCTCGTGGCTTCCTGGGGCGCGACAACCCGAAGCCAGTGAATATCCGGTCTTCATTAAACCACGCCGGGGCAGCGCCGCGCAGTCCACGTTCAAGGTGCGGAATGCGCGGGAGCTGGCGTTTTTCTCGGAGTACGTTCCCGATCCCATTATTCAGGAATACTTGCCCGGCGTTGAGATCACGAGCGATGTCCTCTGCGACTTGAAGGGTCAGGTGTTGGGAGTGGTCTCTCGGCAGCGTATTGAAGTACGCTGGGGTGAAGTCGCAAAAGGCGTCACTATTCATGACTCATTTATTATCGACGCTTGCGTGGAGATCGCGCGGGCGCTTCCCGCTGTGGGCCCCATCACTGTGCAATGCATGTTGAAAGGCGATGTCCCTTATTTCACGGAAATCAATGCGCGCATGGGAGGAGGACTGCCGCTTGGCATCGCCGCCGGCGTGGATGCGCCCAGTTGGTTGCTAGCAAAGCTGGCGGGAGCGCCGTTGGAAATTCCGCCACTGGGCTCCTACCAGACGGGACTGTATCTGACCCGTTTTGATGATGCGTTTCTGCTTTCGCAACAAGAACATGCCAACATTGCAAGCTGTCGTCTTTGACCTTGATGATACCCTCTACCCCGAGCACGCCTACGTGCAGAGCGGGTTCCGCGCAGTCGCTGCCTGGGCTGAACGGCGCCTCGGCATCCCTTACACGAGCGGGGCCGTCGCGTTACAGGGGCTGTTTGCCGCCGGCGTGCGCGGCGACACTTTCAATCGCTGGTTGGAGGGTTTTGGGGTTGCTCCTGACGAACGAGTATCACAAGTAGTGCAGATCTATCGAGAACATCGCCCAGAGATTGCCCCCTATCCTGAAGTCAGAGGACTTTTGCCGCGCTTACACGATCACTATCGGCTGGGTTTGGTCAGCGACGGTTATCTTGAGGTCCAGCGCAACAAATGGGCCTCGTTAGGTCTCGGCGTGTACTTCGACGGGGTTGTGTTCTCTGATGAGTTGGGCCGAGCGGCGTGGAAACCCAGCCCTCAACCGTTCATGAGAATTTTAGAAAAACTCTCCGTCGCCGGAGAGAACGCCGTCTATATCGCGGATAATCCGAAAAAAGACTTTCTCGGGGCCAAGCACGTTGGCATGCGAACGATTCGAGTTCGTCGTGCTGAAGGACTCTATAGCACCGAAGAACCAGCTTCTCCCGCGCATGCGCCAGAACTGGAAATCGAAAACTTGACTCAACTTGCAATAGTCTTGTCCACAATCGGAGGGTTGTCTTGATGTCGTATGCTTCTCACTTTCTTCCTATCATCCGCCCTACGCTTCCGACGTTCAGCGCCATTGAAGCACTCGTCCAACCCAGTTGGGATTCTGGGATTGTCACAGTTGGCGCCGTCGTGCGCGCTTTTGAAGACGAAGTCTGTCGTCGTACAGGCGCGAAGTACGCCATCGCGCTTTCCTCTTGTACGGCGGGGCTTATGCTGGCCCCCCAGGCCCTGCAGTTGCCCGCCGGCAGCGAGGTGATCGTGCCTTCTTTTACATTCGCGGCCACCGCCCAGGCGCTGGTGTGGAATGGGCTGATTCCGGTCTTCTGTGATTGCCTTCCCGGGACGTGCACCCTCGACCCCGACGATGTCGAACGGAGTCTATCCACGAAAACGGCGGCGATCTGTCCTGTGTATATCTATGGGTTGCCTCCGGATATTGACGCCCTTCTCGATCTCGGCACACGGAAAGGATTACCTGTCTACTTTGACAGCGCTCAAGGGCTCGGGGCAACGTATCATAGAAGGTCCGCCGGAGGATTCGGCGCGTGCGAGGTCTTTTCGCTGAGCCCCACAAAAGTTGTGACCGCCACTGAGGGCGGCGTGCTCACCACCGATGATGATGACATTGCGCAACGGATGCGTTCCATGCGGGACTACGGGAAAGACCCAGAGAGTGGCGAAGACATGATCTATCTTGGTCTCTCGGCGCGTATGAACGAAGTGAACGCATCGGTTGCGCTGCTGTCCTTGCGCAATATCGACGCGCTGGTGGCCGCGCGTCACCAATTGATTGCACGCTATCGTGCACGACTGAGTTCACTGCCTGGCTGCTGGGTGCAGTCGTATCCGGAGGACCGCACAACTAGCGGCAATTACTTCGTGCTCTTCATTTCCACCACAGCGAAACGGAGCCGGGACGAAGTCCACGAGGCGCTAAAAGCGGCTGGAGTGTACACCAAACGCTACTTTTACCCGCCGCTTCACGCGCAAACGATTTTTCAACGCTTTCCCATGCGCCTCAGCACGCAGCTCACGCAAAGCGTGAAAGCCAGTAACGAAGGGCTCGCGTTGCCGCTCTATTCTCACATGAGCGAGGAACAACTGGACCTCGTCTGTCGACATGTAGAGCAGCTTTTACAGTAGAGTTCCGCCGCGCGGCTTCCGGCGCGCGGCCTTTCACGCCCCGTCTTCTTTTCCCTTGTCCCTCTCACTCACACTTTGGGCTAGACCCGAGTAGAAGGAGCCAATACCGCATGGTCAACTTTCTTCTCACGCATCGTCGTATTGTCATTGTGATTCTCCAACTTGGGCTTGTGGCCTTGGCCAATTACCTCGCGTTCTGGACCCAGTTCGATGGCCGCCTGCCCGACAACTACCTGGCGATGTGGAGGGGCACGGTCTTGTGGTTGCTGGTCGTACGCGGCGTCACCTTTATGCCGTTCCGACTCTACGAAGGATTCTGGCGGTACACCGACGTGTGGGACCTCCGCAACATTCTGGCCGGAGTCTTCACCAGCACCATGCTCTTTTCGTTCCTCATGGATAAGCTGGTGATCAGCGATTATCCTCGCTCGACGCTTTTGATTGATTCAACCTTCCTGGTTTTTTTCATGGCGGGGGTTCGCTTCCTGCCGCGCGTCTTTCATGAAATCGCCCACTACACCAATGGCAAACGCGTACTCATTTATGGCGCCGGCGATGCTGGTGAAATAGTGGTGCGGGACATGAAACGACGCGCCCTAGGATACACGCCTATTGGCTTTATTGATGATGATCCGAAGAAGCGGGGCACGTTGATCCACGGCGTGCCTGTGCTGGGCGCGAGACAAGACCTCGCGCAAATTTTCGCCAAGGAAAAACCGCTCGAAGTCCTGATTGCCATGCCTGGGGCCGACCCGAGGACCGTTCGACAGATTGTCCAAGCCCTGGAGCCGTTCAAGGCGCCTATGAAAACGCTCCCTGGATTACGTGATATCCTCTCAGGCGCTGTGAATGTAAGCCATATTCGCGATCTGGCCATCGAGGACCTGCTCATACGGCCACCGGTCCACTTAGACCTTGAGCCGGTGGTCAATTCGTTGACCAACAAGTGTGTGCTCGTCACCGGGGCAGGCGGCTCGATTGGTTCGGAACTGTGTCGCCAGATTGCCCGATGCAATCCTAAACTCCTTGTCATGTTAGACAAAGCAGAGAGCGCCCTGTACGATATCGACATAGAAGTTGGGCAATGGTTGCCCGCTCAGCAAAAAGTCGCATTCTTAGCGGATATCAAGAATACGGCGCGGCTCCATGAAATGTTCGTGCAGTACGAACCGGAGATTGTCTTTCACGCGGCGGCCTACAAGCACGTACCCATGATGGAAGCGCATCCAGAGGAAGGAATTCTGAACAACGTGATCGGTACGCGCCGACTCTGCGAAGCCGCCGCCCGCTACGGCGTGGAAAAGTTCGTGCAAATTTCCACGGACAAGGCGGTGAACCCCACGAACGTAATGGGCGCCACCAAGCGTCTCTGCGAACTCTATATTCAAGCCTTAGTCTATAGCGAAAGTCGCGGGCGGACGGTGTTCTGCGGGGTGCGCTTTGGCAACGTGTTGGGCAGTAATGGCAGTGTGGTTCCACTCTTCCTCCGTCAGATTAAATCCGGCGGACCAGTCACCGTCACGCACCCGGACATCACCCGATACTTCATGACCATTGCCGAAGCCGTGCAGTTGGTGCTGCAGGCGGCTCCGCTCGCCAGAGGGGGAGAAATTTTTGTCTTGGACATGGGCGACCAGATTCGCATCCTCGATATGGCGCGTCACTTGATTCAGTTGTCAGGATTCATCCCGCATGACGAGATCCCGATTCTCTTTAGCGGCCTGCGACCGGGAGAGAAGCTGTACGAGGAGTTGGTAGGAAGAGACGAGCGTGTCGAACACTGCGGTGTGGAGAAAATACAACGGGTTCATCCAGTGTATTTACCAAATTTACAAGTTCTTCTTGAAAAAATAGAACGACTCGAACGGCTGGCTGAACAAGGCGACAGCGAAGCGCTTGTGACTCTCCTTGCTGAAGCGGCGCCAACGTTTACGCCGGAGGAGCGGGCTCCGATACTCTGCACCTCTCCTGAGCATGGGGAGATGGTTCCAGATGTGGTCAGAATTTGAAGCTCTGGAAGATCTATTCCCAAACCCTTCAAGGCTGTCATTCTGAACCGCGAACGCGGTGAAGAATCTCGAAGTGAGATCTTTCGCTGCGCTCACGGTGACATGATCAACTGGGTTAGGGATGACTGGGAGAGATTTCCCGGTTATGAAGGATGGTCTTCTGGCTTCGTTCTTTCCGCTCGCTCAACCATCTCTCGCAGTAAAGCTCTCATGGCGTGCCCCGAGGATACGCCTGCGGACACATACGATGGCCCAATGTGGAGCAACGCCTGTGCTCGTTCTTCTACGTCCGGCAGCAAGGCCGCTTCTTGTAAGGCTGTCGTAAAGAGCTGTTCCGCTCGATCATTCTCCCCCACCGCTGCATACTGCCGAGCAATCTCTGCCCGCACCCCCACGGTCTCCGCCGAAGGAGTCAACAACGCTAGGAGAGCGCCCGCTCGCTCGTACCCCCCGCCTTTGAGATACAAACCAATAAGCGTCAACATAGTCTTGACGTTTCCGCCAACATCTTCACGCGGGTTAGCCACTTGTTGAGCAATGCTGGCAAAAAGCTTCTCCTGACCAGAGATGTCGGAGTTCGCGGTTAATTCTTCGGTGGCAATCATGACTCCCAACTCCGTCCGCCTACTAGGATCTTCAAGGCGTGATACGGTCGCCAAGGCGCGATCATAATCGCCGGACTCCACGCATTTGAAGACAATATCCTTCCACGCATCCTCGCGCAGATCCGGATCTGTGATCTCCCCCGCCATTTGAGCGGCCTGTGCAAGATTTCCCTCCTCTATATCTTCTTTAACAATCGCGACAAACACGGAAGTCTGTGTGTCGGGATCACGAATCGTCCGAGCCAGTCCGAGGGCTTGCTCCCGGTCATTGTTCACGAGATATCCACGAGCGACATTCGCGGCAATTGCAGCACGAGCGGCTTGCTCAAGTCCCGCAGTACCGTGCAGCGCAACCGCAAGCAACTCGGCGGCTTTGGCTGGGAGGTGATGTTCCGCGCATGCCTGGGCAATTTCGATGAACGTTTTTGCTTTTGCATACGGATCAACCATGCGCCGCGCCATATTCTGAGCCTGATCCCACTGTTGCTCCTGCGTATATCTTCGCGCGAGCTCGACAAAAATCCCTTCAACCTGGAGATTGCCGCTAAACGGCTGGACAAGAGCAACAGCCCGTTCACTCTGGCCGATTTCAAGATATGCGCGCGCAATGTTCGCGAGGACTTCGGCGTGCGCGGTCGGCTCGTCAATCAACTCAGCAGCCGCGACGGCGGAATCGAGTTGCCGCGCGACAATCATGTATCGCGTCACGCTCGTCAACGCTTTCGCCTTGTCATTTGGCGAGCGAATGTCATTGACCGCGGATAAGGCTTGCGTAAAAAAGGCCCCACCAAGTTCATCATGTTTATTTTCGAAACATGCAAACGCCGCCGCCGCGCGCACTGTCACTCGCAAGATCGGGTCTTCAATCGTTTCCATCACCTGCCGCGCACGATCGCATTCTCCAGCAGCAGCTAATTCCCGCGCTTTTATCCCTAATTCCCGACCAGCCATAGCGAACAGCGCAGTCCCTTTTTTCTCGGTTGATTGAAGCACAGGCGATTTTGCGATGACTCTGACCGTGTGTTCCCGCAAGTCAGGAGTCATAATAAGATTGACCCAGAGGATCGCATTTTCGAGTTGGTCCTGCGCAGCGTAATGTTTCGCCAATTCCGCCGCGAGCTCATCCCGAGCAAAGGCGTCCGTCAGCTCATGCACGAGTTGAATGGCGCGGTCCTCTTGCCCTGCGGCAAGATAAACACGAGCAATCTCCATCAAGACTTTTGCTTTCACGGAGACCGTCCGTATCCGCGCCGCCAGCGCGAGAGCGTCCTCCACCCGGGCCATTGCGATATGACGGCGAGCAAGAGCCATAAAGATCTGGTCTCGCTCACGAACAGTAGCAATCGCCTCGGCATAGTGAAGTGCAATGGTCTCATGTTCATCCGTCAGCGCTTTCCGCGCCAGCACCGCTAAGGTCTTTGACCGAGCAAACAGATCGTGGATAGCGTTCGCGACCTGCGTCGCAGTGTCGTATTGCCCAGCCTCCACACAAACTCGTGCGATGTTTGTCAGCACATTTGCTCGTAGCGTCGTGTCCTGCAATTGCAGGGCGATCGCAATGGCTTGAGGGAACCGTCGGCTTCTCGTGATTTGCCTTGCCATATTCGCTTCTACCGTGGCCCGGTCAGCCAAAATACGGATGGCCTTGCTGGCAAGTACGGCGCGGGCAAGGGTGGCGTTGCCTTGCCCCTCCTCATTGATCTCGAAGAAACGACAAGCAACTTCCGTCAACATTGTCGCGCGCGTCGAAGGAGCAACAATCGTTTCAGCCATTTGTTGGGCTGGCGCTGGATGGCCCGCTTCTTCGAGAGCGCGCGTCAACACGGTCCGCACTTTATCGCGCTCCTGCATGTTTGGAATCGTTTCAATCACCTGAAGCGCCTGCCTCAGCACCTCAGCTCCTTGCTCTTGGGCTCCAGCAGTCAACAAACGAGACGCAATGTCCACAAACGCCTCAGCGCGTTGGGCGGCTTGGGGAATCCCCTCCGCGATCCGTTCGGCTTTTTCCTCTTGACCATGTTCAGCAAAACGACGCGCAATCGTCGGCAGGTCTCCCCCCATCTCTCGCGAGAGAAGCGCCGCTTTCTCTAGTTGCCCATCGATGAGGTACGATTGCGCAATGGCCGCCATTGCTTGAATGCGAGGACTCTCCTCCGGGATTTCCACGGCAAGCTGTCTTGCCTCCTCGTGGCGGCGACTCGCCGCATATCGACGCACAACGTGTAGTAACACCTCGGCGCGAGCATGGGGGTTCTTGAAGGACGCAGCAAGCTGGAGCGCCGCCTCTTCACGCCCGGCCGCGACGTAAATCCGCGCCGCCTCTTTCAGGAGCGATGTACGGACTGACAAATCGGGAATGCTTTGACCAAGCTGCTTGACATCGTCCAGTAAGAGCAGCGCCACCGCAGCCTGACCAGTCGCGGCTCTGCGAAAAGCAATTCCGAGTAAGAGTTTTGCCTTGAGTTCAGGATCACGAAAGTATGTGACGAGTTGGAGAGCCCGCTCATATTGTTCTGCAGCGGCATAACCCTGAAGAATCTCGGCGAGTCGCGTTGTTTTGAGGGAGAACTCGTCTATCGCTTCGGCGGCCTGCTGCGCTTGGAGTAGGAGGTCAGCAGCTTTGTCCAGCCTGTATGGAAAGACAAGCACTCGGCGTGGACTGTGGGGTACATCCCATAGCTCACCAACTTTCCATCCGCCCCAATCCACCGACAAGGCTGTCACTCCCGCTTCCATGTAGCGGTTGGCCAGCGCGACTAAGGCGTCTGATTTCACCGCTGGACCTTTGATAAAGTTAAGAGATTGCAGAGCCTCTTCGAGCTGTCCTTGTTCGCTGTGCTGCTGCGCTATCTGTTCCCACGCCCAATCCCTCACTTCTTCATCTTCAAGCGAACTCGCCAACGCCCAAGCCCGATTGGCGTGCAAATCGCTAAAATATTGCGTAAAGACCGCGCGAAGGAGTTGATAGGGATCGGTCCCCGCGAGGTGGACAATCTCTCGAACTTTCTCCTCCTGCCCCAGAGCGGCGTAGACCTTGGCTGCCTCGGCGAGTCGTGTGGCCCGATCAGGCGTATCAGGCTCCGCCGAGATGAGCAACAAGGCGCAAGCGAGAGGGTCTTTCTCCGCCTCGGCTTTCTGGCGAGCGAGGGGAAGAACACGCTCCCGGAGCTCCGTGATCGTATAAGGCCCGAGCAATTCTTGATTGTAGCCGGGTTGGTCCGACAAAAGAGAAGGATACCGTGTAGATAAATCGTCAATTCGTTTGAGCGCCTCCTCATAGAAATGTAAAGCAGCGGAATAATCGGTTTTCTCCGCTTCCTGCCCCTGCGTTGTCAGTTCCCTCGCTTCTTGTAAGAGCGTCTCGGCCTCACCCCGTCCGTTGTGACAACCGCTCCATATCCCCAGGCTTGTACAACAAATCACTAGATGGACCGCTAGATATCCCTTAAAATTAATCATGTACTTTCGCAGCAAGAAAATTCTCTTCTTCTCTCTCTGTTAGTCGCCCACGTAGTCGTGGATCTTTCTTCCCAAAAATGATGCTACTACTAGTGTAACAAGGAGAGATGACGCAGGAAAACTTTTTACCGAGCAGCATTTTGCCGCTTGAGTCAAATCCTTGACTGCAAAAGTCGAGAGGGTTTATAGAGGGTTGTCTAGTTCATGTTAGGCCGCGCAGGCAGGAACGCGAGGGAGAAAGAGAGGCGCTTATGAAAGACCTGAACGGTTCGATACTGACAATTGTGACCACGCTTTGCGTATTGAGCGGCTCGGCGCTCGCGCAAATGGGAACCCCTCAGCAACCACCCCCGGATGCCGCCACGACCCCTCTGTTCGTCAATTTCCAGGACTTGAAATGGAAAATTACTTGCCCTGAACTGGGAGAGCGCTCGGGCGCGGTCGTTATCTTGCACGTCGATCCCAAAACCCAGGCCACTCAGCTCTTATTCCGGGTCCCCAAGAATAGGGTGGTGCCCAAGCACTGGCACACGGCGAACGAAACGCATACCGTGATCAGCGGGACTTTCATCTTTGAATGCGAGGGCAAGCAGGTAGAGCAAGGGCCGGGCTCGTTCAATTACATGCCGAGCAAGATGATTCACCAGGGCTGGACGAAGGACGAAGAGACTGTGCTGTTCATCACGGTTGACGGGGCCTGGGATATCAACTGGGTTGACCGCCCGGCCTGTGAAACAGACAAGGGCCGCTAGAGCAGAGCAGAGGAGTCACTAGAACTGCTTGAGGGAGACGAGGCGGGGCCTAATTCATGTTAGATTGATTTGTTCCAGTATTAAAGACGAACTGAGAGATGGGTAAGCGAAGAAAACCAGACTGAGTCTTGGAAGGCGCCGTTAACCATTATGCGCTGTTGAAGCACGATGCTGATAAACTTACTCAAATGGCCAAAGCTGCAGGCGGCTCATTCGAGATGACAATCACTGCAAGATCAGCGATACTTCAGAAACACCCATGATTGAACGACCGATTCCGCCGGTGAGTGACGCCGATTTTCGAGCTCTCGCGCAACTTCTGGTCGACGCGGTCGAGTCCGGGGCAGCGGTGAGTTTTCTTGCATCTCTCACGCTTGAGCGCGCTGAGGACTGGTGGCGAAAGACCATCGTTGCAGCCCACTCGCGCACCATCTTCCTCGTAGTCCGTGATGCCGAAGGGATTGTTGGGACTGTCCAACTCCACCCAGCCTGGGCGCCGAACCAGCCGCATCGCGCGGAGATTGCAAAGTTGCTGGTGCATCGCCGCAGCCGCGGTGCGGGCCTGGGTGCTCAGTTGATGCGCACCATCGAGGACATGGCGCGGCACGCCGGATTTCGCCTCCTGACGCTGGACGCAAAGCGGGGTGGCGTAGCGGAGCACTTGTATCGGCGACTCGGCTGGACCCACGCTGGAACTATCCCAGGGTTTGCTTTCGATCCAGACGGCATCACCCCACATGACGCAGTGATCTTCTACAAGGAACTGCACCATGCTGACGCCTCATGAGCGGGCTGACATCGCCCCTCGAATCAAGCAACTTTGGACGTTGTCAACTCCGTCTCAAGCGACTCGGCGCGAAGGGACCAGCCCATTTCGAGCCCCAAGATAAACCAGCCGAGAGCCAGGGTTCCGATTGCAAAAATGGTGTCGCCCAAAACGCGGAGCCAGCGGAGCATCCTCATCGAATCGGTTTGGAGAAACTCGGCTGAACGCGCGTACCACAGCCCATGATCGACGCTGGCCCAGGTTTGCAGCAGCCCAATCGGCAACAGACTGAGAAGCACCATCAATGCGAGCCCCACATTCATTGCCCAGAACGCAAAGGATAAGACTTCGGTTTTCCACACCTGTCGCGCAGTCAGTCCACGCAAGCAGAACAGCATGAGCCCGATCCCCAACATGCCATAGACTCCAAACAGCGCCGTATGGCCGTGCACCGGGGTCGTGTTCAGCCCTTGCATGTAGTACAGCGCGATCGGCGGATTGATGAAGAAGCCGAAGAGGCCAGCCCCGACCAGATTCCAGAAGCCGACCGCGACGAAAAAGAAGATGGGCCATTGATACGCCGTCACCCAAGGCTGAAGCCGACTCAACGTCAAGTTGCCGTAGGCCTCATAGCCGATCAGCACTAGAGGGACCACCTCAAGGGCGCTAAAGACGGCGCCAAGCGCAAGCACCGCTGTTGGCGTGCCAGTAAAATACAAATGGTGAAAGAGGCCAATGATGCCGCCCGCCAAATAGATAATCGTGGAAAACAACACCGCCCGCGTGGCCGTTATGGTCGCCAACAATCCCAGCCGCGTAAACAGAAACGCAAGGACCACGGTGGCAAAGACTTCGAAGAAACCCTCGACCCACAAGTGGACCACCCACCAACGCCAGTATTCAACAACCGCAAGATTCGTATGTCGCCCCCACATCAGGCCGGCGCTGTAAAACAACGGAATCGCCACCGAGGCGAGAAAGAACATGATCAACAGTGGTCGCTCCTCTTGCGCTTGGTGGAGAGCCCGCCGCATCGGTCGATCCATCAGCACCAGCCAAAGCACGAGCCCAATGAGGAGAAACCCTTGCCAGAAGCGGCCAAGGTCCACATATTCGTAGCCTTGGTGACCAAACCAAAAGTTGGCGTCAAAACCGAGTCGTTGTTGCACGGCCAGCCACTCTCCACTCATGGAGCCGACAACAATCACCAAGAGACACGCGAACAAGATGTTCACCCCCAGGCGTTGGTAGGCTGGCTCGCCCCCTGCCACCGCCGGGGCCACGAAAAACCCTGTCGCTAACCAGGTCGTTGCAATCCAGAAAATCCCGAGCTGGAGATGCCAGGTGCGGACGACGGAGTACGGCAACCATTGGGCCAGGGGAATGCCGTAGAACCCGTTGCCTTCCACGCCGTAGTGGGCGCTCACGACCCCGCACAGCACTTGCACGACGATAAGAGCCGCGACCACCCAAAAGTATTTCAACGTGGCCCGCATCGAGGGAGTCGGGGACAGCGCACGCAAAGGATCGGCAGCAGGCGCTATGTGAGGCGTCTCTTGTCCATTGTGGCGTTTCGCAGCAAAGTACCAGGTGAGCGCACCGATCCCGGCAAGCAGCATCATCACGCTTAACATTGACCACACAATAATTGAGCCCGTGGGTCGGTTGTCGATCAACGGTTCAGGCGGCCAATTATTGGTGTACGTAATAGATAGGCCTGGACGATTGGTCGCGCAGGTCCAGGCCGTCCAGAAAAAGAACGCATTGAGCGCATGTTGGCGCTGGGGGTCTTTAACGGTGTTAGCGGGTAAGGCGTAAGCGTTGCGTAACCCCTCCGCCTCGGCGGCATCGCCGAACAGCGCCGCGTAATGACCGCCTACCGCGTTGATTGCTTTGGCCCGCGAGGGAGAAACGAGCAACTCTTCATTGACGGCGGTATAGGTATTAGTGCGGAGTTCATGTCGGAGCGTCACTTGAAGTGCAGCCTGGTCATCCTCATCGAGTTCAGAGTATGGCTTGCCGTGTTTGTCCACAGCCCAGCGGTCCAGCAACCACCTTGCTTCACGATGCAGCCAATCAGCCGACCAATCCGGCGCAACATACGCCCCGTGCCCCCAAATGCTCCCGACTTCCTGCCCGCCAATCGATTGCCAGACGTTTTGTCCATCGAGAATATCTTGTTTACTAAAGACAACAGCGCCATCTGGCGTCACGACTCGTTCCGGAATGGGAGGAGCCTGATGATAAATTTCCCGCCCGTAGTAGCCCAGCACCGAGAACGACATCACCGCCACCAGACCAAGCCCCAGCCACAGCTTTGCATAATGCACTGACTACCTCCTTTTTCTGCCCTCTTCTCCGTTACCGCGCCGCTCGGCGCCATACACCGGCGAATCTTGCACAATGAAACCGGCATGGAAGCCTGCCGAGCCCAAGATGCGGCTGGCTGTTTTCATACCCTGACCGCCTCGTCCGTGAAAACGAACATGCAGCATAGGTTTCCTTTCTCGCTCTTTGCTTTCAGCGAGAAGCGTGCCGACGTTAGGACGATGAATTTCTTCGGTTTACTGTCAACTCTTCGCAAGAATGGGAATGAGAAGGGAGCTACGTCTTATTTTTGGGAAGATGGAAAGGTGGTAGGAAAGAGTCATCCAGAGCCGACCATAGTCTGGACGCTAACTAGAGCGGCATAAACAGCGACTGCTCTCTGCTCGTCATTCCCGCGCAGGCGGGAATCCAGTTCTTTGCTCCTGGATTCCGGGTCTCGCGGCGCTCACCCGGAATGACGGGCTGCCACAAGTAGCAGCGGATCACTACCCTTTCCCGCGCTTCGGCTTCTCACCTCGCCTCTTAAATTTCTTCTCTTCTAGCGCATCCAATAACGCCTTGGCCTCTTGCAAATCTTTCGTATCGAATCCTTCGGTGAACCAGTTGTATACATCAGCAAGCGTGGTGCGTGCTTCGTGCTGCTTGCCTTGGGCTTGCCACAAGCGGGCCAGGCTCATCACCGCGCGCAGTTCCAGTGATTTGGCTTGTTGCTTTTGTGCAACTTCGATGGCTTTGAGAAAACAGGCTTCGGCTTGGGCATCGGTTTCTACTTTTGCCTTTTGCCTTTTGATTTTTGATTTTCCCGTTCAAGCGTCAGTTCGCCTTTGAGGCGGTGGAGTTCGGCCTCGTAGACATGTTCACCAGTAATGTCTACATGAACTAGCGCCTCGGCTAACGCATTCAATCCTTCTTCTACTCGCCCTGCTTTTCCCTGAACCTCAGCTAAAAGAGCAAGGAACCAGGAGCTTGCTATGTTTGCTTCGGTAGCCCGCCAAGCTGCTATACCTTCTTGGATTTGGTTAAGTCCTTCTTCTTTCCATCCTTGCTCGGCGAGCGCCCAACCTCGTAGAACCATACCGAATGCCGTAAACATCGGAAACCCTTGCTCGTTACAGAGCGTAATTGACACCTCTGCCTGCTTTTGCGTTTCCCGTTCCTCTCGTCGATGGCAATGGAGTCCAGCAGACCAGTATAGGGCTAAACTTAAACTATATGGATGAGAGAATTTTTGAGCAAGGGTCAATGCTTCGAGGCTTCTCTCCAAGGCTTGATCGGGATAGCCGAGAGCCCATAAGATCCAAGTCGCATAAGAAAGACACCAGACTCCAGGGTCTTGCCCAAAACTGAAGGCGTGGTCGTGGTGCTGATACGGATTATACAGAGCTATCCCTTGCTCGAAGTGGATGCGAGCAGAGTCGAGCTGGCCGAGCCAGAACAAGGTATCCTCTAGAGTAAAGTGCGCTTCCACAAGGACGCCTGAGTCTTGTTGGCTGTGCGCCAGACGAAGGAGTTGCTCTCCTAACTCATGGGCTGATTGTAACTCTCCTTCCACTAATACAGCGGCCCATAATCCCCACATCACCGGGAATAGATGAGAAGATTGATCTACCTGCCGGCAAAGAGCAAGCGCTTGAGAATACGCCTGTTTGACTTCCAGAGCAGCTTCCCCTTTAGTCCATATACATTCAGCTAAGCGCAAGCGCCAGTGTGGGCTCGAAAAAATCATCTTG
>CAYTVL010000027.1:0-80250 GCA_964441775.1 uncultured Enterobacteriaceae bacterium
TCTTGATGTATCAGCGAGTGCGCCTCTGTGCCTATCTCCTGTGGTTCGATTTAGAAGCCTATGATGCCTTCTTGCGAGGGGTAGAGTATTTTTGGCGCACCACGAAAGATGCCAATGCCGAGGCGCGGCAGATGTTTGAGAAAGCCGTTGCCTTGGACCCGCAGTATGCCGAGGCATGCGCAGGGCTGGGTTGGACCTACTGGGCAGAATGGTCCTGGCACTGGAGCGCAGACCCTCAGACCCTGGAGCGCGCGTTGGCGCTGGCGCAACAGGCCCTGGCCTTGAACGACTCCCTACCTTCTGCCCATTCGGTCTTGAGCGTCGTCTATACGTATAAACAGCAGTATGACCCAGCCATAGCTGAGGGTGAGCGAGCCATTGCTCTCGATCCCAACAATGCGGACAGCTATGCCTGGCAGGCGGAGACGCTGAACATGGCGGGCAGGCTAGCAGAAGCCCTGCGGATGATGGAGCAAGCGATGCGGCTCAACCCCCGCTATCCCGCCTGGTACTTAGAAGAAGTGGCCTGGGCCTATCGTTTGACCGGGCAGTATGCCGAGGCGGTCGCCACATTGAAGGAAATCATCGGGCGTAGCCCCAATCATCTGGGGGCCCACCTCGAACTAGCTGAAAGCTACCTGCTGCAGTGGGCCTCACAACAAAGTGCGGACCCTCAGACCTTGGAGCAGGCGTTGGCAGCGGCGCAACGGGGCAAAGCCCTCAATGACTCCCACTACTGGAGCCACCTAACCTTGGGTTATATCTATTTATGGCAAAAGCAGTATGAGCAGGCCCTGGCGGAGATGGAGCGGGGTGTGACCCTCGGGCCTAGCGAGACTTTCAGCTATGCAGGTCTGGCTGTGGTGCTGAACTATGTGGGCAGGACGGAAGACGCTCTGGAGGCCGCCGCCAAGGCGCTGCGCCTGAACTCTGCTGATCTTGCGGATGCCCACTTACTCGCTGTCGGCGCTGTCTATGCCGCAGCAGGTCGGCCTGAGGAGGCGATTGCCCTCTTGCGGCGTTTTCTCAACCGCTACCCCAATATTCTCGAACCTCACCTTGTCTTGGCGACGATCTACAGTGAACTCGGCCGGGAGGCGGAAGCACGGACTGAAGCGGCGGAAGTCTTGCGGCTCAATCCTCAGTTCTCGCTGGAGGTGCGCAAGCAGCGAGTGCCCATCAAAGACCTGGCGAGATTGGAGCGGCACCTTGCGGCGTTGCGCAAGGCGGGGCTCAGGTGAATGAAGAATTAAAAATGAAGAATGACGAATAATGAAGGCAGAGGAAGGGATCTGAGAAAATGAGGAATGATGAATACAAGGCAATGAATGAAAATGAAGACTATTAAATCGTAGAGTGCACTTATACACTGAATCCATTGAGGTGCGGAGCGCACACTACAGCTCTGGCGCAATTACTTGGGCGGATGATATCCAACTTCGACCCAGATGGCGCGAGACCTCACTCTCAGTTCAGAATTGAGAGTGAGAGCAGCAACGGTTGCCCGTCCCGTGGGAGTCTGGCCAAGGGCTCGGGTTCCATCTTCGCTCCAGTCAAAGTGTTCTCTCCATGAGTCGATTCGCGGATTGAACAGGGGAACTACTGTCTGAGTTTCAGGATCAATGGCTTCGGTTTGTATGCCTTTGGCTTCGTTGCACATGCGGCACGAGAGCCACAGGTTCTCCTCCGTGTCTGATCCTCCAAGCGCTTTGGGAATAATATGTTCTAACGTAAGGGGAACGCCACTGACGACCTCCTGAGTGAGGCAGTATCCGCAGCGATGCTGCGCTTGGGCAGCCACCTGGATGCGCAGCGAGTACCGGGATACACTCATGGAACTCGGGGGAGATCTATAGGGCGAGGAACCTGGTAGCCGCGCCGCTTGAGGAGCACGGCAGCATAGCCTTTACGAAACATTAGCACATCGGCCTCTCGTCGGAGCACCTCCAGACGAGTCTGTTCAAGGGGGGTCAAGGCGTGATCCTTTTTTTGCTCAAGCAACGCTTCATATTCTATCCACTCCTCCGCAAGGAAGACACGTTGAATCTCAGCCTGGAGCTCAACGCTATTCATTCGCAGCAATGGATAAACATCAGCCTGGTACTCAACCGGGATCTCGTCTAGGAGTGGCGACAGGCTCTGCGACAGACTCTGCGCGACAATGGTCTCCAGCGGCTCATCAACTAATGCCGCTGTGCGTTTCAGCTTGTCATACAAATTGTCTGGCAATGAGATCGTAATTGCTTGGGCCATAAGGCAACAAACTCCAGCTTTTTCTTACAGAGTTATTTCATTCTGAGTCAGATGCAGACCCTTCGTCAATGAGGGATAAGATTTAATCCTGGGAATATGCATTTCGTCTCTTGTCCCCACGGTATGGTCGTGGTAATTAGCCTGCAAAAGGAGCGGCGCTATTATGCCATTAGGTAACGGTTCGCAAGGATGGACCGAGGAGACGGTACGTGTCGACGGCACGGATCTGGTTGTCGTCAAGGGTGGTACAGGTAGCCCATTGCTGGTACTGCACGAGGAGCTCGGCTGGCCGGGATGGCTCCAGTGGAATACGGCGCTTGCACGTCATCGTACACTGATTATCCCTCAGCATCCGGGCTTTAGCCGCACGGAGCGAGCAGAATGGATCAGTAACATTCGCGACCTCGCGGGCTTTTACGCGCGCTATCTACTCGACCAGAACCTTGCCCCGATTGATACGATCGGTTTTTCCCTCGGCGGCTGGGTCGCGGCGGAGATGGCAGCGTGTAATCCGGCGCAGTTTCGTAAACTCGTGCTGGTCGCGCCGATGGGCATCCGTCCACGCGAGGGTGTGATTCTCGATTTCTTCCAACTCATGGCCTTGAAGCATCTGTTCGTGACGGTCCATGACGCCGATGCGACCCCGGAATTCGATGAGCTCTATGGTGGACAGGGCCCAGAGCAATTCGAGCATTTGGAAGAAGCGCGAGCACAGTCGGCGCGTCTGGCCTGGGTCCCCTTCATGCACAATCCCAGTCTGCCGCATTTGTTGGGGGTCGCGCCGCATCTGCCGACGCTCTTGCTCTGGGGGCGCGAGGATCAGGTGGTGCCGCTAAGCGTTGCGGAAGAATACAAGCGAGTGATGAAGTCTGCACGACTGAGCGTGTTCGACAACTGTGGCCATCGACCGGAGATCGAGAAACCAGCCGATTTTCTCCGCGAAGTGGAAGGTTTTCTCGGCTGATTGCCCAAAAGGAGGGATCACTATGCATCTCATGTACTTCACTGAACGTCCGTATCGCTACGTTTCCAATGACGAAGTCATCAAGACCGGTTATTTTGGAATCGAAAATAAGCATTTCGATTCGATCAAGGGTGGACAACTGCTCAACGAGTATCTTGATGAGAAGATTCTCGCGGAAGAGCTCGGCTTCGACGGCGTGATGTTGAACGAGCATCACGATACCGCCTTTTGCATGGGTTCGGTGATGGATGTCGAAGCGTCGATCCTGGCGCGGATCACCAAGAAAGTCAAAATCGTCCTCTTGGGCAACCCGCTGCCGGTCGTGGGCAATCCGCTGCGCCTCGCTGAAGAGCTTGGCATGATTGACATGATTTCCGGCGGACGGTTAGTCGCCGGGTGGGTGCGCGGGGGCGGCAGCGAGCAGTTCGCTTCTAACGCTAACCCCGCTTTCAATCGCGAATACTTCAACGAAGCTCATGAAGTGGTGATCCAAGCGTGGACCAAGCCTGGGCCATTCCGCTACGAGGGCAAACATTTCCACTATCGCTTCATTGATCCGTGGTGCCTGCCGATCCAGAAGCCCCATCCGCCGATTTGGATTCCTGGGCTCCTCAGCCCCGAGACAGTTGTGTGGTGCGCCAAGCATCGCTACCCCTACGTTGCGCTCGCAACCTTCCTCGAACCAACCGTTGAATTGTGGGACATGTACCGAGATGCAGCGGCCGAAGAAGGCTATCAGGTCGGGCCGGAGAATTTCGGCTACCTGCAGAAGGTCTACGTCGCCGAGACGGACGAGAAGGCGCGTGAGATCGCCAAGTGGGACATGTTCGGCGGCGCCGGCATTGGGTACAGTCTCTTCGGTCAACCACAATGGATGTTCCCCCCAGGCTACAACTCGAAGGACGCGACGCGGCGCATGGCGCGTCAGTTCACCGACCCCGAATCTGCAAAGGGCAGTCCGTGGGCCGGTCTTGCTGATGGCTCAACCATCTCCAAAAACGAGAGCATCTCCGACGCGCAGATCAAGACGCGTTCCGCCATCTGGCAAGACAAGCCGGTTGATGTCGAGCAAACGCGCCGTCAGATTTTTGAGGCGTTTCCTGCCGTCGAACACGCAATGCAGGTGATTTGCGGTACGCCTAAGACCGTGATTCCGAAACTGCGCACGGTGCTGGAAGTGTTGCGTCCCGGCATCTTCGCCTTTTGGCAGAACGATGGGCCGATCTCAAAAGAAGACCGTCTGAATAATATGCGCCTAATTGCAACCGAGGTGATGCCGGCGGTGCGTGAGATTGGCAAAGAGCTGGGTCTCACCTCGCCGTTCGAAGTGACGCCGGGCTCGCGCCCATTGCAGAAGGGCAAGAAGGCGGAGTCGGTGGGCTCCCTCGAGCCGTTGCACGCGCTGCGCGAGCAGTCCGCAGCGGCATTGTAACTCGTTTACGTTTTCATCTCGATGAAGTACGGTGGCCATCGCGCCACCGTTTCCTGCCCCCGAGAGCAAAAGTAAAGATCCAGACGCTGCCCTCGCTCATCCTCATTTGGGTCTTGTGTCATTTGACAAACCATTAGCGGTGGCAAGATAATTGCCTGCGAGAAAATAAGGTATGGAACGCAAGCTGGCGGCGATCTTCAGTACCGATGTCGCGGGCTACAGCCGCCTCATGGGCGACGACGAGGCCGCCACTATCCGCACCCTCACGGCCTATCGTGAAGTGATATCCACGCTGATCTTCCAGCATCACGGGCGTGTGGTGGATTCGCCCGGTGATAATCTCCTGGCCGAGTTTGCCAGTGCGGTCGAAGCCGTGCAGGCTGCCGTCGAGATTCAACAAGACCTCAAAAGTAGAAACGTCGAGCTGCCGGATTCCCGCCAGATGCATTATCGCATCGGTATTAACGTGGGCGATGTGGTGGTGGAAGGCGAGCGGCTCTATGGTGACGGCGTCAACATTGCGGCGCGGCTGGAGAGTTTGGCCATCCCCGGCGGCATCTGTATTTCTGGCACGGTCTACGATCAGGTCAAGAGCAAGCTAGCGTTGCGCTATGAGGACCTCGGGCCCCAGACCGTCAAGAACATTGCCGAGCCGGTGCGCGTCTTTCGGGTAGTGATGGATGCTGCCGCTGCCACTTTGGCCGAGCAACTCGTGCTTCGACAGGCTCAGCACGAACGGACTCCCTCTCCGGTCACCCTGAGCTTGTCGAAGGGCGACCGACACTCTTGGCTGCGCCCCGCGCTCCGTTGGGGAACGATAGGACTCGTGCTACTTGCGGCAACCGTCGGCGCCATCCGTTACTTTTCTTCTGCAAAGCTCAGCCCTCAGGACTCAGCCCTCAGGACTGACGTAGCGCCAGCGGCGCTGCCGTTGCCCGACAAGCCCTCGCTCATGGTCATGCCGTTTGTCAACATGAGCAAAGACCCGGACCAAGAATATTTCAGCGACGGGCTCACGGAAGTGCTGACCGGTGATCTCTCCAAGATTTCCAGCTTGTTTGTGATCGCGCGCAACTCGGCGTTCACCTACAAAGGCAAAGCGGTCAAGGTGCAGGACGTGGGACGCGAGATGGGCGTGCGGTACATCTTGGAAGGCAGTGTGCAGAAAGCAGACCAGCGAGTACGGATCACCGTGCAGTTGATCGAGGCTGCGACCGGCTACCATCTCTGGTCTGAACAATATGACCGTCCCCTCCAAGATATCTTCGCCCTACAAGATGAGATCGTGCAAAAGATTGTAAACACGCTAAAGCTGCAGCTTACGTTAGAAGGGGGCGGGGTCATCGAACGCAAACACACCAACAATCTGGAAGCCTATGACGCCTTCTTACACGGGGTGGGGCAGTATCACCGCTTCACGAAAGAGGACAATGCCCAGGCGCAGCAGATGCTTGAGAAAGCTGTTACCTTAGATCCCCAGTATGCTGAGGCATACGCGTGGTGGGGGACGGCTTGTTGGCTTGAGTGGAACTTGCGATGGAGTACAGACCCTCAGATCCTGGAGCGGGCATTAGCGCTGGCGCGCCATGCAGTGGCCCTGGACGATTCTCTACCTATGGCTCATACGGCCTTGGGCCTCGTCTATGCAGAGCAACAGCAGCCTGACCAGGCCATCGAGGAAGAGGAACGAGCGGTCGCTCTCGATCCCAACAATGACGTAAGCTACGCCCGGCAGGCGCTAGTGCTAAACTGGTCAGGTCGGACCGAAGAATCCAGGCAAGCGATCGCGCAGGCCATGCGGCTTAATCCTCGCTATCCGTTCTGGTATGTATTCGTCTTGGGTCAGGCCAATCTCTTGAGCGGGCGATATGACGAGGCGATTGCCGCACTGAAGGAGACCATCAGCCGGAACCCGGATTTTCTGCCCCCACATGATAACCTAGCTGTCAGCTACTTGTTGCAGTGGATTTCGCAACAGAGCCCCCCTACTCAGACATTGGAGCCGGCAGAGGCGGCGGCACAACGGGCTTTGGCTCTGAATGACTCATGGCACTGGTCCCATATAACCTTAGGTCGTATCTATCTCTACCGACAGCGGTATGAACAAGCCTTAGCAGAGATGGAGCGGAGTGTGGCCCTTGCTCCTACCGAGGCCTGTACCTATGCCGGACTGGCCGAGGTCCTGAGCTCTATGGGTAGGATGGAAGACGCCCTGAAGGCCACTACTCAGGCGCTCCAGCTGAAATGCGAAATTGCCGACGCCCACTTAGCGGGGGTAGGGGCAGTCTACGCGATTATTGGACACTATGAGGAGGCAGTGGCTCCTTTACGGCGCTATCTCCGTCGCTCCCCCAACTATCTACCCAGCCGTCTCATGCTGGCCGCGGTTTACAGCGAATTAGGCCAGGTCGCTGAAGCGCAGAAGGAAGCCGCCGAAGTGCTGCGCCTCAATCCTAAATTCTCACTCGAAGTGCATAAGCAACGCATGCCGATCAAAGACTCGGCAGTATTGGAGCGGCATATTGCCGCGTTGCGCAAAGCGGGGCTCAAGTGAATGAAAAATTAAAAATGACGAATGATGTAATGAACGCAAAGGACCGAATGCTAAATGCTGGGCGTCGAGTTTGTCGGGGCGTAGAGCAAACCCCCACTTCAATGGTTCAACGAAAAAGGTAGCGTAACCTGGACAGTCAGGTTATCTTCGGAGCACGAGCAGAGATTGGGGCTCGCATAAGGAGCAACGTATGTCTGGTGTTACGCCATCGGTCTCGACTGTGAGCGAACAGTTTCCCACTGTATCAACCGATGTCATCTGGCGTTTCAGTGTGGATCAATATCACTCGATGATCCGCTTGGGCATTCTGACCGAAGACGACCCGGTGGAGCTTTTGGAAGGATGGCTGGTCACTAAAATGCCGAAGAATCCCCCACACAGTGTCGTGACCCAATTGACCCGAGAGACTTTGGCGCGTCTCCTCCCTTCAGGATGGTATGCAGATTCTCAAGAACCCATTACCACTTCGGATAGCGAGCCCGAACCTGATGTAGCTGTAGTTCGTGGCAGCAGACGTCAATACCTGAATCGCCACCCTGGTCCGTCAGACATTGCTTTGGTGGTCGAAGTAGCGGACTCTAGTCTCCAGCGAGATCGGACTCTGAAGAAACGGCTCTACGCAGCGGCAGGAGTACCAGTCTACTGGATTGTCAATCTGTCCCTCAGCCAGATTGAAGTCTGTACCGATCCTTCAGGGCCAAGCGAACAGCCAGATTACCGTCATCAACAAAACTATGGGCTGGAAGACTCTATCCCGTTCATCATTGATGGTAGCGAAATCGCCAGTTGTCTTGTCCGGGAGATGTTGTCTTAGTAGAAACCGCATTGATTTCGCCGGGTACGGTTCCGTCATGCCAGCGGAGGCTGGCATCCAGGGGAAGTATATCCTTGCTATGGTGGTGCCTCCTGGATTCCCGCTTGCGCGGGAATGACGTCCCCTAATCTGTCCTCTTACTCATTCTTCTCCGCAATCGCCTTGCAGACTTTCGGCGGCGACATGGGTAGTTCAGTCATGCGCACACCAACCGCGCGGTAAATGGCGTTGGCAATCGCTGCTGGCGGGGGCACGATGGGCACTTCACCGACGCCCCGAATACCAATCGGATGTCCGGGGTTCGGCACTTCGACCAAGATCGCCTCGATCATCGGTAGATCCAACGTCGTCGGCATGCGGTAATCGAGGAAACCGGTGTTCTTCATCACTCCGGTCTCATCGTAGAAATACTCCTCGTTAAGCGCCCAGCCCACGCCTTGTGCGACGCCGCCCTGTATCTGGCCTTCAACGTAACTGGGGTGCACGGCTTTGCCAACATCTTGAGCGGCGGTATAGCGCACGATATCGACCTTACCGGTTTCCGCGTCGACTTCAACATCAACGAGATGCGTAGTAAAGGCAGGCCCTACGCCACGGGGGTTCATCGACGCTCGTCCTGTGACCGGACCACCGGCGCGGGGCAGCCTCCCTGCGAGTTCTTTCAACGTCATTGACTCCTGGCCATTGGTCGTGCACGACATAACTCCGTCTTGGTACACAATATCTTCAGGTTTAGCTTTCCAAAGGACTGCCGCTCGCTCCTTGAGCAGATTCACGGCATCCTGAGCCGCCTCATAGACCGCGTAACCAGTAGCGAATGTCACACGGCTGCCGCCGGTGGTGTCAGTGTGACCGATCGATTCAGTATCGGCGACGACCGGGTGGACCTCCTCGGCTTTGAGGCCCAACACCTCGGCGGCAATCATGGCGCATGAGGCGCGCGTGCCGCCGATATCGGGTGAGCCGGTGACAACATTCGCCGTCCCATCAGTGTTAATACTGACCGTTGCAGTGGACTGAAATCCTGCATTGATCCAAAACCCCGACGCAACCCCGCGACCATAAAACTTTCCATTCTTCGACTGCGGCAGGGGAGCTTGATAATGTGGACTGTTCTTGACAGCTTCCACCGTTTCGAGATGCCCGATACGTCTGAATTGCGGTCCGGCTGGCTGCGCGGTCCCTTCTTTTGCTCCGTTGACGCGGCGAAACTCCAGGGGATCGATGCCTAGTTTTTCTATAATTTCATCGATCACCGTTTCCGTCGCAAACGCGGCGTTGGTGGCGCCCGGCGCACGGTAGGCTGCGGTCTTGGGTTTATTTAACACCACGTCGAAGCCGTCAATCTGGAGATTGGCGATGTCGTACGGGGCAAGCACGGTCATGCAGCCCACCGCCACAGGTGAGCCAGGAAAAGCGCCCGCCTCATACGCCATCCACACCTGCGCCGCCGTGATCTTTCCCTCCTTGTTCGCGCCAATCTTCACGCGAATATGCGAACCCGAGGTCGGCCCAGTCGCCCGCAGCACTTCGTTTCGGGCCATGACCATCTTGACAGGCCTGCCCGTCAACTTTGACAAGAGAAGAGCGACCGGCTCTAAGTACACTGTGGTCTTGCCGCCGAAGCCGCCTCCAATTTCTGCGGGCACCACTTTAATATCCCCGCGATTTATTTGCAGGATATGTCCGGTCAACTCACGAATCGCAAAGGACCCTTGGGTGCTCACCCATATCGTGCTGCGCCCGTCTTGATTGTACTGCGCCACGGCGTTGTGTGGCTCAATGTAGCCTTGATGCACCATCGAGGTGTCGAACTCACGTTCGACCACGACATCGGCGGCTCTGAAGCCGGCCTCAAGCTCGCCGCGTGCGAAACGCACTTGATTAGCGACGTTCGTTTGCTTATCGCTTTGCTCCGGTGTCCCGCCGGTGCGAAGGTCCGGATGCAAGATCGGCGCGGAGTCCTTCATGGCGTCAAGCACATCCTGGACATGGGGCAGCAGTTCATACTCGACCTTGATGAACTTTGTCGCTTCTTCAGCGATATGCAGACTGGTCGCCGCCACCGCCGCCACGGCATGGCCATCGTAGAGGACTTTATCCCGCGCCATGATGTTCTTGGATAAATTACGGGCGTTGATCATATTCTCGCCTACCTGCACGAGCGTCGGCGGGACATCGGGAAAATCGGCGCCCGTAACAACGGCTTTCACCCCTGGCAGCGCCAACGCCGCCGAGGCGTCAATCGCTTTGATGCGGGCGTGTGGATGAGGGCTGCGCAGCACTTTGCCGTACAGCATGCCTGGCAGGCTGATATCGGCGCCATACTTGGCGCGACCAGTGACTTTTTCTACTCCGTCATGTCGAATTGGACGAGTGCCGATGACTCTGAATTTATGTTCTTGCATTTCCATGCTGACCTCCCACGGCAAGATTGACGAGAACGTCGCAAGACGAACAAACTGAACGTACACATAAAAAAGGGGAAGAGCAATTTCTGCTCTTCCCCTCGGGACACTTACACACAGCGCTGTTTATCCCCCGGCAATCGCCGGGACGAAATGAATCTCACTTTCCGGTGGAACCGGTTCCGATAGGCCGCCGGTTATGACTTCACCGTTAATGGAGACCGCAACGGACCCGGCGAGGTCTCCATTTTCGACAACACGGTCACGAAAGCCGGGAAACTGCCGTTCGAGATCGTTGACAATGTCACCTAACGTCGCACCGGTCGCTGTGGTGCGATCTTTACCGCTAGTCAACTTCCGCAAGAGTGCGGGGATAAAAACGTTCGCCATAGAAACACGACAGATAAAGAAAGAGGCGGAGAATCAGTGTCGGGAATCTCTGTCTCTCTCAATACTTTGTCTGCTTTCTACCCCTTCTCCCCTATCGCCTTGCACACCTTCGCTGGCGACATCGGCCAATCGGTCATACGGACACCTGCCGCATGATAGATCGCGTTGGCAACGGCCGAAGGCGGCGGAACGATGGGCACTTCGCCCACGCCACGGACGCCGACTGGATGTCCAGGATTCGGCACCTCGACCAGGATCGTTTCGATCATGGGGAGATCCAAAGTCGTCGGCATGCGGTAATCGAGAAAGCCGGAGTTTCGCAGCGTACCTTTTTCGTCGTAGAAGTATTCCTCATTCAACGCCCAGCCGACGCCCTGCGCGACCGCGCCCTGCACTTGTCCTTCGACATAGCTGGGGTGTATAGCTTTCCCTACGTCTTGGGAAGCGGTGTAGCGCAATACATCGACCTTCCCGGTCTCCGGATCAACCGCGACATCCACTACATGCGTGGCGAATGCGGGGCCCACGCCGCGCGGATTGACCGAGGCCCGACCAGTGACCGGACCTCCAGCTCGGGGCAACTTACCCGCGAGTTCTTTCAAGCTCATCGATTCATTATTGGTCGTGCAAGAAACCGCGCCATCTTGAAACACGACATCTTCGGGTTTGGCTTTCCACAGCACGGCCGCACGTTGTTTCAACTGATTGACCACATCCTGGGCGGCTTCGTACACGGCATAGCCAGTGGCGAAGGTCACGCGGCTGCCGCCAGTCATGTCCGTATGGCCAATTGACTCGGTGTCAGCAACGACCGGATGAACCTCTTCCGCCTTGAGGCCCAATACCTCAGCAGCAATCATTGCGCACGACGCTCGGGTGCCGCCGATATCAGTTGATCCAGTCACCACGCTAGCCGTACCATCTGAATTGATGTTCACGGTCGCGCTCGACTGGAAGCCAGCGTTGAACCAGAAGCCAGAAGCTACACCACGACCTACCAGTTTGCCGTCAACCTTCGGGAGCGGCGATTGATAATGGGGGCTGTTCTTGATTGCGTCAAGCGTTTCAAGATACCCGATGCGGAGGAACTTTGGCCCTGCTGGTTGCGCGGTCCCTTCCTTGGCTCCGTTAATGCGGCGCATCTCGATCGGATCAATCCCCAACTTATCCGCCAACTCATCGATCACAGTTTCAGCACTGATCGCGGAGGTCGGGGCCCCAGGTGCACGATAGGCTGCGGTTTTGGGCCGGTTGACCACCACATCGAAGCCATCGATCTGGAGGTTTTCCAAATCGTATGGAGCCAATACCGTCATACAGCCGGCGCCGACCGGCGAGCCGGGAAAAGCGCCAGCCTCGTAGGCCATCCAGATTTGCGCGGCGGTAATCTTCCCCGCTTTGTTCGCGCCGATCTTCACGCGCATATGAGCGCCGGAGGTTGGTCCAGTCGCGCGCAGCACTTCACCGCGACTCATCACCATCTTGACCGGCTTGCCCGTCTTCTTAGAAAGTAACAGCGCCAGCGGTTCCAGATAAATGCCGATTTTGCCGCCGAAGCCGCCACCGATTTCCGCCGGGACGACTTTAATGGAGCTTGCCGGTATATCGAGCGCTAGCGCACATTGATCACGTGCGGTAAATGCGCCCTGCGTGCTCGTCCAGATCGTCGTTTGCCCGTCGGCGTTGTATTGCGCCACGGCGTTATGGGGCTCGATATAGCCCTGATGCACCATCGCGGTATCGAACTCGCGCTCAACAACTACATTCGCCGCTTTGAATCCGGCTTCGAGGTCGCCGCGGGCAAAACGCACCTGACTGGCAATGTTCGTTTCCTTATCGCTCTTCTCCGGCGTCCCGCTCGTGCGCAGATCCGACAGAAGAATGGGGGCATCGTCTTTCATGGCGGCAATGACATTCTGCACGTGAGGGAGCACTTCGTAGTCGACCTTGATGAGGCTGAGGGCTTCCTCGGCGATGTGTGGGTTGGTCGCCGCCACGGCCGCCACCGCATGGCCATCGTACAACACTTTGTCTTGCGCAAGGAGGTTCATGGACATGTAGAGCGGGTTCATAGGCAGCTCGCCCATAGCCACGACACCGGACTTGAGCTTAGGGAAATCTGCACTTGTAATAACGGCTTTGACCCCTGGCAGCGCCAACGCCGCCGAGGCGTCGATCGATTTAATCCGCGCATGGGCGTGGGGACTACGCAGCACTTTGCCGTGCAGCATGCCTGGTAGACTGATATCCGCGCCATAGCGAGCGCGGCCTGTCACTTTGTCTACTCCGTCATGTCGAATTGGACGGGTGCCGATCACTTTGAATTTATGTTCTTGCACTGCCATAATTACCTCCCTTGCATGACGACGGCGGCGTCTAAGACCGCGCGCACAATTTTATCGTAACCAGTGCATCGACAGAGGTTGCCAGCCAATGCATAGCGGACTTCGTGTTCCGTGGGATTCGGATTCTTCTCGAGCAATACTTTCGCCGCAACAAGAAATCCCGGGGTACAAATACCGCATTGCAACGCCGCATGTTCGAGGAACTTCTGTTGCAACGGATGCAACGTATTCCCCTTGGCCATTCCTTCCACAGTTTCCACGGTCTTATCATTGGCTTCTGGCCCAAAGACAAGGCACGAGCAAACCAGGCGACCATCCAGCACAACGCTGCATGCGCCACAGTCGCCAGTCAAGCACCCTTCTTTCGCGCCCGTAAATCCGAGTACGTCGCGCAGCACTTCCAGCAAGCTCTGACGCGGTTCGCAGAGAAACTCGACAGACTCTCCATTCAAAGTTGTTTCAACTTGTACTTTTCCTGACATGTTGGTTCCTTCCTAATCTTAGTCCTGAGTCCTGAATTTCGATCCGAATGTTAAGTAGAGGCTTGGACCTCGCTCAGGACCCAGCACTCATTGCTCAGCACTTATTTTGCCTGCGCCCGAGTCACCGCTTCTTTCACCACTCGGCGTGTCAACACGCCAACGAGGTGTTTGCGAAATTCCGCCGTGCCGCGCATATCAGAGATAGGCGTGGCGACTTGTTGAGCCAACACAGCCGCGGCAGCAATCGATTCATCGCTCACTGCTTTGCCGACGAGAGAGTTCCCAGCAGCTTGTGCGAACAAAGGTGTCGCGGCGACAGCGCCTAAACCGATGCGCGCAGCCGTAAACTTTCCCCCCTCCACCGTGATCGCGGCGCCGACGCCAACGACGGCGATGTCCATTTCGTTCCGTGGAATGAACCGCTGGTAACAATCGGACGAATGGCCTTTCGGTGCGGCAATGCGGAACTCCACCAGAATTTCGCCCGGTTGAAGAACCGTGCGGCCAGGCGCCGTGACAATTTGTTCGACCGGAACGGTGCGGGTGGTTCCCTTGGAACTGGCAATGACACACTGCGCGCCGAGAGCAATCAACGCTGGAGTCGTGTCTGCCGCCGGTGAGCCGTTGCAGAGATTCCCACCCAAGGAGCAGCGGCTTTGAATTTGGTCAGAGCCAATCAAACCTGCGGCCTCCACCAAGCCAGGATAATTCTGCTTGAGGACGGCGTCATTCGTAATGCGCGCGCAACACACCGCGGCGCCGAGACGCAGGCCATCTTGCGGACTGAACGCGATGACTTGCAAATCCGGGATGGCTTTGAGGTCTACGATTTGCTCGGGCTTTCTGACCCCGGCGCGCATCTGAATGATCAGATCCGTCCCTCCAGCGAGAACTCGACCCTTCTCACCGCTGGCGGCGAGCAAGCTCAGAGCCTGAGCGAGCGACTTCGGAGATTCATACGTAATAGCGTGCAAAGTACCCTCCTCTTCTTCGTGCGCCCGCGCAAAGCTGGGCAGCGAGATGGACTGTCGAGATTACCTTTTCCCTAGAGCGCGCGAAAGTAAGTAGAGGAAGATGAGGCTCGTTGCGCTCGCGGTTGGGGCGGGTCAGGTTATAACATCCCGGGCTTATTCGCGCAACTAAAACCGCTTTCAACTCATCCTTCCTTGCATGGAAGAAAGTCAGCCTATAAGATCAACCCCTTTCTATTTGGACAGGGGGAATCTTCAGGAGTCTACTATGAAAAAATTCACCGGCGCGCAGATCGTCGTCGAGAGTCTGTTAGCCGAAGGAGTTGACACTGTCTTTGGGTATCCGGGAGGAGCGATCCTGCCAACCTATGACGCGCTAATCCAGAGTCCTGCTTTGCGTCACATTCTTGTTCGTCACGAGCAGGGCGCTTCTCACATGGCGGAAGGATATGCCCGAGTATCCGGTAAACCTGGAGTTATTATTGTGACCTCAGGCCCCGGCGCCACGAATGCCGTTACTGGTATCGCCGATGCGTATATGGATTCGACGCCAATGGTGGTGCTCTCCGGCCAAGTCCCGACGAGCATGATCGGCAACGACGCCTTTCAGGAAGCTGATCTGACCGGCATTACCAGACCGTGTACAAAGCATAACTATCTTGTCCGCGATGTAAACGACTTGGCCCGCATCATTAAAGAAGCCTTCTACATTGCCGGTACAGGGCGGCCAGGCCCCGTGCTGGTTGATTTGCCCAAGGACGTACAGAACGCTCTGGCGCCGTTCAAATATCCAGACAGCGTAGAGTTGCGCGGCTACAAACCCACGCTGAAAGGCAATGAGCGGCAGATTGAAAAAGCGCTGGAAGCGATTGAAGCCTCGGAGAAGCCGCTTTTTTACGTGGGCGGCGGCGTGCAGTGGTCGGGGGCGGCTGAGCCGCTCACTCAACTCGTGCGTGGGCTGAAAATTCCCGTAACGACCACGTTGATGGCGCTGGGGGTGGTGCCGAGTCACGATCCATTCTGTCTGGGCATGCTCGGTATGCATGGCGGCTATTGGACCAACATGGCCGTGCAGAGCTGTGACACCCTGATTGCCGTCGGGGCGCGCTTTGACGACCGCGTCACGGGGCGCGTGAGTGATTTTGCGCCGTGCGCCAAAACTATTATTCACATTGATATCGATCCATCGTCCATCAGTAAAAATATTAAGGTGCATATTCCGATCGTCGGCGATATCAAAGAGGTCGTTGAGGTGATGCTGAAAAAGGCCAAGAGCCAGGAAAGCCTCGCGCCCCGTCAACAGTTGTGGGCGGAATGGCGCCAGCAGATCATGCAGTGGAAAGCGGAGAAACCGTTGCCCTATGAGCAAGGCCATCCTGAAGATCCGTCGAAACCGAAAGCGATTATTGAAGAGCTGTACAATCTGACCAAAGGTGAGGCAGTGGTGGTGACCGACGTGGGGCAGCACCAGATGTGGACCGCCCAGATGATGCCATTTCATCATCCGCGTTCCTGGCTGACTTCGGGCGGCTTAGGGACGATGGGTTATGGGCTGCCCGCAGGTATTGGCGCGCATTTCGCCGCGCCAGATCGACCCATCGTCGTGATCTGCGGCGATGGCGGCATTCAGATGAACATTCAAGAATTGGCGACCGCCGTGCAATATAAAGTTCCCGTCAAAGTGGTCATCATGAATAACTACTACCTTGGCATGGTGCGCCAGTGGCAAGAAAAATTTTACGAAGGGCGTTATTCGCATTCGTATATGGATGCGATGCCCAACTTCGTGAAACTCGCCGAGGCGTATGGCGCCGCTGGGTTCCGTGTCGAGAAAGGGAAGGACTTAGCGCCAACCCTTAAAGCTGCATTTGCTACTCCAGGACCCGTCGTGGTTGATGTCGTGATCCCCCAAAGCGAAGGCGTCTTCCCCATGGTGCCTGCCGGGAGTGCAATGCACGAGATGTTGTTTGCCTAGGCGTGGAAAAAGACAAGGAGTTGACTAACGACGGTGAGCGACAAGGGGATCTGTTCTACCACGGAGTCGTTAGCAAGATATTTTGGAGTAGCGAGAGCGGTGTCATTCGCAGTGAATCAGGTAAGGAGTTTCCCTTCGCGTTTCCTTTTGTGAAGCTGCTTGGAGTGCCGCGCCCGGATATTCGTTTCCTGCGCGAAGGCATGCGCGTCGGTTTCGATGTGGGCAGGACACCAAAAGGTCTGTGCGCCACGTTGATCAAAGTGTACGATCTCTATTCCTAAGCGAGCTGGAGAGGCGGGTTACAAACCCGCCTCTGCGTTTTGTCTTGCCGCACCCGCACCAACCTGCTATGGATCGTTGACTTACAGAGTCCATCTTTTCTCAAGGAAGCTGACCCGTGGCCCAAGAATCGCTCATTACTGATGAAATTCGCGCATGGATCGGTCACGAGTCGCCGCCGTGGACGATTGAAGCGAGTAAACTCGACCTCAAACGATTCGCAGTGGCGACGGACGATCTCAATCCGTTATACTTCGATGAAGAGTATGCGCAAAAAAGTCGTCATGGCGGAGTTATTGCACCGCCATTGTTCTACATGGCTCCTTTGACCAATCCAGCACCGGAAAGTGAATTGCGCCCCGATGGCTTGCCGTATGAAGGAAAATTCCCGATCCCGCCTACGCCGCTGCCGCGTTTGATGGATGGCGGAACCGAGATCGAGTTTTTCCGTCCCATCCGCGCCGGCGATACGCTCACTGGGCGGAGCAAGATTGTCGATATTTACCAGAAAGAAGGACGCACCGGACCACTGATCTTCGTGGTGTGCGAGTCCCGCTTCACGAACCAAAACGGAGAACTCGTGCTCATCGAAAAAGGGGCGTCGATTCTCCGGTAGGAACTTCCTATGGCGGATAGGCAAATTTATTTTGAGGATGTTGAAGTCGGCTTGGCGCTGCCGCCGCTGCGCAAGACGCCCTCGAACACATTGTTGTTTTTGTATAGCGCCATCACCTGGAACCCTCAGCGCATTCATTTTGACAAAGACTTCACCGTCAGCGAAGGTTACAAAGATATTGTCGTACACGGCCCCTTGCGCGGTGCGTTTTTGTCGCAATTGCTCACGCGCTGGATCGGCGATGAAGGGGTCTTAAAAAAAATGTCTTACGCCAATCGTGACATTGCGTATGTCAACGAGCCGCTCGTGTGCAAAGGGACAGTGACGCGCAAAGTCATTGCCGCTGGGCAAGGCGCCGTAGACTGTGAGATTTGGGTAGAAAACGAGCAGGGAGCGAAACTCACGCTGGGGAACGCTACCGTGTTGCTGCCGCGAAAAAATTCCGAGACTGCTAATCAGAGTTCACCATCTGCATAAGGAACTACTATGGCTCGCCGACGCATCAAAGTGATTCACACCTCCGATGTTCATCTCGAAAGCGACACTTTTGGTCGCAGCGAAGAAGGACAAAAATATCGCCGCCGCATTCAAGGCTCTTTTCAAAAAGTGGTCGAGCAAGTGATTACCGAGGATGCGGATTTGTTTCTGATCGCCGGCGACCTGTTCGACTCCAATCGTGTGCATGAATCGGGCATCGAATTTGTCCATAAAGAGCTGGCCCGTGTGCCCTGTCCGGTGGTGTTGATTCCCGGCAATCACGATTGTTACGATGCGCGCTCGATTTATAAAAAGTTCGATTTCTCTGTAGCTGGTCCGCACGTCTTTACGGTGACGGCAGAGGAAGGAGAAGTAGTCGAGTTGCCTCATATCGATGCAACTGTATGGGGCAAAGGGATGGTGGAGCACGATCATAAGTATCGTCCAATTGCCGGGGTGGCGCCTCGCCATCGGGATGATTGGCATATCGGCATCGCGCACGGGTACTGCGTGGATGAAGAAGAGATGCAACGCTCGTCGTTGATTTTTCCGCGCGAGATTGAGCAATCGGGGCTCGATTATCTCGCGTTGGGGCACGTCCACGTCTACACCGATTTGAGCCAGGGCGCGACCAAAGCGTGCTATCCCGGCACGCCCGCCCCGTTGCATTTTGGCGTGAACGAAGGCGGCAGCTATGTGCTCGCAGTCTTCGATCCTGACACCGGTGTGAGTTTTACGCAGCGGAAGATTACGTTGGATTGAGGTGCTCTGAGGAATCGCCTACGATAATAATATGCAAGTTTTTATTAGTCACTCAGGCAAAGATGCAATGATCGCCAAGCAGTTGGCGCACAGACTCTCGGAAGCTGGCCTGAAAGTGTGGATTCCGGAAGACGAGGTTCTTCCCGGAGATAACTGGGCCAAAAAAGTAGGGCAGGCCCTTGAAGAATCGGACCTCATGGTCGTCCTTGTTACACCTCAAGCATTCAAGTCAGAGTGGCTGAAAGAGGAAATCCAGTACGCTTTAACGGCGGGGCGCTACCAAGGCCGTCTTATTCCTGTGTTCTTCGGCTCGGACAGTGAAACTTCTTCTGACGTGCCTTGGATTCTCCGCAAGCTGAATGCAGTTCAACTCAAAGAAGGAAATGAAGACTGGCAGCCAGTGATCGATAAAGTGCGCGCTGTTGCCGCGTAGATAATAATGCCTACCGAGGTGTTCCTTTCATATGCGCACCAAGATCGCGCGATAGCTCAACGCCTCGCTATAGTACTCTCACGACATGGGGTTCCTGTATTTTTCAGTCCTCAACACATCAGAGGGGCCCAGCAATGGCAGAATGAGGTCCTCAGTGCTCTGCAGCGTTGTGACTGGTTCATCGTGCTCCTTTCCCCGGATGCTATCAATTCGATGTGGGTCAAAAGAGAAGTTGCTTTTGCCTTGCAGGAACCGAGATATGAGGACCGGATCATCCCACTTCGATACCAGGACTGTGACCTCAAATCCTTACAGTGGCTTACCCTTTTCCAAATGGTAAACATCGAAGACTTTCTCGATGGATGTCGAAATTTACTGAGGATCTGGGGAATTGGCTTGAGGGAAGAGTATTTGTGATAGTTTACTTAACAGTCTTCATTCTTACGCAGATTGCGTTGAGAAGTCTCTCAGTTTCAATTGAAGCCGAGCTGACAAGGCGACGAATGAACCAGTCGGGGATGAAGGTTAGAGCCGAAATTTTGCTTCGAGATCTCGCCCCAGGGTCTTTCCCGCACACCAGAAGCATGCGGCGGAGAGGAGGTTCATCGCTACGGCCGTGCCCAGCAACGAGTAACGGATGGCGTCCGGTGCGCCAATCCAATCGTTCAGAATGCCGATGGTCTGTGGACCGGCGCCCATGCCAATGATGGTGACGATGAAAAGAAACACCGCCGAGGCCATCGCCCGCATCGCTGGTGGTACGAGGTCCATGGCAATTGCGAACGATGGCCCGATCCACAACGTGCTACAAATGCTTGCTGGCAAGTAAGCCAATAGAGCCCAATGAGTGTTCTGTAAAAGCAGTGAGGCGACGACCGTGGGAATGGCAAGCAACACGCCAATAATCGCGATATACAAACGTGTATGGGGTCGGCGCGGAGCCCAATGGTCGGCGATCCAACCGCCGAAGAACGTTCCTGCTCCCCCACCGAGCGCGGTAATCCAGGACAACCAATTGCCGAGTTCTCCCGTGCTCATGTGATGCACACGGATGAAGAACGCGGGAATCCAGGCTCCCAGCCCATAGCTGACAAATGCATGGAGCCCTCCAGCCAGGGCAACGTAACGTCCCGTACGGAGAGAAATAAAGAACCGCCAGGTCTCCTTTAACGTGTACGGTTGGGGACGTTCTTGAAATTGCTCGCTCATGCCCCGCACTGGCTCACGGATAGTCAAGCGGACGAGTAGCGCCATGAGCAACCCCGGTGCGCCGACCACCATAAACGCCATGCGCCAACCGTACGCGTCGTTGATCCAACCGCCGATCCAATAGCCGAGCCCCACCCCGACATAAATGCCGCTCGCGTATATCGCCAGCACAGTGGCGCGCTGCCACGGCGGAAAATAATCCGAGAGGATGGAGTGCGCGGGCGGCGAGGCGCCGGCTTCGCCGATGCCAACACCGATCCGCGCCAACGCCAAGGCCGGAAAACCGTAAGCGAAGCCCGACAACACAGTCATCACACTCCATGTGGCGAGACTCAACGCAATCAGGCTGCGCCGCACCCAGCGGTCCGCAAGTTGCGCGAGCGGGAGCCCAGCAAACGTATAAAAGACGGCGAATGCGAAGCCCGTGAGAAAGCCCAACGCGGTGTCGGAAATCTTGAGATCTTTTTTGATCGGTTCAAGAAGAATTGCCAGAATCTGTCGGTCAATAAAATTAAAAATGTACACCACAAAAAGGACGGCCAGCACATAATAGGCGTACAGGCTGCCGACCGAAGGATTGGCTGTTGCAGGCGAGCGGGAGGACAACACTGACGCTTGTGCTCCCTGGATGTCCCGACTGGCCATGTTCCCTCCCTCTTGCTAAACGCCTCCCTTCTCTGGCTGAATGCGGAAGATTTGTCAAGGAAGCTGCGGAAAGAACTGGGTCCCGCGAGCCGTGGGTGAGAGCGCGCGCCACTCACCGCTGACGATGGAAAGCCGCCGTGCTACAGTCGGACGACTCAGAGTATGGAGGGAGACGTATGGCGCGAAAAATCTCGATCAGCATCAATTGGCAAGGAACGCTTGATTACAAAACTCTGCTCGAACGCGTGCACATCGCGGACGCCGCAGGCGTTCATTCCGCTTGGGTGGCGGAAGCATGGGGACGTGACGCCTTCACTATTCTGACGCTGATGGCGGATCGGACGAAGAACATTCAACTGGGTACGGCCATTGTGAACATCTATTCGCGGACCCCTGCAGCGCTGGCGCAACATTTTGCGACCTTAGACGAATTGTCCGGCGGGCGCATGATTATCGGCTTGGGCACGAGCGGACCACAAGTGATCGAGCATTTCCACGGCGTCAAGTTCAACCCGCCGCTCACGCGCATGAAAGAATATCTTGATATTATTAATACCCTTATGCGGAGCGAGCCGGTCAAATATGATGGAAAGCTGTTCAATTTGCAACGCGGCTTCACCTTGCGTTTCTCGCCGGTGCGGAATCATATTCCGATCTACCTGGCTACGCTCAACGCCAAGAGCGTGAAACTCACCGCCGAACTGGCGGACGGGTGGCTGCCCGTCATGATTCCACTAGCAAAGCTCAAGAGTGAGATTGCTACTCTTCGACAAGCCAGTGTGGCTGCTGGGCGTTCGACCAACGCTGTTGCTATTCGCTCTCCCGGTACAGTGACGGTGACGAAAAATATCGACAAAGCACGCGCGGAGACCGCTGGGACGTTGGCTTTTTATATTGGCCGTATGGGCACGTTCTATGCGGCGCAGTTGACCAGACTCGGACATAGCGACACAGTGGAAGCCGTGAAGAAAGGGTGGGATGTGGGGGCACGCGCCGCGACCGAAGCGGTCTCCGCCGATTTGCTTAACGCCGTGAGCTGCGCGGGGACGGTTGAGGAGGGCATCAAGCGTCTGCAAGCGCAAGAGGAGAATGGCGTGGACATCCACAGCGTGTCTGTGGACACCACCGACAACCGCGAATACGAACAGACGTTGAAAAAGTTGGTGGGATAAGGCGAACGGGAAAGAAGGCTATGTCCTTTGCTCAACGCACGCCACACTGAGCGGCAGACAAAAAGGAGAACAAGATGAGCAACGACACACTATGTTTTTTGTCCATTGCGCAACTTGCCGAACAACTGCGACAACGCGCGGTTTCTCCGGTTGAGATTACGCAGGCGTATCTGGACCGCATTCGTGCGCTCGACCCCAAACTGAACAGCTATCTCACGGTGACGGCGGAGCGCGCTTTGCAAGAAGCAAAAACGGCGGAAGCGCAGATTCAGCGGGGCGACTATGCGGGGCCGCTTCACGGCGTGCCGCTCGCGCATAAAGACATTATCGCCACCAATGGCATCAAGACGACGTGCGCGTCAAAAGTGCTCAAGGACGCCGTGCCAGACTATGACGCGACCGTCATCGAGCGTTTGCAGACAGCGGGCTCCGTGCTGCTCGGCAAGCTGAATATGAATGAGTTCGCGACCATTAGCCCTAGCGCCTATTTTGGGCGAGTGAACAATCCGTGGAATGTGGCGCATAATCCTGGAGGCTCCAGTAGCGGTTCCGGAGTCGCTGTTGCCGCCGGACTGTGCGGCGGCTCGCTCGGTACGGACACAGGTGGGTCAATTCGCATCCCTGCAGCGTTTTGCGGCGTTGTGGGTCTGAAAGCCACGCACGGTCGCGTCAGCCTCTTCGGCGTCACCCCGCTGGCCTGGTCGCTCGATCACGTTGGCCCAATGACGAGAACAGTGAAGGATGCCGCGCTGATGCTCCAAGCGCTGGCTGGCTACGACCCGCGCGATGTCGGCTCCAGCGAAGCCCCGGTCTCTGATTATACCGTAAAGCTAACCGGGGACATCAAAGGGCTCACCCTCGGCGTGCCGAACCGCTTCTTCCCGGACTACACTGATCCAGAGGTAAAGACTACTTTTGACGCTGCGGTCAAGGTGTTGGAGGGATTGGGCGCACGGATCGAGGAGGTAGCGCTTCCTCCTTTAGATGACGCCTGGGAGCGACTGGCGCTGCCCATCCTTAATGGTGAAGCCAATGCGTGGCACGAACCATATCTACAGAAGCAAGCGGAAGATTATGGTCCGACCGTGCGGAAGTTTTTAGAGCGCGGCAAAAACACCCTTGCCGTAGACTATGTCAGAGCCCAGCGCGCCAAGGCTCAGTTCCGTCGCGACATGCTCGACGCCTGCGCCCGCGTTGATGCTTTACTCACTCCTGGTGAGCTGATTCCACCGCCGCTGCATGAATCCCGTTCCGTCGCCATCAACGGCAAGGATGTGAGCCTCATGGCGGCGTTGATTTCCGCTACGTGTCCATTCAATCTCACTGGCCAGCCGGCGTTGACCGTTCCTTGCGGTTTTACGGCGGCGGGCTTGCCGCTAGCCTTGCAGATCGTGGGCAAGCCCTTTGACGAAGCCGCCGTGCTGCAAGTGGGCCATGCGTATGAAGTGCACACAACCTGGCATGAACGACGACCGCCGGTGGGATGAGGTTATTACGAAAGATCGCGCTTAGCCCCGATCGTCACAATGAGTTACGCGAGGGCGATAATTGTGATGATCGTTTTTCCGGTTTTGCCTCTTGCTAAAAGTCAATCTCCAACAACTCACCATACTCGCGAAGCCACTGCTTTGCCCATGCGACCTGAGGAACTTGAACGGCGATAATGTTCCAAAAGCGCGGGGTATGATTCGGTTCGATTAAATGCGCCAACTCGTGAACGATGAGATAGTCGATGATGCCGGCGGGAGCTTTCATGATCCGCCAGTTGAAGTTGAGATTGCTTTTGGGCGTACAGGAACCCCAACGAACCTTGAGATCAGAGACTAGGACGCGGTTGAAATAGACGCCAAGGGCATCGGCAAAATCTTTTGCCCGACGTGATAGACGTTCGTGCGCCCGCTCGGTGTACCAGGAACGAAAAAGCCGGGCAGCCTGCGGTTGGTTCTTTCGCGAAATGACGAAACGAGAGCGAAACACTACTCCAGGGACATCTTCGTCTTTCACTTCCAGTCGATAATTGCGCCCCAGGTAGAGAATTGACTCGCCTGATACGAATTCCTTGCGTTGCTTGTGGTGTGGATATTTCTGCTCATGCTGGACTTTCTGATAGAGCCACAATTTTTTCGCTTCGACCGCACGGCGAATCGCCTCCTCCGGCATTCCTTCCGGGGCGCGGACTATGATGGAGGCGTCTCGCTCGACCGAGAGACTGACCGTCTTGCGTTGCGAATGGATAATCTGAAATCCTACGTTCATATCAGCGTCGAAGGGTATTGTGGTTCTCTCTTGCCCATTCCATCAGGCGCGAGACAAGCGATCGCCATTGAAACAACATCTTCGGATAACCGCTGAACTCTTCCGATAGCAACAACTGCTGCAGCTCGGCCTTCAATCGGTTTTGTGCAGGAATCGAATTCCAGAACCCCACCGTTCGCACTTCTTGTGAGATGAGGTTGAAGAGGTGCTGGGTCAGATTCACACTTTGCGCGATTTCATCTTCGTTGAGTTCGCGACCCTCGAACAGCTCGGCTTTCAGCAGACGAAAGATCGGCATCTGCTTCTTTCGGTCTAAGCCATAGGTTTGCTCTTTCTCTTTGGCTAGAATCCGCTGACGTAACTTTTCCAACTCGTCATAGATCCGATTCCAATTAGCACGAAACTCCTGGAGAATCCGTTCCAGCTCAGTAGCAAAGGACGAAAATAACTCAGGGTCTTCATCGATATTCAGGTCAATAAAGTGACGGATGGCGTGCTCGACTTCCGCCGCCTTGGTTTTGCTGCGTTTGCGGATGTAGATATCTCTCTCGAACTCGGGATCGAGGATAGAGATCAGCGCCACTTTCTGGCTGACGCCTTTTGATTTCAGAAACTCATCAGTAATGGCCCGCAGCTTGGCTGGAATACCTCGCATGCTGAGACGCGCATCGCGGAAATGCTTTTGCGCCAGTTCGTTGATCTGACAGAAGCTCTGGTAGTCTTGAAAATAATCCAAGGCCTCTTTGCGCGGCAGGACGAGATTGAAAGCCCGCGTCAGCTTCTTAAACTTGACGAGGTAAGCAAAGCGGATGTCTTCGTCGTAGAAGAGATCAAAGAAAGCATCCGGATCAGAGAAGTCGTGTAGCCCATGCTGCTTGAGCAGGGCCCATATCTCGCGGTGCGCTTGAATCAGTTCATTGACATCGTTGTCTGCAGTTTGCAGAGTATCAATGATTTCTTGCTGCTCCCGCTCGTCGTAATTCGCCAGCGCCCGCTTGATATGGTGACCAACACCAACATAATCGACGACGAAGCCTTTTTCCTTATCTTCATCACCAACACGATTCACGCGTGCGATAGTCTGCAGCAGGTTATGATCGGTGACGACCTTATCGAGATACAGAACCTGTTCGATCGGCGCGTCGAAGCCGGTCAACAGCATGTTGTTGACGATGATGACGCCGACCCGACCGCTGTAGGCTTCCTCTCCTTCTTTCTCTTCCGCGTCGAACGACAGCTTAAACCTGCGGATTGCCTTCTTGTGATACGCCTCGTCGGTAAAGGCTTTGATATGCGGCTTATCGTTGTGGTCGCCGGAGATGATCACTGCGGTCTCCACTACCCGTAAGCGGTCCACATCAATACACAGCGGATTACGCTTTTCCAGTTCCGCAACTTTCGCCCGCAATGCGTCATCGAGACACGCTTTGTAACGCACGGCTGCTTCTCGCGAGGTCGCGACCACCTGTGCTTTGAATCCACCGGGGAACACGTGTTCGACATAATGATTCACCATGTCAGCCGCTTTCGCACGGATCGTCTCGATTGCTTCCAGGTAAGCGTCACGCGAGCCGTAGCCAAGGATTTGCAACCGCTCGATCAAGTTGTAGTCGCTGAAGACATCTTCGAAGCGTTGATCCAGGCCTGGCTTGTCCGACGTTTCCGCATCGTGAGTGCGGCCTTCATAGACAATCTCCAGCGTAGTGCCGTCGTCGATGGACTGCCGCATCGTATACTTGTCAATGTAGTCGCCAAAGGTTTTCTCAGTCTTATCGATCGGGGTGCCGGAGTAGGCAATACGCGCGGCGTTGGGCAGAGCGCGGTCGAGGTTAGCGCCGAGCAGTTGATACTGCGTACGGTGCGCTTCGTCGATCATCAATAAAATGTGCGGGCTGGGGTTCAGCTCGGGAAAAATCTCTTGCAGGTCCCGCTCCTGGAATTTCTGCATCATCGCCATGACCAAGTCTGGTGAGTCGTTGCGAATCAACTCTTTCAGTTTGGCGATGCTATCAGCCAGTTTCACCGTCTGGCCGATGCTCTGGCTCGTGTTGGAAAGCTGATCTTGCAACTGGGTGCGGTCGGTGACAAACACCACTTTCCAATCACTCAGCGCGATCTGTCGCCGCATCTCGCGCACCATAAACATCATAGTCAGCGACTTACCGGAGCCCTGCGTGTGCCAGATGATGCCGCTCCGTTCGCGGCGGTTCTTGCCTTCCAGCAAACGTTTCACTGCGAGTTTCACGGCGCGGAACTGTTGGTAGCGGCCTACCACTTTGATGGCGTTGCCCTTGTCGTTCGTGCTGAAGATCGTGAACGAGCGAATCAGGTCGAGCAAATTCTCCTTCGCGCACATGCCCGCCGCTAGACGCTGTTGGTCGTTCGGAACCGTACCGTCGTGCGGCAGGTCATCAAGCGTGAGTGGGTAGGGATCAGTCCAGCGGAAGAAATGCTTTTCGATGTGTGTCGTGATTGTGCCGAATTTCGCTTGCTGTCGGCAGGTGGCCACCAGGAACTGGTTGAAGTAAAACAGTTCTGCATCGCCTTCGGGTCCTTCGTCGCGCTGCTGGCTATAGCGCAGCAACTGGTCAATTGCCTCGCCGATCGGTTCCTTTGCTTTGGGTGATTTGCATTCGATCACGACCACAGGCAAGCCGTTTAAGAACAGCACGACATCCGGCACGATGTGGTGCTCTGTCCCTGGGATTTTCACTTTGAATTGAGAAATGGCGATGAACGAATTGTTTGCCCGATTGTGAAAATCGATGAAACGCACCGTTGGACTTTGCTCGCCGGTCTCATGATTGACAGAGACGGTGGTGTTCTCCAGCAGATATTGCAGTACTTGGCGGTTGTTTTCGATGAGGTTCTTTTGGGGAAAGGTCGTGATGCGACGAACCACCTCCGCTGCTTGATCGTCTCGCAGGAACGGGTTGATTTTGTGGAGCGCCTCTTCCAGTTTGGGCTGTAACCCCACCTGGCCGAAATGCGCGCGAAAGCTTTGTTGCGGCTCTTGCTGCTGCTCCAAACGGATGACCGTCCAGCCCAGGTCTGCAAGCTGTTGCAACAGGGGCTCCTCGACGTGGGTTTTCTCATCAAGTCGCAGCGCCGCGTTGCGTTTGTCGTTGGAGAGGATCATGTTGAGGCGACCTGTTTGAGAAACTTCGCCGGAGACAAGGCCGGCACCGGGGAACCACGATAGTCACGTTCGTTACGCGTAACTATCCACTGGGCGCGAAAGGCCAGGGCTGCAGCCGCTTGTAGGGCGTCTTCGATATCTGACATAGGAAAACGTAATGCCTGCGTAGCATCGGAAGAGCCAACACTGGGCACTTCAACATAACTGAGCAGGTCTTGCAGAAAACCACGGACATTCCCAGATACGAGGTATGCCAGATTTGATAAAGAATGCCAGGCAACTGACGCCTCACCTGAATTGTCTCGCGCCCATTTCAGCACTTGCTTACTGTCGGCAAAGAAGGGCTCCCGGCCAAGGGCAAAGTCTAACAACACGTTGGTGTCAATCAGTATCCGCATGATCGGCCAGTCCGTACTTCCTCCACAGATGTTCGCGACGCGGATCATGAACGTCACGTGGTACAAGCTTGAGTTTGCCGGCCCACTTCTCCACGAGATCCTCTGGCTCTCTACCGGAGGGGTGCGTGATGTGATTCAGCAAATCCTCGACCAGTTGCGAGACACTAGTCTGTCGTTGATGCGCGATCTGTCTTGCCTTGCGGACTACCTTCGGGTCGATGGTTAAACTAACACGCTGTTTCATGGACGTATTGTCTCGGAGTGTAGGGCCGTTGTCAAAGGTTGATCGTAGGAAGAGTGCTTATTCTTACAGCTTGTCAGCAGGAGGGATCGTATGACCTCGCCAGCGCAGCAGTGCAGCGGCATGGGCTTTTCGCAGCATTAAACGATCGACTTCGGTCCTCAGACGCGTGAGTTCAGCGCGTTCGGTTTCCGTCAATTGGTTGTTGGCGTTTTTGTCCAGCAATTCTTGCAGCCGCACGGTATCCGTCTCCGTTCGGCAGCTCCGTGCGGTGCGCCACAATGCCTCATCATTCAAGCGATCGAGAGCGGCGAGATCAGCCTGAAACGCAACCGGCGCATCTTCCCAGTTTGGCGGACTTCCACCTGCACGGCGTGGAGCAGCACATCAGTTAGCGATTGCTGCGTTGCTTTAGCCGTCTGTTTGAGTCGCAGGTATAAAGCTTCCGGTAAGGGCAACGTGACGTCTTGGGTATTCATACGTTACCTTCTCTTTCTCAAGTTTGGTTTCTTCTGAATACAAGTATTATCCTAAACCACTCGCGAATCTATCAATTAATCACCAGCCAGCAGCGGCTCGACCGACACCTTGCCGGTCAGCAAGTCTTGCATGAGGCCGGTTTTCAGAGAGCGAAGTTTCACAAGTTGATCTAAATTCTCCACGATCAGTCGGTCCATTGTGTCCAAGCGAACCTCTATTATTTCTTGCTCTGCATAGGATGGAACTCCAATCCCTATGCTCTCGATTGTCCACATATCAAGTTTTTTTGTCCCATGAGTCGCTTCGGAAGTGAGTCCTAAGAAGAGTTTCTCTTTGGCCCTGAACCAGTGCGCAAGGAAACGTTGTCTTAGGACTACGGGACAAAACTCCTCCAGTCTGGCAAACCGTCAACGTGTCATTGCGAGGGGAGCGAAGCAATCTTTGCTTTAGGTTTTCGATTCTTGCGAGATTGCTTCGTCGTCTACGACTCCTCGCAATGACAGGCTCCTTGATTTCCGTTCGTGGGTTTTGTCTCAAAGTCCTTAAGCAACTCTTCCCTTTGATGGCCTTGAGATCCTGATTAAAAGCGAGCGGTCGAGTAGAGATGCACACTGGGAAAGAGTGCGCCAAGGCCATGCCGCGAACAAGAATGAAAATTGTTCTTGCCGGCATCACGCGCGAGCCTGTCGAAGCAGCTTCTGGTGTAACATGTTCACTGGTATCAATAACTTCAAAAGACTTCATGTCTTTGGCGCTTAGAAAGGGGATAGACCCGTTCCACCAATCGATGCGGTTTCTTGCAGGGGTGCCGCCACTAAAGAAGTCACAAACTGAGCTAAGGGTGGCTATTTGCCATCCCTCCGGTATTTGCCCCAATGGTGACATCTTAAACTTATGCGTGCTGGGGTCGCGAAGCTGGCCATGTTCGTCGATACCGCGAGTGAGGAGGTCGTGCATCAGGCCCGTTTTGATGTGCTGGTATTTGGCAATGAGGGCTTCGGTTTGGTCGATGTCACGATCAACTGTCGCAAAGAGTCTGGCCAAAGCCCTTTGCTGAGGCATTGGTGGGATACGAACTGGTGCATGCAGCAGAGCTTCGTTAGCAAAGTTGACTTGTGATTCCGCCATGCCAGTCGTACGATCATTAAGGAATTTCTGCGGCTCGGGTTGCGCTAGTGCAATGCTCAGAATTTCTGGAAGAATTTCATCCTTCTTCAGACGAAGTGCGATCATCTTACCAGAGACGATGAGATTCCGAGGTTCCGTCGTAACGTAAACCACTACCCCGACCCGTTCCCGTGGTCCTGCTTTAGTCACCAAAACGTCACCACGTCGCACCTCGAGCTGGCTCTTACCCCAGTATGCTTTAGGAAGAACTTTGTGGGCCTTCTCATCCCATCCCGCCCAAGTAATTGCCGTAGTCTTCAGGACTCCCCATTCCTCAAGATCGGCAACTGGCCGTTCTTCACAGTCAGGACTTGGTCCAGAGAAGTGATGCTCAATTAGCTTTGCGACAGTAGTGCTTCTCCAAGCACTAGATGCATTACTTCGCATAGCCAAGCTTCGACAAAAAGGATTGTAACCATTCACTCACTGTTGCCTTTTCGCTTTCAATGTTCGCAGCACAAACAAAGTACTTCTCCCAAAGATTCTCAAAAACATTCAACAGCCCATGCTTTTCTGCATTCAAATAACGATTCATCTGCTCAGCCACGAGATCATGGTGCTTTTGTAAAATTAGGGCTTTGGCCTCTGGTTCGGTGATCATGCCGCCGATGGAAGCGGTGAGTCGTCGGATCGTCTCGATGCGGCGCTCTAGTGTAACAATGTCGCTGCGCAGCCGTTTGGCTTTGGCCGTTGCTTCCGGGCCGAGCGCGGCGAGTTCTTTTTCGGCTTGCTCCTGCAAGCGATGCACTTCCCAGGTTTCCTCTTCAGGTCCGAACTTTTTCAGCGCGAGCTTTACTTCCAGGTCATACTGGCGTTGGTCGAGTTTCTTCTTCAGCTCTCGGAGCGTGTCTTCGGTCTCTTTGAGGGTATCCAGGGCTTCCTGCAGACGCGGTAGCTCGGTCGCCTTCCCATTCTTCAGATCCTTGATCGCCGCCGTGAGTTCCTTGCGCATCAAGGCAGCGGTGATGCTTTCATCTTCCTCGGCTTCGTATTCAAGCAACGCCTGCGCGGCTTCCACGGCTTCGGCCAGGGCAGATTCCTTCTCACCGATAGCAGCTTCCAGATCTGCAATCTCCTTGGCCTCTTTCTGGAAAAATGTCTCAATCAGGTACCGATCGGGAATGAGCGCCGGACTCCAGCCGTTGGTCATGATGGTCTTGAGATCGTATTTGATGCCGTCCCACCAGTTCACGAACACGCCAGCGACTTGGAACTCACCGAGCACCCCGATGGGTACGAGCTGCTGCTTCAGTGAGTCGATGAGCGTACGACGAACCTCGGGCAAGTAACGACCCCCGAGCGTCAGAAATGAGCCAAATCCCTCACGCGATAAGAACGCCGCTTCTTGGTTGCTGATCTCAGTCCCATCTTCCGTGGTAGATGCAGGTGAAGGCGTGGGAGCCAACTTGGCAAAATCTGCTTGCGCTTTGCTCCACCATGCGGCCAGATGCGCGTTCATTTCGTCGAGCGTGCATCGTACGTTCGGGTCGTTATCTACCAGCGCCTTCAGCGCTTCTTTGCCGTTGACCTCGGGCTTAAAGTCGTAATAGCACTCGTCGCGCTCTTGCAACACCAGTTCTGGGCGCACGCCAAATTTTTGCAGGAGCGACTCCTTGGCGGCAACTTCGACTTTGGGCACGCCGCCGAGCAGATGAGCACGCACGTCCTCCGGTTCCGGCTCGGGCGTGTTGTCCACATAGCGGCGAATGTTCAGATTCCAATCGTTGCGTTCGATTTCGTCCAGGCTCACCAGCCGTGAGTATTTTGGAACCTCCAGTTTGTGGGTGAACACGTGGTCGATTTTCTCGATGTCTTCGGGTCGCAGACTATTCTGATTTTTGCCCTCGGCGAATTCAGCGTCGGCATTGATGAAGAAGACTTTATCGTATAATTCGTCCGGCTTGCTTTTGTTGAGCACAAGGATGGAAGCGGGAATGCCGGTGCCGTAAAACAACTTGGGCGGCAGACCAATAATCGCCTCAATGACGCCGCCGTTGTCGCTGAGCATACCCTTGCGGATCTCCTTCTCTTTGCCGCCACGAAAGAGCACCCCGTGCGGCATAACCACCGCGGCGCGCCCCGTGGGTTTGAGACTCGCCAGCATGTGTTGCACGAACATGAGGTCGGCCTTCTTGCCGGTCTCCGGCGCTAACCCGTACTTGAAGCGTTCCTGGCGGTGACAACGAGTGAGGGTGTAATTCTGTGAGAAAGGCGGATTGGCCAGCACACGGTCGAACTGGCGGAGTTGACCGTGTTGCACATTGAGCGGTTCCTCCAGCGTATCGCCAAACTCAATGTGCGAGTTGGTGAGGTTATGGAGGATGAGGTTCATCTTGCAGATAGAGACAACCCCACCGTCATTTTCTTGTCCGTGTAGTTCGAGATTATCGCCATCGCCGCCCTGTTCGCCCACCCAAGCACTAGACTGGATAAGCATACCGCCAGAGCCGGCGGTGGGATCATAAATGCTGGTCCCTTCACCGGGCTTCACCAGTTGCACCATCAGACGCACGACCTGGCCAGGCGTATAGAACTGACCGCCCTTCTTTCCGGCGCTATCGGCAAAGAATTTGATAAGATACTCGTATGCGGCGCCGAGCAGATCGGGGAACTCGAAATTGTCGTTGACCAATACGAAGCCAGGCTGGTTAAAATGATCAACGAGATCTTTGAGATCCGCGTCCCTGACTTTGCGTCTGCCGTTAATCTCCTCGTTGAAGTTGACGTGTTTGAGCACACCGCTCAGCGGCTCATTCTCATCCTCCAACGCGGCCAGCGCCTTGTTCAGCATCTGACCGATATTCTGGTGGAGGTTCTTGATCGCCGGCTGGGGCTGGCCATTTTCGTCGATAAAGCCTTCGTGCCAGCGGACGCGTGGCGGCACGAAAAAGGTGTCGCCATAGGTGATCTTTTCTTCCAGCAATTTTTCGATTTCGGTCGATGGCAGGTGCTTGAACTTCCGCCGCAACTGCTCGCACTTCTCGTCAAATACATCTGACATGCGCTTCAGGAACAGCATGCCGAAGATGTATTCCTTGTACTCGGAGGCGTCCATCTTGCCGCGCAGGATGTCCGCCGCTTTCATCAAGAAGCTTTCGAGTTGTGAGAGAGTGATTTTGTTTTTGAGCATTCAACCGTACTTTAGTTTTTCTTTTCGTCGGCAGCCAACACACCGCATTCATCCGGCTGGAGCGAACTGAGCCCCGGCCGGCCTTGTCTAGTGTTCGCCTGAATCAAAAATTCTCCGCCGACGGACGAATGTCAAATTCGTGCATCCAGGTGTCGCGGGGCTGCGCGACCGCCTGCGCCACCACGCGGGCGATGGCGCGGGAGTCGAGCATGCCTGGTCTCACTTCGCGTTCTGCTCCGAACGGGATGTCGTCGATGCCGCCGTCGATGATCACGTGAAAAACATGGATGCCTTGTGGACCAAACTCACGCGCGTTGCACTGCGCCAGTGCGCGCAAGGCAAATTTCCCGGTCGCAAAGGCCGAAGACTTCGCATACCCCTTCACCGAACTGGTCGCGCCAATGTAAGCCACCGCGCCGCCGCCATGCGCCAGCATATCCGGGATCGCTTCTTTGGCGCACAGAAAAGGGCCATAGGCTTGCCCATGTAGATTTTTGAGAAAGTCTTCTGCCGTGATGTCAAGGAACGAGCCTCGCTTGGCGCCCCCACCGGCGTTACAGATCAGCAGGTTAACTGGGCCCAGTTCATTGCGCACCCGGGCAAAGGTTTGTTTCACTTGATTTTGATCGGTAATGTCAGCGGTCCAAAAAACGCAACGCTGGGCAATGGGTCCAAGCCCCTGACGAATTTGCTCTAAAGAACTCGCATTCCGAGCGAGCGCGACGACTCGATAGCCATCTTGCGCAAAGGTTTCAACAAACCGTGCGCCGATACCTGGACCAACACCGGCGACGACAGCAACGTGATCATGAGCCATACTCGTTCCTCCTTCTTGCTCTGTCCACATGAGAAAATTCTCATGCGGTTCTCATAGTCCTCTCACATTTGTGTCTTATGTTGTCCGTCAAATAGACTAAAAGCTAGAGAGGAGGAACAAGAATATGAACATCAAGAAAACCGCAGTCACCGGGGCAGTCGCCGCGTCATTAGCGATCGGCGGCTTCATATTTGGTCGCGTTACCCAGGTGGAGCATGTCCAAGCTGACCCTACAGAGAGTCGAACCGCAGCCGTTGCTACCCCTTCAGGACGAGCGCTCCCCTCCTTCGCTAATTTGGCGGCGGAAGCCTCTCCCTCCGTTGTCTACATCAAAGCGGTCGTAGTCGAGAAGACGAGGCAAGGGGGGCCAGGCTTTGAATTCCCGCCAAGTCCCTTCGGGGAACATTCGCCTTTTCCGTTTCATTCCCCTTTCCCTCCAGGGGGGCCGGGGGGCGGAAGACGTCAAGGCTCGGGCTCTGGATTCATTATTCGTAAAGACGGCGTCATTCTCACGAACAATCATGTCGTCGAAGATGCGAAAGAAATTACCGTCACCCTGACGGACAAAAAAGAATACAACGCAAAAGTCCTCGGTCGTGATCCCAAGACGGACTTAGCGGTCATCAAGATCGAGCCCAAAGAAGACTTGCCTGTTGCACGACTCGGTAATTCTGATGATTTGCAGGTGGGAGATTGGGTCATGGCCATTGGCAATCCCTTCGGCCTCAGCAACACCGTGACTGCTGGTATCGTGAGCGCGAAAGGCCGCGTCATTGGCGCCGGCCCCTACGATAGCTTTATCCAGACGGACGCGTCGATCAATCCTGGGAATTCCGGTGGCCCTCTGTTCAACGAACAAGGGGAAGTCGTGGGTATTAACAGCGCCATCTATAGTCAGAGCGGCGGCAACATCGGCATCGGGTTCGCTATTCCTATTAACTTGGCAAAACAGTTACTACCTGAGCTGGAAACCACTGGCAGCGTGACGCGTGGCTGGTTGGGGGTGGCGATTCAAAAAATGACCCCGGAATTAGCCAAATCCCTCGGCGTAGAACAAGCGCACGGGGCGCTGGTCGCCGACGTCACGAGTAACAGCCCCGCCGCAAAAGCCGGTCTCGAACGGGGCGATGTCATCATCCGCTATAATGAAAAGAAGATTGACGAATCGGTTGCGTTGCCCAGCCTCGTCGCGGTAACGCCGGTCGGGAAAACGGTGCCGGTGGAAATCATCCGGGACGGAAAGACCAAGACCCTAAACATCACCGTTGCAAAGTTGACTGATAGAGAGATGGCTAGCACGGAAGAGGAAGAAGACACTCCGCAGAAAGGAAAATGGGGACTGGCGCTGCGCGAACTCAGTCCAGATGAACGTGCACAAATGGGGCTGAAGGAAAAAGAAGGCGTGATGGTCGGCGACATACAGCCGGAAAGTCCGGCGGCGGAAGCTGGAGTGCAGCCTGGTGATGTGATCTTACAGGTCAACAAAAGCTCTGTGTCCTCAGTGGCGGAGGTCAAAAAAGAAATCAATAAAACCCCAGCCGACGCTTCGCTCTTACTCTTGCTCAAACGTGCGGACGGCAACAATCGGTTCGCTACCCTCGCCGCGAAGTAATACGCCTCTATCTCTCCTGCCTCTCCGGGGCGCGCCCCGCGCCCCGTTTTTCTGTTCCAGAGCAAATGTCCTCAGGGCTCCGTCTCGGGAGCATTTCTTCACATACACATCCTTCCGTGTTTCGTTCTTCCTTCTTAAGCGCCTGCGGGTTAGCAACTGCGGAACAAGAAGGTTGACATCTTCCCGTAAGCCAGCGTATAGCAACCAGAGGTTCTCTAAGGAAAGTAGCGACCATGGCAGGTCATCATTTTATTAGCTACTCGCCAGTTGATGGTTTGAAATTTGCGCTCGACTTATGCGATGAGCTTACTAAGGGGCCACCTTCGCACTTAGTCTGGTTAGATAAACGGGAACTACAGCCAGGGGACGACTGGGACGAGCAGATCGACCAAGCTATTCGCGACTGCGAGAGTCTGCTCTTTGTCATGACGCAGGACAGTGTCGAGCCTCAATCTGTGTGTAAACAAGAGTGGACACGGGCGCTCAAATTTAAAAAGCCAATCATTCCGCTCCTACTATATAAAAGAGCAGACATGCCCTTTGGTCTGGGCAGACGGCAGTACATCGATTTCACTGGTGAGTTTAAGCCCGCGCTCGCTCAACTGCGTGCGCGCTTGCACCAATTGGCGTCACCAGTGGGTGTGTTACAGGCCTTGCAAGATCGTCTCGCCGACGCTCAACGAGACTTACGTCGAGCAAACGACGCTGAAGAACGTGGACGTATCGAGAGTGAAATCGCCTTGTTACAACAGCAGATCAAAGGCCAACAGGGACCCGTAACAGACCCGGTCGGGACTGCCCGCCGCGTTGAGGAGCGCGTCGCTCACGATCTAGAACGCGAGCGCCAGCCGGAGAAACCACTAAGCGGGGCCACGCGTACGAAATTTATTAACCCGCCGCCGGGTGTGGCGCCAGGGTATTTCCAGAATCGGTTTATTGAAACGAAATTGATCGGCGACTTTGTAAAGGATGAGGCAAAACGACTCTTGACCGTCGTCGGACGCGCGGGCATCGGCAAAACCGCCCTGGTGTGCCGCGTGCTGAAAGCGTTGGAGAGTGGTCGCTTGCCTGACGATGGCGGTCCATTGTTCGTAGACGGCATCGTTTATTTGAGCGCGACTGGCTCACGCCGGGTCACATTTCCAGATTTGTACGCAGACCTGACAGAGTTGACCCCAGAGAACGCCGGCAAAGAATTGGAAGCGCTGTACAAAGACGTGCGGGCCACGACCGAAGCCAAAATGCGCGCCTTGCTGGCCGCGTTTCCCCGCGGTCGCGTGGTGGTACTGCTGGATAATTTTGAGGATGTCATTGATTCTGCCACCGAAAATATTCGTGACAGCGAAGTGAACGAAGCCCTCTTTGCGTTATTGCAGTTGCCGCATCACGCGGTCAAAGTTATCCTCACCACGCGTATTGCTTCTCGCAGCCTCATGTTGGCGCAGCCCGCGCTCGCAGCCCGACTCAATCTTGAAGAAGGCCTGGAGTCTCCCCATGCTGAGAACATTTTGCGTGAATTAGACATCGACGGCACGGTCGGTTTGAAAACCGCGCCGTTAGAGTTGCTCGCCGAAGCCCGCCAGCGCACGCGCGGCTATCCCCGCGCACTGGAGGCCTTGTTTGCGATTCTGTCGGCGGATCGCTACACGACCCTGCCAGAAGTCTTGAACGACGCAAAAAAATTCTTGCCCGAGCATGTGGTGGAGAAATTGGTAGGTGAAGCATTCAGCCGTCTTGATCCAGCCGCCGAGAAAGTCATGCAAGCGCTGGCGGTGTATGGACGCCCCGTGCCCTCCACTGCTATCGATTATTTGCTGCAACCTTACCTACCCGGCGTGGACAGTGGACTGATCCTCAATCGGCTGGGCAACATGCACTTCGCTCGACGTGAGGAGAGACGTTACTATCTCCATCCGGTTGATCGTGCGTATGCCCTTGAGCGGATACCCGAAGGAGATGAATTTGATCGTTATGAGACAGAAGAGCCGTCGTTTACTCGGTATGCGTTGAGAGAGCGGGCAGCAGATTATTTTCAAGAGGTGCGCAAACCACGCGCCGAATGGAAGACGATCAACGACCTAGCCCCGCAGCTTGACGAATTCGACCTGCGCTGCGAGGCGCAGGATTACGACACAGCAGCTGGGGTGCTGTTGGATATTGATTTTGATTACCTGTTGCTCTGGGGTCACTCCCGGGAGGTTGTCAAACTCCACGAGCGTTTACAGGGTAGGCTTGACGATCCAAATCTTAAACAAGATAGCCTTGGAAGTCTGGGCAACGCTTATTATCGAATTGGCCGAACTCGTAACGCTCTTGATTGTTGCGAGCAAGCTTTAGCTATCGCGCGGGAAACGGGTGATCGCAATAACGAAGGCTCATGGCTGGGCAACCTGGGCAATTGCTACGCCGATTTGGGGCAGACGCAGCAGGCCATTGAGCACTACCAGCAAGCTTTAGCCATCGCGCGGGAGACGGGTGATCGCAATGCCGAAGGCTCGTGTCTGGGCAACCTAGCAGAAGTACTGAGCGACAAAGGTCACTATGCGGAGGCTATTCAAAGGGCTATGGAAAGTGTGCAGATTGGCGATGGGATTAGCAGTCCAAACCTTTCCAGTTACGGCAACGGGTATCTTGCTCTGGCTTATCTCTATTCTGGCAATCTTTCTGCTGCTCATACCGCCGCGAATGCCGCACGCCAGCACGATGAACCACTGAACAACCACTATGTTTCCTCATTGTCGGGAATCATTGCGCTGCAACAAGGAGATCGTGCACTCGCACGGCAAGCTTTCTCGGTGGCTCTTGGCCAAGCCGACACGTTGTTGTCCGGCTCAGCGCAGCACTACGCCGCGCTCGACAGTAAGGGCTTGGCCTTGTGCGGGCTGGCGCTGACTGAAACGCCAAATCGTGTGAGCGAAGCAATGGCAACATTTCGCGCGGCGCGCGCCATTATCAAGGCGTCAGGCGTCATGCGGCGGGTGCTGCGTTTATTCGATGCGCTCTCAGTGGCGGATATCGACGGCATTCTGACCTCCGTGCGCGGCGCGGCGGCGGGAGAATGAATTCACCGGGTCACGAAGGACTCCATATGACTGGAACCTGTCTCTTTCCACATCGTAAACAAGGCGAAGAAACCGCGTACCAACAAGGGGTGTTAGTCGTGAGTTTGGTGGGAAACGAAGTGACCGTGACTCGATTGGATGTCCTGTTCCGAGGAGGTGAAGCATGACTCGTCCATTATGCTTCGTGCTCATGCCCTTTGGAAAAAAACCCGATGCTGCTGGGTCGATGATCGACTTCGACGCAGTGTACAAAGACCTCATCGCTCCAGCGATAGATGAGGCCGAGCTGGACCCGGTGCGCGCCGATGAAGAAATGACCGGCGGCATTATCCATAAGCCGATGTTCGAGCGTTTGATCCTCTGTGAATTCGCGGTGGCGGACCTGACCACCGCGAACGCCAATGTCTTCTACGAACTCGGGGTGCGCCACGCCGTACGGCCGGCAAGCACGGTGCTCTTGTTTGCGGAAGGCGGACGTTTACCCTTCGATGTCGCGCCGCTGCGCGCGATGCCGTATCGGCTAACAGCCAACGGAGCGCCAACCGATATCGCAACGACGAGGGCCACGCTGGTGGAACGATTACGTGCGGCGCGCGATCCCGCGCCGGATAGCCCGGTGTTTCAATTAGTTGAAGGGTTTCCTGAGGTGGACCATACCAAAACCGATGTCTTTCGTGACCGAGTCCGCTACGCTGCGGAAATGAAAGAACGGCTGGCTGCTGCGCGCACCCAAGGCATCGAACCGTTGCGCGCCCTAGAGCAGGAGTTGGGACCGCTCGCGAATCTTGAATCCGGCGTCATCATTGATTTGTTCCTTTCGTATCGAGCAGTCAAAGGGTGGCGAGAGATGGTTGATTTAGTGAAGAAGATGCCGCGTCCCCTAGCAGACACGGTCATGGTGCAAGAGCAACTGGCCCTGGCGCTCAACCGTCTCGGGAAAGGAGAAGAGGCCGAGCGCGTGCTTACGACGCTGCTCGACCGGCGCGGCCCCAGCAGCGAGACGTACGGCATTCTCGGTCGCGTCTACAAAGATCGTTGGGAAACTGCATTAAAGAGTGAACAGAAAGATCTGGCAGATGGTTTGTTAGACCGTGCGATTGACGCATACCGCAGAGGATTCGAGGCAGACTGGCGAGACGCCTATCCGGGCGTGAATGCAGTGACCTTGATGGAACTGAAGGAACCGCCAGATCCACAACGCAAGCAACTCATTCCAGTCGTCACGTATGCAGTTGAGCGGCGCATCGCGACGGGAAAACCGGACTATTGGGATCACGCGACCCTGCTGGAGCTCGCAATCCTCGGGAAAAAGGAGAAGAATGCAAAAGCGGCGCTCAAAGCGGCGCTCCCTGGAGTGCGTGAATCCTGGGAGCCGGAAACAACCGCGCGCAATCTCCGTCTCATTCGCGAAGCACGAGCACGACGCAACGAAACGCTTTCCTGGGCGCAGCCCATTGAGGAAGCGCTTGCTGAACGAGCCACAAAACACTGAACTGAGCAAGCCCTTTTGCTGCGAAATACCACAAGGAGGAGGTTGATGAGCAGTACAAGAGAAAGTGATGCGGTAAAACAAGCGAAGGACATTTTACGTGGGCAAAGCGTTGAGCTCGCGCAAATCGCACCCCTGGTCAAGCAACTGAAAGTGGAAAAAGTTTTCGACTGCGCTCGCAAGATCCTGCAGAACGCCTGTCTGCGGCCAGAATTGGGTCAACAACCGCTCCTGCGAACGTGGTGCTTTCAACAGCTTGCCCTGTGCACCTATAAAGATTCGGACTTGCCGGCAGAGAGTAAGTTTGATCGCGCCCTCGAAATTCTCGGACAATTGGGGAACCTGCGCGACATAAAGGAACAAGAGACACTCGGGCTCATTGGCGCCATTCACAAAGGCAAATGGGAAAACTTTGGTCAGAAGCAATATCTTGAGCAAGCGTTAGCGTTCTATCGGCGCGGTTATAATGAAGGCATAGCTCAAGACTTCGGATACACGGCCATCAACGCCGCCTTCGTGCTCGACCTGTTAGCGAATATTGATCGGCAAGAGAGCAAGGAAACCGGACTCGTCCCCGCTCTGGTGGCGAATCGTCGGCAAGAGGCGCAACGTATTCGTCAAGAAATTGTCGATACGCTTTCTCCTTTACTTACGCAACCAGGCCGGGAGAACCTCGCGAGTGATTGGTGGTTTCTTGTCACCCTGGCCGAGGCGCATTTTGGTCTCGGTCGTGAGGACACAGCTCACTATGAGCAAGCCCGCGCCTGGTTGCAAAAAGCTGCCGCGCTTCCCACGATTTCCGACTGGGAGCGTGAATCCACGGCTCGACAGCTCGCCACGCTCGCGCGCATACAAGCGTCGGACACGGACTCCGACACGACCATGCAACTTGCGCAAACGCCTGCATGGGACGCCTTGGTCTCCTTCCTTGGTGCAGACTATGCCAATGGCATCCAGGGGATCTTTCTGGGTAAAGTGGGGTTGGCGTTGTCTGGCGGCGGATTTCGTGCTTCGCTCTTCCACATCGGCGTACTCGCACGGCTTGCTGAATTGGACATCTTGCGCCATGTCGAAGCGCTGTCCTGCGTATCCGGCGGCTCCATCGTCGGGGCCCATTATTACTTGGAGCTGCACAATCTCCTCCAGAAAAAGAACGACGCGGAGATCACTAGAGAAGACTATATCGCCATCGTGCGTAACCTCGAGAGAGACTTCTTGGCCGGAGTGCAGTGCAATCTACGCGTGCGCCTGTTGGCGGATTTTTCGACGAATATGAAAATGATCCTTGCTCCTAACCTGTATTCCCGAACGCAACGCATTGGTGAACTGTATGAAGAAAAAATCTTCTCCCGGGTCGCCGATGGCAAGGGCGATAAACCTCGTTACATGAGCGACTTGTTAATTCAACCGAAAGGAGAGTCCGCTTCTTTCTCCCCCAAAAATGATAACTGGCGACGGACCGCGAAGGCGCCCGCGCTGATTCTCAACGCTACCGCCTTGAACACCGGACATATTTGGCAGTTCACCGCGACCTGGATGGGTGAGCCCCCTGCCGGCGTCGATGCCGAGATCGACAGTAATTATCGCCTCCGACGCATGTATTACGATGAAGCCCCCCAGGAATACCGACAGGTGCGACTCGGGCAGGCCGTCGCTGCTTCGGCCTGCGTGCCTGGCCTTTTTGATCCCATTGTCTTCCCCGCATTATATCCGGACCGCATTGTGCGACTGATCGACGGCGGCGTGCACGATAATCAAGGAACCGCCAGTCTGCTGGAGCAAGGATGCTCCGTCGTGCTTGTGAGCGACGCAAGTGGACAGATGGCGGCGCAGAACCAACCTAGTAACAGCCTGTTTGGCCCACCGTTGCGCTCAAACTCCATACTCCAAGCGCGCGTACGTGAGGCCCAGTATCATGAACTCGACGCTCGGCGGCGCTCCTCGCTCCTGCGTGGTGTGATGTTTATTCACCTCAAAAAGGATCTTGATAGCGAACCTGTTAACTGGGTTGACTGCGAAGATCCGCAAGACGCTTACGATGATCCTTCGTCATTGAAATCTCCCGGTGTCCTTACGCCCTATGGGATTCGGAAAGATATTCAAACATGCTTGGCTGCCGTTCGCACGGATCTGGATTCATTCTCTGATAAAGAAGCCTACCCGCTGATGACCAGCGGCTACTACATGACTGCGTATGAAATTGACCAAAGCCTTCCGCATCTTTTTCAGACAGCCGACCACCGTGTCGACTGGAATTTTCTGGCCGTTGAAAGCATGCTGAAAGACAGAGATGAAGCACTGCACTTGAAGAAGTACCTGGACGTCTCCCCGGAACTCTTCTTGAAAGTCTGGCGGCTCCTTCCACAGTGGCAGCAACGGACAATCCTGGCGTTCTTGATCATTCCTATCGGTCTGGCCTTCGCTTGGGCGTGTATATCCTGGCCGTCCTTCGCTTTGTTGACTTTAGGCATGATTGGCACGGCGGCAGCGACGACCCTTGCTGGCTTTTTTGTCAGCAAGACGGTGATTCGCGCGGTGCGTTTTCGTGAGACGTTGACACGCGTGGCCTTCGGGATAGGGGTAGGATTTCTCGCGGGCCTCGTCGCGAACATTCACCTGTGCTTTTTTGACAAGAAGTATTTAGAGGCAGGAAAGGTTGAGGTTAAAAAAGTGTAGGAGATTCTTTTGCTACGCGCCCGGTTTCTTCGCGGTAAAAAACAACCGCCGAAACGGGAGAATGGTCCCATGAGAATGAGGCGGGTACGCTGGACGTAACCGCTCTCGATAAAGGGTGAGAAACTCTTCGTGTCTCTCAGGAGCCAACCGTGTAAACACCGGGCGCAACGCCGTGCCTTTCATCCATTCGAGCACGGCGTCTGGTCCTTGCAACAGGTGGTAGTAGATCGTCTCCCAGACGTCAACATCGACAAAGCCAAGCTGGTGCAGCATCTCCACGTACCAGCTTGCCGTTTGTACAAAATAGCGTTCGCGCCACTGTCCGATGGCCGAGGCCCAGGGCTCTTGCCGCACCACTTCGGCCAGAAGTCGATGCGCGGGCTCGTCGAAATTGTTTGGCATCTGCACGGCCAACACGCCCGTGGGAGCCAGAAGACTCAAGAGATGGCGCAGCACCTGCTCGTGCTCAGGAACCCATTGAATGGCGGCGTTGGAGACGATGCGATCTAACAGGTGCTCTGGTCGCCATACTGCCAAGTCTCCTTCAACAAAATGAAGCTGAGGATGGGTGGGTAACTTCGCTGCGGAGGCTAACATATCAGGAGAACTATCCACGCCCCACACGGTCGCGTGAGGCCAGCGTGTGACCAGAGTCGCGGTCAAATTGCCTGGACCACAACCCAAGTCGGCCACAGCCCGAATGTCGCCGTCAGGCACTCGGGCCAGCAAGTCAAAAAAGGGTTGCGAGCGCTCGCGACTAAACCGTTGGTATTGTTGCGGGTCCCAAGAAGGCATATGAGCACAGAGAATAGCATGGAGGTGTAGGAGGAGAAACCCATGACTGAAAGTGATGCTCAGCAGCTCGCTCGATTCCTTGGCGTCGTTCACACCCTTGAACCGTTGATTCGTACGCACGCGGAAGAGGCCGAGCGCAACCGTCATCTCTCGCCGCCGGTGGTGGCGGCGCTAAGAGAGGCGGGGCTGTTTCGGATGTATGTCCCGAAAACCCTCGGCGGCTTCGAGGTTTCTCCGCCTGTGCTCTATCGCGTCGTCGAGGAAATTGCCCGCATCGACGGCTCCACGGGATGGTGCGCGTTCATCGGCGCCGTCATAGGCGTCTTTGGCGCGTTTCTGCCGGACGCCGTCGCAGAGCAACTTTTTGGTTCGGACCCCAACGCCATTTTTGCTGGCGCGCTCTTCCCTCCAGGCACGGCGACCGTGTGTGACGGCGGCTACAGGGTAAGTGGTCGTTGGTCCTACGCGAGCGGGTGTCACGATTGCACGTGGTTGGTGGGAGGCTGCTTCGTGGTGGACAACGGCCAGAAGCGACTCGTCGGGGGGGCCCCGGAAATGCGCATTGTCTACGCGCCGCGCAGCAAGGGCGCGATCGTTGAGGACAGTTGGCAGGTCAGCGGGCTAACAGGAACCGGCAGCAACGATTTTACTTTTGCAGACGTGTTTGTACCGGAGGAATACACACACCGCCTGGGGCCAGGCATGCCCCGAGGCAAACATTTTCAGAGTCCGTTGTATACGACATACCCTCTCATCAGCGCCTTTGCCTTCCCAATGGCTGCTGCGGCGTTGGGCATTGCGCAAGCGGCAATTGACGAGGTGATGACGCTTGCCCAGACCAAGAAACCGGCCGCCCAACAGGACCTATTGCGAGATCGGGCAGTCTTTCATTTCCAACTGGCCGACGCCGTGGCGCTGATGGAGTCGGCGCGCGCTTGGCTCTACTCTTCAGTGGAACAAACATGGGATGTCGCGGTGTCAGGAAAAATTGCCTCTCGTGAAGAACGCGGGCGGTTAGTGCTAGCGGCAGCGAATGCAACGCGAAGCGCGGCCAAGGCGACAGATCTTGCCTACACCGCCGCTGGTGGGACAGCCAATTACTTGAAGAGCCCGTTGCAGCGTTGTCTCCGTGACATTCACGCCCTCACCCAACATGTGGCGACCTCTCCACAACAATGGGAGAGAGGCGGGCGACTGCTACTGGGGCTCGATCCTCAGCTGCCGCTGATGCTGTTGTGAAAGAAGAGGGCGAAACATTTAATTTTCAAAAAATTTCAGAGAAATGTCCCGCAAATGCTTCGCCCCTACTCTCCGAGGTCTTGTAAGATCATGACGATATTCATCTTCAGCGGTTCGAGATCATTCTCCACGACAGACCACACGACATCAGCGTCGATTCCGAAATAATCATGCACCAGAATGATTTGTAGGTGATGAACAATCCAGGTTTGGATTAATTCGTCTTGCTCAAAAGCTTCCTGTCCCCGTGCTGCATACTTTTCGATACGTTCAATAGCTTCTTGAATATCGAGTAATCGCTCACGGTCTTCCATCATAGCGACACTGCCTCTCTAAGAACTCGTGCGCGAATACGACTCCGAAGTCCTTTTTCGGTGACGACGTCCACCTTGCAGTGAAGAAGGTCCTGTAAGTCCATGAGCAGGCCCCCCAGATCCAATAGGCTCCGTCCGGTCTCTAGATCAACCAAAAAATCGATGTCACTGTCTGGCCGAGTTTCTCCTCGCGCTACCGAGCCAAAAACGCGCACCTTGCGCGCTCCATGCCGTGCGGCAAGACGGAGAATGTCATCACGTTTCTGTTGGAGTTCACTATTATTCATGGCTCAATTCCTCAAGCAACGCCTTGGCCTCTTGCAAATCCTTGGTATCAAAGCCTTCGGTGAACCAGTTGTAAACATTCGACAAGAGTTCGTAAGCTTCAGCTTTCTTGCCTTGCTGCCGCCACAAGCGGGCGAGGCTGGTTGACGCACGCAGCTCCCAGGATTTGGCCTGCTGCTTGCGAGCGACCTCGATAGCCTTCAAGAAGTACTCCTCAGCTTCTGCTTGAGAATTGGTTTCTACTTTTGCCTTTTGATTTTCTTGCTGAAGCGTCAGCTCGCCTTTGAGGCGATAGAGTTCAGCCTCGGTGATCCGCTCTCCAGTTTTGTGCACTACGGTCAGCGCCTCGGTCAGTACAGTAAGCCCTTCTTTGACCTGCCCTGCTTTCCCATACGCCTTGGCTAACAAAGCGAGCCAATACGGACGTGCGATTTCTGCTCCCGTAGCATGATAGACAGCCAGCCCCTGTTGTATCTGTGTAATGCCTTCTCCCGTTTCTCCCTGCTCAGCTAGTGCTCCTCCCTGTAGCATAGTTCCCCACGCCAAAAAGTACGGAAATCCTTGCTCGGTTGATAATGTCAGTACCCCTTCTGCCCGCTCTCGGGCGGCCTCCATCTCCCGACGGAGCTGATGGCACCAAGCAGTAACTGCCAAAGCATAGGTCCGAGCCAAAGGCTGAGATAACCCTTCGGCCAAGATCAGTAGCTCCTGACTACGTTTTAGAGCCTGGTCTGGGTAGCCAAGGGGCCATAGGAGCCAGGTTGCATAGGCGAGACATTCTATCCTCGGGTCAGCAGTATTGCTGGCCCATCGGTAGCTAAGCCACGGCGATGTTTCCGGAGTGAAGCGCTCTATCCTCGGGTTCGTCATAGGGCTGGTGGAACTAGAGTGCTGATAAGAGTCATACAGGGTCATCGCCTGCTCCACATGTCGCCGAGCGGAAGGCAACTCTCCAAGCCAGGTCAATGCGGCCCCCAATGCCAGATAGGCCACCGAGCGGGGATAGGCGTCCTGAATGCTCTGAGTCAGACGCATCAGCTGCTTCGTCAGCTCGTGTAGCGTCTGTAGCTCCCCTCGGTTGAGATAAAACTCAACCAGTCGAAACAGTACCGGAAAAATCTGGGGAGGCTCCCCTAGCTTCTGGCAGAGTTCCCGGGCTCGCATCGCAGCCTTTTCCACCTCCGAAGCCGCCCAGCCCCTGGTGGCTGTCAGTGCAAAGCCCAGAGCGATTTGCAGCATCAGTTCTTCCTGGAGGTGGTCAGAAGTATTAAGCAAAGTCTTGAGTATCTCTAATCCTTTGGTGAGATGACTAATTGCTTCGACATAGGCTGAACGTTCTATGGCCTTCTGGCCCGCCTGCTGCCAGTACGGAATGGCCTGCTCAATGAGATTCGCTTCGGTGTAGTGATGCGCCAACAGCTCTGGCTGGTTTGCCTTGATGTCAGGGAAGCACTCCACTAACACTTGGGCTATCTGCGTGTGATACTGTCGCCGGGTGCTTTTAAGGAGCGATTGATAAGCGGTGTCTTGAATCAACGCGTGCTTGAAGAAGTAACGGACATACTCTCCGACACCACGCTGGTAGAGAATCTCGGCCTCCACCAATTTGATCAGGGCTGCTTGCAAGTCGGTTTCATTGACTGGGGAGACAGCGTGCAGCAGTTCATAGGAGAACTCGCGTCCCAAGGTCGCCCCGAGTTGCGCCACCGGTCGTGCGAAAGACAAGCGGTCCAATCGGGCCATGAGCGCTTCTTGGAGGGTAGTAGGAATGGTTTGCAGGGGCGCGGTATGCCGTGCCCCTACGTTCTCTACGACACTCTTCGTCAGTTCTTCTACGAACAGCGGCACCCCGTCAGTCTTCACCCGAATCTGCTCAATCACTTCGGCAGGTAATTCGTGGCCCGCTGCTGCTTTTTCGATCATTGCTTCGACTTGCTTGTGCCCCAGCCGATTGAGCACCAAGTGCAAGAGATGTGAGCGCGACGGCCACGGCGGCAGGAACTTCGGACGGAACGTCAGCATGAGCAACAGCTTGGTCGTGGGGAGTTGCTCGACGAGCAAGCTCAGGAACTCAAGCGATGAGGGGTCCGCCCAGTGCAGGTCCTCCCACACCACCACCGTGGCCTGCCGCTCGGCTTGCGCCATGAGTAACTGGAGCAACGCTTGCAACGTCCGCTCTTTCTGCTTCTGCGGTGTGAGGGTGAGTGGCGGAGACTGTGGCGGCGTTGGCAACGACAGGAAAGCCGTAAATAGTGGGAGAGTCTCCTGCAGATCATACAAGGCTAGGGTGCGCTCCAGCTTGGCTGCTTTCTCTGCGTCCGTGTCCTGGCGAGTCCACAATAACGTCCGCTGCATCCCTTCGATCAAGGGAAAGAACGCGCTGTGTTGAGCATAGGGGGAGCAACGCAACTCAAAGAGCAACGAACCCTCCGCGGTCACATGCTCTCGCAAGGTGTACGCCAGCCGGGATTTGCCAATACCGGGCTCGCCGCTGAGCAACACCACTTGCCCACGTCCCTCTTTTACTTGCTCCCAGCGGTCAATCAGTAATCCTACTTCTTGGTCACGACCCACTAACGGCGTCAGTGTCCCGCGTCCTGCCAGTGACGAGATCTGTTGTCGTTCGCTTTGTACATGGTAGACCGCAATTGGAGCCTCGATTCCTTTGACCAGATGGGAGCCGAACGGCTGACACTCGAACGTATCCTGCACCAGCCGCTGGGTCGCCGCGCTGATCATCACCGTGTTGGGTTCCGCCAAGCCCTGAATCCGTGCGGCCACGTTCGGGGTTTCGCCCACAATGCCCAAGGGTTCCGGTTGGTCACCTACACCCATTTCTCCAGCCACCACCAGTCCGGTGTGGACCCCAATGCGCACCTGCAAGGGACGGGACAGTCGCACGTGAGGGAAGGCTACGTGCGGCAGGGCCTCAACGATGCCTAACCCTACTAGCACGGCGCGTTGGGCGTCGTCTTCATGTGCCGTGGGATAACCAAAGTAGACCAGTAATCCATCCCCGATGTACTTGGCTAGATAGCCATCAAAGCGGCGGATGACCGTGGCGCAGGTTTCCCGATACGCCTGGATGACCTCGCGATACTCTTCGGGATCAAGTTGGGCGGACAAGGCTGTAGAGCCTACCAAGTCAATGAACATCACCGTGAGCTGGCGCCGCTCCGCCAGGTGTTGGGTGTTAGGGATTGGGGGTTGGGGAAGACGTGGAACCTGGAACGTTGAACGTTGAATGGACGCAGCCCCTGCCCAAACAAGCACTTTCCCATTTTCATCGACGGCGACACGCTGCGCGTCGATGAGTTCCGCTATCAGATCATCCAACGCTTCATCGTCAAGGCCGAACTCACGCTTCAACGCTCGATAGGTGATACGCTCTTTCTGTCGCAGCAATTCAATCGTGCGTTCCACTACTTCAAAAAATTTCATGGGTCGTTCTCATTACACCACCGGCCTCGCCAGGACAGTATTCTCCACTTGTCGTTTGAGCCAGCGGCCGTCGTCGGCGCTGCCCACGAGTTTGCCGTCTTCGACAATTACTTTACCGCGTAAAATCGTCATCACCGGATACCCGTGACACTGGAACCCTTCCCAGATGCTGTAATCCGAATCCGCGTGCAGATCACCCGTAGTGAGCGTTTTGCGCAGGCTTGGGTCAAGCAGGACAAGATCCGCGTCGCTGCCCAGTTGGATCACGCCCTTCTGTGGGTAGAGTCCAAGAATCTTGGCGGCGTTTGTTGAGGTGATATCGGCAAATCGTTGCAGCGACATGCCGCGTTCCGAGACGAATTTGGTGAAGGCGACGGGAATGCGGGTCTCGACGCCGTTATGGCCGCCGCAGACGGTCGCGATGCGGTCGCCCCACAATTTTGGTCCCTTGAAGGTAGTGTACTCGTCTGTTGCTGTTGTTGAAATCCGCCCGTCTAGCATGCCGGCAATGAGCGCGTCGCGATCATCGGCGAACTTAATGGCCGGATAGGTGTGAATCGCCGTGCCGCCCGGTTTTTTATAATCGTCACAGGTAAACTGGAGATAATTGTGCAGCGCCTCGCCGTACACGGGGCGTCCTTCGTTGCGCGCTTCGGCAATCGCCGCCACGCCTTCTTTGGCGGTGACGTGCACAAAGTAAATACCGACGCCGGTGTCTTTGGCTAAACGCAGGACCGTGCGAAAGGCGATATCTTCAGACAGGTTGTTGTGGACGAGGTGGAGATTGTAGCCTTGGTCGTTGCCTTCGGCTTGCAGTTTCTTGGTCATGAACTGCACGATCTCTTCATCTTCTGCATGGATCGCCATCATACCGCCATGCTTAGCGACTTCCGCAAACACGGTCCACAGATGACCGTTTGGGACCCGCACAGGATTATTCACGGTAAAGATTTTGAAACTACCAATGCCTTCTTCGAGAGACTCACGAATCTCACCAATTGTTTCTGAGCGCACTTCACCGGCAATGATGTAATGAAAAGCAAAATCGGTGTAGCAATGCGAGCGAAACACGTCACGGCGACGCTCAACGGTTTCTGAAATGGAGCGTCGCCGCTGGCCGCTGAGCGCGGCGCGACTGAGATCACCCGCGAAATCAATCATCGTCGTGACGCCGCCGAATGCCGCAGCACGACTAGCGGCCTCCGGCGGCTGGGTCATCACATCGGCTTGGCCGGTCCAGTCTGGCGGCACCGGAATGCCGACATGCGCATGGGGCTCGATCCCACCCGGAAGAACAATCTTGCCCCGTGCATCAATCACTCGTGCAGATGTAGACGCAAGCGATCCTGGCTGACCGAATGCTGCAATCTTCTCTCCCTGCACGCCCACGTCCATCTCAGCCACGATTTGGGGCGTGACTACCTGTCCACCGTGAATGATGAGATCCAACATAAACTCTCTCCTTATTTTTTCTTCCGAACGCTTCCGCATTGCGATTCGGCACAGCCAGAAGAGGAAAGAAACGGAGACAGGGAGAATCGGCGAAGGAAAAAGCAGTGAGTTCTCTCTCCGATTCCCCGGCTCTCCGATGCTTTCTAGCTCACTTTCCCTCTCTTGAGAGTTATACTGTCGGTCTCGAGATCACCTCGCTCGACACGCGCCGCTTGAGCCATCTCCCATCCGACGAGCTACCGACCAATTTGCCGTTTTCCACAACGACCTTTCCACGCAGAATCGTCATGACTGGGTACGCAGCGGCCTGGAACCCGTCCCAGATGCTGTAATCCGAGTCGGCGTGGAGATCACCCATAGTGATAATCTTTTTATTGGGGTCTAGTAGCACGATGTCGGCGTCGCTACCCGGCTGGATCGCGCCCTTTTGTGGGTACATGCCGAGAATCCTGGCGGCATTCGCGGAGGTAATGTCAACAAAGCGTTGGAGCGGCATATTGCGCTCGGCTACAAACTTAGTGTACGCCACGGGCATGCGCGTTTCGATACCATTGTGTCCGCCACAGACGGTCTCGATGGTGTCGCCCCACAGCTTCGGCTTGCGATAGGTGGTGTACTCGTCGGTCGCAGTGGTCGCGAGTCGTCCATCCATCAGCCCTCTGGTCAACGCTTCGCGATCTTCTGGAAATTTAATGGCCGGGTAGGTATGAATCGCCGTCCCGCCTGGCTTCTTGTAGTCCTCGCAGGTGAACTGCAAATAGTTGTGTAACGCCTCGCCGTAGACCGGCTGTCCTTCGCTGCGCGCTTCCTCGATTGCGGCCACGCCTTCTTTGGCAGTGACATGGACGAAGTAGATGCCGACACCGGTATGCTTCGCTAAGCGGATGACATGACGAAAGGCCAAGTCCTCGGAAATGTTGTTGTGCACGAGATGGAGGTTATGCCCCTGCGCTTGTCCCTCGCGCTTGAGTTTCTCGGTCATGTAACGAACGATTTCATCCTCTTCGGCATGCACGGCCATGATGCCGCCATGTTTGGCCACTTCTTCAAAAATGCTCCACAGCGGGCCGTAGGGCACGCGGATGGGATGGAACGTGGTGAAAATTTTGAAACTAGCAATGCCCTCTTGCACCGCCTCGCCGATTTCACCAACTGTTTTGGGCGTAACCTCACCGGCAAGAATGTAATGAAAAGCATAGTCCGTATAACTATGCGTGTGAAAAGCAGCGCGGCGCTGCTCGATGTCGTGCAGGATATCTGTGGTGAGAATGCTGCCGTCGGGATTGAAACTCAAGTCACCGGCAAAATCGATAATCGTGGTCACGCCGCCGAACGCCGCCGCGCGACTCGCGGCCTCGGGCGGTTGCGTCATGACATCGGGAACCCCCGCCCATTGCTCGGGGACGGGAATGCCGATATGCGCGTGCGGCTCGATGCCACCAGGAATGACGATCTTGCCGCGCGCATCGATCTCACGCCCGGCCCCAGTTGCTAATGTACCAGGATAACCGACCGCGACAATTTTTTCCCCTTGAATGCCCACGTCCATTTCGCCAACCGCTTGCGGAGTCACCACTTGTCCGCCGCGAATAATAAGATCGAGCATAAAGCGCCTCCTTTTTGCTTATGGCATATAGCTCGTTCGCTGCGCTCACTCTATAGCACCTGAGTCGTTCGCTTTGCTCACTCGATGGAGAAAATTTTTTTGCCATCAGCCATAGGCTATAGAGCGAACAGAGTGAGCACGCTATAAGCAATCTGCGAGGGAGGGAATGCATGGCCAAACCGCTGGACGATATTCGAGTGCTTGATCTGACCCATGTGTATAACGGTCCGTATGCGACGCTGATGCTCGCCTTGATGGGAGCCGAAGTCATTAAGGTCGAGCCGCCACATACCGGCGAACGCGTGCGCAACATTTTTAAGATTCGGGGCACTGACGAGAGCTATCCCTACCTCATGCTCAACTCCAACAAGAAAGGCGTCACTCTGAATCTTAAGACCGAGCGAGGCCGAGAGTTGTTGAAAGAGTTGGTCAAGCATGTTGATGTCATTGTAGAAAACTTTGCAGTTGGCGTGTTGGACAAGCTCGGACTTGGCTATGAAGTGCTCAAGGAACTCAATCCTGGCCTCATCTATGCAAGCAGCTCGGGGTTCGGACGCTCAGGCCCGTACCGCGATTACCCTGCCTTTGACCCCATCATTCAAGCAATGGTGGGTATTATGAGCGTCACCGGCTTTCCTGGGAACCCGCCGGTCAAAGCTGGCCCTCCAGTGCTCGACATCATGGGCGGCACTCATCTCTGCGCTGGCATTTTGGCGGCGCTCCACATGCGCGATCGCACCGGGGTCGGCACGATCGTGGAAACCTCGCTCTACGACGCCGCCGTGGGTCCGCTGATCTCGCAATTTTCCAGTCATTTGGTCAATGGCGTCACAGGCCGCTGGGGCAACACCGCGCCAGGACGAATCTTGACGCCGTACAACTGTTATCAAGCCAAAGACGGCTATATCTTGTTGCTCGTCGCCGATGAGGGCAAGTGGAAGATTTTTTGTCGCGTCATCGGACGGGAAGATTTACTGGAAAACCCCCGGTTCGCCACCAACGCCAAGCGGATTAAATATGTTGATGAAGTAGATGCTCTGGTCGGCGAGTGGGTAGGGCGGCACACGAGGAAGGAAGTCATGGAGTTGATGGGCGCCGCAGATATTACCTGCGGCATCGTCCAAGAAGTGCCCGAAGTGTTGCAGGACGCACATCTTCGCATCCGAGGCACCTTACAAGACGTGACTCATCCAGTGGCAGGAAAGGTCACCGTCATAGGCTCTCCGGTGCGTTTTGACGAAGAACCGCCGACAGTCGACGCGCCCAGCCCAACTTTGGGACAACACAACGATTTGGTCTACGGCAAACTACTCGGCCTCTCGGACCGAGAACTCGCCTCATTGAAAGAACAAGGCGTCATTTAGTGATAGTGAAGGAATGGAGAACCCGGTGAACAATTGCCCAGCTCATCCACTAAGGAAGGAGGATAGCGGCAGCAGCTAACGGAGAATCCCTGTGACTACTTACTCTTCTCATCCACCTGAAAAACCAGAACTGACGCACGACATCCAACAGGCAAACATCACACAGGAACCACAAAAACTGGAAGAGTCGGAGGAACGGTTTCGGATTCTCTTTGAAGCCGCGCCGGATGCATACTATTTGAGTGACTTGGCGGGCACCTTCCTCGATGGCAACCGTGCGGCAGAAGCGATAGTCGGCTATGCACGCGGAGAATTGATCGGAAGGAATTTCCTGGAGATCGGCATACTCCAGGTCGTACAAGTTCCAGCAGCCGCAGCCCTCCTTTTGCGCAACCGGGAAGGGTTCCCCACTGGACCGGATGAGTTTACTCTGAACCGGAAAGACGGCAGCCAGGTCCCGGTAGAAATCCGCACCTTTCCCATTCAACTCGGCGGCCAGACGGTCGTGCTTGGCGTCGCCCGAGACATGAGTGACCAGAAACGCACCGAGGAACAATTACAACTGTCCGCCCAACGGCTTGGTCTGTTTCATGACATCGATCAAGCTATTCTTTCCGGTCAAACGCTCGAAACGATTGCTTCACTCACTCTCCAACGTCTGCGGCAACTCGTGCCATGCCGACGCACCGGCGTCGTGTTGCTTGACTTTATCAATCAAGAGGCAACAATCCTCGCGGCAAATGTCGAAGGAGCAACTCAGCTCATGTCCAACTTACGAGGGCCATTCGCCTCGATACGGATCAACAACGTAGATCTCGACGCCCTCCGGCAGGGGCGTCAGCATGAGATCGAGGATCTGTTAACGCTTGCAGATCCTCCCTTGGCAATACGTACGCTCCAGGGGGAGGGGATACGCGCCTACTTGATCACACCGCTTGTGACCGAAGGAGAACTGATTGGCATCCTCAATCTCGGGAAGGACGAACCGAAAGGCTTTACGTCGGCACAAAAAGAGATCGTTCGGGAAATTGCCGGGCAGTTGGCCATTGCGCTGCAACGCACGCGCGACATCACGGCGCGTCAACTGGCGGAAGAGACGCGCCGCACTGAAGCCGATATTACCGCGGCGCTGGCCCGTATCGGCCGGGACATGATCTCCTCGCTTGACACGCTCACGATTGCTCGACGCTTATGCGCCGTTGTGGTCGACGTGCTGGGCTGCGATTGCTGTCATACCGCGCTGCTAGACGAAAAATCTGATGCGTTTGTCAATGTCGCAGGTTATGGCAATACGCTTGAACAAGGGGAAATACTGCGGATGTCGCCCGTGCCCCGGGACGAGATGGCGGCGCTAGGAGAGCAGTTTCTCGCCGGGGATGAAACACGAGTCATCAAGGCGACGGGCTCTGCTCAATCGATCCTTACCGCTGTGCTCCAGCAAGTCGGCGTCCACACCGCGCTGTGCGCCCCGCTCCGTCGCGGCCCGCAGATCTTCGGCGTCCTGATCGCGGCCTACCGCAGCGACCGTGAGTTCACCGTCAAACACCACCGTTTAATCGAAAGTATAGCGCAACTGGCTTCACTGGCGTTAGCGAATGCGCGATTGGTCGAAGAAATCCAAGAGGCGAACCGTTTAAAAGACGACTTCGTCGGCGCCATGTCCCACGAACTCCGCACCCCTCTGAATGTCATTCTCGGGTACATCGAACTCCTTTTAGAAGATCCCGAGGAAACCCTCTCAGTCGAACAAAGCGCGGCGCTGCGCAAAGTGAATCAACATGCGCAAGAATTAGTTGATCTCGTCACCAATTTACTCGATATCAATCGGCTCCGGACCCGTGGGGTCTCTCTCCAGCTTGAGGAAGTGACGCTTGATGCGCTCTTTGATCAACTCAAAATCGAGATTCCTTTAGAGTATCAGAAACCGATGGTCGATCTGCGCTGGCGCTATGATTCCGTTCCTTTCTTTCTCCATACAGATCTGGTCAAGCTCAAAATCGTGCTGAAAAACCTCATCACCAACGCCTTAAAATTCACGGACACAGGAACCGTTACCGTCACGGCCTCTCTCGAAAACGCGGGCGTAACCTTTTGCGTGAGTGACACGGGGATTGGAATTCTACCGGAGCATTTACCGCTGATTTTCGAAGCGTTCCGCCAGGTCGATAATTCTAGCACCCGCTCTCATGGCGGAGTGGGCTTGGGGCTGTATATCGCACGACAATTGCTCGATTTGCTTGGAGGAACTATCACGGTGGAAAGCACCCCTGGAGAAGGTTCAACGTTTCGAGTGTGGATTCCTGGGAGGCTCCAGCCTCAGCGCACCTGCTAACCGACCTTGCCCGAACTAGCGATATTCCTTTACTCTTTATTTATGACGAACGCACTTCCTTCTGGCCCCAAGTTGCCTCCTCCTCTTCAACTCCTGCAGTGGATTTTTCGACCGATTCCTTTTATGGAAAGTTGCGCGCAGCGCTATGGGTATTGCTTTATCGTGCGTTTACCTCTGAACGCTCCTTTCGTGATGTTCACTGACCCGGAAGCAATCAAGGAGATTTTCACTAGTGATCCGGACAAACTTCCGGCTGGCGAGACCCGCGCCATTTTGAAGCCGCTGGTCGGAGAGCACTCCGTGCTCGTACTCGACGGGGCTCCACACGCGCAACACCGCAAGCTCTTGATGCCGTCGTTTCATGGCGAACGCATGCACGCGTACGGCGAAGTCATGCGCGCCATCGCCGACCGCACCATCGAACGATGGCCAGTCGGTCGCGCTTTTCCCCTACAACCCGAGATGCAAGCCATTACGCTTGATGTCATTTTGCGGACCGTCTTCGGGATCGATGAAGGGGCGGAACTCGATCATCTTCGCGCGATGCTCACGGAGTTGATCACCCTTGGCACGAATCCGCTCAGCATGATTCCTTGGTTTCAAACCTTGCTGAGTCCAATCACTAAGCGGCGACGGGTGCTGCAGCTCATGGAAGAAGTCGATGTCGTACTCTACGCCGCCATCGCGCAGCGGCGCGCCACCGGCGCGATTGGACGCACGGACATCCTCTCGCTGCTGATTGACGCACGAGACGAACAAGGTCAACCCATGACGGACATCGAACTGCGCGATGAGCTGATCACCATGCTCGTTGCCGGCCATGAAACGACAGCAACCTCCCTTTCCTGGACCTTTCACCAACTGTTGCGTCATCCCGAAGTCATGGAGAAGCTCAAGAAAGAACTCCACGCCGTCTTTGGCGCAGGGCTCGTTACGCCACAACATGTCAACAAACTAGAATATCTTGATGCGGCCATCAAAGAAGCGCAACGCTTAACGCCAATCGTACCGCTCGTCGGGCGTCTGCTCCGCGAGCCTGCGCGTATTGGCGGGCGCGACTTGCCCGCAGGCGTCATTGCCGCGCCGTGTATTTATCTCACCCATCGTCGGGCGGATCTGTGGCCGAATCCAGAGCGGTTTTCTCCTGAGCGTTTCCTCGAAAAACGGCCCAGTCCCTATGAATTCTTCCCCTTCGGTGGAGGCAATCGCTACTGCTTGGGAGCTGCGTTTGCGTTGTACGAAATGAAAATCGTTTTGGCTCAAGTGCTCTCCCGTGTTGTCTTACGATCCGCACCGGGGCGCGCGGTTCGCGTCACCAGACGCGGCGTAACGTTCGCGCCCTCGGAGGGCATGCCGGTTGTGCTTGAGTCGTTAGCGGCATAAGAAGGTGAGCAAAAGGAGGTGTCTCATGGGAGCTACAGAAAACAAACAGGTGGTCTTGGGCTTCGTCGAAGCACTTTCGCGTGGCAATATCGACGCGATCAATGCCACATTGGCGGAAGACGCAACCTGGTGGTTACCGGGTTCACTGCCCGTTTCGGGTACGCATCGTGGGAAGAAAGGAATTTTTGACGGATTTCTCGCGAAAGCCGCTCCACTATTCCAACCCGGCAGCTTGTCGATTCAAGTGCAAAACACCCTCGCCGACGGAGACGCCGTCGCGGTGGAATGGATCGCGCGCGGCAAAACCGTCAAAGGCAAGACGTATGAGAACTACTACAACGTCGTGTTTGAAGTGAAAGGCGGGAAGATCCAAGCCATCCGTGAATATGTCGATACCTTGTACGCGAAAGAGGTGCTGTTTAGTTAGAGAGACGACGAGGCGGGTGCAGAGCTCGCCTCGTAAAAGATTCGTATCTTCATGACGACCCCCTTAAAGGCGACTCAGCTTTCTGAGATTTCACAGTTTGCTAATATCAAGCCGTTGGATGAAAAAACTTGGCACTTGTGGGTGAATACCGAAAGCGCGAGAGAAAGCGGAGTTGTTTTGCGGCTCGTTGAGCAGCTCCGCGAAGCTCATCCTCAACCTGAACCACTCAAAGCTTTATTCGCGGGGCATGCAGGATCTGGAAAATCGACCGAGTTGTCCCGCGTCAAACGAGAAGTTGAGGATTTGTACTTCACCGTCATTGCCCGCATCGGTGATCGCTATGCCTTACCGACTGTTGACTACCGGCAGCTGCTATTTTTCTGCGCCGCTCAGCTCATTGAGGTTGGCGCTGAGCAGAAAGTCATTATCAAAGATCGGGACGAAGCCAAACTTGTGTTGGATTGGTTCGATGACCGCACGAGAGAGGAGGTACAAACAGGGGGACACAAGCTAACCATAGAAGCAGGAGCCAAGTTTAATATCCTCAGTGTTCTGTTCGCAAGGTTCTCCGGCAAAATTTACAGCGGCGGAGAGACGCGAGAGACTGCCGTTAAACATATCGAGAGCCGCCTCGATCAACTCCGCCTCAACTTGCAGATTATTGTTCGAGCGATTGAACAAAAAGTGCATGGCCGGAAACTGCTTCTTATCTTGGAAGACCTCGATAAAATCGAAGATCGGGAGCAGAGCCATAAGCTCTTTTTTGAGCATCGACTACAGCTTTTGGATATCCCTTGTAGCGTTGTGTTCACCTTTCCTATCGCTCTTTGGTACGAGCAAGAAGCAGGGGCTCAAGGCTATCCAATCCGCTATCTGCTGCCTATAATTCCGGTGGCGCCTTTTCCCTCCGAATCCCCAGAGGCTACAACAGCCTGGAAAAAAGCGGAGACTGGTCGAGAAACACTGAAAGCATTGCTCTTTCAAAGAGTTGATCAAAATGCTGACCTCATCGCACCAAACGCACTTGATTATCTAATCAAATATTCTGGCGGCGTACTGCGCGATCTGCTTTACATGTTGCGAGAAGCTGCCATCGGGGCCAAGATCAAGAATCATAAACATATAGAACTTGATGATGTACAAGAGATTACACGCTTGCTCCGCAATGAATATGCAAACCGCCTTTCTCCCCGCGACTACGGTGAGACTCCTGTTACATTGGAGGCGCTTGAGAAGACGTTAGGCAAAACCTCCGATTGGCCGAAACGAACCGCTGACCGTCCAGCAGCCTTTAGTATGCTTCTGCAAAGTCTCTGCATTCTCGAATATAATGGCGAGCAGTGGTTCGATTTACACCCAGCCGTACGCGAGTATTTGGACATACGAGATGCCGAACGCAAAGCGCAAAAGGCCGGTAAAGGCCAACCAGCAAAATCCCGCCCCCGGCGAGGTCGCTAAGCCCGATGATGCTCTTGTGTCGTTAGCAGGGAGAGAGGTATTCGGCCCCGATTACCTCCGTCTTTTTGTTGCCCTGCAGAATGCAGCGGCAGGAGATTTGCTTTTCATCCAGCTCAACTCTCCCGTGCGACGGAAACAGCTACCTGAGCAATTGAAGGCTGATGGCTTGCAGCGTTCGTTCGCGATTGCAGATTTCTCCACCTTCCAGCCTGGACCGCCGCCGTATGGCGTTCTTCGTGAGTTTCTCGAAAGTTTACAACCACCTTCGCCCGAAATTTTGTTTGTGGACGGTCTAGAATACTGGATCGACGCCCACCCGAAACCTGGCGGGGTGCTTGAGGAATTAAATCTTGGCCGCGAGCGACTCGCCAATCTTGGCGTTGTCGTAGTTTTTTTATTTCCTGTTTACTTAATTAATTTGATACGCTCTCACGCGCTCAATCTATGGTCCTGGCGCGCCCACCATTACGTGCTCACTTCAAATGAGGAGGAAGAGCGACGGCACAGCATGCCACCCTTTTTACCGGGCCATATCATTGCGCCGGGGGACACACCCGAAGCGCGCGAGCGTCGCATCCGTATCCTTAAGAGGCTGCTTCAAGAAGGCTTGGCCGAACATCGGTCTTTGGAGGCGCTCCTTCGCCCCATCCTGCTTCCTCTCGCTCGAGAACTGAGTGATGCAGGCCATTTTGCCGAAGCATTGCAAATGCTGGCGCCGCTAGGTGACACCTTGGAAGCGATTGAAGATGCCCAACAGAAAGTTGAAGTCTTCATCTTACGAGGAATTTTACTTGTGGCCTTAGGCAACTTTGCTGAGGCTGAATCTTTCGTGCAGCAAGTTCGATCTCTTGAAGAAAGAGCTGTACCGCAGGATTCTCTTGGGTTTGCCAAGAGCGTTCGCAATCTGGCGTGGCTTTATCTTTCTCAAGGAAAATATGCCGAAGCCGAGCCACTCTACCGGCAAGCGTTGGCAATCTATGAAAAAACTTTGGGGGCTGAGCATCTCGATGTCGGTCTAATTCTGAATAATTTAGCGTGGCTTTATTATTTTCAAGGGAAGTATGCTGAAGCCGAATCATTTTGCCAGCGTGCATTAAACATCTATAAAAAAACGCTAGGCCTTGGGCATCCCAAAGTCGCTGATAGTCTCACTCATTTAGCGTTTCTGTATTATCTTCAAGGAAGATATGCCGAGGCCGAGCCACTCTACCGGCAAGCGTTGGCAATCTATGAAAAAACTTTGGGGGCTGAACACCCTAATGTGGTTGCTGCTCGTGAGAACCTTGCGCATTTACTGCGAATCACGGAACGCATCACAAAGATGTAAGAATTAAAGCAGCGCGTCCAAAAAATTCGATCGAAGCGAGCTCGACAAAATCAAAGGGCAAATCGAGAAGGGTAAAAAGGAAGAAGCTCTCTCCATTCCTCATCTGTATTCCCTGCATTCCCAAAAACGTCGCTCGCGAACAGCTATCCGCCCAACCATCCCATCCCTTGTCTACCGTCTCTCTCATGCGCTACAGTTGCCCGGCTGTCCGACCGCAAAGGAGGTTTTTTCATGCAAGGGCTTGAGGGAGTAAAAGTTATAGAGCTTGGGAATATGGTGTCCGCGTCCTATGCAACCAAGTTGATGGCTGATCTGGGCGCGGATGTGGTCAAAGCGGAAGAGCCAACCGGCGACCTTGCGCGACAGCGCGGCCCGTTTCCTGGCGGCGTGACTGATCCTGAAAAGAGCGGCCTCTTTCTGTACTTGAATACCAACAAACGGGGTATGACCCTCGACCTGCGTGAACAACACGACCAGTTAACCCAACTCGTCAGCGGCGCGAATCTTCTGGTCCACAACTACTCGCCCGCGCAAATGGCCGCATTTGGTCTCGATTATCAAGCCTTCCGCGCGGTCAATCCTCGTCTTGTGATGTGTTCAGTCACTCCCTTTGGCCTGACTGGTCCATACAAAGACTACAAAGCCTACGAACTGAACCTCACCAACGGCGGCGGGTGGGCGTGGCTAAGTCCAGGCGCTTCAGATCTTCCCGATCAACCGCCGCTCAAAGCCGCCGGTCAACAGGCAGATTTTCAAGCGGCGTTGTGTGCGGCGACAGTCTCGCTCGCGGCCTACTATCGCGCATTACAAACTGGCGTCGGGGAGCACATTGACCTGTCCGTGCAATCGTACACCGCCTCGTTCCTGGAGCAGAATTTTGTTTACTATACCTATTTGGGGCGGGTTGCCTCGCGCCTGGGACGTCGACAGCTGTATCCGTGGGGCATGTTCCAGTGTAAGGACGGGCTCATTTTCATCCTCAACGTTGAAGAAGACCAGTGGCAGCGGCTCATCGAACTGATGGGCAATCCCGAATGGGCCAGTTGGGAAATTTTCAAGGATCAACTCAACCGATCGAAGAATTACGACGCGCTCAAAATCTATCTCGAAGAGTGGACCCAACAGTGGAATGTGGAGGATCTGTGGCGGACCGGACAAGCGCGGCGCATTTGCATTGCCCCGGTCTTTACCATGTCCCAAATGGCCACTCAGGAACAGCTGCACTCTCGCAACTTCTTTGTGGACATCACCCATCCGCGCGCCGGTAAGCTCGTGCATCTCGGGTCCCCGTACCGTCTGGCGGAACCGTGGTGGCAAATCCGTCGCCCCGCGCCTTTACTCGGTCAACATAACGAAGAAGTTTTACGAACTCTGCCCAAAAGCGCTCCATCTTCAGGACTCAGGACTCAGGACTCAGGACTCGGGACTCGTTTGCCTCTCGAAGGCGTGCGCGTGGCTGACTTCACTTGGGTGTGGGCCGGGCCGTACTGCACCATGCACCTGGCGCACCTCGGGGCTGAAGTAATCAAAATCGAGTCGCGAGGGCGGCTGGACGTGACTCGACGCTTGCCATTCTCTCCCAAAGGTATGAAAGGCGGAGTCAACCGCTCCGGCCTCTTTAACCAGTGGAGCTTGGGAAAGAAAAGCCTCTTGATTAACTTCGACAAGCCTGAAGGCATTGCCTTGGTCAAAGAACTTATTAAGAAATGTGATGTCGTAGTGGACAACTTCGCCACCGGCGTGATGGAACGGTTGGGCTTGAGTTATGACGAACTCAAGAAAATTAAACCCGACCTTATTGTCGCTTCTATCACTGGGTACGGCCACACCGGCCCGCAAAGAGAATACATGGGCTACGGACCGGCGATGGCGCCGCTCACTGGCATGTCAGCGATGACTGGGTATGCGGGCGGTCCGCCTGAAGAGATCGGCCTCTCGCTTGGCGACCCCAACGGCGGCATCAATGCGGCGACGGCGATTTGCGCCGCGTTGGCCGCACGGAAACGCACCGGCCAAGGGCAGTGCATTGACGTCTCAATGTGGGAAGCGATGACCGCACTCGTGCCTGAAGGCTGGATGGAATACGCTATGAATGGCTCCGAAGTCCCACGCGACGGCAATCATGATCCGCTCATGTCTCCGCACAACTGTTTTCGCTGTCAAGGAGAAGATGAGTGGGTGTCCATCGCCTGCGGTACAGAAGCTGAGTGGCAAGCGTTATGCCAAGCGATTAGTCAACCGCAATTTGCAATGGACCCCCGCTTCCGCACAGCCAAAGATCGCAAGGTGCACGAGAGCGAGTTGGATCAACTCATCACCGCATGGACTGTAGAACGCACCAAGTGGGACATCACTCACGCTCTTCAAGCGGTAGGAGTCGCCGCCTTCCCATCGATGAATAGTAAAGATCTGACCGAAGACTCGCATCTTAACGCACGCGGCTTTTTCACCAGTCTGCCACATCCAGAAATCGGCGAGAAGATTCATACCGGGATCCCCTGGCTCTTGACCAACGCGCCCAACGGCGTACGCGCCCCAGCCCCGCTGCTGGGTCAACATACTGATGAGGTCATGCGTGAAGTCATGGGGTATTCAGAGGAGCACATTGCGAAGATGAAAGAAGAGAAGGTTCTATATTGAGCCGTGGAGATTATTCATGGACTTCCGTTATCTGCTCGTGCAACAAGAGGCTGGCGTTTGTCGCCTGATTCTGAATCGCCCTGAACGGCTCAATGCCCTGAATGTACGGATCGGCGTTGAATTGCTCCAAGCCCTAGAAGACTGTGATCGTGACGATGATGTTCGGATGGTGATTCTGACTGGCGCGGGGCGTGCGTTTTGCGCCGGCGACGATCTCAAAGGAATGAATGAACCCGGTGAACCGGATCGCCGCTACAAAGACCCAATCAAGCAATACGTTAAAGGCGAAGGGCGCTGGCCGTTGGTCGTGGCCAAGATGCGGTCGTTGTCAAAGCCAGTGATCGGTATGATTAACGGCCATGCGCATGGAGCAGGCTTTAATCTGGCTCTGGGCTGCGATCTGCGTCTCATGGCGGATACCGCCACGTTGCGCATTCCGTTCGTGCAACGGGGCATTGCCACGGGCACGAATTTACTCCAGCAGTTTGTCGGCATCGGCAAAGCGATGGAATGGGCGCTGCTCACACCAACCTTGTCGGCGCAAGAAGCGGAACGCTGGGGCCTGGTGAATCGGATAGTGCCCTCGGCGCAACTTGAAGAAGAAACATTGACGCTTGCACGGACGCTAGCGGATGGTCCGACGTTGATTTACGGCTACACTAAAGCCGCGATCGTGCATGGCTGGGAAGAAACAGCCGTCGAGGCCGCGTACGAACACCAAGGATTAGCCTTGCATCATACCTTCCAGACCGAGGACTTCGCAGAAGGACGCAAAGCCTTTCTGGAAAAACGCCCGCCGCGATTCCAGGGGCGATAACGGTCGGGCTTCATGACAAGCATAGGCAAGGTCGTGAATTTCACTTGAGTGTGCCTGGGGAGCGCGGGCGTCCCGCCCGCGAAAGCGCGACCGAGACGGGCGCGCTCCCAGACAAGGATCAGCAAAGTCCTAGAGATTGAGCGACTGCGCCACAACTTCACGATGGACTGGCGCACTACCAAACGCAGCTTCGGACGCGAGCCCGCGCCGATAGAATAAGTGCATGTCATGTTCCCAGGTGAACCCAATCCCACCGTGCACCTGGATGGCTTCGCTGGCGACGGTTTTACACATGTCACTGCAATAGGCTTTCGCCATCGGCACAGCCTGACGGGCTTCGGCCACGTTCTCATCCACGGTCCACGCCGCGTAGTACGTTAACGACCGGGCATTCTCGACCTGCACCATCATATCCACGCATTTGTGCTTCACGGCCTGGAAGCTGCCGATCGGCTTGCCGAATTGGACACGTTCTTTGGCGTACGAGACCGCCATGTCCAACGCCTTCTGTCCGGTCCCCACAGTCTCCGCGCAGAGTCCAGCCATCGCTTGATCCAACACACGCTGGAGCACTGTCCACCCTTTGCCCACTTCACTCAGCACCTGCGCGCGAGCGACGGCGACATCTTGCAAGGCCACATGGCATTGGCGTCGCGTCATGTCTACCGTTTTCAATTGCGTGATGGTGACGCCCGGTGCTTTCGCGTCGACTAAAAACAAGGTGACGCCATCTTCAGGATTGCCGCTTTGCGCGGTGCGGGCTGCAACGATGAGCTGATCGGCGACGTGGGCGTCAGGTACGAAAAATTTCTCGCCAGAAAGGACGAAATCATTGCCTTTCGCCGAGGCTGTCAGCGTCACGCCCGCTGCATCGTAGCGTCCACTTTTTTCTGCCAGCGCCAGCGTCACAATGTGATTACCTTCGACAATCTTCGGCAGCAGATCAGCTTTCTGTGCAGCCGAACCGCCGCCGAGAATCGCGGTTGTACCCAGCAACGCCGTGGCGAAGAAGGGTCCGGGTAGTAGCGACTTGCCCGCTTCCTCAAGAATGACAACAAGATCAAGAAAATTCCCGCCGGAGCCGCCGAAGTCTTCCGGCACAATAATGCCCAGCCAGCCGAGTTGAGCGATTTTTTTCCACAGCTCGGTGGCGTGCGCAGTGTCATCCGCCATCATTTTGCGCACGAACGTGGTCGGACATTCGTTATCAAGAAATTTCCGCGTGGCGTCACGCAGCGCTTCTTGATCTTCTGTAAAACCGAAATTCATAATTCCTCCTTCTTTTAGCCTTTTGGTAGTCCCAACACGCGGTCGCCGACGATATTGCGCATCACCTCCGAGGTGCCGCCGGCAATAGTGTACAGCCGTGAGATCAAGGCGCGGCGAGACCAGTAGCCATGATCAAGGCCATGCGTTTCACCTAACGCAACTTGACCGAAGGGACCAAGCATTTCTGTGGCGAAATGGACCATGCGGAGATGTAGCTCCGTGCCGACCAGTTTACTGATCGATCCTTCAGGTCCAGGCGGGTCGCCCCGCAGTTGCCGGGTGAGCTGACGGAACCCATTGTATTTGAGCGCCTGCGCTTCGATATGAAACTGCGCCAACCGCTGTCGCACGGCGGGATCTTCCGCCGCCGTATGACCGTTCACGCGGACTCGCTTGGCCAGCTCTCCGAGTTGCTCTAGCATCGGTTCAAGCTGGTACAAAATATCAAAGTTTACGCGCTCGAACATAAGCGTGGTGACCGCCACTTGCCAACCTTGGTTTTTCTCCCCCAACAAATTGACCTTGGGGACACGCACGTCCTCGAAAAACACTTCGTTGAATTCCGCATCGCCAGTAATTTGCACGAGCGGACGGACGGTGATGCCAGGCGTTTTCATGTCTACCAGGAGGTAGGACAACCCTTTATGTTTTGGCGCGTTGGGGTCTGTGCGGACGACCAGGATACAGCGGTGCGCCTGATGAGCATAACTCGTCCACACTTTCTGGCCGTTGATGACAAAATAGTCGCCCTCCTCAACCGCACGCGTTTGGAGCGAGGCGAAGTCCGAACCGGCGCCCGGCTCCGAATAGCCTTGACACCAAATTTCCTCGGCGCTGAGGATGCGCGGAATATAGCGCTGCTTTTGCGCTTCGGTTCCCCAATGGATGAGCGTTGGGCCGACGATATTGACGCCGAGCATGTTCGCGAGCCCCGGGGCGCGCACGCGCGCCAGCTCTTGTCGATAGATCACCTGCTCGATCACGGTGGCGCCGCGTCCGCCATATTCCTTGGGCCAATGAATGCCGACCAGATTCGCGGCGTGCAGTTGTTTTTGCCAAGCGAGTTGGATGTTGAACCGCGCGTCTTGGTCAAGTTCCTCAAAAGTCTCCGGGTCGTACCCATGTATGGGATTGGTTTCAAGCCAGGACCGCAGCTCCTGGCGAAACGTTTCTTCTTGCGGGGTATAATCGAAATCCACAGTCATGTCCTCGGCTGTGAGCAGTAGCGGGCGGATTATAGAAAAAGATGGGACTGTGGGCTAGAGGCCAGCAGACACTGACGGTCAGGACGCACCCAGCTCTTTCCTGACAATCTTGGCGCCTGCGACGAGTGCCTGCAATTTGGCTCGTGCGAGACTGCGTGAGGAAGCCGAGAAGCCGCAATCACAGGTGAGGTAGAGTTTTTCCGTCTTCACGTGCTGGAGTACGGTGCGGATGCGTTCAGCCACGTCTTCCGCTGTTTCTAAATACATCGACTTGACATCGACAACCCCAGCCGCCAGTTCAGGGTTGCCGCCGTATTGGCTCCAGAGTTCAAGCTCCGCCATTTCACGGTTGGCGTACTCCAAAGCAAACTGATCCGCTTTGGCGTCAAGGATGCCAGGAAACAGCGGCTTATAGGTGCGTTTCATCGCTGGCCTTCCTTGATTGTTGCCGAAACAGATGTGCAGCGCGATCTTCGCGTTGACGTCTTCCACCGTTTTATTAAAGAGCTTCACGGCTTCTTCAACCGGCAGATGGGGCGTGCGGCCAGCAGCAGAGGGTTCATCGACTTGAATGAACGTCGCGCCAGCAGCGGCGAGCTGTTTCAATTCGCGATTGACCAGCTCTGCGAGATCATAAAGCAATGGCATGTGGTCACCGCCCGCATAGCCGCCTTTCGGAGTGATGGGCAAACAAATCGTGAGCGGTCCAGGGCAGCAAATTTTGAGCGGCTTCTCGGTCAGCGTGCGGACATAGGTGTATTCTTCAACGAGACCAAATCCACTTGGAGCCGATACTCGCTCGACGGTTTCAAAGCGCGGCGCGCTGTCGTAGCTCATGACTCCCAGTTTTCGCTGGGCGGGAATGAGTTTGAGCCCCGCGAGTTTCTCGACTACGTTCCATAAGAATCGTTGCCGTCGGATTTCTCCATCTGTGAGAATATCGAGCCCTGCTTCTTCCTGGTCCCACACCGCAATCTTGATGGCGTCCTGAATGGCTTCTTCCATGTCGGCAGGACCGGCATCGCCTGCACGGAGCACGCGCCGCGCGGCCAGGAGCCACGAGGGAGATGCGTAGGAGCCGACGCCCATCGTCGGTAAGAGCCCGAGGTCCGTGCCGTTCAGTACTGGCATGAACGCCCCCTTTGTCCTGACGAGCCGTTACAGTGACTCCGGAAACAGTGCGAGCAAATCGACGCCTTTGGGCGTTTTCCAAGGCCCGCGCACCATGTAGTTTTCTAGCACTTCAATGCGAAAGCCCATCTTCATTAACTCAACCAGCAGTTCATGATGACGAACAGGAAAGCGCATACGCAGTTCTTTGCCGGGTTCTTTCTCGGCAATGTAGGAAATGAGCGCCTTGAGGGCCGCAGGGTCGGCGGCGACGGCGGGGCCAAGGAACACCGCGTCTCCCATGCGGAGTTGGCACACGTAGCCGGAAAGTTTTCCATCGATGAAACTCATCGGCTGCGGCGCTTGGTGCAGAAAATATTGCAGATCCTGCAGCCGCGCGATTCCGGTCAACTGCGTATCGAGCTTGGCCAGTCGGGTGGTGTCTTTTTCACTTGCTTCGCGAATGGCAATGCCGCGCGGTCGTGCAGTCGGGCGGACGCCTTTGCCGCTCAGAATGGTGATCGCGCCGTGAGAGGCAAACCCTAACTTACTGTAAAGCGGAAACGACACCACGTTGAACGCATCCTGGACAAGCCGGAGCGAGGAACAATGTCGACCGGCGCGTAGCACCGTCATCATCAGTTCCTTGCCCACGCCTTTGCTCTGGCAAGATGGGTCCACCGTGATAGGACCAATGCCCGCAGTTGCGCCACGGAGATGAAGAAACCCAGATCCCACAACTTTGCCGCCTTCTTCCGCTACAAAGCACTCTTGCGGTTCAAGATGGAGATAGCCGCGCGCGAGCCCCACGCCAACTTCGGTCGAAGGAAACGCTGGTGGAAATCCGTGACGAGTGTAGACATCATTAAAAGCCGTTACAATGATTTCTCCTGCTCGCACGACATCCCGCTCTTCCATACGACGAATCATGTCCTTACTCTCCCGTCTCTTTACCGATTAGAGCGCCCTGAACTGAAGATTTGGTTCTTGTAACAAAAAACCCGAAGATTGTCTGCTGGAGTGCGAAGCGACGCCATTGTCCGTGCGGGGGACTTTTGCGCTGCTCTTTTCCCTCCACAGTGTCCGTGGTAACGTAAGCCCGCTTTGAGAGAGGAGAAGTGACGATGGAAATTGCTGGTGAGCTAGCACCGTCTGCCCGTGTGCTACTGGGGCCAGGGCCGAGCGCGGTGCATGCTCGAGTGTTGAAGGCCATGTCTACACCGTTGGTGGGACATCTGGATCCAGAGTTTATCCAGTTGATGGAAGAGACGAAAGCGCTGCTCCGGTCCGTATTTCAGACGAAGAATGCGCTGACTCTGCCCATTTCAGGGACGGGCAGCGCAGGCATGGAAACCTGTTTCGTGAACCTCGTTGAACCAGGCGACGATGTGATTATCGGCGTCAACGGCGTTTTCGGCGCGCGCATGGTCGATGTTGTAGAGCGGTGCGGAGCTAGGGCGGTAAAGGTCGAAACAGAATGGGGGCGGGTCTTCTCTCCAGAGCAAGTGCAAGAGGCGTTGCAGCAATGTCAACGACCAAAACTGGTGGCGCTGGTCCATGCCGAAACCTCAACCGGGGCCTGGCAACCGTTGGAAGATATTTCGCGGCTTGTCCATAACGCAGGCGCTCTCTTTGTGGTGGATGCTGTGACGTCCTTAGGCGGCTGCCCGGTGAAAGTCGACGAGTGGGACATCGATGCGTGCTATAGCGGCACGCAGAAATGCTTGAGCTGTCCGCCGGGGCTCTCGCCCGTGACGTTTGGCCAAGCAGCGTTGGACGTTATCCGCAAGCGACGGACGAAGGTCCAGAGCTGGTATCTCGATCTCACTATGATTGAAAAATATTGGGGCGAGGAGCGTGTATATCATCACACGGCGCCGATCTCTATGAACTACGCCCTGCGTGAAGCGCTGCGGCTCGTCCACGAAGAAGGACTCGAAGCGCGCTTCCGGCGTCACGAACGGAACCACAAAGCATTGGCGGCTGGTCTCGCAGCGATGGGGCTTCCGCTGGCGGCGCAAGAAGGCCATCGTTTGTGGACACTGAATAGCGTAACGATCCCCGCCGGGGTGGATGACGCTGCGGTTCGTCGGCAGTTGCTTGACGACTACAATATAGAAATTGGGGCGGGCCTTGGTCCGTTGCGTGGAAAAATCTGGCGCATCGGGCTTATGGGTGAGTCGAGTTCGCGGAGCAATGTTTTGTTTGCGTTAAGCGCTCTAGAAGAAATTCTCCGCAAGCAAGGGCACGCTTGTGCGCCTGGAGCTGGAGTGGGGGCGGCGCAGGCCGCCTATGCCGCCAGTTAAATCCAAGCGCGGGAGATGTAGATTGGAGGCGCGAAGCATTCGTTTCTCACCTTCAGCAGAATTTTGTGCATACTGTGACGATTGCTGCGCCCCTGCGATTTTTTGTCTTCCTAATCTTCCTGTGTAGTTGCAGCCAGACCATCCACGCCCCGGTCCAACAGATTACTCCCGGGTCGTTCCCGCCCTTTCATGATGACCTTGATCGCGCCTCGCTAAAAACCGCAGTCGTCCACAGTCTTACTGCTCTGCGTAACAAGGGTGAGGCCGAAACGGTGGCCTTGGCTGGACGAAGCATTACTCCCGTTCAAATACGCGAGAGCCTCACGACCTTTTTGACTCTTATCGAGAGAGGCGAGAATCTCCAGGTCCTCCTGCAACGAGACTTCGATATTTACAAAGTCTCCAACTCTGTGCTCTTCACCGGCTATCATGAGCCGGTGTTGCGCGGCAGTCGCGTGCGCACGGAGCGCTTCCGGTATCCGCTCTATCGCCGCCCCGATGACTTAGTGGAAATTGAGGGGACATCGTCAACAAAGGAGAGAGACAAACAATTCGGTCGCATGGTGAATGGACAGTTCACGCCCTATTTTTCACGGGAAGATATTGACGGCAAAGGGGCGCTGCAGGGCAAACACTATGAACTGCTCTGGGTGGATGATCCGGTGTCGCTGTTCTTGCTACATGTTCAAGGCTCGGGGCAGGTCCAACTCCCGAACGGAACGCGACTTCGAGTGGGCTACGTCGCTTCAAACGGCAGACCGTACAAAAGTATCGGTAAGCTCTTAGTCGAACAGGGTAAGCTGGGGCTTGGAGAAGCCACTACTCCGGCCATTCGCCGCTATTTACAAACACATCCCACTGAGCAGAGTGCAGTGCTTTTTGCCAATCCTCGCTATGTCTTCTTTCAATTGACCACAGCAGAGGGACCACGTGGGAGTCTCGGCGTTCCCCTCACTCCTGGCCGTTCCCTCGCCATTGACTCCAAGCTCTATCCCGCGGGAGCGCTCGCATTCATCCGTACGAAAAGACCGAGTATGGAATCGGGAGGGCGTGTTGTCTGGAATGAAGTTTCGCGGTTCGTGCTCTTGCAAGACACTGGCGCGGCCATCAGCGGTTGGCAGCGCGCCGATCTCTTCTGGGGTGCGGAGGCGGAAGACGAAGCCGGACTGATGGCGCAAGAGGGCGAGCTGTACATGCTGGTGAAGAAGCCGTGATCGTCCCTACCGCACGGGCATCGATGCCCGTGCTACAGACCGACGCCAGATAAATTCGGCTTTTAAGCCCCATTTATGGGGCGTGGTTACTGGAGCACGGCGATGAATCGCCGTGTGAGAGAAGGTTCAGGGTAGAGCAGGTTTACGACCTCCCCTTCTCCCAATAGGGCTCGTTGTTGAGCGCGGGCATGGTCTCGGCCAGTTGAAATAACAACCCGCAGGCGCTTTTCGGAGAAATGAAGGCCTCGACCGTGCGGTCGCTTTCTTCGCGTTTGTCAACGATACGCAGTCCTTGCCCTTCGAGCATCGCCACTTTTTCTTTCAACCCCAGCGTCTGCAACGTCATGTGATGCACACCCTCGCCACGTTTTTCGAGAAACAGGGAGACAAAGTTGTCTTTTCCAATCGGCTCGATGAGTTCGAGGGTGAGTTCGTGCAGATCAAACACGGCGTAACGAAAACCGCCGCCACGTCCGTCTTTGACGTAACGAAATTTCGCGCCGAGCGCGCCTTCAAAAAAGGGGCGCGCCGTGTCAATGCTGTGGACCGCGAAAGCGATGTGGTCTAAACGGCCAAGCGGATCTGCCATAGTCTTTCTTCTCCTTGTTATTGAAGGGGTTGTAGCGCGTTTCAACGGGGGCGCGCAAGCTTGTACGCGGCTTGCCCCTTTGACCTCTTGGGCATGGGCGCCATAATAGCAAGGGAGGTATTGGGTATGGCTACTGGGCAAACATTGACGGCAGGACCAAGCACGAGTCGGTTGTCGATTTGGGTTGAAGCAACGCGTCCCTATTCGTTCACAGCGTCTGTGACGCCAGTCTTAATCGGCTCCGTGCTGGGAATAATGGATGGTCCGTTCTCTTTTGGCCGGTTTTTGCTAGCGTTGATCGGTTCACTCTTTCTCCAGATCGGCACCAATATGATCAACGACTATTACGATCACTTGAGTGGAGTGGATACGTTGGAGTCCATGAGCGGGAGCCAAGTCATTCAACGCGGCATGCTGACTCCAGGAGAAATGTATTGGGGCGGGATCGCCTCGTTCGCGATCGGCAGCGTGTGTGGGCTGCTCTTGGTCATGCTCTGTGGCTGGCCAATTCTCGCGCTAGGAATCGTGAGTGTGTTAGCTGGATATTTTTACACGGCGAATCCCTTACCGCTGGCGTACCTCGCCCTTGGGGAAGCAACGGTGTTCATCTTTATGGGGCCGGTCATTGTGGTTGGAGCCTATTACGTCCAACGTGAGGCGTTCGCGCTCGCGCCCTTCTTAATCTCTTTGCCTGTCGGCTGTCTTGTTGCGGCAATCCTGCACGCGAACAACATACGCGATCTCAACTTCGACATTGAACATGGCAAGAACACGCTGGCCACGGTCATTGGACGCCATGCCGCGAACTGGGAATTGGCGCTCTTGATGTACGGCGCTTACGTCATTACCGCAATTTTAGTGCTGTTTAGCTACGCGCCGTGGCCGGTGTTGCTGACCTTCGCCACCCTGCGTCACGCGATTCCTGCTGTGCGGATCGCTTTTGAGACGGACAAGGTAGAGGCGTTGAACGAGGCGTTGATGTGTACGGTGAAAGCGCATTTGGAGTATGGCGTACTGCTTATCGTTGGCTTGCTGGTGAGCCATCTCATTTGAACTGGGACGTAGACTAAACTTCGATTGACACTCCGAGGCAGCGGTCTTACCGTAAGGGGTAACAATGGAGGTTCACCTTTATGTTACGCACGACTATTCTCCTCGGAGCCTTAACCGGGATTATTATGGCGATTGGGCAATTCCTGGGGGGATCTCAAGGACTCACGATCGCGTTCATTTTCGCTATTATCATGAACTTCGGCAGCTATTGGTTCTCGGACAAGATCGTTCTCGCGGCCTATAGCGCACGACCAGTCAGTGAAGCCGAAGCACCGATGGTGTATCGCGTTGTTCACAATTTGACCTTGAGAGCTGGGCTGCCCATGCCCAAAATCTATCTTCTCCCTTCCGACGCTGCGAACGCCTTTGCTACCGGACGTAACCCTGAGCATGCTGCGGTGGCCGTCACCGAAGGCATCCTGCGGATGATGAATGAACGTGAACTGACAGGAGTGCTCGCGCACGAACTCAGCCATGTCAAAAATCGGGATATTTTGATTAGCTCAATCGCCGCAACTTTAGCGGGCGTCATCGTGCACGTTGCCAATATGGCGCAGTGGGCGGCGATGTTCGGCGGCTTTCGCCGTGATGACGACCGCGAAGGCGGAGGCGGCGTGTTGGGCTTGATCCTCATGGCGATTCTCGCGCCGTTAGCGGCGACGATTATTCAAATGGCAATCTCGCGCACCCGTGAGTTTGCGGCGGATGAAACCGGCGCGAAGATAGCTGGCGACCCTCTCGGGTTGGCTTCGGCGTTGAAAAAACTGGGCATGGCGTCTGAGCAGATTCCCCTCGACGCCTCGCCACAAACTTCACATCTGTTCATTGTGAACCCGCTTTCAGGGCAGTCGTTCGCGCGGCTCTTCAGCACCCACCCACCGCTGGAAGAACGTATCGAACGATTGGAACACATGGCGGGAGTGCGTTCATAGATTTCTCCCTCCCTGCCTCTTACCTTTCTCTGACGATGCGCTGCTGCGTATCGTCAGAGAGTGATCTCCAATCGCTTCCAAATGATCACTCTTTGTGATCTGTGCGGTTCAGGCAAGGCGCCGCTCGGTCACTCCTTTTCCGCGTGGTGTTCGACCTTTTGCGCTTCTTGTTCGTACCATGTATTCTGCGCCAAAGTGCTGTCCGTAAGAAGTGTACATGGGGGAGGGCATGGAACGAATCTCTTTCTTGATCGTCAACAAACCGAAAACCATTCTTTTTCTTTTGTTTCTGTTGACTGGCTTCTTGAGTTTTCATGCCGTTCACTTTCGCATCGACAGTTCATCCGAGCATCTGCTTGCCACGGATGACCCAAAGAAAAAGTATTACGACGACATCCGCGCCATCTTTGGCAACGATGACATTGGTGTGATCGGCCTTGTCACCGACAATGTGTATACGCCAGGCACGCTGGAAAAAATTCGTCGGATCACCACTCAGGTGGAAAAAATGGACGGGGTGCAAAGCGTCCGTAGCCTGACGAACCTGCCCGACCCGATTGTCGATTTGTCCTATCCTCCACTCCTCATCCCGAAAATTCCCACCGATCCAGAAGCCTTATCTGCGCTACGACGGAAGATCGAGGAAGATTATCCTATCTATCTGAATCTTGTCGCCAAAGATGCGCATGGAGCGGCGATCATCATCAATTTCAAAAGTCTCAGCGACGATGAGTTTCTCGAAAAAGGCATAGACGAAAAGATCCAAGAGCTTGTCGACCACGAGCAAGGGCCGGAGCAACTGTACCTCACCGGCATGCAGCATATTAAAGTCAACTCTTTCAAGCTCATGCAGCAAGACCTGCGCACATTTCCACTGCTGAGCCTGCTCGTCATCATCGGTGTTTTGGCCGTCTGCTTCCGTAACGGAAGGGGCGTTCTTTTGCCGAGCCTCTCCGTGCTGGGCGGCGTCGCTTGGACGGTAGGAATTATGGTCTTAGCCGGCTCGGCCGTGACGATCGGCACCCTTGTTCTTCCTTCCCTGTTGATCGTCATTGGCAGCACCTATTCCATTTATGTCATCGCCCAATATGAAGAGGAAGCAGAAAAAGGTGGGACGGCAAAAGAAGTGGTTTTGCGCTCGCTCAAACGCGTGAGCTTGCCAGTCACGGTCGCCGCCTTCACGACGGTCATCGGTTTTGTCGCCTTATTAGTGAACCGCATAGGTACGATTCGTGAACTGGGCCTCTATGCCGCTGTGGGGTTTGTCAGCATCACCATTATTGTGTTGACCTTAATCCCTGCTTCTCTGGTGCTGCTGCCGCTTCCTCGTCGCAAGAAGGTCGCGGGAGAAGGCAAACGCTTGACTGAGTTGCTCCGGGTGGTTGGGCGATTTAATCGCGAGTATCAACGACCTATCATCGCCACGGCCCTCCTCTTGGTTCTTCCCTGTCTGTGGGGCATGAGTCGCATCCGCGCGGATTCCAACTTTCTGCAATTTTTTAAGCCAAATTCACCGGTGCGCCGCGCCCACGAAATCATCAGTGAAAAAATCGGCGGCGTCCAAATTTTCTCTATTGTTGTAAGCAGTAACGAAAAAGGCGGTGTCGCGCGCTGGGATGTGATGAAACAAATGAAAGAACTCCAACAGTATCTAATGACGCTGCCGGGAGTTGACCAGACAGTGGCGCTGACGGACTACTGCGAAATTATCGATCGCGCCATTCGCAAAAGTCCAGCCACTGAAGGCGACATTGTGGTCCCCGAAGACGAAAACGCGGCGCCGCCAACGGACGCCAAGACCGCTGCGCCGGACGCGCCTTTTTGGGAGCAAGAAGAACGCTTCAACTCCGTCATGAGGTTAGTAAAGAACGCCAACCCCAAGACCTTTGCCTCCTTTGTCGACAAGGATTTCTCCATCACGAGCATGACGGTGCGTACGCGACTCACCAGCTCCAGCGACATTGTCCGCACAGCGGAAAATATCCGCCAATACGCCAAAGAGCATTTCCCTCCACAAATCGAAGTACATCCGACCGGCAGCCTGATTCTACTCAATGAAGCAACCGAGGACATTATCTGGGGACAAGTGAAGAGTTTGGGGCTTGCTCTCGTAGTGATCTTTGTTGTGCTGTCGCTCATGTTCTTGTCTACCACCGTGGGCTTCCTCTCGTTGTTGCCAAACCTATTGGCTATTCTTATTTTCTTCGGCGCGATGGGATGGACGGGGGTCACGCTCAATTTGGGGACGAGTATCATCGCCTCCATCGCCATCGGCATCGCGGTTGAAGACGCGATCCGCTATCTCGCGCGACTCAGCTCAGAGATCCAAGCCACGCATAACCAAGAACTCGCGATCTTTCAAACTGTCGCGACCGTCGGCAAGCCCATCATCTATGCGTCAGCAGCACTAGGATTGGGAGTTCTGACTTTACTGTTCTCTAATTTCGTTCCTATCCAGAAGTTTGGGTTGCTCACCGCCATCACTATTGCCGCCGCTTTCGTGAATGACTTGGTGTTGCTGCCCGCGCTCCTGGCCACCACGCGGATCATCACGCTGTGGGACGTCATTGCCCTCACTTTGGGTGAGAATCCACACCAGACGATCCCGCTGTTTGCCGGGTTGCGGCTTTCTCAAGCAAAGATCGTTACCCTCATGGGAGAACTCAAAGCCTTCCCATGCGGTAAGCCCATCATCCAACAAGGAGAAATCGGCAATGAGATGTACGTGCTCATCAAGGGCACGGCTGATGTGTTCATCCATACTTCCCCTGAGCGAAAAAAGGTACGCACGCTGGAGCGTGGAGACGTGTTTGGAGAAATGGGGCTCATTCGTCACCACGAGCGCACGGCGGATGTAGTCGCTAACGAGGACGTAGAAGTCATTGCCGTTAACGAGAATTTCCTGAACCGCATGCAGCGCCGCTACCCGCGCATCGGCGCAAAAATCTTCTTGAATATCGCAAAAATTCTCAGCGACCGTTTGCAGGACGCACAAGAGACACGATAGCACGCGCGGTCCGTGGCCCACTGGAAAGATCGTAGCAAAGGAGTCGAGGGCATGACCTGGAAACCCGAGAGCGAGGAAATTCACCTCCGCCGGCAACGGGCCCTGGAGATGGGCGGCAAAGAAAAAATCGCGCGCCAACATGCGCAAGGCAAACTCACCGCTCGTGAGCGGATTGCGCGTTTGCTCGATAGTAACTCGTTTACGGAGTTAGGCATGCTGGCCACGCACCAAAGTCAGCGCCCGGAGATGCAAGGAGTCTACACGCCCGCTGATGGCGTCATCATCGGCTACGGCCGCATTGATGGCCGCGAGGTGTTGGTCGGGGCTGAGGACTTTACGGTCATGGGCGGATCAGTGGGCATGACCGGCATCCTCAAACGTGAACGGGTGCTCGAATTGGCGCACCAAACGAAAGTCCCGACAGTGTGGCTGCTCGACGGGTCCGGAGCGCGAGCTAACGAGTGGGTGCGCGGTGGCTGGGTGGGCGGGCGTCATTTCACGTTGATGTCGCATCTCTCCGGCGTCGTGCCCCAAGTGGTGGCGGCGATGGGACCATGCGCCGGCGACCCCGCGCTCATGGCCCCGCTTGCAGATTTTGTCGTCATGGTCAAAGGCACCAGCATGCTGGCCGCCGGTGGTCCGCCCATTGTGGAAGCCGCCATCGGGGAAAAGGTCTCCAAAGAAGAGCTGGGAGGATCGTTCGTCCACTGTCATCTCAGCGGCGTGGGAGACAACGAGGCTGAAGATGATGAAGACTGTTTACAAATGATCCGCCGCTATCTCAGTTATTTCCCTACCAATGTGTACATGGCGCCGCCACGGGTGGAGACGGGTGATGATCCCGAACGCCGAGAAGAAGAACTGCTTGCCATTGTCCCCAGAAATCGCAAACGTCCCTACGATATGTTGCGCGTGATCCGTCATCTTGCTGATCGCGAGACAGTCTTTGAGATCAAACCTGATTACGGCAAGTCTGTCGTCACTTGTCTAGCGCGGCTGGATGGCGAAGTGGTTGGCTTCGTCGGCAATCAGCCCCTGCAATTTGCCGGGACCATTGACGGGCCAGCGGCGGACAAGATGACGCACTTCATCCAACTGTGTGACGCCTTTCACATCCCCCTGATCTTTCTCTCCGACGTGCCGGGGTTTATGACCGGGTCAGCTTCGGAGCGGGACGCGACCTTGCGGCGTGGGCTCCGCATTGCCTATGCGATGGCTTTTATCACCGTGCCGAAAGTATCTGTGGTGCTACGGAAAGCCTACGGCATGGGCGCGGTCGCCATGTGTGGCCATCAGGGCGGCCAAGTACTGACGCTGGTGTGGCCTTCGGGTGAGTTCGGAGCCTTGCCGGTTGAGGGCGGCGTCAGCGCGGGCCATAAGAGCGCCTTGGAAACCGCGAGCGATCAAACGCGCACCCGCGCTGAGTTGGAGAGTTATTACAATCAGTTCGGCAGCCCCTTTTCCACGGCGGAGACGTTCAACTTTGACGACTTGGTAGACCCCCGCGACACCAGACCGCTCATCATTCGGGCGCTGCGCGCCGCCCGGGCCGGCAACACCGCCCCGCTTGGACCTAAGACTCGACATGGAGTTATGCCGTAGGAGGACGTGAGGATCAGTTGTAGCCTGGATGAAGTGCAGCGCAATCCAGGGTCAACCTACTTTGGATTGGCTAACTCAGGAGGGTGGGAAGACACCTTCAAGGATCAGCATCTGCCGCAGCCGTAGACGATAGGGCAAATTGACGGCAAGGACATCAATGGTTGCCCGACCAACTGCGGTGCGCCCTACCAGCACAGCTTCATGCCACTCAAAGTGGTCTTCCCACTTGTCTTGGCGAGGGTGGAATAGCCGGACAATCTCATTAGTCTCGGGATCGATCCCGGCAATGGTTTGGTCCTTTGTGGTTATTACAAGCAAAACATGCAAGCGCGAGGTTCCCAAGTTCATCGGCGCCGTGATGCTTACGAGCAATAATGTGATCAACTTGAAAAGTCAGGATGTCAGACTGCTGGGGCATCCGGCAATACTCGCAGATTGACCCCGCCCGTTGCCATACTTGAGAAAGAAGAACCGGCTCCATCCAACGGCTAAACCTTCATGTTCGCTTGCTTGAGCGAAAGACGCGCCTTCGAGCGCAAAAGCGAGAGGAAGTGCCCAACCCGTTCGTAACAATCAATCTCAGCCTGCTCTTCAGCGGTCAACTCGCCTTCACGCGCCTTTTCGGCCAACAAGCTCATTCGCTCACGATCTTCTTTTCTGAAGTCAAACGTGAGGAAAATCTGGGCGGCGTCAAGGGGAAGCGTTGGTTCTTCTGGAGCGATAACCCGAGAGAGAATTTCAGCCTCGTTACTGGTGGTTACGGAGTTCATGGCAGCACCATACCATAAGCAGCTATCTTCAAGAAATCCAGATTATTCAATAAGACAATTCTTCAATGACTCAATTACCCGATGACTCATACACTCAGTTCTTCGATCAGCGCCTTCGCTTCTTGCAAGTCTTTCGTGTCGAAGCCTTCGGTGAACCAGCAATAGATTTCTCCCAACATTTTGTGAGCTTCGTCCTTCTTGCCTTGTTGTTGCCGAAGACGGGCGAGGCTTGTCGTGGCGCGCAACTCCAACGATTTGGCTTGTTGCTTCTGTGCAATCTCGATGGCTCTGAGGAAATAGGCTTCGGCCTCCGCCTCTAATTGCGGATTGTGGAACGCGGATTGCGGATTTTCGACTTTGAGCATTGAACCTTGAACGTTGAACTCTTTTTGCAGCGTCAATTCGCCTTTCAGCCGATACAGCTCGGCTTCGTAGTAACGATCCTCATTTCTGTCTGCCTGCGCTAACACCTCAGCCAGCACGGCAAGCCCCTTCTCAGGCTGTCCTCCTTTTCCATATGCCTCAGCCAGCAGGGCAAGAAAATGCGGTCTTCCGATCTCTGCCCCTGTGGCCAAGTAGGCAGCCAGCCCTTGCTCTAGCTGGGCAACGCCCTCCGCTCCCTGTCCCTGTTCTGCGAGCGCCCAGCCCCGCAAGACAGTCCCAAAGGCTACCCAAAACGGAAACCCTTGCTCCTTAGAGAGCGCAATTTCCGCCTCCGCCCACTCTTGGGTCAATTGCGCCTCCCGACGGTACTGATGGAACCAGGCCGCCCAGTTCAGGGCCACAGCCAAGCTAAAAGGGTGAGACAGCTCCTGAGCCAGGGTGAGCGCTTCATGGACCCTCTTGAGCGCCTGGTCCGGATAACCCAGAGACCACAGGACCAAGGCGGCAAAGGAGAGACAACTCACCCCAGGATTCTGCACGGCTCGGGAGCGGTGCTTCTGGAGGCCGTAGAGGGCCGTTCCTTTCTCAAGGTGCTCTCGGGCCGAGGCAAACTCGCCAAGATTAAACAAGGCGCTCCCCAGCGCATAGTGAGCCCCTAGGAGACGCGCCGGGTCGTGCAGGCGCTGGGCCAAAGAGAGGCTTTGCTCCCCTAGTTCACGCGCTGTCTGTAATTTCGACTGGACATAATAAAACGACTCTAATCCCAGCAACACTTGCAGGAGCCGAGGGGTTTCCCCCATTTGCTGGCACAGCTCGCGTGCGCGGGCGTAGGCGTGTTCCACTTCCGGGGCGGCATAACCCTTGGCAGCCATCAAAGCGGGACCGAGGGCAGTTTGCAACTCCAGCTCTTGCTGGGCGCGCTCAGTCGTGTCGGGCAGAGCTGTGAGCAGCTCCAGCCCTTTGGTGAGGTGCGCCACCGCTTCCATGTAGGCCGAGCGCTGACTTGCTCTTTGTCCGGCTTGCTGCCAATACGGAATCGCCTGCTCAATGAGCCCCGCCTCGGTGTAGTGATGAGCCAACAATTCGGGCTGAATCTCTTTGATCTCCACAAACCGTTCTTCGAGCACCAGCGCGATCTGTTGATGCAGCTGCTGACGACGGCTCTTGAGCAGGGACTGATAGGCTGTGTCCTGCACGAGGGCATGTTTGAACAGATATCGCGCCTGCGGTGGCACGCTACGCCGCTAACCAGCTGTCATCGGGAAGGGGAGAAAGTCTTGA
>CAYTVL010000028.1:0-78137 GCA_964441775.1 uncultured Enterobacteriaceae bacterium
GCCCCTATTTGCGATCCTCGCTGGCCTCTCGCTGCTGGCGATGGGGGGCTGTATCGCCAATTGGTGGTTCCTACGTCTCCGCGTGTTAATCGCGTCTGCGGTTGTCGTGTTTGGAACGTCATTGATAACTGCGGTGATCCCTTTGCTCGTCCATGCGTACTGGGTGAAGCCGGACGAGTTGCGACTTGAGGCCCCTTACCTGACGTACAATATTGCGGCGACGCGGTTTGGGTTTGGTCTCGATCAAATCACGCGTCGCCCCTTTTCCGCAGATGGTTCCCTTACGCCCGAGGTGGTGGCCGCCAACGCAGAGACGATTCAGAACATCCGCTGGTGGGACCCTCGTCCCTTGCTGGATACGTACCGTCAGTTGCAAGAGATCCGTTTGTACTACGACTTCCAGGACGTTGACGTTGATCGCTACACCATCAACGGGACGTATCAAGCCGTGTTGCTGGCGGGGCGCGAATTGAATCAGGCCCGCCTGGCGCAAGAGGCGCAAACGTGGATCAATTTGCATTTCAAGTTTACCCACGGCGTTGGCTTGGCGATGAGTCCGGTGAATCAATTTGACGCCGAGGGGCTCCCCCTTTTCTACGTCAAAGATATTCCGCCGGAATCGTCAACGAATATCGCTATCGAACGCCCGGAACTCTACTACGGCGTGCATACCAGCAACTATGTCGTGGTGGGCGGAGGAACCACGGAGTTCGATTACGCGAAAGGGCAGGAGAATGTCTACTCCACCTATCACGGCGGTGGCGGCGTGTCGTTACGCAGCGTGTGGAGGCGTGCGCTGTTTGCTTGGTACTTCGGCGATCTCAAGTTATTGATTAGTGGGAATGTTACTGCGGAAAGCCAACTGCTGTTTCGGCGCATGATTCAGCAGCGCATTCGCGCCGTGGCTCCATTTTTGCGACTCGATCACGATCCTTATCTTACCGTGAGCGACGGGCGTTTGGTTTGGCTCCAGGACGCATACACTGTGAGTGATGGGCTGCCCTATTCGCAACAGACAGGGCCTGAGGGCGTCAACTACATTCGCAATGCGGTGAAAGTGGCGGTGGATGCGTACGACGGCGTGCCGGTATTTTACCTCACGGATTCGCAAGACCCGCTCGCGCGCACGTACCAACGGATTTTTCCGTCGCTCTTTCGACCGCTGGAACAGATGCCACAAGCGTTGCGCGCGCACCTCCGCTATCCGGAGGACCTCTTCTTCTTGCAAGCACAACTCTACAGCGCCTATCACATGACCAATCCCGAAGTGTTCTACAATAGAGAAGATTTATGGAGCGTGCCCCAAGAGCACAATCGGGGAAAAATGATTATGATGGAGCCGTATTACACCATCATGCGGCTCCCAGGCGAGCAGCGCACCGAGTTCGTGTTGATGCTGCCAATGACGCCCAGCAAACGCGACAATATGATTGCCTGGCTGGCGGCTCGATGCGACGGCGAGCATTATGGCGAGGTCGTGGAGTTCGCGTTTCCCAAGGACAAGCTGGTGTACGGACCGGCGCAGATAGAAGCGCGGATCGATCAAGACACCACCATTTCCCAGCAGTTGTCATTGTGGAATCAACTCGGGTCGCGCGTCATTCGCGGCAATTTGCTCGTTATTCCTCTGGATAATACCTTGCTCTATGTAGAGCCGCTGTATCTGAGCGCCGAGGCGCGGGAACTGCCGGAGCTGAAACGCTTGATCGCCTCATCGGGAGATCGGGTCGTCATGGGGCAAAGTGTAGACGCGTTGCTGGCCGCTTTATCGGCAGGAGAAGGCGGGCAAACGCCGATCGTGACGAGGACTGGGCCAGCCCCTCCGTCAGCGAGCGCCGCAGCCGCGGCGCTTCTCCGTTATCGTCAAGCGCTGGAGGCCCTGCGCAAAGGGGATTGGTCCACTTTCGGTAAGGAAATGGATGCACTCCAGAAAACCTTGGAAGAAGCGGCGACTCCGGCGGCGCCATCATGAAGAATGAGAACGCGACACTGTAGAGAAGGGAAACCCGAGCCTCAGTATTGAGGTCCAGTGATTTCACTCTTGTGGAACATAAACCGCATACCCGCGAGGCGGGGCCCACACGTCAATCCATCCGTCCGCCTGCGTCTGTTTTGTGGAGGGAATGCCGGCATCGTTCTTTCCCCGCCATGCCTTGGGGACGAGGGTTGTGTTGTTCCATTGGGTGTGCACCCAAGTTCCTTGCCACTCTTCCCGTGTATTCAAAACGAAGATGAGGCCCTTCTGTCGGTCATAGCCGTTACGCTGCATGATGTAGAGATCATTCTGTACATGCAGCACGGATGTAGACCCGCCTGCGTAATCTTCATGGAGACGCACCAACGCAGCGATCCCGCTGGCGAGCCCTTCTTCCCCTAAATTCCAGGTGTAGTAGTCTTGCCAAAACACGCAGGGATAGCCTTCGTGGGTCAGAATGAACGCATAGGCCAACATCTTATCCGTGATGATCGGGTCCGTGCGAGCGATATCATGATTTTCAACAAACGTGACTGCCTGTGCCGGTCGTTCATTGAGGAGCGTACCTGCCTCCAGTAGATGATGCACATCATACCCGGGGTCATGACACAGGTCGCGCAAGCGCTCACGCAGCGGGAAGTCGAACGCCCCAGCCGGATTGTCCGACCAGGCGTTTGTTTCGTCAAGCCAATCTTGAATCACCCGATCGCTATCCCAACACTCGCCCACGCCATAAGGTTTATAAACTTTGTCTCCCTTTTTCGTGCGCAACTCTTGGATCGCGCGCACCATCCAGCCTCCATACCCTTTGACACAGTCATAACGAAAACCGTCAAAGCCGATGTGGTCAAGCAGCCAGCGGGCATAGGTAAGGAGTTCGGTATACACTATAGGATTTCGATGGCAGAGGTCCGGCATGTCGCCGAACGTCATATTGTCCCACAATTCATAGTCTGAGGGATGAAAATATTCCCAGTTGCGCGAGAACTTTTTACTTCGTGGCGTGAACCGAGTCCAGCGTAAGGTGTGATCGACGGGATTGAGTTCTTGAGCGTCGGCTCCATTATTATGGTTCAGCACGAGGTCCGCGTACACTTCCAACTGCTGTCGATGCGCTTCATGAATGAGGGTCAAGAGTTCTGCCTTGGCCCCGAACCAGGTTTTCGTGGAGCCTTTTTGCTCGAATTCCCCGAGGTCGTAATAGTCATACGGGTCATAGCCCATCGAAGGGCCGCCTATGTTCGCGGCTTTATTTGCCGGCGGGAGCCAGAGGGCGGTGAAGCCCACGGCTCGCAATGGGGAAATTCTACTGGTGAGATAGGTCCACCATTGATACTCCAGGTTCTCCACCTGTGGACAGTCCCAATAAAACGCTTGCATCAGCACACCCATGATGATCCTCCTCCAATAAGGAATCTTTCACAGTACATGCTCACTATGGTTTCTTCGCAAGCATGGTTCTTAGACGCTCCCTTCAGTACGACGCGCCATGCGAGCTAATCCCCACGCTAACGCCGCGAATGGTGCGATTGTCAACACGTATTCAAGCGGGCCGCTGCTTTCGCCTCGCAGCATGAACGCGCGGTCCAGCCCGCTGACCACCAATCCCGCTATGCCGATGCCCATCAATGCGTCGCCGGCGATCAAGCCTGAAGCAAAAAGAGTGGCTTGTTCGTTCTGTTGTTCGTAATGGTCGGGGCTCGTAATCTGTCGCTTCACCCACCAAGCCACAAGACCGCCCAGGATCAGCGACGCCGTCGTCGTGATAGGCAAATACAGACCAATGGCAAAAGCGAGACTGGGAATACCGAAGAGTTCCGTGCTCAGCGCCAAACCGGCCCCCAGCGACATCAACGCCCAAGGCAGTTGGCCGCGCATCACGCCTTCCACCAAGGTCGCCATAAGTTTGGCTTGCGGAGCAGGTAAGGCTTCCGAGCCCAAAGTATATGCGTGATGGAGTAAGAACAGCACCCAACCGGCGCGCACCGCAGCGACACACACACCGAGCATTTCCCCGAGCTGAAGATAGCGAGGCGTGGCCCCAAGGAGCGCCCCGGTCTTGAGGTCCTGACTGACATCACCAGACAACGCGATGGCAATGCACACCACGGCGCCGCAGGTGATGGCGGCGCCCATGCCAGTCAGGCCCGTATGCCCAAAGGCTGCGAGCACCAAACTGATCGCCAGTAGCGCGGCGATAGTCATGCCCGACACTGGTTGTGAGGTAGAGCCAACGATGCCCACCATGCGGGCGGAGACGACCACGAATACGAATGCGAACCCTACGGCGAGGATGGCTGCGAGTAAGTTAAGCTGAAAAGTAGGGATGAGCCAGAGACCGAGGCCCAACGCGACAGAGCCGCCCACAACGAAGAACGGATGCAGGTCTTGCTCTGTGCGACTCTGGTCCATGCGATCGTCGCTACGTGATAATCCAGCCAAGGCAACGTGGAGCGACTGAATCATGGCTGGCAGCGAGCGTACAAGCGCGACAAGCCCGCCTGCAGCGACGGCCCCGGCGCCAACGTAGCGGACGTAACGTCGCCAAATATCAAACGCGCCGAGTTGACGCACGCTTTCGTCAAGCCCAAAAAACAGCCCCAGGGAACTTCCAGCGCTCGCGTCAAAAAGCGGGAGCAGCAAGGACCAGCCAATCACGCCGCCGAGCGCCATGAAACTCGCCACGCGGAGCCCGATGAGATAACCTACGCCGAGAAAGATCGGCGTCAGCTCGAAACCGATGGACGCTTTATGCAGCCGGGAAAAGCTCCAGAACACGGTGTCCTGCCAGAGCTTCAGGCCTTTCATCACAAACTGATAGGCGGCGCCAAGGCCAATGCCGAGAAACACCGGGCGGGCGCTGGCTCCGCCGCTATCGCCGGCGATTAGCACCTTGGCGCAGGCCGTGCCTTCCGGAAAAGGAAGCGCGTTGTGCTCCGTAACCGTGAGGCTGTGACGCAGTGGGATCATCATAAGGATGCCAAGCAGTCCGCCGGTGGCCCCGAGCAGAAAGATAAGGAAGCCGCTGGGATTGAGCCCCAGGAAAATCAGCGCCGGCACGGTGAAGATGACACCGGCAGCGAGCGATTCCCCCGTCGAAGCGATAGTGTGGGCGACATTGTTTTCCAGAATCGTGCCGCGCCGCAAAATACCCTTCAACACCGTCATTGAGATTACTGCGGACGGGATAGAGGCGGAGACGGTGAGCCCCACCTTGAGCCCGAGGTAGGCGTTCACCATCCCAAAAGTGACAGACAGCACCGCCCCGAGAATCACCGCTTGAGGAGTAAACTCGGGAATGGCCTGGTCTGCGCGAATGTAGGGCGTGAACAGGGGCGGAGCGTCGTGAGCGGGCTTCGTGCGCTTGGTCATGTGGTTGATGTTTTCTGTCACAGTAAAAATTGCTCGGACTGTATCACCGTTCTTGTTCCTGTGGCAAGGATTGCAGTTTACTCTGGCTTATGGTGCAATAAGGTCTGTCGAGGTGTGTATGAACGCTGAGCATCAAGCGACAGTTGGGGATCTTTACCACGTTATTGAAAACGGCAAAGCGGAAGTTTTGCACGGGGAGTTAGTGCTGATGCCTCCAACTGGAGATTTACCAAATAGCGCGGCTGGAGAGGTTTTCGTCGCTCTTCGTGACTATGCGCGACGTACCAGAACGGGTCGCGCCTATACTGACAACGCCGCTTTCATCGTGAACTTACCCCATCGAAATTCCTTGAGCCCTGATGCCGCTTTTTATGTGGGGCAAAGGACCGGCGGCAAGTTTCTCCAGGGAGCGCCTCTCTTCGCGGCTGAGGTGCGCAGTGAAAATGATTACGGCCCGGTAGCCGAACAGGAGATGGCGGCGAAACGAAGAGATTATTTTGCTGCGGGGACGCAGGTTGTGTGGGATGTCGACGTGCTCAAAGAACAACTTGTGCGGGTCTATCGGGCGCAAGCTCCAGACACGCCAACGATCTACCGGCGTGGTGAACTCGCTGAGGCAAAGCCGGCTCTTCCTGGATGGACATTCCCTGTCGATAATTTGTTTTTGTAGAAATAATAACTCTGAGCGACAAACGACCGAATCCGAAGAGCGCGACAAAGAGAGAAATGGTGGAAAGGGTGGGGCGTGAAAAAAACGAAGTGGATGAAAATTTTCCTACTGATACTTGTCCTTGGCGTTGCGGCCTGTAGCGCGAAGCAAACGCTGCCGAAAGATGAAATGGGCGCTGCGGCGACCGATTCCTTTAACGATCCGTTCTTTACGCAATCTCTAACCGGAGACGATTGGGCCTGGCAACGAAGTGAAAGTGCGGCTGAAAAGCCGGAGGAGCCTGAGAAACCGAGAACCATGCTCGAACAGAGTGAAGGCGTAGTGTTCAGCACTTTGCTGGTCGGCGCTTCTCTTGCCAAAATGCTAGCGGTTCCGTTTCTTTTCTAGCTTCTCTTTGGGGTCAGATCTTGCAAGAGCACCCTGCCAGGACGGATATCAGTAAGAGAAAAAGCTGGATTGCAAGACCTGCCCCCCTTTTATCTCCGCCAGAAGATCACCATTCCTACTCCCGCACAGACGCTGCCGCACACGTACATGATCGGGAAGCCGAACGTAGCGGCGATTGCCCCCATGACGATGCCGCCGAGCCCCATGCCTAAATCGAGTCCTTGACTGAACGTGCTCATCCCAAGGCCCCGTCGGTCCGGCGCTAGTCGGTCGATTGTAAACGCGTTGAGTCCGGGCTGCGCAAGCCCAATTCCTAATCCGTAGAAGCTGACGGCGACATACAGAAAAATTGGGCTGAGCGCGCAGGCGAACACCAGCAACGCCACGACCATACACACCAGCCCGGGGGTAATCACCGCAGAACGACCGAAGCGATCGCCGATGCGCGCGCCGAAGACCCGCGTGCTCACGAGTGCGAGCGCATACGTTGAGTACAGAAACCCCGCATTGTCCATGCCCAGCGAGCGGGCGTAGAGCGGTAGAAAAGTCGTGTACGAAGTAAAGGTGAGGTACATGAAGAACTGAACCGCGGTCGGGAGCAGCGCCTCGCGCGCATAGAGCGGACGTTTCGTAGTGGTAGGCACAGGCGTGTGGACCTCATGCATGCCGCAACTCAACGCGCTGGACAGAAAGGCGAACCCGGCGGCAGTGAAAAACAGCAAGACAAAGTTGTCCGGCCAGGAGGTGGTCTCCGTGAGCCCCGGCAGTATTTGCACGAGCCGTTCTTCGACGGGATGCAGGCCTTTGCTACTCATCAACCCGAGCGCAAACGGCGGGACAATCCCCATCGCGAGAGAGCTGACTAACCCCCAGGAGCTGGTCGCTTCGCCGCGTCGCGCCGGTGGGGCAACATCCGCCAGGTATGCGCCCGAGGCGGTGGTAAAGCACCCCAGCGCCGCGCCATAGAGTACGCGTAAACAGAACAAGAGCTCCAGACGTAGCGCCCATGCGTGGAGCACGGCGCCGCAGGCGAACAGGGCGATTGAAGCGCTCATGAGTCGCACGCGTCCGTGATGATCCACCCAGCGACCGGCGAGCGGTTTGATTAAAAACGAAACGAGGCTGGCAATTCCGATCAGAAGCCCCACATCGGCTTCACGTCCGCCAAGGTGTTTAATGAAAAACGGCAGGGTGGGAAAGAAAAAGAAGAAGCTGAAGAAATAAGTCAACGTGACGAGACACAATAAGCTGAAATTGCGTGTGAAGAGGGGAGGAAAATCATCCGTCCTTGGCCTTTCGGCTCCGTGCCCCGCTTTTGCTGACGCCCCCGTGAAAAAAGTCATGGCCGCATCATAAGCAGAAGCAGTGCTTGGGTCGAGCTCCTTGTGTGAGGGAGGCATAACGATTTCTTGGGGAAAGTATTTTCAGCTCTCCTTGGATTCCCGCCTTCGCTGGAATGACGAACGAGGCAGAGCCGTCATTCCGGGCAAGGCCGCAGGCCGCGACCCGGAATCCAGTATTTTGTTATGCAGCTGTATGAGGAGCATGTGGGCATTGACCGTCCCGGTGGGGGGTGGAATGCTGCGGACGCAGGCCACTCTGGCGAAGACGGACAAGGAAGAGGTGGTCCAGGGGAGGCGCTGTTCGCGCAAAAGGAGGGATTCCCATGATCTATGAATGGCGAACGTACGAAGCAATGCCGGGCAAGCTTCCGGCTCTCCATACTCACCTTGAAGTCGCTGCCGGCTTATTCCAGAAACATGGTCTTGGCGTGCTGGGGTTCTGGATTGAGGAGGTCGGCGCGGGCCCCCAAGTCACCTACATGTGGAAGTACGAGAACGTGGAGGAGCGGCAGCGAAAGCTGGCCGCCTTCGCAACGGACGAGGCCTGGAAGCAGCAGGTCGCGGAGGAGACGGCGAAGGAAGGGGTGATTGTCGCCCGCATCCACAACACGATGCTGCAACCAACTCCTTACTCACCCGAGCCCCAGTTGCAGACAAAAGTTCAAGAGTGGCGCGTGTACGATGCTGTGCCCGGGCGACTCCCTGACCTTCACAACCGGTTCGCCAACCATACTCTAGGACTCTTTGCGAAGCACGGGATTACCAGCATCGGTTACTGGACCGAAGTCTTCGGCACGAGCAATCGGCTGGTGTACATGCTGGGTTACCCGAGCCTGAGCGATCGAGAAAAGAGTTGGGCGTCGTTTCAGGCGGACCCAGCCTGGCAACAGGCGCGGGCAGAATCGGAGAAGAATGGTCCCTTGGTGGCGAAGCTCTACAATCTCATCCTGAGACCCACCGCCTACTCGCCCAAATAATAAGGAGGGAGCGATGAGTCAAACTGACACGGATGCGACTACCCCAAAGTACCTGCGCAACAAATACGCCATCGTGGGAGTAGGGGAGACGACCTATCGACGCGGGTCCCAAGAATCTACCCGCAACCTGGCGACCTGGGCGATCAATAATGCCCTCGCGGATGCGGGGCTCGAAGCCTCAGACATTGACGGCATGCTGTCGTACTCCGGAAACGACTCGATAATGTCGCCATTCGTCGCTGGCGATCTCGGCATTCGGTTGAACTTCTACATGGACGTGCATGGCGGGGGCTCCAGCACCGAGGCGCTTATTGGCATTGCGATGGGAGTGATTGAGGCTGGCATGTGTAAGACGGTCGCCATCTTCCGGTCCATGAACGGCTACACGCAGGTGCGCATTGGCGGCACCGGGGCGCGCTCTGCGGCGCCGATCAATGGCGACCAAGTGCACATGCGGGCGTACGGCTGGCAGAGTGCAGGCCAGATGTTCGCGCCGACATTCCTGCGCCACATGTACGATTACGGCACGACCTCGACACAGGTGGCGCACGTCAAGATGGCGCACAGCAAGCACGCCTCCAATAATCCCAAGGCCTTTTACAAGACTCGCTACACGGTCGAGGATGTCCTCAACTCGCGCATCATCTGCCTCCCTCTGCATTTGCTCGATTGTTGCGTAGAAACGGATAATGCGACGTGTGTCATCGTGACCCGAGCTGAACGCGCCAAGGATATGCGGCAGCCTCTAGTGCAGATACGCTCGGTGGTGGGGCGCTGCTGCAAGCCGCGTATTGACATGCACTATCAGCATGGACCGATCTCGACGGTCGCGGGCCACTACGCCAAGGACATCCTGTGGCCTAATGCCGGCGTGGGGCCGGAAGAGATCGACCTGACCGGCTCCTACGATGCGTTCACCTTCACGACCATGCTTCAGTTGGAGGACTACGGCTTCTGCAAGAAGGGAGAGGGTGGCCAGTATGTTTCGAGCGGCGTCATCGAGCTCGGCGGGGCGCGTCCCAACAATACCTCGGGCGGCCATCTCTGCGAGGGCTATACGCACGGGATGAATATGGTGATCGAGAACGTGCGTCAGTTGCGCGGCGACGTGGACGATTCCTGTCCCGTCGGAGCCAACGGCAAGCGCCAACACACATACGACTATAGGGAAGGCGGCTGCCGTCAGGTGAAGGATGCAGAGTTGAGCGCGAATCTGGGCTGGGCCATGCCCGGCACCGGGTCGGCTATGGTGATGCAGCGCGGGTAAGACGCACCTCCAGGAGGAACGACAGATGCTACAAGGCGAATATCTTGGCATGAGATTAACCGTCGAAGATGTTGACAAAGAAAACTTGGCGTTCTTTGACTACTGTGCTCGGGGTGATTTCCGTCTGCAAAAAGGAAAGAAATCGGGGCTGCTGCGCTATCCCCCGACCACGGCTTGTCCTTGGACTCGGGATCGGGAGTATGACTGGGTGAGCGTGGAAGGGAAGGGGACGGTTCACTCTTATGTGGAGGTGCATCACGCTATCCAGCCCGCGTTCCGTGCGCATGTGCCGTACATGATCCTGCTGGTTGATCTTGATACTCAGAAGGGGCAGCCGAGCGAACATGAAGCGCTGCGTGTGGTTGGCAATCTGTTGACCGCCGATGGAGAGTTTGCCCCACTGGAGATGATCAAGAAGGTCGGGATTGGTACGCGGGTACGTATGATCTTCAAGAAGGTGAGCGAGGGATTCGCGCTGCCGCACTGGGCGATCGACGAGACGGCGGAGCAGCCTGCTACTCCTTGGCGCTATCCGCAGGCGTGAGATCGAGGACGAGTAGAGTGATGGATGATGCGAATGAGTGGCGCAAGTGGTCTTGAAGGGGGATGTCATGAGTCGAATCCAGAAAACGTGCTTTGCGGCAGTCCTCGGTTGCCTGAGCATCATAATGGGAGGTGGTTGGAATGCCGCTTGGGCGTGGGGCTCGGATGGTCATGAAATTGTGGCTATCATTGCGGCTGACAATTTAAGCCGGAGCGCCCGTACACACGTTGCGCGCATCCTTAATGTAGCCGCAAATAAAAAAGCGGTCGCCCCGGCGATGGCGACGGCGGCCATCCGCCCTGACACGGTGTTCCGCACGCGCAATCCCGAGACCCGGCCGTGGCACTTCATCGACATTTGTTTGCAGGATGCACCGACTGACCTGCCTGCGCGCTGTTCCGATCAGTCGTGCGCCGTCGCGAAAATCGACGAGTACATCCCCCGCCTCCGCGACAGTCACCCCGATCAGTTCGGCGCCGAGGACGACTTGGGGTTTCTCATTCACTTCGTCGGCGATCTGCACCAACCCTTGCATGCGGCTACCAATGCAGACCGGGGCGGTAATTGTGTGCACGTCGCCTCTCCCCCCTCTTCTCAGGATCTGCACCATACGTGGGACGACGTGCTCGTGCAGCACGTCGCGCACGACTTGCATACAAGAACTGTGAGAACAACTGCGGGGAAACTCGAAGTCAAATTCGCTGCGGAAAAAGACGCCTTCACGTGGCCAGCGGATGGCGCTGCTGGGGTCGCGTGGGAATCGACTGAAATCGCTCGCAAGGATGTGTACACCGCGCTCCAGATTCCGGAGGAGGCGTGCGAACCGGACTTAAAGACATGCAACCTCGCCCCGCCAGCAGTCAAGCATCTCTCACTCACCCTTTCCTCTGACGAACTGCAACGAGAGAGCGACATCGCCGCGCGACAACTCGCGAAAGCTGGTTTTCGTCTGGCAAACTTACTGAATACGATATGGCCTTAAAAGAGGACTCACATGCTGTGAGTCCTCTCTGGACTTCTTTCAGGAATCCTATGAAGCTGGGGAGTAGGACGGTGGTAAACTCTCATTCGCTATGCTCTAATTCTCGCGCAGGAGGGAGCTATGGACTTATTAACCTTGAAAGATAAAACCGCGATTGTTGGGGTGGGTCATACGGAGTACTCACGCGATTCCGGTCGTAGTGAGATGAGCCTGGCCGTGGAGGCGATTCGTAACGCGATTGCCGATGCTGGGCTCACGCCGAGCGATATCGACGGCATCGCGAAATACACGATGGATAATAATAGCGAGATCGATATCGCCTCGAACTTAGGGATTCCCGCGTTGCGCTTCTTTGGCGAGGTCGGCTATGGCGGCGGCGGCGGGCCGGTCGGGTCCGTGCTGCTAGGGGCAATGGCCGTGGCGACAGGGATGGCGAACTGCGTGGTGGCCTTTCGTGCGATGAATGAGCGCTCGGGGCGCGGCACTCCGCGTTACGGGCAAGCTGCGGTGCGCAAAGGCGTGTCTGGAGCATCGGCGTATCACGAGCCGTTTGGTCTGTTCAGCCCCGCGCAAATGGTGGCGCTGGCGGCGCGACGGCACATGCATCTCTATGGAACAAAGAGTGAACACTTCGGCGCCATTGCCGTAGCCTGCCGCACCCACGCGCAGAACAATCCGAATGCGGTGATGCGTGGACGACCAATTACGATTGAAGATCATCAAAGTTCACGCATGATCGCCGATCCTTTGCATTTGCTCGACTGCTGCCTGGAAACGGACGGTGGGGCTGCGGTTGTTATTACTTCTGCCGAGCGAGCGCGTGACCTCAAGCATAAACCTGCGTACATCATGGGCGGAGCTTTTGGTGCGGGCGTGTGGAACATCCATCGAGTGGTGAAGAACATTGAAGCGCCAGAGACTGAGTCCACCGTGATCGGCAAAGTCCTCTTCGAGCGCGCGGGGGTCACACATAAAGATATTGATGTCTGCTTCCTCTACGATCATTTCACCCCGTTGGTGTTGTTCGCTTTTGAAGAACTGGGCTTTTGCAAACGGGGTGAGGGCGGTCCTTTTGTTGCGGATGGCAAGCTGTTGCACCCGAATGGGGCGCTGCCGTTCAACACCAGCGGCGGCAATCTCTCGGAAGGATATATTCACGGCATGGAGAACACGATCGAAGCCGTGCGGCAGTTACGCGGTCAAGCGATTAATCAAGTCAAAGACGCCGAGGTGGCCTTTATCGCTTCGGGCAACGGCGTGCCCAATACCGCGATGATTCTGCACGGATAGAGGTCAGAAGACATGTTGCGTATTGCGTGGTGCGTGATTCAAAGACTGCGAACGGCTTCTTCACGCAACACGTTTCACGCAACACGAATTCAGTACCCTAACGCCTTCATCTGTTCGTGGCTCATGCCGAAATGGTGGCCGACTTCATGAACCACGACACGTCGGACGAGGTCGCGTATTTCACGCGGACGTAAACACGCACGGACGATCGGCTGATAATAAATTTCGATCTTATCGGGAAACTCCGCGAGCGGCGCGAAGACCGAACGCCAAGGCCTGGGAATGCCGCGATACAGGCCAAACAATTCGTAAGGATTCGTCATCCCTTTCTCCTGGAGCACTTCAGGCGAGGGTTGGTCTTCAATCGTGACGGCGACGTTGTCCAGCTTTTCGACAATCTCCAGTGGGAGGGTATCTAACGCCCGCACCACTAGGCGCGCAAACTCTTCGAGACTTGTGGTCTGACGCTCATCTTGTTCCGCGTTGACATGAGTGCAAGGTGTCGCCGTGCGAGGGGTGGACCGAGGACGGAGGAGTTTTCTACGACGGATTTGCCTTGTGTTCGACATTAAAATCCTCCTCTCTCTTGTTTACGGTAGCATACTTCTTGGCAAAGGCGAATTGGGCAAGGCTCGGTTTACCCTGAGGAAACGGAAGCCGTTTTTGCTTCATATCCCGGACAGTGAACAACCGGGAGACGCGGGTATTTGGCGTACTGAGCGTCCGTTTCGGCGCGTTGACAATAGAAAAATCGCGAGCCTTTCCCGCTCACCAGTTCTCGCGTGTATCGACAGGTGGCGCAGAGGCCCACAGTCGCGCTCGGCGCCTGCCGTGGCGTTGCATCACTCATAGGGCCTGTTTATAAGAACCTAAAGCGTAAGGGAAGATCAGAGCTGTTCTCAAGAGGTTCACGTGACGCTGACAAGTGAAGAGATCAAAAGAAAAGCCCGCGACTTTGGTGCGGATGCGGTTGGCGTTGCCAGCGCCGCCGTGCTGAACGCTCACCCGCCAGATCCTCAGTTCCCGCAAACGCCGGAGCGCATTTCTCCGGAAATTCAGAGTGTTATTGCCATTGTAAAGCGCATTCCCGCCGGCGCTTTTCGCACCAAGCGGCTGGAATGCGTGCAATATATGGATCAGCTCGTCCTGCGCGAGATGGACAAGGTCTGTCTGCGAGTCGCACAATGGCTCGAAGATGAAGGCGCCTTCGCCTTTCCGCTCGCTTCGCAGGAAACCAAATGGGAGTTGAAGCGGGCAAGTTATGGGTATCTCTCCGGTCGTCACGTTGCCGTCGAGGCTGGGTTAGGGACTCTGGGGCTGGAGGTGAATTTTCTTTCGCCTGAGTTTGGGCCCCGCTGCTACACGACCGCCGTGCTGACCACCGCCGTGCTTGAGCCGGACCGGAAACTGACACGCCAGGTGTGCATTGGCGAGACCTGTAGCCGCTGTCTCTATTCCTGTCCGGCGGACGCGGTGTTGCAGTGGGGTATTGATAAGCGCGCTTGCGCGCAGTTTGCGCAAGAATTCGGCTACAGTGTCATGCTTTCGCATTTGCAAAAGTTCGTGCGCGAATCGGACGCCGATGCACAACTGCGGGTGCTGACCACCCCGCAAGCCTACGCTGTATGGCAAGGGCTATTGCGCGTCGTGGGCGCGTTTGGCGATTGTCCACGTTGTTTAGAGGTTTGTCCGATCGGGGATGATTACATGCGTTGGCTGGCGGACGGGCACCGTGAAATCCCGGAGAAGACGGGGCAAAAAGTCACTCTGGCCAAGCAAATGCAGATCGAGCGGAAATCGGGCAAAGATTTGCCTGGCCTGTCGCCGTGGAATATCCGCTGGGTCGGAGAAGAAGGTTATGTACCGCCTAAAAAGCGATCCGGAGGCGACAGTCGCCAGGAAGAGGACTGATAGGAGGCGGCCTAAAGGGATTGTTGCTTTTTGGGGATCACTTGGAACCGAGAGAGAAACGTGAGCGCAATGGAACTGACTTCCGCCCTTGTGAAAAGCAAAGCCAAGGAGTTTGGCGCAGATCTGGTTGGCGTCGCCAGCGGCTCCACGCTCAATGCGCACCCCCCGGACCCGCGACGCCCCCAGACTCCAGCCTTGGTGAGTCAACAAGATAGTCAGAGCGTGATTGTCTTGGCCAAGCGACAGTTGACGGGAACGGCGCGGCTGAAGGAATGGAATGAACGCCATAAGCACTACGCGGCAGAGCTGGCGCTGTCGCAACTTGAGGAGGCTTCACTTAAACTAGTTTACTTTCTTGAAGATGAAGCCGGGTATCCGGCGCTGATTATCCCACCCGTGCATACGGACGCTGTGAGCAACTATGGCGCCTACATGGAGGGAGGCGCGTATGGGGCCTTATCGCTTGTCCACGCCGCCGTGGAAGCGGGGCTCGGGACACTCGGGCTGAATTTGATGTTACTCACTCCGGAATATGGTCCACGGGTGATTCTTACCGCCGTACTGACCTCGGCGGCGTTAGAACCGGATCAGCGCTTGTCACAACCGCTTTGCTTGGGTGAAGCCTGCGGTCGGTGTCTTTTGGCCTGCCCGGGAGACGCCATTCTCCAGTGGGGCTTGGATAAGAAAAAATGCGCCCCCTACGCTTCTCCGTATGGTTTTTCCAAAGTGGTGGAGCACGTTGGCAATGTCGTCCGCGCGGGGAGTATGGAGGAACGAGTTGAGCTGCTGCGCAGTGGAAACTCCTTCAATATCTGGCAGACGATGTTGCGAGGGGTGGGCGCTTATACTGGCTGTACACGGTGTGAAGACGTTTGTCCGGTGGGGCGCGATTATGTGAACCTCCAAGATGCACAGCAGGATATTCCTGAAGCGACCGCAGAAAAATCCCTGCGCCTTGCCGAGCTGCAGCGACGGCGGGCGAGCGGAGAGCCCATTGAAGGTCTTGAACGGTCGCGGCGATGGATCGGCGAGCAGGGCGGTGAATAATGAGCACTGCAACTGAGAAAGCAAGGCGGGGTTCGCATCGGTGTTCTCTTGCTAATTGCTTGGATCCTGATGACAGCAGGCGAAGACCGACCAGTGGAGACTCTCATGGAATTTCGCGCAATTACTTTACAACTTGATGATGTAAACGAGGTCGCCCGTTTAGCAAAGATGGCCGAGGACGCCCGCTTTAGCCTGGTGTGGGGCATCGACACGCCGCGCTCGAATGCGTTCGTACAGATGGCGGCGATGGCGGCGAACACCAAGACCATTCACATCGGTTCCGGTATTGCCCGGGCCTTCGTGCGCGGTCCGCTGCAAACCGCTGCGGCGGCGGTGGACCTTGATCGTCTCTCTCATGGCCGTATGCTGCTTGGACTCGGAAGCGGCACACGTAAGCAGAATCTCTACGAGACGGGAACGCCTTTCGATCATCCAGCTTCGCAGATCAAAGAACTTATCCACATTATTCGTCAGGTGTGGGCGTTGAACGGAGAAGGAGATCTCGACTTCCACGGCAAGTTTTATCGTTTACAGTGTCGTGGGTTTACGTTGCCAAAGCCCTTACGGCAGGAAGCGCCGATCTACATGGCGGCGGTGAATCCCATCATGTTGCGTGTTGCTGGGGAGGTTGCCGACGGTTTAGCCGGGCACCCATGCTACTCGGCGCGATACATGAAAGAAGTAGGAATCCCGCAACTCGCCATTGGTTGGCAACGTGCGGCAAAACGTCGCGAAGATTTTAAGATCACCAGTTGGCTCATCACCAATATCGCCAAAGACCGCAAGCAAGCGCGGCGCGAAGCGGCGTACCAGATCGGGTTCTACATGTCGACGCGTTCGTATGGCGGGATGATGGACTTTCATGGCTGGCAGCAGGAAAAGGAAGCGATTCGTATCGCCTTTTTTGAAAAACGCGATATGGAAGCGGTGGCTGACGCGGTGTCGGAGGAGATGATCGATACGCTTGCGCTGGCTGGAACGCCGGACGATTGTCGGAAACAACTGGAACGCTATCGGGAGGTGCTTGATTTCCCGACGCTGTACACCGCCGGTGTAGGACCGGCGCGGACCGTGCCACAAGAACGAGTGCGAGAGAATTTGCAGACAATTATCGAGACGTTTGCCCAATGACAGAGCGTGTTCTGTGAAGCCTAGCGTGTGAATTCATCTGGAGTACGCGCAGCCCGGGCTCGCTTGCCTCAGGAGAAATGGCGATTATCTTAAGGAGCAATCCGTGATCTTCCTCGATGGAGATATTCCCGAACAACTCAATATCACCGCCTACCTCGTCGATCGACAGGTCGCCCTTGGTCGTGGCGAGTGCATAGCCTATGTGACTGATGACGGACCCATCACCTACGCAGCTTTGGCTGGGCTGCAAAATCGCTATGGGAATCTGTTCACGTCCGGCGGCGTTGAGATTGAGAACCGCGTCGCCCTGGCTCTCTATGATTCGCAAGATTTAGTTGCGGCGTTTCTCGGGGCCATGAAGATTGGTGCTGTCCCGATTATCCTCAACCCCTTCGCGCCGCTTGATCTGTATGTTTATTTTTTGAACGACAGCCGGGCAAAGAGCCTCCTTGTCGAGGAGATGGTGTGGCGTCAACTTGCGTCACGTCGCGCCGAACTTCGCTGGCTGAAGTACGTTGTCGTGCGCGGACGAGAGAGCGAGGGGGCGCTATCGCTGACGACGCTACTCGAAAACGCTTCTCTAGAGTTAACCACGGCTCCTACCCATAAGCACGACATGTGTTATTGGCTCTACACCTCGGGCAGCACCGGGTTGCCGAAAGCGGTCGTGCACCTGCATCATGATCCCTATTCGTGCTTGCGATTTGCAATTGATTTCTGCCGCTTCGACGAGCAAACATTTTCTTTCTGCTTTAGCAAGATGTTCTTCGCGCTTGGCTTATTTACGACCGTATTTTTGCCGCTTGCTTCCGGTGGTAAAGCACTCATCTCGCGGCAGCGTTTGACCCCCGCTGAGGCGTTTCCTACGTTGCTGACCCATCGACCGACGCACTTTTTTTGCGTGCCAACCGTGCTGAACGCCATGCTGCAAATCGCTCCCACGATTGACGCTGCGGATTTGAGTTTCCTCCGCTACTGCGCTTGTGGCGGAGAGCCACTGCCGCCACGAGTTTATGAAGAATGGCGGCGGTTTGGCGTCGAGTGGTGCGACATCATGGGTTTGACGGAAACCACTTTCATCGCCCTTGGGAATCAGCCCGGCCAGGTGCGCCCCGGGAGTTCCGGGAAACCGACGCCAGGCACGGAGGTGCGTCTGGTTGATGATGATGGGCGCGAGGTTCCTCCCAACGAGGAAGGACATCTTTTAGTCAAGATGGACAGCAACATGCAAGGGTACTGGCTCAAACAAGAGAAGACGCGCGCCGTGCTCGATGGCGAGTGGTTGCGCACAGGCGATCGTTATCGGCGAGACGAGGACGGTTATTATTGGTTCTGTGGACGGTCGGACGATATGTTGAAAACCTCAGGCATGTGGGTGTCTCCACTAGAAATTGAGAACGTTTTGTTGGGACACCCCGCTGTGTTTGAGTGTGCGGTGGTGGCGCGACGGGATACCGATGGCCTGGATAAAGTGCGTGCAGTGGTGGTGCTGAAGCCTGACTATGGAGAGCAAACGCAAGCGCAACTCGCAGTTTACCTGAGCCAAAAACTTCCGCGCTATAAAACACCGCGATGGATAGATATTGTCGAGGCGCTGCCTAAGACGCCGACCGGAAAAATTCAGCGCTTTGCTTTACGATAAACAGCTTGAGAAAAAATCACTAACGGAAGAAGGAGGAAAGTGTGAGTATGGCGACTCGTATTGTTGAATTTAAAGATGTCAAGTCGTTAGTGGGGCAAGAACTCGGCGTGTCGGATTGGCACTTGGTGACACAAACAGAGATTCAGGCGTTTGCCGACGCCACCCACGATCATCAGTGGATTCATCTTGATGTCGAGCGGGCGAAAAAGGAATCGCCCTTTGGCGGCCCGGTCGCGCACGGCTACTACACGTTGTCGCTGGGGCCTTATCTCATGAGCCAGGTCTGGGCCGTGTCGGGCGTGAGAATGGGCGTCAACTACGGACTGAACAAGCTGCGCTTTCCTGCCCCCGTGCTGGTCGGTAAACGGGTGCGCGTGCGGGCAACTTTAAACAATGTTGAAGATGTTGCTGGAGGCATTCAAGTGACCGTCGGCATGTCCTTTGAAGTTGAAGGTAGCGACAAGCCGGTATGCGCGGCGGAGGGGTTATTCCGCTATTATGCGTGAGACGTAGTAGTCTGATGGAGCAAAGACGATAGGAGAAACAGTAGTCACGTCATTCCGGGCGAGCAGCGCGAGACCCGGAATCCAGGAAGTAAACCGGAGGCAAATACTCAATCTCCCTGGATGCCAGCTTGCGCTGGCATGACGGACGGGTTTCGTCTCGAGCGTAAAAACGTGACACTCCGCCAACTCCTCGACTTTGACTGGGTGCGGGCATTGCTAGCCCCGCAGGTTGACGAAGCCACGCTCAAGCACGCGCTTGATCGTGTGCGTCTCGGGGCCCCGCCGCCGGTGATATGGCTGTTCGGAAAGGTCCAGTCCGGCAAAACGTCCATCGTCCGCGCCTTGACGGGCGCCGAGCGTGCGCAGATTGGCGATGGCTTCCAGCCCTGCACGCGTTGGGCCGCACGTTATGTCTTTCCTAATGTCGATTTTCCGCTGGCGGTTTTTCTTGATACGCGAGGGCTGGGCGAAGTGGGCTATGATCCCCAGGAAGACCTTGCTGCTTTGCAGTCCGAAGCCCACATGCTTGTCATCGTTGTCAAAGCGATGGACATGGCGCTCGAACAGGTTGTGAGCGGGCTCCAGCAGCTCGTCCGCGTGAAACCCGATTGGCCGATCGTAGTGACGCAGACAACGCTGCATGAAGGATACCCAGCGACGTTTCACGATCATCTTCTTCCGTATCCATTTACACGCCAAGCTATCCCTAGCAGCGTTCCTGTCAATCTCGCACGGGCCCTGACCTTCCAGCGTTCGCTCTTCGCGAACGCGCCGGTGAAACGCTTCGTGCCGCTTGACTTCACTTTGCCGGAAGATGGCTTTTCCGAGCCATTTTACGGACGTGAGGCCTTGCTTGACGCTTTTGCTGAAGCACACCCGCACGCCGTCTATACAATGCTGCGGCGACTGCCTGCTCTCACGGCGGAACTGAAAACGCTTCATTTTCGTCAAGCGCAGCCACACATTTTGACTTATGCCTTAGCCGCCAGCGCCATCGGAGCCACACCGCTGCCGTTGGCTGACCTCCCGATTATTAGCACTCTGCAACTGAAGATGCTGCACACCATCGCGTCTTTCTACCGTCAACCACTGAAACTCAAGACGTTTGTAGAACTCATTACCACGGTCGGAGCCGGGATGTTGCTGCGCCAAGGCGCTCGCAGTCTGTTGAAGGTGATTCCTGGGCTCGGCAACGCCGTGTCCGGCATATATGCAGGCGCGACCACGTATGCCTTGGGCTGCGCCCTATGTTTCTATTATCAAGCCATTTTTGACGGGCATGTCCCGACGCCGGAACGGCTGAAGCTCTTTTTTGAGGAAAAGTTTACCGAAGGGACGGCGTTGCTCAGTAAAAAGGACTGAGACATGAGGATTGAGGACTGAGCATGCAAGGCAACAGGCAACAGGCAACGGGCAACAGGCAACGAGTGTAACACCCCATGTCTGCTTCTCAACCCTCAGCTTTCAGTCTTCGGCGCTTTTCTTGGTGGCGCCTTCTGCTATTAGCCGCCTGTTTCTTGTTGCCTCTCCTCGGCTTTGTGAGCGCAGGAACGCTATGGCTGCATGATCGCGGCTGGCTAGGTTGGGCGAGCCTCGTGTTGATAATCGGTGAGACAGTCGCCTTCGTTTTGTGCCGCCGTTGGCTGCTCGGCGACCGTGCTGTGTTGCCTCAACCTTCCATGCAACCGCCGCCGGAATTTTCTCCTCGCGAGGAAGTGGCGTGGGCGGTCGTGCGGGAGTACCAAAAACGCATTGAGCAAAATGAATTAGTGCTTGAGTCCTTCGAACAACTACTAGAACTGGGCAAAGAGATCCTCAGTCGTATCGCCGCTTTCTATCAACCGGAAGATAAGGAGCCGTTGCTTGCCGTGCAGGTTCCGTTACTGTTCCGCGCCATCGAAGAAACCGCGCACGACCTGGCCACGGTGACCGCGCAAGTGCCCTTCTCTCACCGCATCACTGTCGGTGAGCTCATGCGCGGTTATCAGTTCGGACAGCGGATGAAGCCAGCGTACGACTTGTATCAACTCTACCGCTATCTTTCTCCTCTGATTAATCCCCAGGGCGGACTGTTTCGTCTGTTCGTGACCGATCGGCTTTTCGATCTTACTAAAGAGACGCTGAACCAATGGCTGATGCAGTGGTACGTCGATCGCGTCGGCTATCACGCGATTGAGTTGTACAGCGGTAGACTGCTGTTGACTCGACGGGATGGTAATCTCGCGTTGCTACAGGCGGAGACGGCAGAAATCCTGGAACAGGCGCGGGTCACGAGCGAGCCGGTGCGCATGGTCGTGTTGGGCCAGGTGAAGGCCGGGAAGTCGAGTTTGGTGAACGCATTATTTGGTGAAGTGCGAGCAGCTACAGATAGTACGCCGACAACAACTCAAGTGACGCCGTATATCTTACAGCGAGCGGACCTGCTTGGACACGTATTGCTCTACGATATGGGCGGGTATGAAGATCCCTCCGCTCCTAAAGAACGCAAAACGCAGGCGTTGGCGGAAGCTGTGCGAGCCGACCTTATCATTCTTGTCGTTTCAGCAGTCAACGTTGCGCGAGAGCCCGACACTCAACTCTTAACGGAATTGCGTGCTCATTTCGCCGCGCAGGCTGTCTTACGCTCACCGCCAGTGATTGTCGCCCTCACACATATTGATTTGCTGCGTCCACCGCTTGAGTGGTCGCCACCGTACAATGTCTCGAAGCCAAATTCTCCCAAGGCCCTCTCCATTCGCCGTGCGATTACTGCTGTGGCTGCTGACCTTGAGCTTGCTCCGGAATACATTGCGCCAGTGTGCTTGCTTCCAGAACGAATATACAATGTTGAGGAATCACTTTTGCCGCTGCTGGTCGAACTGCTGCCGGAAGCAAAGCGCGTGTTGTTGCTGCGGAACCTCAAAGTTGCCCGTGCGCAAGAGCAGTGGGAGCTGCTATGGCGTCAGGCGCGAGCGACCGGCCGGTTCGTACTGGAGTTCGGAGGAGAGCTCGTGAAGAAGTCGGTAGAGAGGATATTGGCGAAGGACTAGAAGCAGCCTGTCATTCCGGGCGAGCAGAGCGAGACCCGGACGCCATACGGACAGAGAGGAGAGACAGAGACCACCCCGTTTCCCCTCAATCTCTATCTCACGTCTCTTGGTCTTGTCCCGCTCACACTTGACTTCAGCAGCCCATGCTGCCAAAAGATCAATGTACAAAAATGCCTTTGTGCTCGGAGTGGGGCCAAGGGCAAAACTACACGACGCGTCTCGACAAGGGGATGCAAAAGGAGGCAGAACCGCATGAAAACAGAAACCATCACCTACCAGGATGGTGACGTCACCCTGAAGGGGTATGTGGCGTTTGACGATCAGAGTGCAAGCAAACGGCCCGGCGTTCTCGTGATTCCCGAGGCGTTCGGTTTGGGCGACCACGCAAAGCAGCGTGCGAATCGACTCGCTGCCCTGGGATACGTCGCCTTAGCGGGCGACCCCTTTGGCGATGGCATTCAGGCCCAAGACCTGCAGGAAGCCATGAAATATGCCGGTCCTCTTCTTGAAGATTCCGCCAAACTTCGCGCCCGCGCGCGCGCCTCGCTCGATAAGCTTGCTTCGCTTCCGCAGGTGGATGCGAACCGGTTGGCGATGATTGGTTATTGCATGGGCGGCACGTTCTCGTTGGAAATGGCTCGGGATGGAGCGCCGCTGCGGGGCATTGTTTCTTTCCACGGCGGTCTGGCGACGAAAAGCCCCGCTGAACCCGGTAAGGTCAAAGCGAAGATCTTGGTGTGTAATGGCTCTGACGATCCTTTCGTGCAACCGGCTCAGGTCACTGCGCTCGCTGAGGAATTGACGAAGGCCGGGGCGGACTGGCAGATCATCAATTATGGCGGGACGGTCCACAGCTTCACCAACCCGGAGGCGGACAAGCACGGCATTCCGGGGCTCGCCTACAACCAGCAGACGGATACACGCTCGTGGAAAGCAATGGTTGATTTCTTCAACGAGATTTTTGTTTAAATCAAAAGGCGCAACTTTCCTGCACTATACTATGTGACCCTTCAGGACTGTCATTCTGAGCGGAGCGAAAAATCTCAACGTGAGACTCTTCACTTCGTTCAGGGTGACACTTTCGATGGGTGCATCTGTTAAGGTCTAGTTTAGAGAGCGAATGAGCGGGAGCCTTGCCACTGCCGCGCGGGCTGATTTATGCTGGTGCAGAGGAGAAGAAGATGTGAAGCCAGCACGGGTCGTTGAAGCCCTCCGGCCTATGCCGGAACCGCCGCCAGCAGAAATGGACTGCCGCTCAGAGTTCGAACGCGACCGCGCGCGTATCATCCACTCCGCCGCGTTTCGCCGACTCCAGGGCAAAACCCAAGTCTTTGGTGTCTACGAAGGTGACTTTTTCCGTACGCGGTTGACCCACTCTTTAGAAGTCGCGCAAATTGCGAAAGGCATTGCGCTCAATTTGGGGGCGGATACCGATCTCGTTGAAGCGATCTGCCTGGCGCACGACCTCGGCCATCCGCCGTTTGGTCACACCGGTGAGCACGTGTTGCATGAGCTGATGCGGGACTACGGCGGTTTTGAAGGCAACGCGCAAACGTTCCGCATTTTGACTCGCCTCGAACGCAAACACAGCGCTTACGAAGGACTCAATCTCACCTACCAGACCCTTGATGGGGTGCTGAAGTATAAGACGTGTCTCGACGCTGCCGCGATTGCCGCTTCACCCAATGAACCTGTCAAAGGGTATTATGCACACGATCGAAAGCTCGTTGAAATGGTTGTGTACGCTACAAGCAACGGCTACGAACGCAGCTTCGAGTGCCAAATTATGGACGTAGCCGACGACATTGCCTATTCGGTGCATGACCTCGAAGACAGCTTGAAAGCGGGGTTAATCACGCTGGCCGACTTTCACCAACCACCGCATCCACGTGTTCTCCACACCGTTAACGGTAAGCTCGCGCCGCTTGGCCTCTCCATCAATGAGGAGCAGATTCGCGTCGAGCTACGAGCCCTTGCTGATCGTCTGGAAGAGATGACCGCGAAGGCCGGGCGTGTTGCCCGCAAAATGTTTACGCGAGATCTCATTCACGAATTCGCCAGCTCCGTGGACTGGCAATCCGACGGACGCATCGATACGGAGCCCCGCCTCCGTGTGCGCGTCGAAGTGCTCAAGGCGTTTGAGTCTCACAAAGTGATTCATAATCCCCGTGTCACCACGCTCGGCTATAAAGGCAAGGAAGTCCTCCGCCGCCTGTTTACCGTGCTCGATCAAGGACACGAATCGATCGGGCTCTTCCCTGAAGATCACGGCGAAGACTATGAACGCGCGGTACTTGATGGCGACGAAACCAGACGCAAACGGATGATCTGCGACTTCCTGGCTGGCATGACGGATTCCTACGCTATGCGCTTTTACAGCCGTCTCTTCGTGCCCGGCGAGGGGAGTTTTTATGAGATGCTGTGAGAAGTAAAAGATAGAGTGAGTTCTCCTAATTCGTCATTCCCGCGCAAACGGGAATCCAGTCTTGTGCTCCTGGATTCCGGGTCTCGCATTGCTCGCCCGGAATGACGGGATGCCACGAGACCCAGGTGCGAATCACAGCTCTTGTTTCTAAAAACCTAGCAGGCTCAAGCATTCAGCTTAGCGAGATCGGCTTCCACTTGTTCTCGATTCGTCGGCGCCTGCACGCTGTACACAATGTACGGCTTCGTGTCGATCTCTTCGAGTTGGATGTCGCCCGCGAGTACGGCTTGCTTCCAAGCCTGATGCTGGGGCTCGCGCTCATGAAATTCTGGCATTACCTCAGCGGCAAACAGTTTGAGACTGTCCATGATGTCGGCGTGAGTCGTCTTTCCCGCTTGGTTGAGTAAGATGACTTGGTCAACGTGACTCTCCTCGAACTTGCGCAGCTTGCGCCGAATCGACTCTGGCGAGCCAATCAGGCCCCGCGCCCGGTGCATCTTCTCACCTTCCGGCGTCTTGCGGAATTTTTGAAACTCGTCCCACAAGTTGATGCTGCCGGGCTCGACGTCGCCGTGGCGAGCATAAAACTGTAGAGCGAAGGCGAAGAAGGTCGCGCCCTCCGCGCGGGCCAGCGCCTCCTCATCAGTCGGGGCGCACATGAAGTTCGACACCAAGGCGATGTTGGGATTGATCGGATAGTCACACAGCTTGTTCAGTCGTTTGGTGAGCGAGTTGTAGTAGCAATTCACCCAGGCGGTCGCCATATCGCCGGAAACAAATTGGAAACCGAGCGCGCCCATGCCCCGCTCACCGGCCATGCGAATGGTTTCAATTTGACTACACGCCACCCACAGCGGAGGGTGGGGTTTTTGTTTCGGCTTGGGCAACACGTTGCGCGACGGGAAGTTGAAGCGCTTGCCGTGGAACTCCCACGAGGTTGAAGTAAACATTGGGACCAGGCACTGCACCGCCTCCTCCCAGACTTCCCGCTTGTCGCGGAACGTACAATCGAAAGGATGCAGTTCAGTCGCGCTCCCGCCTTCACCGATGCCCATCTCCACTCGACCGCCCGACACCAAGTCCAACGTCAAGACACGCTCAGCAACTCGCGCCGGATGGTTCGTTGTCAATTGGATAATGCCGTGCCCAAGACGAATATGTTTGGTGCGCTGGCTGGCGGCGGCGAGAAACACTTCCGGCGCCGAGGAATGCGAATACTCTTCGAGGAAATGATGCTCCACTTCCCAAGCGTAATCGTAGCCGAGCCGGTCCGCCAGCTCGATTTGGTCCAGCGCATTGGTAAACAGCTCATACTCGCTGGCCTCGGTCCACGGACGCGGCAGTTGTAGTTCGTAGAAAATGCCAAATTTCATGGGATTCCCTCCTCTGGTTCGGTAACGGTAGCGGTGTGCGTCTTTCTATCGCTTTGAGGTTGTTTACGCCAGCCTATCGTGCTCCGTTCAATGCTGAAGGGAGCCGATAACCTACGCCTAGCTTCCATCAAACGTCAGAGCTTTCTCTCTCGCTTTTCCCCATCGAGGTCGGTATTATTTTCAAGACGAATCGTCAACGAAGTGCTCGCTAATTTGTCTACACTAGTAAAATAGCGCAAAGGAGAACCCTTGCATGCTCACGCAGCCAGACACCGTTCCTTCTGCTCCTCGTCGCTCTTCACCATCGCAGACAGGCGGAGGCGTCATTCTGCATGGAGTGAGCTGGGCCGCGTATGAGCAACTGCTTGCCGACTTGCAAGACAGTCACGCAGCGTATTTCGCTTATGATCGAGGAGTACTGGAAATTATGGCGCCTTCCGCGGAACACGAAGAGTATAAAGACATGATTGCTCTTTTGATTAACGTGTTGGCCGAAGAGATGGCCATTGATCTACGGAGTTTCGGCTCAACAACCTTTCGACGGAAAGACCTGCAACGAGGATTTGAACCGGATGCGTGCTTTTATATTCCGAACGAGATGCGCGTGAGGGGGGAAAAAAAGCTAGACCTCGCGGTTGATCCACCACCTGATCTGGTAGTCGAAATTGATATCATCAGTCTATCTCTCGATAAGCTGCCTATCTACGCACAGATCGGTGTCCCGGAAGTGTGGCGCTATGATGGTCTCCGGCTCTCTATCCTGGTGTTGGAGAATGGGGCTTAGGACTATAGGACAAAACCTCTCTGCGTCCGCCATATCGCTTGATATGACAAAGAATTACGGAACTGCACTTGGGTTTTGTCTCAAGGTCCTTATCTTGAGCGTGACGAGAGCACGATGTTGCCGGGGTTACCAAGTCAAGAGCTTTCTCAGTTCATCGCGGACGGCCAGTCGCTGACGTGCACAGCCTGGCTCCGTCGTGTACGCGAGCGGATACGGCAGGAGAGAGATTGATTTCTTTCGTATGCTTTACAACGAATAGCTTGAGCGGCGCACTGCTTTTGCGCGTCCACCTCGAAGCGTTTGTTAGAACTTGAAGTAAAGTTCTTCATCAATCTTCCCCTCAGGGCGAAAAATTGCGAGCTGCCCCGACTGACTCAAGATGAGCCACCCGCCGTATGGCGACGCCTCATTGTAGCCTTCTTTGAGACGGCTAAGGACTACGGGACAAAACTCCTCCAGTCTGGCAAACCGTCAACGTGTCATTGCGAGGGGAGCGAAGCAATCTTTGCTTTAGGTTTTCGATTCTTGCGAGATTGCTTCGTCGTCTACGACTCCTCGCAATGACAGGCTCCTTGATTTCCGTTCGTGGGTTTTGTCTCAAAGTCCTAAGCTCTAAGCCAAAAGTTCCGCCGCTTGAGTACAGGAACCCCCGGTTATTCCATTCTTCTTCGCTAAAGGCCTTTACCGCTTTAGAAGTGTCGACTTCAGAAGCCAACGCGTGATCTAGGGCATCCAGGAATTTCTTTCTGTTCTTCTTATTCCCAACGAAGCTCACATAGCGGTCCCGTTTCTCTTTAGTAACGATTCGTCGTATGAACAGCGTCACTGATTCGACAGCATCCATTTTGTGAGCTCTAACTATAAATGAAATCTTTCCACTCCTCTTTGTCCAAGAGGAGCCACAAACGCCCCCTTCGGAAAAGGGGGCGCGCGTAGCACAAGGGAATTGAGGAGAGAGACTGGACCAGTCTCTTTTGGTTTGGCTGAGCGACTATGCGTCGTAACTGCGCAGCACTTGCCCCGGCAGTCCACCTTGATGCTGTCCATCTTGGTACAGCACTTCACCGCCGACAATTGTTGCCTTGATGCCATCGGCGTAGGCCACGAACCGTTTCCCGCCGCCAGGCAGGTCGTGCACATACTCGGGTTCGTGTGCGTTGACGGTGTGCGGATCAAATATCACCAGATCAGCAGCCAGACCTTTGGCGATGCGGCCACGTTTCGGAATGCCAAACAGCCGCGCCGGGTCGGAGGTGAGTCGCCGCACAGCTTCTTCCAGACTCAAGGCTTGCCGCTCGCGCACCCAGCGCCCCAGCAGATACGTGGCGTAGGGCGCGTCACAGAGCATATCGACATGGGCCCCGCCGTCGGAGAGTCCGATCATGAAGCGAGGATCGGTGATGAGCCGCCGAATCCCTTCCGGCTCGTAGTTGAGCGCTTGAATGTCGAAAACTAGTTCGAGATTGTCGGCTAGCGCTGTGTCGAGAAATACATCGATTGGGTGTTTGCCTTGCTCTTTGGCCAGGTCGCCGATTGTCTTCTTGCTCTCGGCAATCGCCTTGACGGCGTCACTCTTCGCATCCAGCACGGTCATGCGGCCCCATTGCCCGGCGAAGATGCGGCGACGATCCATCTCTTCGCGGAACGCTTGACGGAAGCCTGGGTCGCTGTAGATCTTGATCTGCTCTTCCAGGGTTTTGTTAAACACCGTGTGCCACGTGGTAAAAACGGCGAAAATAAACGGATTGCGCATGTTGAACTGAATACGCAGCGGTCGGCACGATACCTGCGGCACCGACTTATCCCAGCCGAGGATCGACTGCACTTTTTCCACCACGCCGAGGTAGGAGTCCGGCCTGCCTGGGCGGTTGAACAGGGCCAACCATGTAACGGGGCGGGTGCTCTCATGCACCAGGAACTCCAGCAGGTCGTACTCGTCGTCCGCCATGTGTCCCGGGGTCTGAGCAGAAAGCGCCAGTTCAATTGCTCCACGCCCAGCCTCACGCAACACCTGGCAAAACGCTTTGAGTTCATCGCGGCTGGCGTTGCGACAGGCCAGTGGGCGGCCTTGATAGCCAATGTGATTGTTGAGGATCGTGGTGGTGAAGCCAAACGCGCCGGCGTTGATCGCATCACGCAGAAGCTGTTGCATGCGGGTAATTTCTTCGGCATTCGCCGCCCGTTCAAAAGACTCTTCGCCCATGACGTAATGCCGCAGCGGCGTGAGCGCTGCAAGTGACGCGACATTGATGCCGATGCCGCGCTTTTGGATAGCGTCGAGATATTCGGCGTGGCTCTCCCACTGCCAGTTGATGCCTTGCTGCATCACTTCAAAAGGAATCGCTTCAACATTGACAAGGTCCCACATGAGTATGTCGCGCAATTCGCGCCGGACCGGGGCCACGCCTACACCGCAGTTGCCCATGACCACGGTGGTGATGCCATGCCAAGACGAGCAGGTAATCAGCGGGTCCCAGGCCACTTGGGCATCGTAGTGGGTGTGAGGATCGATGAACCCTGGCGCGACCACCATGCCATCAGCGTTGATTTTTTTCTTTGCGTCGGCGCCGGTCCCCTTCCCGACGGAGACAATCGCGCCGTTCTCCACGGCCACGTCGCCGTAGCGGCTGGGTCCGCCCGTGCCATCCACAATGCGAGCATTGGTAATGAGTAAATCATACATCAGATGCCCTCCTTCTCTCTTGAAGAATGGTTAGCAAAAAAATAGGAGATGTGGTAGCTCTTCCTTAGGTCTCTTCATCACGCTCTTTGCGGCGCGCGCGAAAACTCAATTTGACCGGCGTGCCCTGGAGATCAAACGTTTCACGAAGTTGATTTTCCAAATATCGCCTGTACGAGGTCTGAATGCCTTCCGGAACGCTGGTGAAAATCGCAATGGTTGGCGGCTTGGCGGCGACCTGCGTGGCGTAGAACAGCCGCGGTTGCCGGCCTTTGTAACTGGGCGGTGGGTTACGCTGCGTCCATTCTTGGAGATATCGGTTGAGTGTGGCCGTCGGTATTTGCAGCGTATGGGCGTGAGCGACTCGTTCAATCGCTGGGAGAATTTTGTTGACTTGGGCGCCGGTGCGCGCCGAGACGAAGAGCACGGGCAGCGGTTTTGTCACCGGAAAAAAGTCGTGCAGGTCGCTGAGATAGCGTCCTTGATTTTTCTTCTCCGCCGGTACGGCGTCCCATTTATTGATCACCAGGATCAGGCCCCGCCCGCGCTCCCATGCATGCTGCGCAAGACGTGAATCTTGGTCGGCCATTCCTTCCACCGCGTCGATGACCAACAGGCCAATCTCCGCGCGCTCAAGGGATTTCAACGCAATCAATACGCTGGCCTGCTCGATTCGCTCATGAATACGGCTCCGGCGGCGCGCACCCGCCGTATCGACTAGCAGCAGCGGCTTCCCTTGCCATTCGACCAAGCTATCGATGGCGTCTCGGGTGGTGCCTGGAACCTCATCGACGATAGACCGTTCAAAACCGACAAGACGATTGAGTAAAGAAGATTTACCGACGTTTGGACGACCCACAATGGCGACCTGAAGCGGCTCCTCAGCCTCCGTAGCTTCCTTTTCCTGGAATGTGCTGGTGGCTGTAGCCTCTAGCGGAAATGCTTCGATCACCGCATCCAGCAAGTCGCTTACCCCACGACCATGCGCCGCAGAGATCGGAAACAGCGAGTCGAGGCCGAGGGAGAAAAATTCTCCAGCCGCAAGTTCTTGCTTCTCTCCATCTACTTTATTCACAGCAAAGAACACTGGCTTGCGACTACGGCGTAACAAATCGACCGCTTCGGTGTCAGCGGTGTTTACTCCTTCCTTGCCGTCGAACAAAAAGATCACCACGTCTGCTTCCGAGATCGCCAAGCGGGTTTGTTCCTGAACGTAGCCGACGACGCCGGTTGTTTCTGTAAAGTCGATGCCGCCGGTGTCAACCAGCAAGAATGGATAGTCCTGCCATTTGGCCGGCGCGAAATTGCGATCGCGGGTGACGCCCGGCGTGTCATCCACCACGGCCTTTTTCTGGCGAATCAGACGGTTAAATAATGTGGACTTGCCGGCGTTGGGGCGGCCCACGATGGCGACGACCGGCAGAGGGCGGAGTGGTGAGGTGGGCGCGATCAGCGCTTGCGGCTGAGCTTCCTGTTGCATACTCAGCTATATATAGCGAGTTTTCCCGCGCTTTTCCTCCCCCAGGCCGACGTGCTATCGTCCGCGCCACAGATTCGGGAGGCAAAGGAGAGGGAGCGATGGCAAAAGCAGTTGAATCCTATACCGCCGTGGGGATTTCTCCGACCGTGCGCGGGGTGTTAAAACGCGAACACATTCTCACCAACATTGCACATCTTCACGAAGTGTGCGCGGCGGCTTGTTGGCTCTCTAGTTTGGACCTGCCGGTGCGTCTCATCGTGATTCCGGAAGGCGCACTGCAAGGATTCACCGATGAAGTGTTTGACTGGGATCATCGCCAATACGCCGAGGAGATCGCCATTGATATTCCCGGGCCAGAGACCGAGCAGTTGGGAAAAATCGCTCGTGAGTTTCAGTGCTACCTTGTCGCAACAGCGAAGGCGCATGAGCCTGAATTCCCCGGATTGTTTTTTAACGTGGTGTTCCTGCTTTCACCGCAAGGGAAGGTGATCCTCAAACATCGGAAAAATTCACCGCTCTTTCCGGTGGAACATTCGGTGTGTCCGCACGACGTGTGGGAGAAGTGGATTGAGATTCACGGACGTTCGCTCGACGCCTTCTTTCCCGTTGCGGATACCGAGATTGGCAAGATCGGGCTGTGCATGGCGAACGAAGGTTCGTATCCAGAGTTGATCCGCGGCCTCGCCATGAATGGCGCCGAGGTGATCTGCCGCCCCGCGTATCCAGAGCCGCACGTCGGCAACGGTGCCTGGGAAATTCAAAATCGTGCGCGCGCGCTCGACAATACCTGCTACGTCGTGGCGCCCAATTTAGGGACGTATTACTTATTGCCGGAATCTCCGTTGCCGGTGGACACGTTCGGTGGGCAGTCGATGATTGTGGATTTCAAAGGGCGGCTCGTTTCTCGACATGACTATGGTTCAGGATCGTCGTACTGTGGCGGCGTCATTGATATCGAAGCCCTGCGCGAGTTTCGTGCTCGCTCGCCGCTAATGAATTGGATGAAAGATTTGCGGATGGAAGTCTTATCTCTCATTTACGAACAGCCTGTGTATCCGAAAAACCTGTGGCTTGAGCGAACGCCGATGCGGCACGCGGAGTACAAAACGGCGGTGATCGAGCGGCAGATTCGTTTGATGCAAGAGCGGGGGATCTTTACGCCGCCTGCGAGAGGCGAACAGGAAAAATCACAAAGAGTGAAAGCCGCGAAGAAACGAAGACGCGGAACACGCTAACCGCCCCGAGGAAGAACGAATAAGACGAAAACGAAAAGACAAAAACTATTCAATAATGGCGAGCACCTCGCGTGATTGGACGCCGAAGTGGCGACAGTGACTCACCGTCGGAAGAAAAATGTCAAGTCGTTTTCCTTTGATACGTCCACCGACGTCTTCGGCGATGCGTTCGCCGAGGCCTGGAATATACAGTTTAGTGCCGAGAGGAATGATTCTCGGGTCCACAGCGATGGTGCGGCCTGGTTGAGGAAGGGTTCCCGTGGCGGTCTTTGTCGCCGCATGCGGGTGTTGGTGCGTGTAGGCGCGCATCGTGAACGTGCCCAGTGGCAACATATCAGCCGTCTGTGTGTGAAGCAGATGACTGTAACGATGTTCCATATGGATGGAAGAATAGTTCCTCATCGCTTTCTTTTTGGTGAAGAGGCGTTGCACTTTCTGTTTGACTAACAGCGTTTGCGGTTTCTTTCTTTGTGAAGGCGCGCTCTTTTTACAGGAGACTGCAGGTTGGACCACAGGAAAGCGAAGCTTCGGGGCCAGCCTGGAAGAAAGAACATGCGGCTGACTAGCGAAAAGAAAACTTGGAAACATCGCGCTAATGAGCACACTCCGTCCCGCGAATGCAATAGCACTTTTTGTGAACATACCGCCACCTGTCATGACCACCCAAGATCGCGAAGGCCCGAACTGGGTATCCGGCCTCACCGCTCCTGTCAAGGGCGCTGGAAGGGTAAGATGTCAGCAAACATCGTGCCGTATTTGCGCTGTCTCATGAAAAAATACGCGTTGGAGCAGCACTGTTGTTGAGCGCTGTTCTTGTCAAGCCCAGAGAAGTTGTATTCTTTGTGAAGACAGGTTATCACTTCATGTGAGAGTTTATTTTTTCGACGAAGGATAACAATGTTAATGTGTTTTATAATCTGTCAACAAATTGGAATGTCTTGTCGATTTTTGGCGACCTGGCCGCTTAGCTTCAGCACTGTTTACGGTCAAGGGCTTGGCGCCTGAAGGAGGCCGTCTCTCTCCTCTGTGATGAATAAACTGGAGCTTGATGGCGTCATTACTTCGTAGATGGAGGTGATCAGCATGGTGAAAAAAACACTCACGATCAATGTTCTTGCCTTACTGTTTCTTATAGGTTATCAGGCTCCGGCCTGGGCGCAGGGCAGTTCGGGCATTACCTCCTTTGGCGGAGAATCGCGCGGGATAACCAAGGTCAAGGGAAGAATTCTCTGCACGACGTGTTCGCTGAAAGAAGCAAGTGCAGCGAATCCTGATCTCCAATCGAAACTCTACGAATTTACCAATGGAGCGCAGCGGGCCGTTTTCCAACTGGTGGGGTTAAACGAGGTTGGCGGCAGACAAGACCTCAACGAAGTTGCTCGGTGGCAAGCAATTGTCGGCTTACGCAAACAGTTGCCAGTACGGATGCGAGAAGCGCTGTGGAAACAGTTGGTTGCTGAAGAAAACTTGCGGAGAGAAGTGGAACTGACGAGTTTATTGCGGAGCACTGGCGTCCTTGATGTTGGCGAGCTGACTTTTCTTACTGCTGAATAGTGAGAGTCTGCCATTGACTTCTTGCCGAGCAGTTTCACTTCCAAAGCGCTTTGTCATGTCTCCGACGTGAGCATTGCTCTTACGTGTGTTAACATAGACTGATTTTCTGGAACGAGGAGAGAGACATGGCGGAGAATGCGTATGTAAGCGCCCTCCATCAGTATGATAAAGCGGTGACCTATTTGGACCTCAAACCTGGCCTCGTCGACTATTTGCGAGTCCCGAAACGTGAACTGACCGTCAATTTTCCGGTGGAGATGGATGACGATTCCGTCCGTGTCTTCACCGGTTATCGTGTGCATCACAATACGGCGCTGGGGGCGACGAAAGGCGGCATTCGCTATCATCCAGGCGTAACGCTTGATGAAGTGCGAGCGTTGGCGATGTGGATGACCTGGAAGTGCGCCGTCGTTGGTCTTCCTTACGGAGGAGCCAAGGGCGGCGTGATTTGTGAGCCCAAAACGTTATCGATGCGCGAATTGGAGAATCTCACTCGGCGTTACGCTACCGAAATCGGCGTCTTAATGAATCCGCAGGGCGATATCCCGGCTCCGGATCTTGGCACTGGGGAACGAGAAATGGCCTGGATCATGGATACATACTCGATGCACCATGGGTATTCCGTGCCTGCGGTGGTGACGGGAAAACCGCTGGCGATTGGCGGCTCGTTGGGGCGGAGCGAGGCAACCGGGCGAGGAGTGATGGTGACGGCGATTGAAGCGCTCAAATATCAACATCTGGAGATCGAGGGCGCTCGAATCGTGGTTCAGGGGTTCGGTAAAGTCGGCGGTCCAGCCGCGTATTTGACCGAAGAGCGGGGCGCGAAAATTATCGCGGTGAGCGATGTCCAAGGCGGTATTTACAATGCCAAGGGGCTCGACGCCCGTGGGTTATGGACCTACGCCGCTGTTCATGGCTCCGTGGCCGGCTACTCAGAGGGAGAGCCGATCTCGAACGCCGATTTGTTAACTCTTGAATGTGAAGTCCTGATGCCGTGCGCGATGGAAAATCAAATTACCGCAGCGAACGCCGGGCGGGTGCGAGCGAAAATTATTGCCGAGGGCGCCAATGGTCCATTAACGCCGGAGGCGGATGAGATTCTCCTTGAGAAAGGGGTTTTCATTATCCCCGATATCCTCTGTAACGCTGGCGGCGTGACGGTGTCCTATTTTGAGTGGGTGCAGGACTTGCAATCGTTTTTCTGGGGCGAGGAGGAAATCAACGAGCGCTTGCGCCGTATTATGGTGCGCAGTTTTAATCAGGTGCTGCGTGTAGCCGACGAGAAGAGAGTGGATCTTCGCACGGCGGCGCAAATTTACGCCATTCAGCGCGTCGCCGAAGCCATGCTCATTCGCGGAATTTATCCGTAATAGGGCAGGGTCACTCTACCGCCACACGAAGGGCGGGGCGCAATCGTGTGGCGAATCAACTGAATTATTTCTTCTCCAGTCCGGCGGCGGCGAGGTCGGCGACAACGACTTGTAAAAATTGATCTGGATGTAAATACGTCTTTGCTGCGGCCTGGACTTGCTCAAGTGTGACTTGCCCGATCAGAGCGGCGTAGCGATCCGGATAATCGAGCCCCAGATTGTAGAATTCTATGAGCGGCAGCAGCGCGGCCACGTCCCGATTCGAGGCTAAACGCAAAGGAAAGCTGTTGATAAAGTACGCTTTCGCATCGTTAAGTTCTTCCGGCGTGAGTCCCTGCTCCGTCATTTGGTGAACCGTGCGTAATGTTTCGTCGACGGCTTGAGCGGCGCTGGCGTTTTTTGTTTGCAAGGAAACAAGGAAAGGCCCAGCGTGCTTGCGCGCCATAAAGGTGCTGCCGATGTGGTACACCAATCCTAGCTCTTCGCGAACCCGTTTCATGAGTCGCGATTCGGTGCCGCGCATGCCGAGAATATAGTTCATCAACTGCACGGCGTAATAATCCGGGTTAGCGCGAGCGATACCAGGGTGCCCCAGAAGAATGTTGGCCTGGCTGACTTTCTTGTCCAGCGTCAGACGCGTCGTGACCGGTGGCGTGTTCTCTGGCCACGCCACGTCGGGAATCGGCGCTTGCCGCCAGTCCGCCAGATGTTTATGTAGCAACGCCGCTGCTTGCGCTTGGGTAATATCTCCAGCAAACGCGATGACCGCGCCATTCGGTCGATAATACGTGCGGTGAAACGTTGTGACCTCGGCTTGAGTTACCGTTTCCAGCGCCGAGGACTTTCCTTCCACCAATTGACCGTAGGGATGATGGGGATAGAGTGTGCTGAGAAAGGTCTTCTGCGCCACCCAGCCTGGTTGCTCCTCATGGCTTTTGAGCACGCCTTCGATCTCTTTGCGTTTTTGCTCAAGTTCTCCTGGCGGAAACGTGGGCGTGAGCAGCACTTCTGCGAGAAGCGCCAGGGACTGGTCGATATTCTTTGTTAACGTGGTTAACGTGAGAGTCGTCGCTTCGTAATCGGCGTCGACCCCTAATGAAGCGCCGAGGAAGTCGAGTTCTTGCGCTAGCGCTTGCGCCGAGTGCTGTTTGGTTCCACGCATCAACAGTTCTGCGGTGAGATTCGCCAAGCCTTCTTTGCCGGCGGGGTCGGCTGCGGACCCGGTTGGCAACATGATATTCATGACCACCATGGGTAGGCCTGGTCGTTCTGCGACTAACAGTACTGCCCCGCTATCGAGCACAGTGCGCGAGCCTAGGGGAGCGGCTTGCGCTGATGCGACTGAACAGAGAACTGTGAGACAGACGGCGAAGAATGTTTTTATCACGGGGAGACTCCGTTCTTATTCTCGCTGGAGAGAGGCTACAGCCCGTTCACTTCACGGACCACTAGTGCACCGTTTTATCGCCGAGTTCTTCCGTAGGCTTTTCCCGTATCGGTGGGCCTTCAGGAAGAAGAATTCCTACCGTGCGATTCTCTTCTCGGAAGTAGGTTTGCGCGACGCGCTGGATAGCAGCCGCTGTGACCGCGCGAATGCCGGGAATAACTTTGGTGATCAGTTTCCAGTCGCCGAGCACAGCATATTCTCCCAATTGTTGCGCTCGGAAAAAGAGCGAATCTTGCCCATAGGTGAAGGAGGCCTCGACGAGATTTTGTGCGCGCTGGAGTTCTTTGTCGCTCACCGGGGCGGCCTTCAATTTCTCAATTTCTTGATAGAGCGCAGCTTCGGCTTCTTGCCATTTTTTCCCTTGCGCGACTCGCATCGACAGAAGAAAAAGCGGGGGGTCCAATGAGCTGCGCTCATAATCAGCGTCAGCGGATAAAGCCAGGGCTTTTTTTTCAACGAGGATGGTTTGCAAGCGTGAACTGCGCCCCCCTGCCAGAATGACCGAGAGCAGAGAGAGAGGAAAACTATCGTCGTTGGTAAAGTTCGGGACATGATAGCCCACCGCGTAGATGGGGAGTGACGCGGGGCGTTTGAGTACGACGCGACGCTCTCCCCGTTGCGATGGTTCTTTTGAGGTGACCAGCGGTGGAGTCGGCCCCGTTGGTATGGCGCCAAACTCGGCGCGAATCTTTGGAAGCAGCGTTTCTGGATTGATGTCGCCAGCGAGAATCAGGATGGCGTTATTGGGGGCGTAATAGATCTGTCGGTAGCGCTTGACATCTTCAAGCGTGAGCGTTTCGAGGTCGCTCATCCACCCGACAACAGGCCAACCGTAGGGGTGCGCGGTGTAGGCGGCGGCTTTCAGTTGCTCCAGTAAGTCCGCCGCCGGTTCGTCGGCTGTGCGCAGGCGTCGCTCTTCCATGACAATTTTTCGTTCCGACTGAAACCCGGTCTCGTCGAGCGTAAGATTGGCGAGCCGATCGGATTCGAGCGAGAGCAGGAGATCCAGGTGCGAGGCTGTTGTGTTTACAAAATAGACAGTGTAATCATCGCTAGTGAACGCATTATCCGTCCCACCGGTGGCTTGCACGAGTTTTGAGTAGGCGCCAGGACCATACTTGGGCGTACCGCGAAACATGAGATGTTCCAGCAGGTGGGAAATGCCTGTGATCCCTGGTCGCTCGTTGCGCGAGCCCACCTGGTACCACACTTGTTGTGAGACGATCGGGGCATGGTGGTCCTCTAAAAGGAGAACGGTGAGTCCATTCGTAAGCGTTTCTTGCGTAACTTTCCAGTCGAGCTCAACATCAGACGCCGCCAACGCTGGCGGGGCTGAGATGCTCATGACAATAGAGCAGACAAGAAGAACAATGGACTGACGTAGGGGGCTGCTCCAGGCTTTAGCCATAGAGGGAACCTCGCGAAAGTGAATATGTTTGTGGCGGGGAAGGAAAGAACGGGCCATTTCGCAGGAGGAAAGGAGGCCCATGACCGGAGCACGGGCTCCCGCGCTCTTCATTCAATATACCCACTTTCCTTTAGTGAAACGAAAAATTTCCGAGACCGGACTGGTTTCTACTTGTTCAAACGGCCCCTTCAAGGCGTCTTCTTTGGTTTTCCCCGCGCAACGCAGTTTTTTCTCAAGATAGGTCAAGATACCCACGTAGGGAGTATCCGAGGAGTTGGTCTTTTTCACGTTGATATGTCTATCGGGAATATAGCCAATGTATTCTACCGCGAAGCCATCCGGCGATTCGACGACCTGGGCCTGAGACTTATGGAAGTTTTCTGTTTGGATGAGCTTTTGCATCCATTCGAGCGTAAAGGTATCGAATGTGGCCAAAGCAGCCTCCTCGGTGAACCCTATAAGTTTGACCTCGACGACTTTTTTCTGAGAAGCCCCCTTTGTTACCGACGGCGCTTTGGATTTTGCTGCTTGCTTGGCTGGCGGTTTTTTCCCTTGATCCGCCGCTAGCGTCGCTCCGCTTGTGACGAGAAACGTTAAGACGCCAAGAATAATCGCCCCCGCGATGCGGTTGGTTCGCCGTACAAGTACCGCCATGATACCCCTCCTCATCTCTTGGTGTTGTCTTGGTACACAGCAGGATCGTGAATGAACCATGCCCCGTTCTGTACAAGAAACGCGACACGGTTAGTAGCAGAAGAGTTTCCGCTGGGGAAGGGGGGCGTGGCGCAGGGCGCGCTCAGGCAGCGTTTCGTAAGGCGGCAAGCCCGGGTAAATCTCCGGATTCCAGGAACTCGAGCGAGGCGCCGCCGCCCGTGGAGATGTGGCTAATTTTTTCCGCCAGACCGGCTTGCGTCAACGCGGCTACCGTGTCTCCACCACCGGCGACGCTGAAGCTGCTGGTGGTGGCTACAGCCTCCGCCACCGCTCGCGTGCCGCGATCGAACGGCGCGATCTCAAAAACGCCCATCGGACCATTCCACAAAATCATTTTGGCGCCGCGCAGGGCCCTGTTAAACGCCTCGATACTTTGTGGACCAATATCCACGCCAAGCCGATCCGCAGGAATATCTCGCCCAGAAGTCACCGCTGAGGCGCCGCCTGCTTTTAATTCCTCGACAACGACATGGTCCTGCGGCAGCAAGATAGTGACGCCCCGTCGTGCAGCTTCGGCGAGGATGGCCTTTGCTTCTTCGATACGGTCGGACTCGACTAAGGATTTGCCGATGGCGACGCCTTGAGCTCGTTGCAAGGTGTACGCCATCGCGCCGCCAATGATGATGGTCTGCGTCTTGGGCAGCAAGCTGCGGATAAGACCAATTTTGTCGGAAACTTTTGCGCCGCCCAAAATCGCGACAAACGGATGTTCTGGTTGTGTGAGGAGACGAGAGAGCGCGTCGATTTCCTTGCGCATCAAAAATCCTACCCCAGTCGTGGCGACATGTGGAATAATACCCACAACTGAGGCGTGAGCGCGATGCGAAGAGCCGAACGCATCGTTGATATAGATGTCGGCGAGCGCCGCCAACGCGCGGGCGAATCCGGGCTCGTTTTTCTCTTCTTCGGCGTGGAAACGGAGATTCTCCAGCACGAGCACGGCGCCGGTTGGCAGTTGTGTACTTTGCCCCTGGACCGCCGCGCCAACACAGTTCGAAGCGAGTGAGACCTCCACATTGCCCAGGAGCTGCCGGAGCCGATCGGCTGCCGGGCGCAGACTGAAAGCAGGATCGACTTTTCCTTTGGGGCGGCCCAGGTGTGAAGCCAACACCACTTTTGCGCCGTGGTCAAGCGCATACCGGATGGTGGGCAGCGCCTCCCGTATCCGCGTGTCATCGGTGACTGCCCTGGCTTTATCGAGAGGGACATTGAAGTCGACGCGGATAAATACGCGTTTTCCACTCAGCGGCAATTGGTCGATTGCGGTAATGGCCATGACTGTTCCTTCCGTGACGTGGATTGGGACAAAAAAAAAGGGACAAGACTTCATGCGTGTCAGTCTTGCCCCTTGAGTTCTACAAAAGCGACCTGAGCTTAAGATGGCGATGCCGCTTCGCTTTTGCCGAAGCTGGCGACCGCTGTGCTGACCGGCACAACGGCGGGCTCCAACGCGAGGTTCAGCACTTCGCCAATGGTGTCAACGAAGTGGAACTGCAGCTCCTTGCGAATGTTTTCCGGCACGTCCTCCAAATCCTTCTCGTTCCGGCGCGGAAGAATGATCGTGGTGACGCCGGCGCGACGGGCAGCCAACACTTTTTCTTTCACGCCGCCGATCGGCATCACACGACCGCGCAAGGTAATTTCGCCCGTCATGGCCAAATGCGAATGGAGCGGACGGCCAGTTAAGAGCGAGGCAAGTGCGGTTGCCATCGTAATGCCCGCTGATGGTCCATCTTTCGGGGTCGCGCCGGCAGGCACGTGTACATGAAGATCACAATTCTCGAAAAAGTCGGCAGGGATACCAAGTTGATCTGCATGAGCGCGGACGTACGACAACGCGGCTTGTGCTGACTCTTTCATGACGTCGCCCAACTGGCCGGTCAAAGTGAGCCCCTTTTTGCCAGCCATGCGGGTGGCCTCGATGAAGAGGATATCGCCGCCGTTCGGCGTCCACGCCAAACCAATAGCCACGCCCGGCTCCATTGTGCGCTCGGACACTTCCGAAAAGTGTTTCTCTGGGCCGAGGAATTCCATGACTTTGGCGGGTGAAATTTCCACCAACTCGGTTTGGCCTTCCGTGACCGCTCGGGCGACTTTGCGGCAGAGGCTGCCCAGTTCGCGCTCAAGGTTACGAACGCCAGCTTCATGCGTGTAACTGCGCGCCACTAGTAAAATAGCCTCGTCCGTAAAAGCGATCTGTTCGGCGGTCAGCCCGTTTTCTCTAATTTGTTTAGGAATCAGGTGTCGCTTGGCGATTTCGAGCTTGTCTTCATCCGTGTAGCCCGCTAGCTCAATGACCTCCATGCGGTCTCGCAATGCTGGCGGCACCGGTTCCAAGTAGTTGGCGGTGGTGATGAACATCACCTTCGACAGATCGAACGGCACATCGAGGTAATGATCTTGGAAAGAGAAGTTTTGCTCAGGGTCCAGCACCTCCAAGAGTGCGGAGGCGGGGTCGCCGCGAAAATCCATCCCTAACTTGTCAATTTCGTCCAACATGAAGAGCGGGTTATTCGAACCTGCGGTGCGCAGCGATTGTACGATGCGGCCAGGTAGGGAGCCGATATAAGTGCGACGATGACCGCGAATTTCCGCCTCGTCGCGCACGCCGCCCAGCGAAATTCGCACGAATTTCCGTCCCATCGCGCGCGCAATCGAACGGCCGAGCGAGGTCTTCCCCACGCCTGGGGCGCCGACGAAACACAAAATTGGTCCTTTGGGATCTTTCCGCAATTTCCGTACAGCCAAGTATTCAAGAATGCGGTCTTTGATTTTCACGAGATCGTAATGGTCTTCATCCAAGACTTGGCGGGCGTGGGGAATGTCCAGATTATCTTCCGTGGACACAGCCCACGGTAAGTTGACGAGCCACTCCAAGTAGGTGCGCACCATCGAGTGTTCGGCGGATTCGGGCGGGATGAGCCGTAACCGTTCCAGTTCGTTATCAGCAGCTTTGCGCGCCTCCTCGGGCATTTTCGCTTCATCAATTTTCTTCTTGAGATCGTCAATTTCATTCGAGCGCGAGTCGCCTTCGCCTAATTCCTTTTGAATCGCGCGCATTTGTTGACGAAGATAAAATTCTTTCTGGTTCTTATTCAGTTCGCTTTGGACTTGCGATTGAATTTTATGTCCGAGTTCGACGAGTTCAATTTCTCGGTTCAAGATTGTCGACAGTTTTTCCAAGCGCGTTCTCACGTCGAGCGTGTTCAGTAGATCTTGTTTCTCATCGCTGGAGATATTGAGCTGGGACGCAACCAAATCCGCGACCCGACCAGGGTCTTTGATGTTCATCACCACGCCCTGCAGTTCGTCCGGCAAATAGGGCACGAGTGAGACGAACTTGGAGAACTGGCTGACCATGTGCGCCTGCAACGCTCCGAGGTCTTTGCTCTCCTCGATGCTGTCAGACAGCGGCGTGACTTTCGCGCGTAAATACGGATCGTGTTGCACGTAGTCGCGAATATCAATACGTTGCAAACCCTGGACGAGAATGCGCATGCTGCCATCCGGGTATTTCAACATTTTGAGAATGCGACCCGCGCTGCCGCGTGAGAATAACGCTTGTGCAGCAGGGTTCTCGTCCTCGGCGTTTTTCTGTGCTGCGAGTCCTAGAATACGCTCGCTTTTCAAACAGTCTTCGACAAGGTTGAGAGAGGACCCACGCGAAATAAGTAACGGCACGATAGCGGAGGGGAAAATGACCACTCCGCGTAGAGGCAAGATCGGCAATTCGGTTGGCACCGTCACGTTGGCCGGATCTTCCTCAAATCCCACCGGACGATGCTGCTGGCCCTCTTCCTCCCCACTGGCGCGGATCGGGAAATCTGCCATTGAGGTGTCCTCCAATCTAACGCAGGGTACAGCTATATGACCCTGGCAAAACATAATACATACCCTCTGCTTGCTCAAGGGGGAAAGACTCGATACAACCGCCATGTATATCCCTCATGAACAGAGCACCCTTATGACCAACGAGCAGCTCTTTTTTCTTGCTGAAGCGAGTGCGCTCATTCCGCTTGGCGAACTATTTGCGCGCAAAGTGCAGTCTCTCGCTTTCCCAACACGGCAAAAGATAGAACGGCTCTTTCTTAATTTTACCCAATCTGCGCACGATAGAGCGATTGCGCAACTGCTTATCAGCAATTGTACCCTTTTATGAACACCTATCGAGCGGTTCTTTTCGATTTATTTGGCACGGTCGCTTTGTTCGACCATACCAAATTACCCGTGTTTGAATGGAATGGGCAAACTTCTCGCTCAACCATGGGGCGATTGCGCGAAATCTACGAACAAAAACAGTTAAACATCTCGTTTGAGCGATTTTTTCTGGCCCTCTCCTCGGTCAGTCGAGAACTGGGAGATCAGCGGTCTCGCCACATGCGAGAATTTTCTTCGCAGCACCGTTTCTCGCAAACGTTGCTGCGCGCTGGTTTTGCCGAATCGCCAGAAACCTTGCGGTTGGCGGAAGAGCTTTCTCTCTCGCATATGGACATCCTAGCCCAGTCGATGGACGTACCCGCGGCCCATGAGGAATTCCTTGCTCAGGTGCGACAACACTACGCCACGGCCCTGGTGTCGAATTTTGATCATGGTCCCACGGCGCGGCGTGTCCTTGGACCTCGCGCCAGCGCACAGTTACATCACATCGTGGTGTCCGATGAACATGGTTGGCGCAAACCGCACCCGCAAATTTTTACTGATGCGTTATCTGTGCTCGGCGTCGATCCACAAGAGGCGTTGTTTGTTGGCGATTCTCCACAGGATGATATCGTGGGGGCCAAGACAGTTGGTATGGATGTCGCCTGGGTAAACGCTGCTGGCGCAACGCTGCCTGAGGGCATTCCTGAGCCGGATTATATCATTCGCGCCATTCCCGAGCTTGCTCGCGTGCTTTTCTAGTCGGAAACTTATCCCCCTTGTCGAGTGCCGGTTCCGCCTTGCCGTGAGCGTTTTCGCAAAATTGGAATCGCGTTGATTTTGACAACGCGCAACAAATCCCAGTAAATGCCTCGCGGCCGTGGATACACGGAACGTGTAGCGATCACTTCATTGGGCGTGATGAGGAAATCGACGGGGAGATCATGAGGAAACATGGGAATTTTATAGGGCACTAATTGCTGAGGGTGGATAGTGGTGATAATCGGGGTCAGTTCCCGCACTTTTCCTTCTTCGCGTAAGAGACCGTATTCAAGGTCCGAAAACCCACCGCCTTTGCCCACGCGAGCGCCATCACGGCCCACCGCCACCGATCCGCAAATAATCAAGTCAGCCTGACGCATATCTCGCGGGGCAATCAAGCGACCGTACTTCAAGGCTCCGCGGATGTTCGCCGTTAACAGGGCGCGATTCCCAAGTTTCTGTGGATCGATTTCCAAGAAACATTTCTCCGTGCGCAAGCGTGGCACGGCGAGATAGAGCACTTTTCCATCTTCAAGGGCGGCGCGGCGCACAGGGAGTTGCGGCGCGTCTGGGTTGACTTTAATCACTTGGGCGCGTCGCCAAACGGTGAGTTCGCGCAACTGCTTAGCGGCTTGGTCCGCCCCGACAAAATTAGGGATGCGCCCCGCCGCGCTCGGAAAACGAACGGCTCCTTGTCGAAGCAAAAGTTGCCAGATGGAGTTGCGAATCTCAGCCTTCATTGTGGTCCACTGGCCACGATCTGAAGAGTACCGTTCATGTACGGCCATGAGCAGCAGTCTCTACGTGGAAAAAATCATCTCACTTACCTGCTGCTCATACAGACCACAGAACACGGAAAAAAACAATCCTCTCTGCTCTCATCTCGCTTCCTCGTGACAGGGGCGCTGGAATTCCCTACAATCCCCTGAACCGCTGTTGAGGAAGATCGGCGATGTCCGAAGGAATATCGTCAGCAATTGAGAGGAGCGTCATAACGAAGCAGAGGAAACAACCGGACCTTACCGCCTGTGAATAACCTGTGAATATCTCTGTGAATCACGAAGCAAATTGTAAAGAAAATCAGAGGCTTGATCGGTTGTGCTTATTTTATGGGCGCCGAGAGACCTGAGGAGGAAACATGTCCCAGAAAGAGACCCGAACGGAGAGCCTCTCTTCGCCTGAGGCAAGTAGCACGATGAAAAAAATTGAAAAATTTCTTCGCTTGCTGACGTGGCAAATGTTTTTTTTGCTGGTGTTACTGTTGTATCTGGCCATGCGTCCGCAAGCGGGACGCTATCAATTCACCGTAGTGGGAGAAGACGTGGGAGTCTTTGACACCTCCAATTCGCAAGCGTGGATGATCAAACTGCAGAAGAAAAGCGTGACCACGCCAGGAGAGCAATCCGGCAAAAGCGCCGCCCCTGAGGGGGAGCCGCCCGGCGGCGGCAGTAAACCGTAACAATGGGAATGAAGCCATGAAGGAGGAGCTATGACTCGTTTAGGCGTTGTGCTTTCTACAGCTACTGAAGCGCCGCTCAAGGAATTCATTGAACTGGGCCGCTTGGCTGAGGAGCAGGGCTTTGCAGCAATTTTGGTTAATGAGGGAAGAGGTGATGCGCTGGCGTGCGCGGAAGCCATTGCCATGCAGACCTCGCGCATCCAAGTCGGCACGAATATCGCCAATATCTACTTTCGTCATCCGTTTCTTGCGGCTATGACGGCGGCGACTATTGCGGAATTATCCGGGGGCCGTCTCGTCTTGGGCTTTGGCGTGAGTCACAGACCGTTACTGGAATCGCTCGGCGTCAAAATGGATCAACCACGTCAGTACATGCGTGAATATGTTCAAACTGTGAAAAAAGCTCTGCGAGGCGAATCGCTCGGAGCCTTCTTTCGTCCACGGCCTGCGGCGCATCCTGTGCCCGTGTATGTGGCTTCGGTCACAGTCGAGACCGCGGAAGTGGGAGGAGAATTCGCCGATGGCATTATGCCGTTTTTGCCGGCGCGCTCCTATTTGACCAAACTGCTTGACGCCGCCAAAGGCGCCGCGCAACGCGCTGGAAAAGATCCTGCCGGGGTAGACTGCATCGTAAGCATTCCCACGTTTATTTCCGACGATTTGGAACAGGCGCGCTCGGCGGCGCGCTATAATCTCGCGTTCTTTGCCCAGTTGCCTTTTTATCGCAAGCAGTGGCGACGTTGCGGCTTTGTTGAGGAAGTCAACGCGTTGCAAGCCGCCTGGAAAACGAACAATCGGCGTGCAGCGGCGGCGCTGGTATCTGATCGGATGGTCGAGCAGGTCTGCATCTTTGGTCCTCCGAGCCTGTGTAGAGAACAACTGGCAGCGTTTCATGAGGCTGGCGCAGCAATGCCGGTGATTGCCGTGAGCCCGGTGAACGAAGAGCGGTTGGCGGCGACTCACAAAGCGTTACGGTTGTTGGTGCCGTGACTGGCGCTCCCAGAGGAGAACTCTATGTCCGTGATTGCGCGATCTTTGATGGTCATAGTTGGGTGTATTTGGGTCTTAGGGCTCGGGGGATGTACCCAAGAAACTCAGAACGAAATTAGCCGATCCCTCCAAAACTGGACCGGAACGGATGGCGTACTGGATATCTATGCCGGTGATAAGTTAGTCATGCGTTTCATCAAAATAGACAAACTGACGACTGCGCATGGCACCAAGGACAATGTGCCGCGCCCTTACCGGTTTGGCTATGGCTACGTTGACGAAAATTTTAATTTCAAAGTCGACAGTGGAGAGAAGAAAGTCTATTTTGAAATTAGTGACTACTCCACCAATTACGTGTTTTACGAAAACTACAAATAATTTTCGGACGAATACCCCACCTGGGCAGGCTACACATTGTCAACGGTTGAACAGAGGCGCTCCCATAAGCGCCTCACATGCTCCAGGGTCGTGGCTTGATTGCCGATCGCCACGCGGAGAGCGTAGACGTCGTTCAATTTTGTATGGGAAAGAAACGCCGCGCCGCTTGCGTTGATCGCGTCAAGAATAGCGGCGTTGTGGGCTTCGAGATCTGTAGTGCCCGCAGGAACATGACGGAAACACACAGTAGAAAACGGGACGGGCGCCAACCGTTCCCAGCCTGGCGTGGCGTCAATCTGCGCGGCGAGCCACTGCGCTGCCTCGAGGTGGCCTCTAATCAGGTGCGCCAAGCCATCCTTGCCGTAGGCGCGGATCACCATCCACAATTTGAGGGCGCGGAAGCGACGGCCCAACGATAAGCCATAGTCCATTAAATTGACAACACCGGCATCGTTGGTGCGCAGGTATTCCGCGACCAAGGAGAAGGCGCCTTTGAGGTCGTCCGGACGACGGGTGTACAACAAACTACAGTCGATCGGCGTGAGCAGCCATTTGTGCGGGTTGGTCACGAAGGAATCCGCGCGCTCGCACCCTTGCAACACGTGGCGATGAGAGGGCAACAAGGCCGCAGCGCCACCGTAGGCCGCATCCACGTGCAACCAGAGACCGTGGTGCGCACAGATATCCGCAATGGCATCGACCGGGTCAATACTGGTTGAAGAGGTTGTTCCTACTGTGGCGACAACCGCAAGTGGTTTTACACCAGACGCAAGATCCGCCTTGATCGCCTGCTCCAACAAGTCGGGGCGCATGCAAAAGGCCACGTCAGTTTCTATATGCCGGGTCCAACGTCGACCGAGGCCCAAAGCAATAGCAGCTTTGTCAACGGAGCTATGAGCTTGGGTGGAAGTATAAATAGCTAAAGGTGGAAGGTCCGCTCGGCCCGCCATGCCGAGTTCTCGCACCTCCACCCCGGCAGCTTCTCGCGCGGCAGCCAAGGCGTACAAAGTGGAGGCCGACGCGGTGTCGGTAATCTCACCAAACCATTCGCGGGGCAGACCTAACAGGTCTGCAACCCAAGCGAGTACGCACTGCTCTAGCTCTGTAGCGGCGGGAGAAGTGCGCCACAGCATTGCATTGACATTGAGCGCAGCGGAAAGTAGCTCACCGAGGATGCCCGGGCCGGAACCGCTGATGCCGAAGTAGGCAAAAAACGAGGGATGGTTCCAGTGCGTGATTCCAGGCATTAGTAAGCGGTCAACATCCTGAAGAATGTGGGATAGTGGTTCTCCTGCAAGCGGGGCTGAGTCTGGTAGGGTTCTCGTGATCGCGCCAGGAACTACCTGTGACAATACCGGACGGTCGCCGACAGTTTCCAAATAGGAAGCGACCCAGTCCGCGGCTTCATGCAGTGCTTGCCGGAGTTCTTGAGGAGTCGGACCAGATTGTCTTGTCATGGTAGAGAGCCCCCTGCTTTCTATAACGGAAGTAGCCGAGGAATGCATCTCCTAACGGAGGAAGGAAGACGAACGCAAGGTGTAACTCCTGCCTGCGAACACAAGAGAGATAAAGAGCAGATTTGGGGGCGCTGCACTTCCAGCGCCCCACTAAGGCTTACCCTACCGAGACCGAGATGCGTTTGGGCTTGGCGCGTTCGGCCTTTGGTAGTTCGAGTTCCAGGACTCCATTTGTCATGCGCGCCTTGATCCGCTCAACGTCAATTTCGTTGGAGAGAGAAAACCGGCGTGCATAATTGCCGACATTATATTCCGTGTAGACCGGGCTGAGACTGTCATACTCTTGCAGTGCGACTCTTCCTTCGAGCGATAGAACGCCATCGGCGACGCGTACTTCGAGGGAATTCTCGTCGACGCCTGGCATATCCGCCCACAGCCACAAGCTCTCCGAAGTTTCGTAAATATCGACATTAGGCGCATAGGTGCGTCCTGGACGAGTCTGTTCATTGTTTGTGACTTCTTTTTTTCCTTGAGTAGCGACTGATTGTTCCATAGGTGTATCACTCCTTGCTTGATAAGAAGCTTGTTACGCGGCCTTTACAGTGATCTGACGGGGCTTGGCTTCCGCCTTTTTCGGAATCCGCACCGTGAGCATGCCGTGCTTATATGAGGCTTCCGTTTGAGCAAGATCCAGGTCCACGGGTAACTGCAAAGAGCGAGAGAATTCTCCGCTGTCGCGCTCGCGGCGATGAAAGCTGCCGCCTTGTGGCGTCGCGGTCTCGCGTTTGCCGCGCAGCGTAAGAGTGCGACCATGAGCCTCAATGTGAATTTGCTCAGGGTTGAGACCTGGAGCCTCCATTTTTACCAAATAACCATCTTGATTGCTGAAGACGTTCACCGGCGGATGCACGCCACGGCCCGAGAGGCCGAAATCGGACATTGAGGGCTTATCAAACACGCGATCAAGCTCTTGCTGTAAGTTCAGCAAGGCGTTGACAGGGTCAAGAGCTGGAGCAAAACGAAAGAGCGCCATAAATACCTCCTAAGTGTATTCGTACTGTTTAAAATCTGTCTCTTATGTGAAACTTGCGCCGGCGCTCACTGTGTACGCAACGAATCTAAGAACGACTCTATGAACGTCAAGGGGTAATTTGCGAGAGAATAACCTCAAGCTTTTCCTGAGCCCGCTTCGTATTAGCGGGTGACCGATAGTGTTTCCCCTAGTTTTTTCCTTGATTTTCTTTATGCTAATCTGCCTGAACGAAGTTGAGGTTGGTCTTCCTTTGAGTGAATTGACTGTCAGGAAAAGGAGTGAAACCGATGTCTGAACAGGTGACTAGCGATCAGATCTATGATGTGCCTGCGACCGTGAGACGGCAGACCGCCATCACTCCGGAGCTGTACGCGCAAATGTATCGGCGCTCCGTGCAGGACCCCGAAGGCTTTTGGTCCGAACAGGCGGAGACGTTTGTGGCCTGGTTCAAAAAGTGGGACAAGGTGATGGAGTGGGATTTCCACACGGCTCAGATCAAGTGGTTTATCGGCGGCAAACTGAATGTGTCCTACAATTGTTTGGATCGACATCTTGAGGCTGGGGCCGGCGCCCAAACGGCGATTATCTGGCAAGGCAACGACCTCTCTGAATCTCGGTCACTCACCTATGCACAATTACATGAACAGGTGTGTAAGTTCGCGAACACCCTCAAATCACTCGGAGTGAAGAAAGGTGACCGGGTCTGCATCTACATGCAAATGATTCCAGAGCTTGCCGTAGCGATGCTGGCGTGTACACGCATCGGTGCGGTGCACTCCGTCGTATTTGGCGCGTTCTCCTCAGAGTCGTTACGTGACCGGATTCAGGACTCAACCTGTAAGGTGCTCGTTACGCAAGATACGGCGTTGCGGGGAGCTAAAAACGATATTCCGATGAAAGCCAATGCGGATGAAGCGCTGGCTCATTGCCCGTCGATTGAAACGGTCGTGGTCGTGCAACGCACGGGCCATCCTGTGGCTATGCAAAGCGGTCGCGATGTTTGGTGGCACGACATCACGCCGAAGCAGGCATCCGCGTGTCCGCCCGAACAGATGGACGCCGAGGACCCATTGTTTATCTTGTATACTTCAGGCTCAACCGGCAAACCGAAAGGCGTGCTACATACGACGGGCGGCTATCTGACGCACGTGTCGATTACCCATCGCTACGTTTTTGACTATCGACCCGGCGACGTATACTGGTGCACGGCTGACTGTGGCTGGGTGACGGGGCACAGCTATGTGGTGTATGGCCCACTCTCGAATCGCGCCACGACGGTCATGTTTGAAGGAGTGCCGAATTACCCGGATTTTGGCCGTTTCTGGCAAGTCGTGGAGCAACATAAGGTCAACATTATTTATACCGCGCCGACCGCTCTGCGCGCACTGATGAAAGAGGGCGACTCGTGGCCGCAGAAATATGATCGCTCTAGCCTGCGTGTGTTGGGAACGGTGGGGGAGCCTATTAAAAGTCCCGAATGGCATTGGTACTTCCAAGTGATCGGAGAAGAACGCTGCCCCATTGTTGACACCTGGTGGCAAACCGAAACCGGCGGCATTCTGATCACGCCGTTACCGGGAGCGACGAGAACCAAACCGGGCTCGGCGACCTTGCCGTTCTTTGGCGTGCAGCCGTGTCTAGTAGATGAGCAGGGGAACGAACTAACGGGGAACGAAGTGACCGGCAACCTGTGCATTAAATTCCCGTGGCCTGGGATCATGCGCACGGTCTACGGCGACCACGAGCGTTTCCGGCAAACCTATTTTTCCATGTATCCCGGCAAGTATTTTACTGGCGACGGCTGTCGTCGTGATCAGGATGGCTATTACTGGATCACTGGCCGCGTCGATGACGTAATCAACGTATCGGGGCACCGATTAGGGACGGCGGAAGTGGAGGGTGCGCTCGGCAAACATCCTTCTGTGGCTGAAGCGGCGGTAGTGGGCATGCCCCACGATCTGAAAGGGCAGGGGATTTACGCCTTTGTCACGTTGAAGACGGGCCAACAGCCGTCTCCTGCGTTGCACAAGGCGCTGATCGAAACCGTGCGCCACGAGATTGGCCCCCATGCCACGCCGGACAAGATTCAATTCTCTGATGGTCTGCCGAAAACCCGCAGCGGCAAAATTATGCGGCGAATTTTACGCAAAATCGGCGAAGGCGCTATCGATCAACTTGGCGACATCTCTACCCTGGCTGATCCTTCCGTAGTGGAGCACTTAGTCGCCGGACGACAGTAGAATTGAGCCTGGACTGGTCACCCTTCGACAAACTCGGGGCGCCCGGTCCTCATTCTTCTACCTCTGAAAAACCGTTCGTGCTAAATTTATCGAAGCACGAATAGGCAGGCTTATGGCTTTACATTTTTACAATACTCTCACTGGCAAAAACGAAGAATTTGTCACTCTGACGCCCGGCAAGGTGCGCATGTATGTCTGCGGCGTCACAGTCTACGATAAGTCGCACATCGGGCATGCGCGTGCGCTCGTGACCTTCGACGTGATTTACCGCTATCTCCGCTTTCTTGGTTACGAGGTCACCTTCGTCCGCAATTTCACTGATGTGGACGATAAGATCATCAACCGCGCCAATCAGCGGGGTATTTCTGCGCAAGAACTGTCCGAGCAGTGCATCCATGAGTTTAACGAGGATATGCAAGCGTTGCGCTGCCTCCCGCCCACGCAGGAGCCGCGCGCCACGCAACATATTCCCGAAATGATCGCCATTATCCGCGAACTGGAAGCGAAGGGGCTTGCGTATGCGGCGGATGAAGATGTCTACTTTGCTGTGGATCGTTTTCCAGGTTACGGCAAACTTTCCCATCGTCGCCTCGAAGATATGATGGCTGGTGCGCGCATTGAAGTGGACGAACGCAAGCATCACCCAATGGATTTTGCGCTGTGGAAAGCGAGCAAGCCGGGAGAACCCTTCTGGGAGAGCCCATGGGGCCCGGGGCGGCCCGGCTGGCATATCGAGTGCTCCGCTATGTCGAGTAAATACTTGGGGCAGCCGTTCGATATCCACGGAGGCGGCTCTGACTTGATTTTTCCCCATCACGAAAATGAAATCGCCCAGTCCGAAGGGGCAAACGGAAAAGAGCTAGCGCAGTTCTGGTTGCACAACGGCATGGTGACGGTCGAGCAGGAAAAGATGTCCAAATCGCTCGGCAACTTTTTAACGATCAGTGAGGCGTTAACAAAGTCAAGTGCCGAAGTATTGCGGTTTGTGTTGCTCTCCACTCATTATCGCATGCCGTTGGCTTTTTCCGAGCAGAAAGTGGAAGAAGCGGAAAAGGGGCTCACCCGCATCTATGAAACCCTGGCGCGGGTGGATACCGCCCTTGCTGGTGACGGTGCGGCTGGCGGCGCCCAGGAGCCCGAGGCTGCGTCCGCGCTGCTGGCGCGGTTTCGCGAGGCGATGGATGATGACTGCAACACCGCGAGAACGCTCGGAGTGATCTTTGAAACGATCCGTGAGTTGAATCGAGTGTTGGACGCTGGAGAGACAGCCTCGTTGGCTGCAACGCGACGCGACCTGCACGCGATTGGCGAGGTGTTAGGGCTCATGAACGAGGAGCCGACGCGGTTCCTGGAGCAGCGAAAACAGCGGGGTTTACAACAGGCGCAGCTCACCCCGGAAGCGATTGAGCAATTAATCACCAAACGGCTCGCTGCCCGCAAAGCTCGTGATTTCAAACGCGCGGACGCGATTCGCGCGCAACTCGCTGACCAGGGTATTGTCCTGAAAGATAGTGCAACGGGGACGACGTGGACGGTGGAAACGGGGCGGAAAGGATAAAGGGCGGGGCAGTTTATTTACCGTGTATCAGCGTAAAATGCTTTTAACTGGCGCGGTGACACGCCGAGAAAGTAGGCGAGACGCAAGGTCCACATCAGCACGATGGTTTTTGCGATGCCGTCTCGCTGCCAGCGGCGCGCTGACGAGGTAACCTGTTCACGAAGACAAGCGATCTTGCCGCACCGTTTTAACCGGCGGCTGAAGGCGATATCTTCCATGAGTTCCAGTTCAGGAAAACCGCCTATTTTCTCGAATGTGTCACGCCGGACGAAGATCGCCTGGTCGCCGGTGGCGATGCGTGTCACACGCGAACGAGTATTCATGAGTGTCTCGATCATGCGAAACGGCCACCCGGGGGCGTCGAGACATACGTCAAAACGTCCGCCCACCACATGGGACTTGTACAAGGCGTGCTGCACCAGACTGGAGAAATCCTGCGGCAGGAGCGTGTCCGCGTGGAGAAAAAGGAGAATATCTCCCGAGGCGCAACGCGCGCCCGCGTTCATCTGCCGTGCTCGACCTCGTTCCGCTAACAGGGTGATATCGGCAAAAGGGCGCACAATATCCAGCGTGCCGTCGGTGCTGCCGCCATCCACGACGATAATTTCGCACTCCCCTGCCTCACGCACTCGCCGCAGCGTATGCGCAATCTGCGTTGCCTCATTGAACGTTGGCGCGATGACTGACACGCGCATTACCGTACTCCGTGAGCCTTTTGCCAGGCTCTGTACTATGCCTCGGACATGCCGTGTCCCTGTTCATCCTCCGACACGGAGAAAGGTCAGCGTTAAGCCCTGCCGGAGCGCAGATTCCGCTTGCGGGGAAAATCCCGCATAGACGACGACCAGTAGGGTGCGATGTAGCGTGATTTGAATGTTGAAAGGGCTTTTATGTGCGGCCAGGGGGCGCACGGTGAAGGTCAGAGATCCTGCTTCCGGATGGGCGCGAAACCTCACTTCTTCACCGGCTTCGACGCGAGCAAACGTCATATTTAATTTGGCAAGCAGTTTTTCTACGCCAGCCGCCACTTCATCCACCGCGAACGCCAGATTCCATTCAATCGTTTGTTCCGTCACTGTGCTCTCCAGGTATAGCGAAAGACAGTCCAAAGGATTTTGTACCCGGCCAAGATCGTTCCTTTCAGGGTGCCTGTGACCTTTGAAGCGCCACCGGCGCGTTTGCGATAACGGACTGGCGCCTCGGTGATGGAGAGGCCCCGCTGAATCGCTTTAATTTGCATCTCTACCGTCCACCCATAATTCCGGTCAACCATACCTAGGCGGAGGAGGGCGGGAAAACGAATAGCGCGGAATGGTCCTAGGTCGCTATAGGAGAACCCATAGATCCAGCGGATCAGACGAGTAGCGAGCGCGTTACCAAAGCGTGCTTGCGGCAGCAATGCGCCAGGCTCTGCTTGGCCCTTCGTGCGCGAGCCGATGACGAGGTCGTACCCTTGGGTGAGAATAGGTTGGACGAGCCTCGGGATCTCTTCCGGATGGTCGCTGTAATCACCGTCAAGAAAAACCACAATGTCGGGAGTTTTTGTCTGCAAATACGCTATCCCAGTCAGGCAAGCGGCTCCGTAGCCGCGCTGGGGCTCGCTCAAGACTGTGGCCCCGCAAGCGCGGGCGACCTCGATGCTCCGATCCGTGGAGCCATTGTCGATCACCACGACTTCTTCCACCACCTGAGCTGGAATCGCGGCCAACACCAGAGGCAACGTTGCTTCTTCGTTCAGCACGGGAATGATCACCGCAATACGGGAGCGAGGGGCAGACATACCTCACAGCGCGACACGAATAGTGACAATGACGGGTGTGCCGTCCGGCGGCAGCATAGTGAGATTGGCCTCGAAACGCGAGGGAGTCGTGACATAATCATGGACGCTCAGCGCGCTATTGCTCACTTTGCCGCTGGGACAACTATAGAAACACAAAAGACAGCCAGGGCGCCGAGCCAGCGGAATCTTATTAAACCAACGGCCACGATTGCCGCCGAAACGCCACTCCAGGCTAGGGGTTAGGGATTGGGGGTTAGGAGGTGGGAAAGACACTGAAGAAGTTTGCAGGGACTGGTCGATCGTGATGCCTGTTGGATTATTCGCCCAGGTGAGACGCACTTCCAGTTGACTGCCGGTGACTTTTTCGCGGGACGCGGGATTGTCTGGCTCATGACGTTTATTCCACGACGCCATGCTGAGATTATTACCTGGGTGGGCGCCCAGAGCGACGAGCGCATCATGAAAAGCTAAGTCATCGGCTGGCGTTTCAATCAACGCACCGGGTGAAGCGCCTCCGTTCCACACGAGCAGATGATAGCGCGCTTCGTCGCCCCGCGCAGCATTGAAACGCCGCGGATAGATTACCCCAAAAATTTTTATTTCTTTGGTTGCCGTAACTGATTCAAGCGGATGCTCCGCCGTCGGGTCCGCCCAGGCAAAGAGGGGAAACGACACCATGCAAAGCAACGTGGCCAGGAACGTTTTCCAGCACCTTCTTTTTCTGTGAACCATGCTCTCTTTTGACGTTGCAACCTTCGGGTTGATTCGTATTCGTTCGCACGGTATATCTGCCTGCAATCGGCTTGACAATGACTGCATCTGCAAAACGAATTGACAAAAGCGATCGACGCCCCCGCTCTCCCAGACTTCTCTCCACTTTTTCTTCTTCCGCCAAACTGCCGTTCCTCGACTTCTTTGCGGGCAGCGGACTCGTGACCGAAGCGTTAAAATCGTACTTCACTGTCGCGTGGGCTAATGACGTTTGCAAGAAAAAAGCAGCGGTCTATCGCGCGAATCATCCAAAAAAACATTTTCACCTCTGTTCCATCCACACTATCAACGGCGCCGATCTTCCTCCCGCGACATTGTCATGGGCGAGTTTTCCTTGTCAAGATCTTTCGCTGGCCGGGAATCTGCAAGGGATCGCCAGCGCCCGCAGCGGGCTTGTATGGCAGTGGCTGCGCATCATGGATGAAATGGCGGAGCGTCCCCCCATCGTGGCGGCGGAAAATGTGAGCGGGCTCGTTTCCGCTCACAGTGGCGCCTCGTATCGCCGCTTACATGTGGCGTTAGTGGAGCGTGGCTATCGCGTCGGGGCGCTATTGATTGACGCCAAACACTGGACACCACAATCGCGTCCACGCATTTTTGTCATAGGTGTTGCTCAGCATATTGATCTCTCAGGCCTCTGTGCTGATGGCCCGACTATTGAGTCCAACGGTTCTGGTTGGGCGCATCCAGGGGCGGTGCAAAGGGCGGGGCAAGACTTGCCGTATTGGGTCTGGTGGCGACTCCCCACTCCGAGACCACGCGTTCTCGCTTTGACGTCACTTATTGATCTGCAGGCGCCTTGTGATGAACCCCAACGCACTCATTATCATTTAAGCCTTGTTCCTTCACGGCATCGAGAGCGCCTCGTGCACGCGTCTCGCGCCGGTGAGATTGTTATTCCTGGATACAAACGAACGCGAAATGGTCGCCAAGTTCTCGAACTTCGCTTCGATGGTGTGGCTGGTTGTTTACGGACGCCGGAAGGGGGCAGCAGTCGCCAACTGTTAATCTTGGTGCGCAAAGGCAAACTCCATACCCGGTTGCTCACCGTGCCGGAAACTGCACGCCTTATGGGAGCGCCCGCACACTACAAAATTCCTGGGTCCTATAACGACGGCTATAAAGCAATGGGAGACGCAGTGTCAGTCCCCGCTGTCCGCTATCTCGCGCGCCATCTGCTGTTTCCGCTTACGCAACGCTTGTGAAACGTTTGCCATCGCCCTCTCGGATTGCGGAGCCTCCTGAACGGAGTGCGGACATGTTCACTCCGGCTCAGCGCAGTTGGATTATGGGGCAAGTTCGTTCACAGCACACGAAGCCGGAATTGCTGGTCCGCAGCCTCGTCCATCGGTTGGGCTATCGCTTTCGTCTCCATCGCAAAGACCTTCCCGGGGCGCCGGACCTGGTGTTTCCCGGGTGCCGGAAGATCATCTTCGTGCATGGCTGCTTTTGGCACGGCCATCCGTGTCGTCGCGGAGCGCGGCCCCCAAAAGCAAATGCGGATTATTGGCGCGAGAAAATCGCGCGCAATCATTCACGCGATCAGCGCCACCGACGCGAGCTGCGCCAGCTTGGCTGGTCCGTGCTCGTTCTGTGGGAGTGTCAGTTGCGTGACCGGCAAAGAATTGCGCGACGGCTTTCGCGGTTCTTGGGATAAGCGCCAATGGCAGGAAGACAAGATTTAGGACTATGGGACAAAACTCCAACACTGGGCGTAAGGGCAGGGGGTCATTGCGAGCGCAGCGAAGCAATCTTGGCCCAGTTATTTCGGCACTTGCGAGATTGCTTCGTCGTCTGCGACTCCTTGCAATGACAGGCTCTTCGACCTTCGTTTTTAGGTTTTGTCTCACCGTCCTTAAGGACTATAGGACAAAACCTCTCTGCGTCCGCCATATCGCTTGATATGACAAAGAATTACGGAACTGCACTTGGGTTTTGTCTCAAGGTCCTAAGTCCGTGCTTCAACTTCGCCGCTCACGCGGCGGAGTTCATCCTGAGCGTCCTTCGACTTCGCTCCGCTACGCTCAGGATGAGCGGAAACTTTTTCTTGCTTCTTCATCTCCCGTTCGTCCTGAGCGTAGGTGCGCAGCACCGAAGTCGAAGGATGCGCTAACTTCATGTCATTGCGATAAACGCGTCTCCCGCTCTTTTCCTATTTTTATTTTTTTTCCGTCCACGGCCCCGGACGCCGCCAGAGGTAAGGCAAGTCGATAATCACTCCGGGTTCTTTCAGTTCCTCCAATGCCCGTAGCGCATCGCAGAGTACCCAGCGTTGCTGCATGACATTGAAGGGCTCGCCCAAGGGATGGCCGAAGGGCCAGCGGAGAAAGAGCGCTCGTGGTGGTCGAGTTTTCTCAGTTAACTCCCGCTGAATGCTCAGGGCGACGGTGGGAATGCCGTGGTGTTCAATCGTGCGTGCTATCAGTCCCACGGACCGGTTACACAATCCTCACGCCGGAGTCAGTACGACGGCATCAACGCGTTCGCGTGTAAGGCGCTGGGCTACGTCCGGGCCGGTCTTGATTAACAAACGTGACACATGGCGTCCGTCGACATGTCCCATGAAACTGTAATGACACGACGCTGCTTCACCAATGATCCGGTCGTGCGCCAGTTCTCGCAAGCGATCAATTGGCAGAACAATGTTGACATCTTTATCCGCGTCGCGATGGTCGTAGTAATCATGGGTAATGCGGAGCGCGTCGTGTGCGGAATCGCTAGGGATGACGCGATACGTGGGATCACCATCTTTGTCCGCCATGTCGAAAGGCGCATCGTTTACTTGGTGCACGCCCGCCGTTGTTACCAGGGCAACGCGACATTGCGAGAGCGACTTCGTGAGCGGGACCCAGGGCGGAGGACCATAATCCTGGAGCTGTTGCTTTTTCACCCAGCGAGCCGTGAGTGAAGGAAAGCGACTAAAGAAAAATGCGAAAAGTTGGTTTTGCAAACGATGAAGAGGCATGAGTGCTCCGTCCGCTGCGCCAGTCCCACCACAGCAGGCCATAAAAAGGCGTATATTCCAGCCATACTACCCCGCGAAACGTTTCCGTTATGTGGTGGTACATAAAATAAAATGAGAGGTAGTATAACCCAAGCAGACCGGAAAGCAGAATCCAGGCGCGTGAAGGGAACACACATAAGAACGGAGCCAGCCAGATAAAGTACCAGGGGTCCGCCACTGGACTCAATAAAAAAACCGCGCCCAGGGTGATAAAGATTTTTCGCAGGAACGAATAATCATTGTCAACGTCTTCGTCCCGGAGCAGTGTGACCATCAATCCGCCTAACGCCGCTACAACCATGAGGTTCGCCAGCCAGCGGTTTCGCACAATCGCAAGGAGAAGCGGAAACACAAAACTATTTGTTTGCCATGCTTCGGCAAAGGTTGCGACGCCTTGCCAGAGCCCGCGTCCAGCGCCAAGAAATGGGGCATAGCCCGCAACTATTACTGCCCCAACAACGCCGATGCCATAAGTGGTTTTGCACCAACCGAATCGCGCTTTCGTTCTATAAACGAAGAACGGTAAGAACAGGACCGGATAGAGCTTTCCCAAGGTCGCCAACGCCAGATGCACGTGCGCGACGGCCCATTTATCTCGGAGGAGACTCCACACCGCCATAAGAAAAAAAAACGTTGGGACAACGTCATAGTGCGCTGAGTTGATGGTTTCTTTGATGACTAAAGGGGACCACGCATAGACCAATATCCAAGCGGGGCTCAAGTCCAGATGGCGCAGCAACCTTAGCAGGACTACACATATACCGAGGTCAAAGCCGAGAAAGAGAAAACGTAAGGCCAGGAGACTGCCAGGCGCTGCGAGGGCGGCGAGTGCAAAAACGCCCTGCGCCAGAGGCGGATAAATCGTGGGGACTCTGGGATGATTAATGCGAGCAAGGATAAGAGCAAAGGTGGGATCAGATGGGATGATCTGGGAGTAGTCGTTGCCGCCTTCTTCGTGGGCGACAATGGCGGACGGAGCAATGCCATAAGGATTCAACCCGCTTGCGAGAACTTTTCCATCCCACAGGTATCGATAAAAATCATCTTCTTGAATCGGGTTCGACAGCAAAAGGAGGGCGCGGAAGAGGAAGGCGAACCCAAGGAGAAGGGTACGGTCTTGACGACCACAGGAAGGTTGCAGAAGCGAGCGAAGCGCAGAGACATACAAGACGAACGCGCTACCGTACAGGGCGAGAAAAAGCAAAATGGGACGCTGGTCACGGCCCAGGCCATATACAAAACTATGGCTCAGCCATGCCATTCCCACGTAGATCAACAATAAGAAGCAACCAAACGCAAGCAGACGGGTACGCACGGGAGGAAGATACGGCATCCCTCCCGTTGCGAAAGGGGGGAGTGTAACAGTTCGTCAGCCTCCTACCTTTCCGCGTAAAACTGGACTGGAGTCGTCTCATGAGGTACTTCGAACCCTTGGCGCAGGCGACGCAGGGCAAGGCTCACACTAGCTCGGCACACTTTGATATTGTGCGTGTCCCGTAAATATCGCATCAACAACGCCGGGTTCCAATGATGCGCTTCATAGCGGAACTCCGTCGGCTCATGTTGTAATACATCCGTAATGAGCGGATCAATAATCGGCGGAAACGTCCCCGGTCGCCCACTGCGCTTCTCATCTACCAGCCGCGCCGCAATGTCCCGTACCCCTCGGTGTCGTTTGAACCGCGTCGCCCAGTTGTACACCGTTTGGCGACTCACATGCAGGCGGTCCGCCACCGTCTGCGGATTATCGCCCTCATCCAACCACAGCAGCGCCTGCGCGCGGCGCACCTCATTGGTCAAGGTCGCAGGGGTCACGACGGCTTCTAATTCTCCTCGTTCTTGCGAGCTTAACGCTAAGAGTGACATCGGTATACCTCGTGTCGTCCTGAGGGTTGAGGGAGAAAACCGTTTTCCCTCAGCCCTCCGTGCCCAGGACTCAGGATTTAGTAGAGCAGATACTGTAACTCGACCCAGATGTTGTCCTTGGTCTTGAAGGCGCCGATCCCCTGGTTGTTCCCGTCAATCCAGTTGTAGCGCACGCTGACGCGGAATGGATCGTAGAACGTCCAGTCAATACCAGGTTGCATCAGCCACGATCCGCTCCAGTCATAGAAGAAGATAAAGCTGGGACGCACGTTGCCGCCAAAATACTGCGTCGATACCGAAAACGTGTTGATGATATTAGTATCTTTGAGTGTGATGAGCCGCTTATAACTACACGGCGCAAACTGCGGCGTCACCAGGGCAGCGGCGGCTTGACCATTATGCGCACATGAAAACGACCGATTGCCCTGGCCACCAGGCCGGATGTTGGGATCGAAGAGGGCTGGATCGGTCCGGAAGGGTCCAATGGTGTTCCCAGCGCGATTCTGGAGCCCTGAGCCAAAAATATCGTTGTTCAGCCCAATCGGCTTCCCGAGATCATACTTGTTGCGGTTGTTCATGATATGGTTCATGAAAATCTGCGCCGAGAAGGTGAACGTATTGACGGGATTCAACCAGTGAATCCATTGGTTATGATCCAACCCAATACTGTACGCCCACATATCCCGGCTCTTGAACCGCCCGATTCGGCAGCCCCGCACCCCGGCGGCGTCCGTACAATTCCCCTGACTGGAAAAGGTGCCCCCAGGTAAAAACAACGGGTTAAAGAGGGCTGACCCATTCGTCCCGTTGAAGGGCACTGTGGCGTGCTGCGTGATCCCCGCTCGGGCTAAGGGCAAGGTCAGAAAGCGCTGCTGGTTGGGAGCTTCGTCATTGAAGACCGTAGATGCATCATTAATGTTGGAGCGGAACCCCACGTTGCGCTCGTAGGCAAACTCACTGCGGAATGTCGTGTAGATGTAGTACAGTGGGTTGTCACTCCCGACAAACATGCCAGTGAGGGCATTGACGGGAAAAGATAAGGTGGCGCCAGAGATCTGAATGCGCTTCTCACGAATCGGCACGCCGGTGTTGCGTTCCTGCACTGCCGGCACGGCGGTTGTGGCGCCCGGTCCGCCCTTCGCCGTGCCAACCCCCGCGGTGTGGGGGCCGTTATACGCGGCGGTTCCCACCACTGGGTCATTAATTCCCCAGGGATTGTTGACAAATTGTCCAGCCGCATTTTTCTCGTACGGGTCCTTGCCGGTCAACCGTTGGAACAACGCGGGGTTGGTATCCCAGGCCAAGTGCGCGGGTGTGGGAGAAATCACGGCCGCTGCCGACACCGGCCCATCTTGCCACGTGTAGTAGTGTGCGATCGAGAAGGTGAAATCATGAATCGTGCCCACGATGCGACCGCCGCCGCGGGAGCTTTCCAGGTTGCTGTGCGGTCCCTGCGCGCGGAAACTACACGGCAGCCCGTTGCCCGGCTGATCTGACGGCCCGGGGTTGCGCCGCCCAAAGTACGGTCCACCGCACGGCATGCGCCCGACCATCACCGGCGAGGTGACTGTGTACGGCGTCCAGTAACTCGGAGTCAACCCATAATAAGCCGACGTGCGCCGATCCGGCGAGACAAACCCTTCCAAGGTTAAGTCACTGATTGGTCCCACCGTGCCGAAGCTCCACTGCGCCCGCAGCATGTTGAGCGGCACCCGCCGTTCATCCAAGGGCACCAGGAAACCGCCAAAGAAGTTGTCCAACGGGTTAATCTGATCCAGGAGGCGAAAACCATCGGTCTCACCCCAGGAGAGGTTCTGGCGGCCAATGCGGATAAACAGCGGTCCCTTGGTGATATTGAAATACCACTCAAACAGTTGCGTTTGATTGATTTGTTTCTGGAGAAAATGTTGGTTCGTCAAGTACGAAAAATTGCGATCTCGCGATGACCAGCGGCTGGGGAAGGCTTGCACCCCATTGAGCACTTGGCCGTTGGAAAGAACCTTATTGATCAGCGGGCCGTTGGGGGGAACCCGGCCAAAATACTTATCCCAGTAGTTCAGCGGCCCGCTGCCACCAGAGTTTGCCACCCGCTGTTCGCCGGGCAAGAACCCTCCTAATCCACCATCTTTCTGCCGACGGATGCCTCTCGGCCCAAAGTCCCACACCCCGTCGTACGACTCGCGAAAGTTGAGGTAGTAGTCGAAGCCGTCCAGATTGAGGAACTGGCCCAACAGCCCGACGGTGGGCAGATCGCGCGAGATGCGATTGATGTTATGCCGCCATTCTAAGGTGAGGAAGTTACGATTCTGAACAAGATTCCCAGTTTGATAGAGGCCTTTGCCGGCCCCGATGCTGTCGTCAGACAGCGCGAAGGTTGACCGTGAGTAGGCGAATCCCGACAAACTCATCTCTCGCCGGTCGTCAAAGAAATAGCCCCAGGCCGTACTGGCTGAGACCACGAGTGCAAGAATTGCCGCTCCTAGCGACCCTCCCTTATGGATCGCCAGTATAGTTCTCCTCATGATAGTCCCTCCTTACCCCTCCCCTGCCGTTGTCGGTAGGCGGATTTGGTAGCAAAATTTCTTTTTTTCACACTTGCTACTTCACTTCTTGTCCTCTTCTGTGGTATAAACAGCCAAACCGAGGACGCGCCTCCTTAAAGAGGGGATAGCCGAAGAGCAGGCGCAAAGTCATAACAAATAGGTAATAAGTTCGTAACATTTTGGTGACGAAGGCTATGGGCACTGAGCCTCACGTTTCCTCTTCTCCTGTACGTCTTGACCTTACGAACCAATTCGTTTGGCGCGACGGCTTGTCAATTGCTTTGACGCCGAAGGCGTTTAGTGTGTTGCGCTATCTGATGGAACGCCCGGGACAACTTGTTGTCAAAGAAGAACTGCTAAACGCCGCTTGGCCTGGGGTGTACGTCGGTGATGCGGCGCTCAAAGTTTGTATCCGGCGCCTGCGGCAAGCCTTGGGCGACATCACGCATCCGCCGCGTTATATTGAAACCGTGCACTGGCGGGGGTACCGGTTTATCGGGCCGCTTGCCGTCGAGGGAACGCTTTCGTTCTCGTCTCAAGCCCCTCAAACCGACACTCCTCTTTCGCTTGAGGTTCCAGCAGGCGTAGCCATGCCTGCTTTTTTGCCGACAAGCCCTGCGTTTTCCGCTGGCGAAGAAAGCCCGCCACTATTAGTGGGGCGTGAAGTTGAGCTGCGAACGATGATGCAGGGGCTGGCGAAGGCGCGACAAGGGTATCGTCACACCCTTTTCGTCACCGGGCTGTCCGGGAGTGGGAAAACAACGATTGCTGACGCTTTTCTTGCGCGTATCGCTCCAGATTCTAACGTGCACGTGGCCCGCGGCCAGTGCATCGAACAGTATGGCGCTGGTGAGGCGTATCTGCCGATCTTAGAAGCCTTTCAGCGACTGAGTAGCTCGTCGGACTCGCAATACCTTGTCTCGGTATTGCGCCGCCGCGCCCCGATGTGGCTCTTGCAGATGCCTGATCTTCTGAGCGCGACTGAACGGAAACAGTTGCAACGCGAAGCGCGGGGCTCCTCACGCGAGCGTATGCTCAGAGAAATGGCGGAAGCCATTGAAGCCTTCACAGCCAGCGAGCTGCTAGTTCTTGTTTTGGAAGATTTGCATTGGAGCGATTACGCTACGCTGGACTTGCTGTCATTCCTTGCACGGCGGAAAGAACCGGCTCGTCTTTTTATCATTGGCGTCTATCGCTCGGAGGAGTGCTCCCAAGCGAGTCATGCACTGAAGCATGTGAAGCAAGAGCTGCAAACGCATCGCCAATGTGAGGAACTGACCCTCACGCCGCTCACGCTTCCCGCCATTCAAGAGTATCTCGCGCAACGCTTTCCACGGCACGACTTTCCTCTGACGCTCTCGCTCTTGCTTCAGAAGCGAACGGGCGGCAACCCGTTATTTCTTGTGAATGTTGTGGACCATCTTGTTGACCGAGGTTTGCTGGTCGAGGATCAACAGGTGTGGCGCGTTTCTGGTGCGCTTGACGATTTGCAAATTGAAACGCCCGCCAGCATTCAGCACATGATTGAGGCTCAGCTTGAACGCTTTACCCCCAGGGAGCGACAAGTGCTCGAAGTCGCCAGTGTCGCGGGCCTAGACTTTTCAGCGGCGACGGTAGCGGCGGGTCTCGATGCTAGAATTGACGAAGTGGAAACCTGTTGCGAGGAAGCAGCCCGGCGTGGACTCTTTCTGCGTGCCCAGGGCGTGGGCGAATGGCCCGACGGCACGGTAGCGGCTCGCTATGAGTTTCTGCACTCGCTGTATCAAGAGACTCTCTACAACCGTGTCACCGCCGGGCGGCGGGTACAACTTCATCAGCGGATTGGCGAGCGGGGAGAATGTGCGTATGGAGCCCAGGTGCAGGAGATTGCCGCCGAACTGGCGATGCACTTTGAACGTGGGCGCGACCTGCCACGGGCCATCCAGTACCATCAGTATGCCGCCGTCCGCGCCACGCGCCGGTTTGGGTATCGAGAAGCTATTGCCCACTTGACCAATGGGTTGGCGTTACTGGCCATGCAAGCAGAGTCGCCCGAACGCGACCGGCAAGAAATCGTCTTACAGAATGCGCTTGGCGCCGCAAGCATGGCAATTCATGGCTATGCCTCTCCAGCAGTGGAACACGCCTATAACCGCGCGCGTGCGCTTTCCCTGCACGTGGGTGTCACTACACCCCTTGATGCGGCGTTGCGGGGACTCTGGTCCTTTGCCGTAGCGCGGGCGGAATTGCAAACCGCGCGGGCGCTCGCCGAACAACTTCACCAAGTTGCCCAGAAAGAAAACAACCCGGCTCTCCTCTTAGAAGCGGACCGGGAATTGGGGCAAACGCTCTATTTCCTGGGCCTTTTACCCGAAGCGCGCCAGGCCTTAGAACGAAGCAGCGAACGTTATGACTCCCACACGCACGCCGCCCATATTTTCTTGTACGGGCAGGATCCGGGCGTGGTCTGTTTGGCCCACGACGCCAGAACGCTCTGTCTGATGGGTTTTCTCGATCAAGCGCGTCAGCAGGCCGATGAGGCAATACGGCTGGCGAAGCAAGTGGAACATCCGTTCAGCCTCGCTCTTGCCCAGTACCATGCCACCGTTGTGCACATCACTTGTCGAGATGTCCAGCAAAGTCAGGACTTGATAGAAGCGACAATCGCGCTGTCAACGGAACACGCTTTTCTGTACTGGATTTCGTCCGCGCAAATGTTCAAAGGGTGGGCGCTCGTCAAACAGGGTCTTCCTGATGCTGGTGCGGCGCTTTTTCACCAAGGGCTCGTCGCGTATCGGGCCACAGGCGCGGAGCTGAACTGTCCCTACTCGCTGGCTTTGCTTGGCGAAGCGTATGACGCGCTGGGCCGAACGACGGAAGGCATGGTGGTCCTTGGCGAGGCCCTGCAAAGCACAAATCGTAACTCTGGTCATTTTTATCTAGCCGAAATGTACCGCTTACAAGGAGAACTGCTCGTCCGCGCGGAAAACGGTACGCGGGATGCAGAGACGGTGCATCGTGCAGAAGCCTGCTTTCTCAAGGCCAGGGAAATTGCCCGCCGTCAGCACGCCACACTCCTCGAACTGCGGGCTGCAATGAGTCTCTGTCGCTTCTGGCGCCTGCAAGGAAAACGGCAGAAAGCCCGCGCTCAACTCGAAGAGGTTTTCGTCAGGTTCCCCAAAAACCTGGAGAGCGCCGACGTCCAAGAGGCGAAAAATCTTCTTGACGAATACGACTAAAGGGAGACGGAGGCGATCATGGCCTTTCCGTCTCAACTCGTGGTCCAACCTGAGCCGGAGCCCCATCGACGGGAACGAGGCTTGACGGCCACAACGGTAAACGCGCACGGACGAGTGCAATGAGGCCGGCGACGATAACGGGAAGCAACTGCGCCAAGTGGGCGATGATTGAAAATCCGAGCGCTTCTTCTTTAGGGACTGAGAAAAATGACAACGCTAAGATGACGGCGTATTGATAGGTGCCGACAAACCCCGGCGCCGCTGGCAACGCCGCGGCGAACACCGTAAAGACCGTCACGAGCAAGGCGGCGGAAAACGGCAACGAGAACCCGCAGGCGTGTAACAGCACCCAGTAATAACCGACCAGCATAAACCATATCGTAAATGATAAAAGCAGCACCCACAGCAACGCAGGGATGCTGCGGAGCGAGCGGAGCCCACTGACAAAGCGCTCAGCGAAACCGGCAAAGCGGGTTGGTAACCAGGTAAACCCCTGCTCTCCGCTACGTGCGAGCCATGCCCCGCTCACCAGGATTGCCACACACACAGCGAGAACCCCCATGTTGGTGCGCGCGACCCAGTGCGGCAATGGAAATTGAGAGAATGTAAAAATCGTCAACACGCCGACCGCGACTGCATCCCAAACCCGCTCCAAGACAGAGGTCGCCAAGGCGGCGCTGAGAGGCACTGGGGTCAGATGCGCCAGGGCGTAGGCGCGTGCGATTTCTCCTACACGCAAGGGCAGAAGATCATTGGCCATAAACCCAATCAGCGAGGCGGACCAAAATGGACGGAGGGGTAACACTGCTATCGGATTGACCAAGCGTTGCCAGCGGAGCGCGCGCAGCACAAACAGAACCGCGAGGAAAGAAATCGCAGGAAAGAGCAGCAGCAGATTGGTGCGGCGCAAGGCTCCGCCGACCGCAGACCATTCGATGCCGTGCACGACAATCGCAACACAAATAACGCTGACGCCAATGCCGATCAGCACTTTGGGATCTTTCATGCCCTTCACTGCTTCACCCCCGGAGCCTGCCGCGCCTGTTCACTCTTTAAGTAAGACGTAAAGGTCTTGCTGTTTGCCATCACCGTATTTTCCCTTCAATAAATGGCACTTCGAAAACTTTCTCGTGATTGATCGGTCCATGCCCGAAGTAACCCTTTTCGCCGAATAGCTCACCATGGTCCGCCGTCACGGTGAGGTATGTATTGGGCGGGACCAGATCAAACAAGCGTGCAAAGACGCCATCGAGATACCGGACCGCTTCGACTTGACGCAGACGCAGACGATTGAGTTTCTCTTGATCGAAAAACTTGAGGGCAGGCTCTTTGTCGTCCACCAGTTTGCCGCCTACGACTAAGTCATCCATGTGTTTGAACACCCCATGCACGCCGTGAATCTTCGGCCAGGTATTCTCTGGCTCATCCGGCAAGGCATAGGGATAGTGGGTTTCCCCAACATTCAGCAAATAGAAAGAAGGACGTTCGGCAGAGAAAGTCATTCGATCAAGCATGGCCGCCATGTCATTATGTTTCGGCATTAACTGAAAAGAATCAAAATCTTTATTCAGAATGGTGGCGGGATTCAGCACAGGCAACGAGACCATCGCATGCGTCGCGTATCCTAGCTTGTGTTTCAGCACGGTGGGTAAGAACAACTGAGGCGCCAGATTTTTGAACTCGAAATTGTCCATGCCCAGTCGTTCATTATACTTCAGAAAATCGCCCTTATAGTATTCCGACGCATACACATGTGGTGGACTTGAATGCGGCAGTAACCCCATCAGCAGATTGTAATGCGATGGCGCCGTCCATGACGCATAACTCCAACGGCGTTCGACTGCACCAAGACTCGTCAATGTTTTGGGAGCCGCTTCCATGAACGTATCGAAGCGACAACTATCCAACACCACCACAATGTAATTGTTGAGGAGACGCGCGGGAAGCTGCACTGTTGCTTGGGGTTCAACTCTTGGTTGAGAGGTCGATATGACGCTGATAGTCGTCTGGGAAGTGGGCTCGACCTTCGGCTCACGCCCCAAAATTCGCCGCAGAATACTCACTCGAGGTGCCTCGAAAAAAGACGCGCCCGGGGCGACTCGAACGCCCAACCGACGGGTTCGAAGCCCGGCGCTCTATCCTATTGAGCTACAGGCGCGTACGGAAAAACCAGGGCTTAGTCAACCTTCCAGCGCACCCCTCTCAAGGTAAGGTATGCGCCGTGAAAGATTTATCATACCCTACCATGTGTTCTGGGGGGTCGGCCAGTCCCACCTTGTTCGAGGAAAAGCTGAGGCTGGCGCCGAGCTGGTTTTTACTGCATCTCTCCAGCGTAGATTGCCATGACCGTGCGCAAGAACGAGAGCCCTTCTGCATTCTGCCGCTGGAAGGAATTGCGGCCAATGATGGAGCCGAAGCCGCCGCCGTCACGAATAGCACGCACTTCGTTAAAAAAAGCTTCATCGTTTTCGCTCTTGGGTCCGCCGGAAAAGATCACAATCCGTTTCCCGTTAAACGCGCTTTGCACCACGTGGCGCACCCGGTCCGCCAGGGTTTCAATGGGGATGTGATGCTTTTGGTAAATTTTTTGGGCTTCTTTTAATTCAATGTGAGTACTGGGAAGTTTTACTTTGATGATGTGAGCGCCGAGCTGAGCGGCGATTTGCGCGGCATAGGTGACGACGTCGATGGCGGTCTCACCATCTTTGCTGAGGTCCGATCCGCGCGGGTAGGACCAGAGCACCATTGCCAAACCTTTTGACTTAGCTTCTTTGGCGATTTCGCGCGCTTGCTCATACATGGCCTGAGCCTGCGAGGAACCAGGATAGATGGTGAATCCCACAGCAGCGCAGCCAAGACGCAACGCGTCGTCTACCGTGCTCGTGACTGCCGAGAGGGGATCTTTCTCATCGTGCAGCACGTCATGATTATTAAGCTTAAGGATGAGCGGAATCTCTCCGAGAAATTGGCAAACGCCAGATTCGATGAATCCCAGCGGCGCCGCGTAGGCATTGCACCCCGCGTCGATCGCCAACTGGAAATGATAGTCAGGGTCGTAGCCTGCCGGGTTCGGGGCGAAGCTCCGAGCTGGACCATGCTCAAAGCCTTGGTCAACTGGAAGAATGACCATCTTGCCTTTGCCGCCCAAGCGGCCTTGGTTCAGCAGCCTTGCCAAGTTTGCCCTTGTGCCAGGGTTATCGCTTTCATACCAGCTCAAGATCTCACGAACGCGTTCAGTCATGGCGCCCTCCCGGTGCAATCCTGTACAAAGTTTTGTTATGAGCATAGATAATTCAAAGCGGGCGAGCAAGCGAGAGTCGATAACGTAGGGTAGTGGCGCAGCTCGAAAAAGCAATGGTGCCTTTTGTCATTCTGAGCCAGAGCGAAGCGGCGGAGAAGGATCGTGCTGAGCAGTGTCGTCTCATGAGATTCTTCGGTCTGCGGCCTCAGAATGACAGGCCTGTCGCCTTTCACATTCCTGCCGCCTCGCCGTACAGTCGCCGATACGTGCGATAATTCCGCAGTACGAGCTTCACGTAATTTCTTGTCTCGCGAAAACTGATGTTTTCAACAAATTCATCAGGTTCTAGATTTGTGTAGCGCGTACGCCATTTATCGACGGCGTTTTCGCCCGCGTTGTATGCGGCGATTGCCAGCGGCGCGTTGCCGTTGTACAGATCAAGCAGTTGGCGCAGATAGGCTGTCCCTGCGCTGATGTTAAATTCCGGCTCCAGCAGCGAGCTGAGTAAGACCGTTGTCGCTTTGGTCACGCGCGCCGCCGTTTTGGGAAGCAGTTGCATCAAGCCATAGGCGTGCGCTGGCGATACGGCTTCAGGATTAAAGAGGCTTTCTTGGCGAATCAGTGCGAGCACCAGATACGGATCAAGCTGTTTCGTCTGGGCCTGCAAACGAATCGTCTGCCAGTAGGCTTGTGGATATAAGTAGCGTAGCCAGCTTCCTCCGGTCTCTTGCACAAGAGCCTGGGCAAAACGGAGCGCGGCGGCGTACCCTTCCATACGGCTGTATTCTGTCAGCAAGAACAGTGAGTTCGCGTAATCGCGGGGCAGGCCATCTTTCACGGCGTCTAGTTCGCGCCGCGCCAAGAAGGGTAGCCCGAGGGCGACGAGCTCTTGACTGCGACGATAGTGAAGATCGAGACGAGGAGGAAGAGAGGGAGGAAAACTTGTACGTTCAACTCCGGGTTTGAGTGGCGCTGGAGCGAGAGCGAGTCGCTTTTCCACCAGCATGGCGTAGTAGCCGTCCGGATAGCGGCGCAGCAGAGCTTGATATTGTTGAACGGCTTTAGCAGTCTCGCCGAGCCGCTCGTGCGCACGTGCTTGCCAGTAGGCTGCGCTTTCGCCTTCCGCGGCCCCGGCGGCGGATTGCGCCAAGGAAGCGAAGACCTGCCCCGCTCGTTGAAAATCGCCCCGTTGATAAGCCATCCAGCCTTGCCGCCAGCGGGCCTCCCGGGCAAGTTGTGAGCCGGTAAAGAGCGTTGCAAGACGATCATACGCGGCCGTGGCGCGGGGCTCGTCTTTACGTTCCTGCCAGATGCGCCCGCTTGCGTACCAGGCTTCAGCCGCTTTTTCATGATGAGGATACTGCTGCGTGAGACGAGCGAAGAGCGTGAGGGCCTCGTCATCGCGATCTTTGTTCCACAGTAGTGTGGCCCAATCAAACAGCGCCACTGGGGCGAGGGCGCTGCCAGGGTAGTGTTCGACCACCTCTTGCCAAGTCGTTGCCGCTTCAGTGACGCGCCCCTGTCTTTTGTAGACGCCGGCAAGAAGCATCAGCACTTCGGAGCGGAGGGTGCTCGTGGGAAATCTCGTGTTGAACTGATGTGCGAGGTCGTCTAGGTTGACGTCTTCGCCTTCTTTCTGGAGCAAGCGAATTTCTTCCAGATAGTCCTGCTCGTCCTGAAGGCCAAATTGAGTAGGATCAGTTAAGCGGAGTTGGTCCACTCGGGCTTTCGCCGTTTTGCCTGTTGTTGACTGTGGTGTGATGCGCCGAAGTTCTTGATAAAGGTCGTACGCATCGCGGGTGTCGCCCAGTCCCTCACGTGCTTGCGCGAGCACGAGCATTGCCGCTTGTCGCACGAAAACGGTTGCGGACTTGGCGGTGCGCAATTGTTCAGCATAGAGAGTCGCCGTGGCCCAATCTTGTTCGACTAAAGCGAACTGAGCGAGCGCTAAACGGGCGTGGTCAGCCCAAATACTCTCCCCCTGTTCGGCGAGTAATCGTTGAAAAAAGAGACGGGCTTCCGCTGGTTGTCCTTCTTCTTGGTTCAGGGCGCCAAGGTAATAGAGGCTGTAGTCGGCGAGGATCGGATAGGTGTCGAGCGCGCGTTGTAACAAAGCCTGCGCCTCTGCGTACTTCTTGGCGAGATAGGCGCGATATCCTTGGCGAAACAGTTCTCGTGGTTGGGCGAGTGTGTCCCCCGCCAACGGTGGCTGCGGCGGCGCGATGGCTTCAGTTGGCGCTTCTGCTGAAGGAATAACCTGAGAGGTAGACTCAGTCGGCGCTGGGCTGAACGGCGGCGTTTGTGTAGCGAGCGAACTTTTCTCTACACAGGCTGAGAACAGTAGCGCAGCAATGAGGACCACATAAGGCAGAAGCTGCGTTCTCAGCCGCTGATCTACAACTATACGGTATTGACGAGTATGTGAAATATCCCAGAGCCTGGTCGCTCGCAACGGAACCCCCTTTGCGTCGAATGAAAGCACGCGTCTTTTTTATCGCGCCTGCGCTGATCACGCAAATCGGAATCGTAGGGTTGCCCCTCTTCCAGTGATCTGCTACGGGAGAAACGCCGCCACTACGGCGTGCAGGCAGCGTTCTTGCGTATGTATAAGGAGGAATAGAACAATGGGACGACTCGAAGGAAAAGTCGCATTCATTACCGGTGCGGGCTCCGGCATCGCCCGGGCGGCGTCGCAGATTTTTACGCGCGAAGGCGCAAAAGTGGTGGTCGCGGAATTGAAGCCTGAACTCGGACAGGCTGCCGAGAAATTGGTGCGCGATGCCGGTGGAGACGCCACCTTCATCGCTACGGATGTGACGAAGGAGGACAGCGTCAAAAATGCGATCCAAAAGACAGTAGAACGGTATGGGAAGCTCGACGTGTTGTATAACTGCGCCGGTGGTTCAATCGTGGAAGACACGCGTGTGACTGATGTTGACATGTCTACTGTGTGGAGTCATACGCAATCACTCGATCTACTCGGCACCTTTCTGTGCTGTCGGCACGGCATTCCGGAGCTGATCAAAGGCGGCGGCGGCGTGGTGATCAATATGTCGTCAGTAGTGGCGCTGCGCGGCGCGTTTCCTATTCATGTCTATACGGCGGCCAAAGGCGGCATCATCGCGTTGACCAAATCGCTAGCCGGTACCTACGCGCTGGATAACATTCGCGTGAATGCGATCTGTCCAGGTGTGATTCTTACCGACCGTGTCCGACAACGGTTTGGCGAAAATCGGGAACAACCAGGAACCATTCCGCAGACCCGAGCGATCAAAATTGACTGGAAGCAATATCCGTTTGCGACTGGCCAGCCAGAAGATATTGCTAATGTCGCCTTGTTTCTGGCGTCGGATGAGGCGCGTATGCTCACTGGCGTTATCGTGCCGGCGGATGGCGGCTTGTCGGCGTACTGAGGGATTGCCTTTCAGCGCTATGGTGCATTGCTTCTTTTGGGCCTTCTGTTGCGCGGTTCTTGTGACGAGCTGTGCAAATATGCAATCTTCCGTGCAATCCTTGATCAGCGGAGAAGAAGTAGCAGATGAAACCTATGGGGGACGACAGCATTTCCCTGTGTCGCCACAGAAGGCTGTTGATGCGTTGTCCGTGGTGGCTCCTCAACAGGGATGGGAAGTCGTGAGCACGGAGGATGAATACGATAGCCACGGCCAACATGGGAAATTTTTTCGTATGGAGAGTAAAGACACTGACGGCAAGAAAAGCATGAACGGCGTCTTTTACGAAGAACCGAAAGGATCGTACGTTCGCATTAGTGAAAACAATGGTCTACCCGAAGCGCTGGTTGACGCTCTTGTTGCAGAATTGAAAGCTAACAAGGGATATGTCAAGTAGCGAACGAGAGCTTGGCAAGAGAGAAGATTTCTTTTACGAGAGCGGCATGGGAAATATAAGAGGGAACATTGTTGTTGTCTTAGTCACCATCTTTTGCATCGGCGGCGTCGGGTGTAGTACGGTTAAGTCTGTCGTGCCGGGGCTGCAAGATGAACAGTCGTCTGGACCTAAAGTAGGGGAGAAGCTGCACTTCAAGGTTACTCCGGAGGAGGCGCTGGCTATCTTGAGGGAAGTGGCCCCGGCGCACGAATGGGCAGTGGATGTGACCGGCGATCAGTACGATCTCCAAGGGTTCCGAGGGAAATACTTCCGTCTCCTTACCCAGCGTTTCCTCGGCGGCGTCTTTGAAATGAACGGCGTCTTTTTTATTGAACCCGAAGGCACGTATGTCGTGGTCGGGTCAAAGGAGACCGGCTTTCCTCAAGAATTGGTGGAGCCGTTTACTGCCGCCGTCGCGGCAAAAACGGAAGCCGCGAAAGACTGAGAGCCTAGCGCTTTATCTGGTAATTTTTGACAAAAAGATTTGGGGTGAGGCCTGGTAACTGGCCGGCTTCTTCAGTTGGGGCATAAAGAACATGAAACCGGAGGTTTTTGCTTCAATGCCCCACTCGTCCACAATGGTTAAAAAGCATCTGCCTGCGCAGCAATACTCTCCAGGTCGGCTCTGGTGTATGACCCCAGACTTCTGTAGTTCAAGTCGGTGTAATTTTGGACCCACTGGTAGGAGATCTTCAAGGCTTTCTGATATCGTTCTTCAGCTTGTCGAGAAGCTGAAGCGCTTTGGCCCGTGTCCGGCAACGCGCTGAGGATGCTCTCGAACTCCTCCTTGAGCAAACGTTTCACCAGGGCAAAATCGTGGGCCTGACTTGTGGAGGCGTCTTTGGCCCCGTGCCGGATGCGCTGCGCGACCTGCGCCACTGAGATCCGCGCGGTGGCAAGATCCTCCATCAGCGCGGGGTGGGTTCCGGGTTTACCGACCAGGGTGTCAATCCCTTTTGCCCCCCTCCCATTCAGCCACCCTTCGAGGTATTCCAACAGCATTCTGGCATTGCGGCGCGTTCCTTCGAGTGTAATGAGCCCTGCCGGGACCTGGAGTGTGAAGGGATAGTGGTCCGGGTTCGCCATCTCGGGAGTCGGTTTCCAGCCCGACGCCCGGAGCGCCTGGAACGGTTCTGCCGCCGTTTTCATGTGGAAGATATGCGCCACCCAACCCCGCACGAACCCTTGTCGGGCCTCCCACTCCTTATCTGCCCGGATGGCTGCGGCCGCCGCCTTGTTGACCGCTTCATCTTTGCTCGGCAGCGCCGTCGCCATGCCGCCGATCGGAACGGCGCCGCGTTTCAGGCAGACCGCCACCAGACGGCGGAAAATCGTCGCCAAAAAATCGGTTGACTTGATATCAACGCCGAACCGATCGGGCCAGACCGACGCAGGATCGGTCATCACGAACTCAAGGATGCTGGCCTGAAAATCCCAGCGCGCGGCGTTCAGCCCGGCTCCGTAGGGTCCTAACGCAAACAGGATCTCCTCCATTTGATACGCTGCTGGGAGCGACTCGATCAGGGGAATGGCGCGGATGACCGCATTGTTGAGAAAAGCCAAGCGCTCCTGACTGGCGGCAAAGAACTCTTTCCAGAAACCGGCTTCGGCGGCGGCTTCCATTTTCGGGAGATAGAAATAAATGCCCTGCCCGCGTTCGGCTTGCGCCCTACCGGCGTAAAAAAGGGTCAGGGCGGTCCCAAGAATGCTCGCCGGTATCGGCGTCCCATCGATTGTCACCTCTGGTTCATCCAGAAGCAGCCCACGTTCCCGGTGCATAAAAAAAGGGAGGTCGCCCGGCTCGAGCCTGTACTCTTTGCCCTTTTCGGCGTCGTCATACCGCAAGGTGCGCTCGACGGCTTGTTTGCGGTTCCAGGCCGCCCGCACCGTGTCCTCGAAGCGATGCCCCGCCGAATCCTCATCATCGTCCAGATCCCCTTCCGCCCGAGTTCCTTCCGGTCCGGGATTGAGCCCGTTGATGAACATGCCTGTCATGGCCGCAGGACCGGAAATCTCAATCCCCGGCTTCTTCAACTCGTCAGGCATCGGAGCAACTTGCCACTCGCTGGTCTGCGCTTCGCTGCGCGAAGGGAAAGTGGGCAGTACGCCTTCATGCAGCGTACGCAACAGCACTGTGGCGCGTTGCTGGCGTAAGAGATGGATTTGCGGCGTAAAGCGTTGATGGAGGAAAACCAAATAGTTCACAAATGCGGGGGTAAAGAGCTCGGTAGCGCCTTCGACCGAAGCAAAGCTCACTCGCGCCGCCGTCGGCCCTGACGAACTCACAGTGATCAAGGGAGTGCGAGGGGAATCGACTGCCATAGCGCCGTCTCCTTTTTTCGTTTGTTATGCTGCTCTGGAGCGATATCTGTCAATGAGGCCCTCTCCTAGGGGGATGGGAAAGATCACGCTTTTAGGGATTTATGCAGCAACACCTATCACCGGCCAGACGATTGCTGTGAAGAGTGGAGACTTGGCGCATTTCCGAGGCTTTCGGGCTCATTGCGAGACTTCATCGTAGCCTTGACCTCTCCATCGAACGAAACATAATCCGTGCCCAAAGGGATCGCTCAACGTGGCGAGCTGGCCCCAAGGGAATGTCTGTATTTCTCCTTCGAGAGTTGCTCCAGCGGCCGTCGCTTTTTCGACCGCAGCCTTGAGATCTTGTACAACAAAATCAAGATGAATTGGCGTCCAGTGACGACGATACTCCCGCACTTGTGATGTGTAGTTGCTTGGCGATGTTCCAGGTTCTTTCGCCATCAGGTAGATTGGGGAAGACGCCCCAATCATCTCAACTACGGTATTGCCGAACAAACGACGGCCAAGGCGTAGATTGACCGCCTTCTGGTAGAACTCAATCGCTTGTTCTAAATGAGCAACGTCAATATTAATCAAAATCTCCATCTCGTTTCGCCTCATGGGTATGATGGCAACTTAGAGGGGCTACGGCGTACTCTTTCTTGCCAAGGAGGACAAACAAAAAGGGGCGAGATGCTCTCGCCCCTCTCTATTTGACGGAGTTGTCAATTACTGTGCGCCGGCGCTGCGTAGTAGTTGGCCTGGATAGACGCCAGTGTGCTCACCGTCTTTGGTCAGGACTTGACCGTTGAGGATGGTGTAGTGCATCCCTTCACATTTCTGGAAGAGACGCCGACCGTTGCCGGGCATATCATCAACAGCATAGGGCTCTAGAGGACGGATCGTGTCGGGATCGAAGATTGCTAAATCTGCCGCCATGCCTGGCCGGATCATGCCGCGATCTCTGAGCCCCAGCGTCGCCGCTGGATAGGCCGCCAGCACTTTGATCGCTTTCTCCAGGCTCATGGCTTTGTTCTCGCGCACCCAGTGACCGAGGAGATACGAGGGGTAGCCTGTGTCGCAGATGTACTGGACGTGGGCCCCGCCGTCGGAGAGCGACACCAGCGAGTAGGGATAGTTGATAATTTTGTTGACAGAATCTTCATCGGCGTTGGCGAGCGGAGTGAGGAATTGCGTATCGAGATCTTCTTCCATGGAGAGATCCATGAACGTGTCGAACACATCCTTGCCCTGCGCCCGAGCAATTTCCGCAATGCTCTTGCCGACGAGAGCCTGATTCTTCTCCAACTTCACTTCGTTAACATACATGAGGTCCCAGCGCTTAGAGAAGGCGCGTGGTACGGGATCATCGATGAGGTCATACCGCAAGTCTTTGCGCACGGCTGGATCGCGGAACCGTTGCTTGCGCTCTTCGACGGTGAGGAAGTGGACTTTCCGCCAGTTCGGCATGTCATCGAAGATCGTGGCGATGTTTTTCAAAGTGAAGCGAAACATGATCGGGCGGCAGCTCGCTTGCGGATAGAGCGGCAGACCCTCACGTAGCGCGCCGTCGAGTTTCTCCATCAATTCGGACCACAGCGTAGGCTGGTCCCACTGATGGATCAAGCCGATCCATGTGGTCGGCAAGCGCGTCTCTTTGGCGATGGCTTTGAGCAGCTCGAAATCGCGGTCCCGTTCTGACTTGTCTTTCTCGTAAATCAGTACGCGCGGGTTGAACTCGAAAAAGCCGCGACCAAATTCGCCAACGGCTTTACACACTTCAAACAGTTCTTCGTCTTCCGCCACTTTGCCTGGCATCGGTTCGCCATGATCGCCGACTTGTACGGGCGAACGAGAGACCGAAAGCCCGGCTGCGCCAGCGCGCATACCCTGGCGCACGAGTTCTTTCATTTGTTCGACTTCCGCGCGCGTGGCGGCGCGTTCGATGGCGCCTTTGCCCATCACGTGCAACCGAATCGGCGAATGGCCCATTAGGGCGACCAGGTTGAGAGCCGGGTGCATCCGTTCAACCGCGTCAAGATATTCCGGAAAGGAGGTCCACGTCCACGGCACCCCTTTTTGCAGGGTCTCCATCTCTAAGCCTTCCACGCGGGAGAAGATGTGCATGAGCGACTCGCGGTGCTCGGGCTTGCACGGGGCAAAAGCCAGCCCGCAGTTCCCCATGACTAGGGTAGTGATGCCATGCCAGCAGGACGAGGTTAACAGGGGGTCCCAAAACACTTGCGCATCATAATGGGTGTGCACATCCACGAAGCCGGGAGTCACCGCGCGCCCGTTAGCATTGATCACTTCCTGCGCATCGCCAGCAATCTCTCCCACCGCAACGATACGTCCATCCTTGACCGCGACGTTTCCAGCGTAACTATCCGTGCCGGAACCGTCGTAAATCCGACCGTTCTTGACCAACAAGTCATAACGCATAGAAACCCTCCTTCTTTCAGTAGTGGCGAATGTTTTCTTTACAACTTGCATCCAGCAAAATCCCCCCGCGCAAAGCGCGGCCCCCTTTCGCAAAGGGGGCGTTCAAGTCCCCTCCTTTGTTAAAGGAGGGTTAGGGAGGATTTCACCGCCACTGTCTCCTTTTGCTCCTGGCTACTGAATGCTGACTCCTGCCTACTTTTAATAAATTCTCTTGCTCACGATGATCTGCGGGTCTTTCAACTGCGGGCGCATTTTCAGCGTCCACTCGGTATTGCGTGCTTTGTCCCACGCGGCGCTTTTGGGCACGCTCGCGTCGTTCATTTCGTACACCGCGAGATATTTGGGGTTGCCTTCCACCGCTTGGAAACGACGAGCGCAATGGACGCCTGGCACTCCTACGAGTGCAGGGAGGTGGTCAACATTGTACCACTGATTGAATTCGGCCTCCTGTTCGGCGGCGATGTTCAGGCAGACCGTCAAGACAAACTCCGGCCCTACTGTCGGATAGTTGCTGCAGGAGAACAGT
>CAYTVL010000029.1:0-77724 GCA_964441775.1 uncultured Enterobacteriaceae bacterium
TAGGCAATGGAGATTTCCTCTCATTCCGTCTCTGCGCTTCGTGGCGCACGCGGCATCGGTCCTTCCTTGTACGGTCGGGCCATCAGGCCCCTATGGCTGGATGAGTGCGGAGTGGTGCGTGACGGAAGCCCGGCTTTTCTAAGGTTGAGTGTTGTCATGGCTTTTCGTACTGTAGCTCCCATCCCGAGTGCGATCCGATCTGTGAAGTTCATACGGACTCCTATATCTGAGCGATCAGTCGACGGATGTTGCGATAGAAACGCCACACGGTGACTTGCCTGCTACGCTCCCCGGGCTGTTCTCTTGGCCAGCGCTGGCATGACCTCTTGCGAGAAAAGCCGCAGCGAACGCAGGGTCTGCTCATGAGAAAAGGTGCCCCAGGCAAACGAGCAGATCAGATAATTACAGCCGCTGACCTCTAACAATTCCTCTAATTGTTCACGCACGGTTGAGGGGGACCCAAAAGCAATGGTCTTATACTGCGTCGCCGTGTCCCAGGCGAAATAGCCGTCCACGCTATGGTCGTTGTGATCGTGCCACAGTTTGGTGATGGAATGGAACCAGTCGCCGTGGGCCGAACGCGTGGCGGTGAGCGCCTCGGCGTCGGTATCCGCCACGAACACCTGGCGCATCACTCCAACTTTGGGCTCAGTGACGTGACCGTTCAAGCGACCTGCGTCTTGGCGATGAGCTGACCACGTGGACCAATAGCGGTCCACGAGCTGACGCACGTGCGAAGCCGCGCCGATGTCCGCGAAGTGATAGCCGTGCCGCGCCACATAATCGAGGCTCTCCGGGTTGTTCGAGGGATACCACAGTGGCGGGTACGGTTGCTGCAACGGATGAATCTCCATTGGCACGTCGCGATACTGATAGTGCTTCCCGGTAAACGTTAAGTGGTCGTTCATCATGCCCGCGACAAGGATCGCGATGGTCTCGTCGAAGATCTCGCGCGTCTTCGCTGCGTCGACGCCGAAATAGCGGAGTTCGTAGGGGGAGACGCCACGACCAACACCGATCTCTAGCCGCCCATTTGAGAGGTGATCGAGCATGCACACCTCTTCGATCAAGCGAAGAGGATTATACAACGGCAACAGATAGACCAGGGGACCTAAGTGAATCCGCTTGGTGCGCTGCGCCGCCGCGGTCAAAAAGAGCGAAGGTGAAGGAGCCATCGCCAGCGGCGTAATGTGGTGCTCCGCCAGGTGGTAACAGTAAAAGCCCGCAGCGTCGGCCTCTTCTATGAGTTGCAACCGCTCGGCGTAGAGTTGTTGCACGGGCGCTTTACTCCGGTCTATCCAATCGAACATGCCAAAAGCGACTTGGGTCATCTCGGTCTCCTTCGTGTTGTCTTTGCATGAGAGTCAAGACAGAAACTCCTCTTAGCATAAATCATGGTCGCCAGCAAAAACGGGGTCATAGCCTAGGGGGTCAGGTCTTGCAATTATCCGTCGCTGAAAGTGGATACTTGGTAAGGAAGAAAAATTAAATTGCAAGACCTGACCCCGCCCTCTTCGCAATCTTGCGTACTGCGGACCTAGTGGCGTATGGTGCGGGCGTGGTCAGTCGGAAAAAAGGAGCGTGACGATGGATTTCAAATTCAGCGAAGAAGCGGAAGCTTTTCGGGAAGAGTTCCGAAGCTGGCTCGATAAAAATCTCCCCCGCGATTGGCGGGATGATGGGGAACTCCATGACCCAGACACCAAGGAAGAGTTCGAGCGGCGGCGCGCGTGGCACCGCCAGCTCTACCAGGGCGGTTGGATGTGCATCCACTGGCCCAAGGAATATGGAGGACGGGGCGCGACCCTGATTGAGCAGGTGGTGTACCATGAAGAACTCGAACGTATGAAGGCGCCGCCGACGGTCAATTTTCAAGGGATTGCTCGGGTGGGACCGACATTGATGCAGTGGGGCACGCCCGAACAGAAGCAACGCTACATCCCCAAGATTCCCCCAGCGGAAGAGATCTGGTGCCAGGGCCTCTCTGAGCCGAATCATGGGTCTGATCTGGCGGCGGTCGAAACCCGAGCTGTGGACCAGGGCGATCATTTCCTGGTCAATGGCTCCAAGGTCTGGACCTCAAACGCGCACCACGCTGATTTTACGACGCTCCTGTGTCGCACTGATCCCGACGTGCCCAAACATCGCGGGCTCAGTTATCTCCTGGTCGATATGAAAAGCCCCGGCATTACCGTGCGACCGCTCGTGCAGATCAATGGCGAGCGCGGCTTCAATCAAGTCTTTTTTGAAGATGTGCAAGTACCGATGGCCAATCTGGTTGGTCAGAAGAATCAAGGGTGGATGGTGGCCATGACCAACATGATGTTCGAGCGAACGATTCATGGCGGACGCACGGATATGATGGTCGAGGTGCGACAGCTCACAGACTTGGCCAAAAAAGTGGAGCGCGACGGTCGTCCGGCGTGGGAAGATAGTTACGTGCGGCAACGCATTGCGCAGTTTGCCTGCGAAGCCTCGGCGCTGAAGTACACGAGTTTTCGTCAACTGACTCGCCAGCTCCAAGGACTGCCGCCGGGGCCCGAAGGCTCCATGATGAAGTTGGGAACGTCGGATTTGAACCTGCGCATCCAAGTCTTTGCGATGGAGTTGTTGGGGCCGTATAGCCAATTCGAATATCAAGCGGACCAGGCTGTTGATCACGGCAAGTGGTCGCATCGGATGCTGGCGGCGCGGCGCAGCACGATTGCGGCAGGCACCAACGAAATCCAACACAATATCATCGGCGAGCGCGTCCTCGGGCTGCCCAAAGGATAAGCTTGCTCGAAACACTCGCGGTGAATTACTTACTCCCCTCTGCTCATGGCCAGGGCCCATACGGAGGAGAAGGAGGCGATTATGCTCGTTGACGGCAAATGGGTAAACGACGGACCAATAACCCAAAGGGCGGACGCGAGTGGGCGCTTCGTCCGTCCGGTTTCGACCTTTCGTAACTGGGTGACGCCCGATGGCGCGCCAGGGCTGGCTGGTGTGGGCGGCTTTCGTGCTGAGCTTGATCGCTATCATCTCTACGTGGCGTTCAACTGTCCGTGGGCGTGCCGCACGTTGATCTATCGCAAGCTGAAAAAGCTGGAGAATGTCATCTCTGTGTCGATCTCCATTCCGCAGTTCACCGAGCAAGGCTACAGCTTTGGCGAATACCCCGGTTCGATTCCCGATCCGCTCTACAATATCCGTTATATTCACGAGATGTACACGCGCGCCGATCCGCATTTCACTGGTCGCGCCACGGTGCCGGTGTTGTGGGACAAAAAGCAGGGCAGGATGGTCAATAACGAGTCCGCCGACATCATTCGTATGCTCAATAGTGCGTTTGACGCTTTCGGTGATGCGTCGGTGAATTTCTATCCTGTTGAACTTCGCGCCGAAATTGATACGCTCAACGAGCGTATCTACGAAGGACTGAACAACGGCGTGTACCGCGCCGGTTTCGCCGTGACTCAGGAAGCTTACGAAGAGGCGGTCACCGCTGTCTTCAACTGCCTGGATGAACTGGAGCAACGGTTAGAGGGGCGCTCGTACTTATTGGGAGAGCGCATTACTGAGACTGACTGGCGCGCGTTCGTCACGCTGATCCGGTTTGACATTGCTTATCATGGACTCTTCAAATGTAACGTGCGTCGCTTGATTGACTACCCACGCCTCTCGGCCTACCTGAAACGACTCTACAATGTTCCTGGGGTGGAGGACACGGTGGATTTTCACCACATCAAGCGCACTTATTACAGTATCCCGCGCGTCAATCCGTATGGGATCATTCCGAAAGGGCCGGACAAGATTTTTAGAGAATAAAGGAGTTCAGAACCTCTGAAAGCCAAAAAGGAGGAAAGCCCATGAGCACAGTCCCCCACAGCTCCAAGGCGTTTGCGATCCACGTTTTGCAGCAGTGCGCGAGGCCTTTGCGGAGAATTTTGCCAAGCGTGGAGACATCGGCGCCGCCGTGTGTGTATATGTGGAAGGGAAACCTGTCGTGGACCTCTGGGGCGGTTTTGCGGATGCTGCCCGCACCAGACCTTGGGGGCGCGAGACGATTGTCAGCGTGGCCTCCACGACCAAAGGCATGACGACGTTGTGCGCGCACATGCTGGTCGAGCGCGGCCTGCTGGACCTTGATGCGCCAGTCGTTCGTTATTGGCCGGAGTTCGCCCAAACGGGAAAAGCCGAGATTCCCGTGCGCTGGCTACTGAGCCACCGAGCAGGACTGCCTGGCATTAGAAAAGAGATGTCCCCGGAGTCTCCGTACGATTGGAGCGCCATGACCTCCGCCTTGGCCGAAACCGAACCGTGGTGGAAACCGGGGACACGGCATGGCTATCATGCCATGACTTTTGGTTTCTTGGTGGGAGAAGTTCTGCGGCGGATTACCGGCAAAAGCGTCGGCCAATTGCTGCGCGATGAGGTGACCAGACCGCTTGGTGCTGATTTCTTCATTGGGGTGCCGGAAGTGGAAGATGCGCGGGCGGCGGAAGTGCTGCCTGATCCGCCACCACGCCCTGGTGATGTCACCATGTGGGAAACGTTGCTGCAGGACCCGCTGTCGATGTCGGGGCGCGCTTTTCTGAACCCTCCACGGACCCCAACCGTCACGAACACGAGAGCGTGGCGTGCCGCCGAGATTCCCGCGGGCAATGGTCACACCACAGCCAGAGCGCTGGGCCGCATATACGGAGCACTGGCTCATGGGGGCGCGCTTGATGGGGTGCATCTGCTGAGCCCGGCAACGATTGACGCAGCCATCGTCGAACAATCGTCCGGTCTCGATGCGGTGCTTCAGTTTCCTTCTCGGTTTGGGTCGGGGTTTATGCTGCCCACCGCCGAACGTCCGTTTGGTCCTAATCCGCGCGCCTTCGGCCATCCTGGTAGAGGAGGGTCTATTGGCTTTGCTGATATGGAAGCGAGAGTGGGCTTCGGCTACGTGCCGAACCAATACCAAACGGGCACACTGCAGAATCCCGACTTGCGCTGGCCCAGTTTGGTGGATGCGGTCTACGCTTCCTTAGGGAAAAAGTAGACAGAAGAACACCCTGCGTCATAAGGAGATTTCCCATGTCAACATCATCGAACCCAACGACACCAATCCACCCACAAACGATGATCGGTCACATTCATCTCACAGTTGCTGATCTGGATCGATCGCTGGCGTTTTATCGCGATTTGCTCGGCTTTGAAGTGACGATGCGGCGCGGCGACTCGGCGGTCTTTCTTTCCGCTGGCGGCTATCATCATCACTTGGGACTCAATACCTGGGCCGGCAAAGGCGCGACTCCGCCGCCGCCCGGGCATACCGGGCTCTATCACTTCGCGATTCTGTATCCTAATCGTCAAGAGCTGGCCAAAGCGTTGAAACGCTTGCAGGAGGCGCATTATCCGTTGCAAGGCACTGCCGACCATGGCGTGTCCGAGGCGATCTATCTGGCGGACCCTGACGGCAATGGGGTAGAGCTGTATGTAGACCGTCCTTCCGAGACGTGGCCGCGCGATGCCGGGGGCAAGCTGAATATGGGTGGTCGGGCCTTGGATGTGAAGGGATTGTTGGCGGAGCTGGAGTGAGGAGCATAAACACGGCGCGCAAGCGCACCCTACGTTAAGAGGAGGAATTACCTATGGAGTTAGGTCTCAAAGGAAAAGTGGCGATTGTCACCGGCGGCAGCGAAGGCATTGGCAAGGCTGTCGCTCTGACATTGGCGCGTGAAGGAGCAAAGGTGGCGATCTGCGCGCGGCGGTCGGACGTGTTGGAAAGTGCGGCGGCGGAAATCCGCAACCTGAGCGGCGGCGAGATTTTTGCGCATCCGGTCGATGTCACCAAACGCAATGAGATTGAGCAGTTCGTTACGCTTGTAGCCAATCGCTTTAATCGTATCGACATTCTGGTCAACAACGCCGGACGGTCGGCGGCGAAGAAGTTTGAAGATGTGACCGAAGCTGAGTGGGAGGAAGACCTCGACCTCAAACTCATGGCGGCGGTGTGGTGCTCCAAATTGGTGATTCCGCATCTACGTAAAGCGGGCGGCGGTCGCATTATCAACGTCACTCATCCCGGAGGCAAAGCGCCAACAGCGCGTTCGCTGCCGACTTCCGTGAGCCGCGCGGCAGGTATTGCGCTGACCAAAGCGTTGTCGCGCGACTACGCGGCTGAGAACATTCTTGTCAACACTGTTTGCTTGACCAATATCAAGAGCGCACAGACCGAGCGCTACTGGCGCGCAGGCGGTGGCCAGGGCACGTTGGAAGAGTTCCACACGAAGATGGGGAAAGGCGTGCCGCTGCAACGATTGGGAGAGCCAGAAGAAGTCGGGGCGCTGGTGGCCTTTCTGGTGTCCGAGCAAGCTCGTTTTATTACCGGCACGGCGATTAATATCGACGGTGGGGTATCGGCGGTGGTATGAGTCGAATCTACCTTCTGTCCAGTTGTACGCGGGCATCAATGCCCGCGCTACAGAACGACGCCGGATGAATCTGGCTCTTGAGCCCCGTTTGCGGGGCGCGGCTGTTGTAGCCTGGCGACTTCATTGCCGGGCAAAGTTCGTGAGTAATTATTTCCCCATCACCTCCCGCACCCCCGCCGCGATCTTCTCGCGATCAGGAAACACATGACTCTCCAGTTGCGGGCTGTAGGGGATCGGCACTTGGATTGCACAGACTCGTTTCACTGGGGCTTTCAAGGCGCGGAAAGTCGTTGGGTCTTCCGTCGCTAGTGCAGTGATCTCCGCCGAAGCGCCAGCTGTCGGACCAGCCTCGTCGGCCACGACTAATCTGCCGGTTTTCTGCACGGAAGCACGAATCGTGTCTGTGTCCAGCGGCGCTAACGTGCGTGGATCAATTACTTCGACTGAAATGCCTTCTTGCTGCAATGTGTCCGCCGCCGCCAGCGCCTCGTGCACCATCCATGCGAGCGCGACCACGGTGACGTCGCGGCCTTCTCGCTTTACGTCCGCTTTGCCCAACGGCACGATATATTCTTCGTCTGGAATCTCGCCACGCAGCCCCATCAGTCGGTTAGACTCAAATGAGATCACCGGATTGTTGTCGCGAATCGCCGCTTTCATCAATCCTTTCATGTCATAGGGTGTGGACGGCAGAATCAACTTGAGCCCTGCGAGGTTCATAAACATCGAGTACGGGCTTTGCGAATGCTGAGCCGCGAGTTGGCGTCCGCCGCCGACCGAGGCCCGGAAGACGATCGGGAATTGCGCTTGCCCACCAAACATATAGTGAATCTTCGAGGCCTGGTTCACAATCTGATCCATCGCGACAAACGCAAAGGTCACCATGCTCCAATTGACGATCGGACGGTAGCCTGAGCCAGCAGCTCCAATGGCCATGCCGGTGAATGCCGCTTCGGTGATGGGCGTGCCCCGCACGCGCTGGGCTCCGAACTCTTTCACGAGAGACGAAGGGGCATCAGTGGCAAGATAAATCGTTTTGGGATCGCGACGCATTTCTTCCAGCATGGCTTCCGTGGCTGCCGCCGCATAGGAGATTTGACGCATAGAGAATACTCCTTACAGATAGGCGCACTGCGTTTGGCAGCACGCTGTCAATTGACAAACACGTCCTCCATCGCCGCGCTCAACGGCGGGAAGGGGCTCGCCTTAGCAAACTCGACCGCCTGCTCGATGTCTTGCAGGATACTCTCGTCCATCTTTTTCCAGTCCTCCTCGGTGAGGAGCTGCTGTTTCGTGAGCCAAGCTACAAACTGGGCGATTGGATCTTTTTGTTTCCACGCCGCGATTTCTTCCGCCGGTCGTCCGTCGGGCATGCCCTTAATTTCGGTATGCGCTCGCCAGCGGTAGGTTTTGCACTCCAGTAGCGTGGGTCCTTCACCGGCTCGGGCACGTTGCACGGCGGCTTGCGCCACCTCGCGGACTGCGAGCACGTCGTTTCCATCCACGACCACGCTGGGCACACCATAGGCCGCGCCCCGTTCTGCGACGTCTTTGACTGACACGGCCTCCCCCGCCGGGGTGTTGACGCCATAGGAATTGTTCTCACACACGTAAAGCACTGGGAGTTTCCACAACGCGGCAATGTTGAGCGACTCATGAAAGGGGCCAGCACTAGAGGCGCCGTCGCCAAAAAAGGATACTGCCACTCGGCCTTTGCCGTCGAGTTGTGCGGCCAGCCCGGCCCCGGTCACGATTGAGATGCCTCCGGCGACGATGCCATTGGCTCCCAACATGCCGATGCCAAAATCGGCAATGTGCATCGACCCGCCTTTGCCTTTGCAGTAGCCCGTGTAACGTCCATACAGTTCCGCCATCATGCGTTTGAGGTCGGCGCCCTTCGCGATGCAGTGGCCATGCCCTCGGTGGGTGCTAATGATCTGGTCTTCCCGAGTGAGCGCCGAACACACGCCCACGGCCACCGCTTCTTGCCCGATGTAACAATGCACAACCCCGTAGATGTGGCCCGCCTGAAAATCATCGGACGCGCGTTCCTCAAAACGACGAATGGTTTGCATTGTACGCAATATGGTGAGTTGTTGCTCTGGGGTGAGATCCATGCGACTCCCTCCTATGGTCAGATTGGACTCATTGTTCTTCTCGCCCAAAACTGGACAAAATGCAAGAGAAAGGGTAGAGCAAGGAAGGCTCATCGGAGAGAACCACACTGTACCCAGCATTGATAACGGTGAAGTCTTGGAAAGGAGGGACAGCCGATGAAACTGACCGGTCAAGTGGCGATTGTTACGGGTGGGGGCTCAGGCCAGGGAAGGGCTACCGCTCTGCTTTTTGCCCAAGAAGGGGCAAGCGTTGTCGTCGGAGACATCAATCATCAAGGAGCGGAGGAAACCGCCGCTCTGATTAATCGTAACGAAGGGGGGCGTGCGCTCGCTGTTAAAACCGATGTCACTAAAGGGGATGAGGTCCGCGCCCTGGTGGATACGGCGCTCACTCACTATGGCCGGTTGGATATCCTCATCAATAACGCTGGCGCCACGCTCTTCAAGGGGATCGACGAAACAACCGAGGAGGACTGGGACCGCATCATCAATACGAATTTGAAAAGCATCTTCCTGTGTTGCAAAGCAGCCATTCCGGCTATGCGGAAAAGCGGAGGCGGTAGTATTGTCAACATCGCCTCAGTCGCCGGACTCATGGGCATGGCGGAACACTTCGTCTACTGCGCCGCCAAAGCCGGAGCCATCCATCTCACGAAGTCTTTGGCGCTCGATCACGGTCGCGAAAACATCCGCATCAACTGCATCTGTCCGGGAGGAGTGCGGACGCCGATGCTTGGCGAAGTCATCAATGTTGACGATCCCGCACAGATTGACCGAGTCGGCAAACAGCACGCGTTAGGGCGGATTGCCGAACCGGAAGAAATTGCTCGCGTCAGCCTCTTTCTTTGTACGCCGGACGCCTCATTCATGACCGGGGCGGCGGTGACCGTGGACGGAGGGATCGCCGCCGGACGCGTGGGCCACATGCACTCGCGGTAAGCGCGAGATGGTCTGAGAGTCTGCTGGGATTTGCTCTGTTTCATCCCAGCCTACGATTGTAGGGGAGATCTACGGCTGGTTCATCGAAGGCTTTGACCTCAAAGACTTGCAAGAGGCGAAAGCGTTGCTGCAAGAGTTGGCCTAAGAGTAGAGGCTATGAGGATGAAGTGCCCGAGCTGCAGCTCTGAATGCCACGACGGTGCGAAATTCTGTCATGCGTGTGGCGCCTCTTTTCTGAGGCAAACGGCAACTCCTGCCTTAGGCGCGTCTCTTGAGGAGACGACCGCCTCACTCAATATGAGGCGCCCCGAGCCTCTCCAGAGGGTTCAGAGGGCGCGGCAAATCGAAACTGAGCAAGTCAGGCTTGTGTACAGACAGGCCGCCGCCGGTTGTGTCGCCACTGTGCTCAATGCTGGGATTGTAACTATCGTCCTATGGAAGGTGGTAGCGCATCCTCTGCTGCTTGCATGGCTTGGGCTCCTGATCGTTGTTATCCTCTCGCTTTTTGGGCTGCTGCGGCTGTATCGACGGCGGGCCCCGACAGCAGACCAGACCCGCTTCTGGCGCACCCTCTTTCTTATCGGCGTCGGTTTCGGCGCCACGGTAGGAGGGGCGGCAGGCATGCTGTTGTTTCCTTACGATTCCCTCGTCCATCAGGTCTTTCTCGTATTTGTGTTGGGAGGCATGGCTGCAGGCGCCGTTGCTGTGTTGTCCCCAATTATGGCTGCTTTCTTAGCAGTGCTTCTTCCCACGTTGCTCCCCATTACCGTACAGCTCTTCCTGCAGGGCGATGATGTCCATGTACCTATGGGCCTCTTGTTGCTCTCGTTTACAGGCGTGCTACTGGTCATGGCGCGCCATCAGCACGCCTCCATTGCGGAGTCCTTGCGTCTCCGTTTTGAAAACCTTGACTTGATTCATCATCTCTCCGCCGCCGAGGAGGCGCAGCTGCGAGCAACCGTGATGGAGGCGGCTAATCAACAGCTGGAAAAAGAAATCCTTGAGCGTAAAAAAGTGGAAGAAGCGTTACGATACCGGGTAAAAATGGAAACACTCGTCACGGCGCTCTCAACCAGTTTCATCAATCTCGCCCGCGGTGAGATTGATCGGGGAATCAACGACGCCTTGCAAATCGTCGGCGAGTTTGCCGGTGTGGACCGCAGTTATCTTTTTCTCACCTCCAATAACGGAGCCAAGGTAGATAATACGCATGAATGGTGTGCGGCGGGCGTTGCCCCGCAAATAAGCACGCAGCAAGGATTGCAGGTCGAAGCCTTTCCGTGGGCGGTAGCGCAATTGCACCGGCTGGGGACTATCCATATCCCGCGGGTGGCCGAGCTTCCGCCTGAGGCGTGCGCGGAAAAAGCGCTCCTCGAAGCCCAGGGCGTGCAGTCGCTCATTATGGTGCTGATAGTCTATGGCGGCCATCCGCTGGGCTTTCTGGGCTTTGATGCGGTGCGCGCGGAGAAAACGTGGATAGAAGAAGATATCGCCCTACTCAAAATGTTAGGAGAAATTTTTGCGACCGCCCTGGATCGTCAGCATACGGAAGGAGAATTGCTCAAGGCAAAAGAGAGAGCAGAAGCGGCGAACCATGCCAAGGATGAGTTCCTGGCCACTATGTCCCACGAGCTGCGCACTCCCCTGAACGTCATCCTGGGCTACACTGATCTCCTCCTCGAGGAGGCTTTCGGTAGCCTCAGTGAAGAGCAGGCCCACCCGCTGCGACGGATAGATAGCAATGCGCGGGAATTCCTCGACCTCATTTCCGCGGTGCTGGACGTGAGTCGACTGGAAGCGGGGCGGCTCCCCGTGGTTGTCAAAGAGGTACAGTTGCCCATCGTGCTCAAGGAGTTGGAGGCGGAAACCCGGGAGGCGTATCAGCGCTCGGGGCTCCACTTTCAATGGGAGATGGGGGAAGGGGTGGCGCCCATCCGTACGGACCCGGAGAAGCTGAAAGTCGTGCTCCGCAATCTGATTGGAAACGCGGTGAAATTCACTCCCCAAGGAGATATTACTGTAAAGGCGTATCCCCAGAGAGGGGGAGTGGAGGTGAGGGTGAGTGACACAGGAATTGGGATTCCTCCGGAAGCGGTGGCAGTTATTTTCGAGCCCTTTCATCAAGTCGAGAGTGCCGCGACGCGCCAGTATGGCGGCGCCGGGCTGGGGTTACATATTGTCAAACGCTTGCTGGAGTTACTGGGCGGGACCGTGGTGGTGGAGAGCGAGGTAGGGCGGGGCTCGACGTTTCGCGTCTGGGTGCCGGAAGAGACTCCTCCTTTTTCCGCTGTTTCCTCCGAAGTGGAGCTGTGAGCAGTCCGGCGACTGGCCAAGATCTACAGTCGGTTCGTTGCAGCGTACGAAACCCCGCATTGAGAAGATGGTTTGCCGGAATTTGCTCCGCTTCATCCCAGCCTGCAGCATTTTGTCAGAGACTTCCGCTCTCCCGTGCTCCGATTTAGTCCGTTGCCGCCTGTTGCTCCCGCGCCTGAAGGCTTTGGCGAAGTCGCTGCGTTTGCTCCCAGTCTACGGTCAAGGCTTGCGGATCAAGCACGACGCCATACTGCTCGCGCGCTGCGTCCACGGTGACTTTCTCATCCAGCACATCTCTCAGCACGTGCTCGGGCTCGCGCTCCCACGGATCGCCGTGTCCGCCCGAGCCGCTGATGGCGTGAAACACTCGGTCCCCGGGTCGGACCTCCAGATGCAAATGAGTTTGCCGTGGCAGGTCGACCGGAGCGTGCTCAGGGTTGAGAACATTTTGTGACAAAGCGCCAGGGTGGCCACCGGCCAGACCTTCGCACGGACGCGAGGGCCGATTGGTGCGCACCATGATCGTGCCTGGTTGCAGAAATCGCCATTGACGATAGACAGAAAGCGAGCCCCGATGTTTGCCCGGTCCACCGCTGTCTGGCACGTAACCAAAGCCATCTACCACGAGTGGATACTCGCGCTCCAACATTTCCGCGGGCGTCGTGCCGTAGGAGCCGAAGGTCATTGGTGTGACGCCGTCGATGCCGTCTTTATTGGGCCTGCCGCCCCAGCCGCCAAAGAAACCGTCCATTGCGGCGAACGGTCGACCGTCCGCGCCGTGTCCAATGAAATGCAGGACATCGCCGCCTTCTCCCACCACTGGCACTTTCTCTGGCAGCGCTTGCGCCAACGCGCGGAACACCATGTCCGACACCCGAAACGCCAGCGAGGCGCGCCCGCCGACCGCCGCCGGGAAGCGCGGATTGAGGAGACTCCCGAGCGGGACGTGCACTGTCATGGGGCGCACGAACCCTGAGTTCAGCAGAATATCGGGACTCACAATCAGTTTGAGCGCTCCGTAGACCATCGCTTTTGTCATGCTGAGCGGCATGTTGATCGCGCCTTTGGCCTGGGGATCGGTCCCGGTGAAGTCTGCTGTCAATTGATCGCCGGTGATCTGCAAGGTCACTTTGAGTTTGAGCGCCACCTCGTTGCCAAACCCATCGTCCTCAAACAAATCTTCCTGGACATACATACCATCCGGCATGGCCTGGATAGCAGCGCGGGTCGCCTGTTCGGCGTGATCCATCAGATGTTCGCAGCACGAGGTGAAAGTTTCCAGACCGTATTTCTCTAGCGGTCGTTGCATTTCCTGCGCGCCCCGCCAGCAGCCCGCCACTTTTGCCTCGACATCGCCAATCCACTCTTCAGGAGTGCGGACATTCGCCAGAATCATCTCCAACAACGCGTCGTTTCTGCGTCCTTCGCTGTAGAGTTTAAGTACTGGCAAGCGTAGCCCTTCCTCAAAGCTCTCGGTGCATTGACTACTGAAGCCGCCAGCGAAGCGGCCTCCGGCGTCAGTGTGATGTGAATAGGCAAGGTTGAATGCGACTAAGTGCTCGCGCCAGAAAACCGGCGCGATGATCGCCACATCGGGCATGTGGCCCATGCCTGCATACGGATCATTGACGACGATCACGTCGCCCGGTTTGAACGTGTCTTTCCACTTGTTCACCACCGTGTTCATGACTTCCAGAAAAATGGCGAGTTGAAAGGGGGCCGCGTAGCCTGGGCCAATCAGTCTGCCTTGACCGTCACAGATGGTGGCGGCGAAATCCCCGATTTTGACCATTGCCGAGCGGGCGGTTTTGCTCACGGCAATCGCCATCTCCTCGGTGATAGCCGCCAGTTCGTTTTTGACAACTTCAACTAACAAGGGATCAAATCCACGCGGCATCGCACTTTCCTCCTCTTTTTTGACGGGCGCAGCGCGCCAAGCCATAATGAGCTGGATGAGCTGTCTCGGAACCGTACCACCGGGCTCTCTCTCCGGTCAAGGGACAGTTTTTCGTATCTGTAGGCGTCTCTTTTTTGTCCGACTGGAGCGTGGTAGAGAGCAAGGAACGCGGAAATTTTCTTGTGGGTGGAGCATCGGAACTGAAATGAATGTCACTCATCTCTCCTGCTCATCATGCGAGCAACGTTGCTAACGGGCCAGCTCGCCAGTCTGCAGCGCGAGCTGGCCCGAGCCCGGGAGGATATCCTCCCGCTCCTCCAGGAGCGGGAGTTCATGCTCAGTGAGATGCGGATGCTGAACGCAGAGCTGCAGCTGTCTAGTGCTCCCGCGTCCCCGCCCCAGCGTTCATCCCGCGAGTGGGCCCCCCTCTTCCAGCAGGGAGACCAGGGAAGGGCCACAGCGCGCCACCTGTGCACCTGGGCACAGCAGATTCGTCTTGCCTCGGCACTGCATCGGCAGCGACAGCACGAAATGGTCCTGCGTCTCCTTGTCCAGACGCGCCGTATCACGAGCTGGTCCACTGCCCTCTTGCCACCCACTCTCAGCCCGCAGGAGACCCCCTAGCCTCCATGGCCATCAAGCAGGGGAAGAGCGAAGAGGGAAATCGGCCTTCCCTCTACCTTGTAGAGTAATTCCTAGGGGTGGGGCGACAGCTTCTGTTGTCACGGTCACTGTCCAGGAAGTCTTCCAAGGCTACACACGGGTGACCTTTCCTTTGTGGCCAGGATGTGATTCTAAGGAGAACACGGGAAGCCGTTCCAGATCGCCCCTACGCTGTCTTCGCTTCACTCAGCCTACTTCCCTTTGCTTCTCGTCTGAGAGTAGCCCGCACCCAGAGCCGGACCTTGGCTCTCTTCGGAGTAAGGAAAGCAGGCGCATGAAAGTAGAGAAGGCCAGTCAGAAGCTCGAAACCGTCCGGCAGCATTCTCAGGCGCTCCAACAGAAAATATGCGCCGCCGCGAGCCTCTCGCCCCCCGAGATTCCTCCCCTGCTCGAGGAAATGATCGCGGTGATGGAGAAGTTACACCACGCCGAAGCCGAATTGCAACAACAACACGAGGAGTTGTTAAGCACACGGCAGGTGGTGGAAATCGAGCGGCAACGCTACCAGGACCTCTTTGAATTTGCTCCGGATGGCTATGTGGTGACTGACGCAGATGGGGTGATCCGGGAGGCCAATCGCGCCACGGTAGCCTTGCTCGGGATCGCACACGGGTTCCTGGTCGGCAAACCGTTGACCAATCTGGTCGCACCGCGGGACCGGCGAGCATTGCGCAGGTATGTGACGCAGCTGTGCCAGCATGCTCCACCGCAGCCGGAGTGGGAGGTCTGGCTGCAACCGCGCCACAGCACCCTGGTGTCGGTGGCGCTCACCGTTGCGGTCGTGCGCGATGCCCAAGGGAAAGTAGTGAATCTGCGTTGGTTACTACGGGACAGCACGGCGCGCAAGCGCGCCGAAGAGGAAGTTCGACAAGCTAAAGACGCCACGGAAGCGGCGAATCGGGCAAAGAGCGAGTTTCTGGCGACGATGAGCCACGAATTGCGCACCCCGCTGCATATTATCCTGGGCTATACCGAGCTGTTGGCTGAGGGCGAATTTGGCGTGCTGAGCACCGAAGGGGCAACAGTCGTACAGCGGGTGAAGAGAAGCGCGACAGAACTAGGAGAACTCCTCACGGCGTTGCTCGACTTGAATCGGTTAGAGGCCAAGCAGTGGCGAGTAAAGAAACAGCGGGTGGACGCAGCTACGCTACTGGAAGAGGTACGGGCAGATACACAGAACACCTGGGACACGACGCGCCTCAACTTTGTGTGGGACATCTGTGCGCCCCTCCCCTTGCTCTACACGGATGTTGGCAAGCTCAAAATCGTGCTCAAGAACCTCATCGGTAACGCGATAAAGTTCACCCAGCGCGGCAGCGTCACGGTCGCCGCCTCTACTCAAGACGAGGGAGTCGAGTTCGAGGTGAGCGATACCGGGTGTGGGATCCCGCCAGAGATGGTGGCGGTGATTTTTGAGCCCTTTCGCCAAGTCGAGAATTCCTTCACGCCTGAGGGCGGAGGGGTGGGACTGGGGCTCCATATTGTCCACCGGTTGTTACACTTATTGGAAGGCCGTATCACGGTGGACAGTGCGGTGGGACGGGGATCGACCTTTCGTGTGTGGATTCCCACGAACGGGGCGGCTTCCCACCCCGAGACGTAAAAAAAGAGGGGACTCCGCATGCGTGTCTGCCGTGGAAGGAGAAAAGAGGCAGAGCATGGAACAGCAGCTCTTTGGCGAGCACATAGACACCTTGCGCCAGCGCCTCTCCGCGCTGCAACGCTGTGTGGAGGCGGTGGCGGGGGTCCCGCCCGCCTTGCTGGAGCAGGTTCAAGCAGAACTCACGACGGCGCTCGAAGAAGCGCAGGTCGCGGGGGAGGAATTGCGGGAACAGAATGAGGAATTGATGAGTACGCGCCAAGCGGTGGAAGTGGAGCGGCAGCGCTACCAGGACCTCTTTGAGTTCGCGCCGGATGGCTATGTGGTGACCGACGCACACGGGAGGATTCAAGAAGCTAACCGCGCCACGGCCGCCTTACTCGGGATCACCCAGGAGTCTTTGATCGGCAAACCGTTGTCCAACCTCATCGTGCCGCAGGACCGACGGGCGCTGCGCCAGTATATGATACAGCTATGCCGGCACGCTCCTCCGCAGCCGGAATGGGAAGTACGGTTGCAACCACGCTCCGTTGTCCCTGTGCTAGTGGCGCTCACGGTCGCCATCGTCCACGACACGCAGGGCCACGTCGTCACGCTCCGCTGGCAGCTACGAGACAGTACGGCGCGCAAACGCGCCGAGGAGGAGCTGCGCCGGGCCAAAGACGCCGCCGAGATGGCCGACCGCACCAAGTCCGAATTCCTCGCCACCATGTCGCACGAGTTGCGCACCCCGCTCGGCGTGATCATCGGCTACGATGATCTGCTGCTGGACGAAGCGTTTGGCCCCTTAACGCCGGAGCAGACGGCCTCGTTGCGGCGCATGGGCAGCAACGCCAGAGAACTGCTCGATCTTATCGGGGCGCTGCTGGATCTCAGCCGGTTAGAGGCGGGGCGGTTGCCGATTGACCTTCGCACGGTGCACATGGAGGAAGTCCTAGGGGAAGTCAAACTCGAGACCCAAGAGGTGCAGGAGCACTCCGGCCTCACGTTTGCCTGGTCCGTCGCGGAGGGGCTCCCCCCGATCACCACGGATCCGCAAAAACTGAAAGTGGTGCTGAAGAATCTCATCGGCAACGCGGTGAAGTTCACCGAGCAGGGCAATATCACGGTGGCGGTACATGGGTGGGAGGAGGGAGTCGAGGTGCGAGTCACGGATACCGGGATCGGCATTCCCCCAGAGGCGCTGGCAGTAATCTTCGAGCCCTTCCGCCAGGTAGAGAGTGCCTTACTGCACCGACATCAAGGGACCGGCCTGGGACTGCATATTGTCAAACGCCTGCTGGAATTGCTCAGTGGGACGGTCACGGTAGACAGTGTGGTGGGACACGGATCGAGGTTTCGCGTACGGTTACCCTTTCATCCCCTGACCAGCACGGTCCAGAAGACAATAGAAGCGAATGGCGCCAGAGACAGTGCGAGGTAGGAAACGCCCCTTGGGTATCTCTCAACCTGTCATGAGACAGAGTGACAACCCTGTGAACATGGGCATGTTGTGAGATGGCCACACACTACGGTGGAGAATCAGAGGCGTCGAAATTTTCTCCAGAATATGAAATCCTCAACCCATCATGAATGTCACTCATCTCTCCTGTTCATCATGCGAGCAACGCTACGAAACGGGACAGCTCCATAATCTCTGTCCCAGTTGTGGCAAGCCATTGCTTGTTCACTACGATTTAGAGCGAGCGGCGACCACGCTGACGCGCACCGCTCTGGCGGGTCGGTCCGCCACGTTGTGGCGCTATCGTGAGGTGCTGCCGGTCACACAGGAAGAAAATGTCACCACTCTTGGTGAAGGGTGGACGCCGCTCGTACACGCGCAACGCTTGGGTGAACGGGTGAGCATGCCCCGGTTGTATATCAAGGACGAGGCACTTAATCCTACTGCCTCGTTCAAGGCGCGGGGCATGGCCGTCGCCGTGTCGATGGCGAAAGAGCTGGGGGCGCGTAAACTCGCCGTGCCGTCGGCGGGGAACGCCGCCGGGGCGCTGGCGGCCTACGCGGCCAAAGCCGGGTTGGAAGCTTTTATTTTCATGCCGAAAGACGTTCCGTCTGCAAACCTGATTGAGTGCGAACAGTTCGGTGCGCATGTGACGTTAGTTGACGGGTTGATTACCGATTGTGGACGCATCGTTGCCGAACGCAAGGAAGCTGAAGGCTGGTTCGATATGTCCACGCTCAAGGAGCCCTATCGTCTTGAAGGGAAGAAGACGATGGGCTACGAACTTGCCGAGCAGTTGGGCTGGGAGCTGCCCGACGTTGTGCTGTATCCGACTGGCGGCGGCACGGGGTTGATCGGCATGTGGAAAGCCTTTGACGAAATGGAACGGTTGGGCTGGATTGGATCAAAGCGTCCGCGCATGGTGACCGTACAAGCGGAAGGCTGCGCCCCGATTGTGCAAGCTTGGGTCTCGGGCTCCACGATCGGGGCAGAGATTGCCAATCCCCAGACGGTTGCTGCTGGTCTACGCGTGCCCAAAGCGGTCGGAGATTTTCTTATGCTCGATATTCTCCGTCGCAGCGGTGGCTGCGCGGTCAGCGTGAGCGATGCTGATCTGCTAGCGGCTGTGCATGAGATCGGCGCTGCTGAAGGCATTCTGCCCGCGCCTGAAGGCGCTGCCTGTTTACCGGCGCTCAAGCGGCTCTTGATGCAAGGTGCGATCAAAGCTGGTGAGCGTGTGGTGCTGTTTAATACCGGCTCGGGGTTGAAGTATTTGGACCTTTTACCACATCCACCTCACACCTAAGAATTTGAGCCCACCATTGGGGCAAAGGGACGTAACCCATTTGAGAGAAAAGCCGGTCATCTCTCCAGCATTTCAGGACTCAGCAAATCCGCCTGCCTCTGGAGACGGTCACTGGAGAGCCATCGGCGAGAAAAGCTGACGAGGGAGGCGCAGAAAGGAATGCCGCGAACTCTGCGCCATACACGTCGATAACGTTACATTGTAAAGTGCTGGACTGTGCCTGCCAGGCTGACCAACGTGGGTGGTCGACCTGATATTCAAGCGTCCCGCCATCGCGTTGACGGCAGTATCCCCAATAATGCTCAGTGATGAATTCTTGCTCGGTGTTTGCACTGACGGGGGCGCAATCACCTTTGACCTGAACGGCGACCTGCTGAGGTTGACCACGAAATTTCCACTCGTACGACGCTGCCGCCACGCTCTGTGTTGGGTCGTCCCGTCGCTCTAGGCGATGACGCAGTGGGGCCACTGCATAGTTTTCATTGTAGAGCCAGCGGGCCATCCAGGCGATCGCTGCCCGAGGAACCAGTTCCTTGATGAAGACCACGCCGCGCCGCCAGCCGTCTGCGGTTTTGCGGCGGACATAAAACCGCAAGTTCACTTCCTCAAAGTGACGATGGAAGGGGATGGGGAGGCCGAAGAGACGTGTATCACGAAACAAAAACCCGACGACACTTACGAAGGTCGCTCCTTGCCATTGGTCCAGCTCCGTGCCCGCGGGGACCAGCGGACGAAGGATAGAGGGATCAATGGCGTAGTTAAGCATGACCAGGTAGCGCCATTCGGCGGTCAAGAAAAAAGAAGGGGCTTGCATTTCCACAAGCAATTCTGCCAGCCTTTGTCAGTCGGATCCAGTCCGCTGTTCCGTCTATGAGCCAGGGCCGATAGTATTTACCATTATCCGCTTTGGACCTTTTGCCTCTGCCCGCTCTCAAGTAAGATTCTGGCGCAGTCAGACATAAAAAAGGAGGAGCCAATGGCCAAACAAATTCGTCGGCTTGTCACCGGCCACAACGCCGCCGGAAAATCAATCATCGCTCAAGACGGTATCGCCACCAGCATTTTGGAAATGCCTGCCGTGCCGGGGCTGCGCGCCACTGATCTGTGGGAAACGATTACTGCGCCTGCGGATCTCTCCAGCGACGCCGACCCGGTGGTGCGCCCCGTGCACCTCGAACCGGCGCCAACAGGCACGATCTGTCGGGTCGTGGAGTTGCCGCCTGACTCCGCCATGAAGAAGGGCGCTGATTCTCGCGAGGTTTTTGCCGCCTTGGGAGCCAGTCATGCGGTCGATACAAAGAGTTCCGTCCCGATGATGCACAAGACCGCATCCGTGGACTACGCGATTGTTCTTTCCGGCGAAGTGTGGGCGGTGATGGACGAAGGCGAGACCTGCATGAAGGCGGGCGACGTACTCATTCAGCGGGGCACCAACCACGCCTGGAGCAATCGCACCAACGAACCGGCGTTGGTGGCGTTTGTTTTGGTTGGCGCGAAGCCGCTGGGGTGAGGATTTGCGACTGAAAGCAAACTGTAGATGAGTTTCCTTTAGTATGTTGTCAGACGCCCCTCACCCTGTCCCTCTCCCCTCGGGGGAGAGGGCAGCACGAGCGAAGCGAATGCGGGTGAGAGGAATCGTTATAAAAATCGTTCAGATCACCCCTTTCGTGCGTAACTCAGCCAGTGCTGCGGCATCGAGCCCTAGCCTGTCGTCGTAGACCTCTTGGTTATGCGCCCCGAGTAGCGGTGCCGGTTGATCGAACTGCACCGGATGGTTGACAAAGTGGATCGGCATGCCGAACCCCTTTACGCCTGAGAGTACCCCGGCTGAAGGGTGCGCCAAGTCGACCACCATCTCGCGCGCTTGCAAGTGCGAGTGAGTAAGCAGCTCCGGCATAGTGTTCACCGGCCCGGCTGGGACTTCATGTTGTTGTAGGTGCGTGGCCGCCTCCGCCGTCGTGCGCTCTTTCATCCACGTCGCCACCATCTCGTCAATGAAAGGAATCTGCTCACGTCGTGCTAATGGAGTGGCAAAGCGGCTATCCCCTTTCAAGTCTTCCCTGCCCAGTGCGGAGATCAAACATTGCCAGTTCTTGTCCGTGGTGACAGCGACTGTGACAAACCCGTCGCGCGTGGGATAGGTGTTAAGTGGGGTGCCGGCGGGGTGCATATTGCCGCGCCGCTGCGGTTGAATGCCGCCGTTCAGCAATTCCAAGATGTCCGGTTGCAGGAAGAATGAGGTGTCGAGCATGGCGATGTCCACCCACTCTCCGCCGCCGCCCTGCTCACGCCGCCGCAAAGCGGACAAGATGCCAATGATAGCAAAGAGTGGGGCGATAGTGTCGCTAATCGCCGCCCCGCACCGTGTCGGCGGGCGATCCTGGTAGCCAGTCACGCTGGCGAGACCGCTCATGGATTGAATCACTGGATCATACGCACGCCAGTCGCGCAAAGGTCCGGTCTGGCCGAACCCGGAGATCGAGCACAGGATGAGGTTCGGGTTCAGCTCGCGCAAGGTTGCGTAACTGACGCCCATTTCATCCATCACTCCTGGTGAATAATTCTCCACGACGATATCTGCCTTACAGCACAAAGATTTAAAAATCTCCCTGCCCTCGGGATGATACAAATTAAGAGTGATGCTCTTTTTGTTGCGCGCCCGGTGCAGCATGAACACGCCCATATCATCAGCGGTCTGTGGCTTCCCGGCGGCACCTTTGGGGCCGACAAACGGCGGGAAGGTGCGATGCAGGTCGCCTTTGCCAGGTGGTTCAATTTTAATGACCTCGGCGCCAAGTCCGGCCAATAGCAGCGTGCAGTACGGCCCGGCCAGGTAACGCGTCAGATCTAACACGGTGATTCCAGAAAGCGGCTTTTGTGACATGTGGTTTTCTTTCCTTTCGCTACACGACCCGAAACCGTTCAGCCAGTTTGGTGGCCTCGACCGCGCCTATGAAGTCATTAAACTCGTCCCACGCCGGCGTACGTTGCGCAAAATTCGCGATCGTTCCGGTTGCTTTTAACTCCTTGATCATGTCACGCACAGCTTTGTACGCGATGAACAGCGATTGCACTGGATACACCGCGACCTTGAGTCCGGCCTGCGCCAGTTCATTTTGCGGCGTGTCAATCACCACGTTAAATAACGGTTTCGAGAGCGCTTCGGCGGCTTTCTTAGTGTCTTTTGGTCGCAGATATGGCAGGAAGATTAAATCCGCTCCGGCCTCGGCGTACGCTTGACCTCGCTCCAGCGCATCGTCCAACGAAGTGACGCCGATTGCATCCGAACGAGCGATGATGACGAAGTCCGGATCGCTGCGCGCATCGACCGCAGCTTTGATTTTGTCTACCGCCTGTTCTTTTGAAAACAGCCGATCTCGATGACCAACAAAATGTTTTCCTGGTACGAGATCTTCGAGATGCACGCCCGACAATCCGGCTTGCTCAGCCAAACGAATGGTGCGCCGCGCGCTGAGCGCCGTACCGCCGCCATCGTCGATATCCGCCACGATCGGGATATTCACCGCCGCCGCAACGTTGCGGGCTTGGGCCAGGAGTTCGGTCATGGTTATCAAGGAATGATCGGGGACGCCAAGCATACTGGCCGACGCGGCGAACCCGCCGAGGTACACCGCCGAAAATCCTTCGGCTTCGACAATCCGCGCGGTCATCACATCGTGTGCGCCCGGAGCGACGAGCATGCCCGGTTGTCGCAGCAGTTCTCTGAGCTTCGTTGTACTCTTCATGGTGATAGCCTCCTTTTTTGATACTGCCTCTTCTGTCTTTTTCGCCAAAACCCGACAGAATGCAAGTGGAATGACCTAGCGCTGAGTGGCCTCTGGCCTCGGCGTCCGTGAAGTGCTACTGCTGGTGCCAATATCGGACGAACCAAATAAAGGAGGAACTTATGGCGACGAAACCCTCAGCAGCAGTGTCAGCGGCGCGAGAAAAAGTTCGCAGCGTGGCCCCGAAACTCATCGACCTTACCGAAAAAGTCGTGTTCGGCGATGTGTGGGAGCGTCCCGGCTTATCGAAGCGCGATCGCAGCTTAATTACGGTGGCGGCGTTGATGTCCACCTATCGGCCTGAGCAGTTGCGCGGCCATATTGAGCGCGCGTTGACTAACGGTGTGACCAAGGAAGAACTGGGCGAACTCTTTACGCACTTGGCCTTCTACTCTGGCTGGCCCACGGCGATGACCGCAGCGACAATCGCCAAAAGCGTGTTCGACGAACAACAACAATAGCAGCTCACATGAGCGTAGAGACCATGACGCCGGGCTCAGCCCGGGAGTGGAGGCGCTATGCAAGTAGGGTTCATCGGGCTGGGGACGATGGGGGCAAAGATGGCCGCCAACCTCCAAAAGGTCGGCTATCAATTGGTCGTGCACGATCTCCGACGTGAGGCGACGGAACCACACCTGGCCGCAGGCGCGGTCTGGGCCGACTCTCCACGTCAAGTGGCGGAGGCGGTGGAGGTGGTCTTCACTTCGCTGCCTGGTCCAGTCGAGGTCGAGCACACGGCCCTTTCCGAGGGTGGACTCCTTTCTGGCCTGCGGCCTGGAAGCGCCTATTTCGACCTCTCGACGAATGCGCCGGATGTCGTGCAGCGTTTGCATACGACCTTTGCCGAACGGGGCGTGCATCTACTCGATGCTCCGGTCAGCGGCGGTCCACGCGGGGCCGCTACAGGTAAACTGGCCATCTGGGTCGGTGGCGACCAGGCCATTTTCGAGAAGTATAAACCCGTACTCGATGCGATTGGCGATCAGGCGCGGTATGTGGGGCCCATCGGCGCGGCCAGCGTCGCCAAGCTCGTGCATAACTGTGCGGGCTACGCGCTCAATCGCGTCCTGTCCGAAGTATTTACGATGGGAGTCAAAGCCGGGGTGAACCCGTTGACGCTGTGGGAAGCCGTGCGTCAGGGAGCTTTGGGGCGCATGCGCACCTTTGATGGACTGATCAATCAATTTCTGCCCGGCATTTATGACCCGTCGGCGTTTGCGCTGCGTCTGGCCCACAAGGATGTCACCCTGGCGACTGCATTGGGCCGCCAGTTGCAGGTGCCGATGCCGATGGCGAATCTAGCCTTGGACGAGTTGACCACGGCGCTCAATCGAGGCTGGGGCGACCGGGATTCACGAGCCGCCATGCTGCTGCAACAAGAGCGGGCCGGGGTGCAGATTGCGGTTGATCCGCAAGAGCTGCGCGAAGCGGTTGAGCGAGACGGCAAACCGAAAAAGAAGTGAGTCCAGTTCCACGACAGGAGCCTAACCATGAGTGAGCATCTCCCTGAGTACAAGATTTTTGCGATCCGCTACGCCACACGCGACGGGCGACGCGCTGACCACTTTATCGGCGGCGATCCGCACGATGGTCCCATGCCGATGGACTACTTCACCTGGGTTGTTGTCGGTCCTGATCGTCTCTTTCTCGTGGATACCGGGTTCACTGCGAAGGTCGCAGCCCAACGTAAGCGCACGTTCCTGCGTTGTCCAATCGAGAGTTTGCAGCTCTTGGATATCGACCCTGATGCAGTCACTGATGTGATTCTTACTCACTTGCATTACGATCACGTCGGGAATTTTCACAAGCTGCCGCATGCTCGCTTTCATCTACAAGAGCGTGAAATGGCTTTCGCTACCGGACGCCATCTCCGTTATCCCTACTTCAGACATGGTTTTGAAGAGGAAGATATCGTCGGCTTAGTGCGGCTCAACTTCAAGCAGCGGCTCGATTTATACGAAGGTGACTTTGAACTGGCCCCGGGGCTGACCGTGCATCTCGCGCCAGGCCACACCGCGGGACTACAAGTCGTGCGCGTCCATACGCAGCGGGGGTACGTGGTGCTGGCCTCCGATTCCAGCCACTATTACGAGAATCTGCAGACGAACCGTCCGTTCATTGCGGTTGTCGACATCGCTGCTACGTTGGACGCCTTTCGCACGGTTGAACGCTTAGCCTCGTCTGCTCAACATATCGTGCCGGGACACGACCCCTTGGTGATGCAGCGCTATCCCGCTGCGTCGTCGGCGTTGCAAGACATTGTCGTGCGGCTTGATGCTGATCCGGCGGCGTGAAGTAAGAAAAACAACTCATTAACATTTACAAGAAGGAAGTAGCGATGGAATACCGTACACTGGGCGGCACGGGCATGAAGGTGAGTCATTTTTGTCTCGGCGCCATGATGTTTGGATCGAACGGCAACACGGACCACAACGAGTGCATTCGCATGACGCATGCCGCACTCGATGCTGGGGTGAATTTTATTGACACCTCGGATGCCTATTCCGAAGGGGAGTCCGAGCGCATTCTCGCCAAGGCTTTGAAAGGTCGGCGCGAGAATGTCGTGCTCGCTACCAAATGTTTCTTTCCGCCAGGTCGCGCCGGCATCGCCTCGACTGCAGAGCGGAACGTGAACGAGGGTGGTGGGTCGCGCCGCTGGATTATGCGTGCGGTGGAGAATAGCCTGCAGCGGCTGGAAACGGATTATATCGATGTCTACCAGTTTCACCGACCCGATTGGGACACAGACATAGAAGAGTCGCTGGCGGCGATGACGGACCTGCAACGTGCAGGAAAAATTCGAGCGATCGGCTCCTCGGCTACGCCGGCGGAGTGGATTGTCGAGGCCCAGCGCGTTGCAGAACATCGTCATCTCGCACGGGTGCGCAGCGAACAGTGTATCTATTCAATCTTCAGTCGCCGAGTGGAAGAGGCCGTGCTGCCTGCATGCCGACGGAACGGCGTTGGTGTAATGGTCTACGCCCCACTCGCCGGTGGATGGCTCACCGGGAAGTATCGTCGCAATGAGCCGCTGCCCGCGGGCAGCAGAGCTACCGGGCGTTTGGGCCGCATGGGGACGTGGAATGCCGAGCGGCCCGAGGTACAACGCAAATATGACCTTGTAGAAGAGTTGAGCGCGTTAGCGCAAGAAGCGGGACATTCCCTGACGCACATGGCGATGGCGTTTGCCGCCGAGCACCCGGCTGTCAGTTCGGTGATCATGGGTCCGAAGACGCCGGCGCAACTCCACGATGTCCTCGCCGGGGCGGACCTCCGCTTGTCATCGGAGGTGCTGAATAGCATTGACGCTATTGTTCCCCCTGGGATACGCATCGATGCGAAAGAGTCGTTTATTCCCAACCCGTGGATTGACGATCCGCAACGTCGTCGGCGATCCAGGTGAAGCTCACGCGGAAAAACATCTGAGAAAAAGGAGACGTAGGACATGGGGGAACAAAGTAAAGCACTTGGCGTGGGGATCATCGGCACTGGCTTCGGGTTGATGCATCTTCTGGGGTTTCGGCAATGCGAGAATGTGCAGGTCGTGGCAGTGTGTCAGCGCACGCCGGGAAAAGCCGAAGCGTTTGCGCAGCAGCACGGCGTGCCACATGCTTATACGGACTACCGACGCATTATCGATCATCCAGACATACAGGTAGTGAGTATCGCGGCCCCACCCTACGTGCATCACGAAATGACCTTAGCGGCCCTGGAGGCCGGGAAGTCGGTGCTGTGCGAGAAGCCTTTTGCCATGAACGGTCAGCAGGGGAAAGAGATGTACACCCGCGCGCAAGCGTCGGGCCTCACGCATGCGACCGCGTTTAACTGGCGATTTCTCCCAGGAGTGTCGCGGCTGAAAGAACTGATCGACGAGGGGTTCCTTGGGAAAATTTATCATGCCAATCTCATGTGGCACGCGGAACGACAAGCCGATCCCAACATCCCGCTCCTTTGGCGTCATCAGAAGGAGTACGCCGGGTTCGGCGTGTTAGGCGATATTGGCCCCCATGTCATCGATATGACACGGTGGATGCTGGGTGATTTTCGCAAAGTGACGGCGCATTTCATGACTGCGATTCTGGAACGCAAAGTGGCGGGCTCTGGTGAGGTGGTCACGGCGGATGCTGACGACGCCTGCGCCTTCGTCGGCGAGATGGCGTCCGGGGCGCAGGTCTCTGTCCATCTCAGTCGCGTTGCGTTTGCCAGCAACTGTCATCGGTTTGAGTTGTACGGTAGCCAAGGGGTGCTGATTTATCATTCCGACCCCAAAGATGGCACCTGGATCAGCGGGCAAATTCATGGCGCCAAAGCTGGAGAGGCCAAGCTTACGGAGTTGTCTATTCCTGATCGGCTGCGAGCGGGGCTCGATACCAAAGACCTCGGGGCGGCGGTGGGTAATTTTCTCTTTGCTCAACTCTCGCGCCGATTCATCAACGGTCTGCGCACAGGGCAGCCAGTGACGCCGAGCTTTTTTGAGGGCATGAAGTCACAAGAGGTGATTGACGCGTTGGTGCAGTCGGCGGCTGCCGGTAAATGGGTGGAACTCGGGGCCTAAGCTGAACAGCGTTGGAGGGGATACACATGCAAGGGTTAGAAGGAGTGAAAGTACTGGAACTTGGTCGCCTGGTGTCGGCTGCCTATGCGACCAAGCTGATGGCGGACCTCGGCGCCGAGGTCATCAAAGTCGAGGAGCCAGGCGGGGACCCGACTCGCCAGCGGGGACCATTTCCTCAAGGTGTTCCGGATCCAGAGCAAAGTGGCCTGTTCTTAGCCTTGAATACCAACAAACGTGGGGTGACGCTCGATCTCCGTGAGGAACCGGACGCACTGCGACGGTTAGTGGCGTGGGCTGATGTGCTGGTCCACAACTATGCTCCGGCCCAGATGACGGAGTTTGGTCTCGACTATGAAGCGTTCCGCGCAATCAATCCGCGCTTGGTGATGTGCTCGCTCACGCCCTTCGGTTTGACTGGCCCTCACAAAGATTATCGGGCCTACGAGTTGACCGTTGCTCACGGTGGTGGGTGGGCGTGGTTGAGCCCCGGAGGGTCAGACCGGCCAGACCTGCCGCCATTGAAAGCCGCAGGGCATCAGGCGGATTTTCAAGCGGGCGTTGCAGCGACCACAGCGACGCTGGCCGCATATTATCGCGCCTTGGTGACGAGGGAAGGGGAGCATCTCGACTTTTCCAGTCAGGCATACATTGCCTCATTTGTTGATGTGAGCGCGCCGAACTACACCTATCAAGGCCAAGTGGCGACACGTTTGGGGAAGCGCCTGTTGTATCCGTGGGGCATCTTTCCCTGCCAGGATGGACTGATGTTTCTCGTGATCGGCGAAGAAGACCAATGGCGGCGTCTAGTCGCCTTGATGGGCAATCCTGAGTGGACCACGTGGGAGATTTTTCAAGGGCTGGAGCATCGCGCCAAAAATCAGGATGCCTTACAGATATATCTGACGGAGTGGATGCAACAGTGGCGCGTGGAGGATTTGTTCCGTGTGGGACAGGAGCAGCGCATCTGCTTTGCGCCGGTTTTTACCATGCCCCAACTTGCCAAGCAGGAACAGTTGCACGCTCGGCGCTTTTTTGTGGACGTGACGCATCCGCGCGCTGGGACTCTTACACAGCTTGGCGCTCCTTATCAATTGCAGGAGCCTTGGTGGCAAGTGCGTCGTCCTGCTCCGTTGCTCGGTGAACACAATAAAGAAGTTTTGCAAGCTCTTTCTCATAGCGCGCCATCTGCGACACTCACGACTCACGACTCAGCCCCCAGGGCTCGATTACCTCTTGAAGGGATTCGTGTAGCGGATTTTACTTGGGTGTGGGCTGGCCCCTTTTGCACCCTGCACCTCGCGCATCTTGGGGCTGAAGTCATCAAGATCGAGTCGCAGAAACATTCCGATGCGGCTCGGCGACTGCCGTATTATCCCAGTGACATGGAGCCCGGGGTGAATCGCTGCGCCTTGTTCAACCAGTGGGGGCAGGGGAAGAAGAGCATGTTGCTAAACTTAACGACCCTCAAAGGGATCGCCATTGCCAAAGAGTTAGTGCGCAAAAGCGACATTGTCGTACAAAACTTTGCCACCGGGGTGATGGATAAGATGGGGTTAGGCTACGAAGAGCTGCGCAAGATCAAACCGGACATCATCATGGCGTCCATTTCCGGTTACGGGCATACTGGTCCACAGCGTCAGTATATGGCCTACGGTCCAGCCATTCCGCCGCTGACCGGATTGTCATCGATCACTGGATATGAAGGTGGTCCACCCGAGGAGGTCGGCATGGCCTACGGAGACCCCACCTCGGGCATTCATGCGGCGGTGGGCATTTGCGCCGCACTGGCGGCGCGGCAACGGACCGGTCGCGGCCAGCATATTGAGGTATCGTTGTGGGAGTCCGTAGCGGCGCTCGTGCCGGAAGGGTGGATGGAGTACGCCATGAACGGGACGCAGCCGCCGCGCCGAGGGAATCGCGATCCGTGGATGGCGCCGCACAACTGTTTTCGTTGCGCGGGTGAAGATGAATGGGTGACGATTGCCTGTGGGACTGAAGCCGAGTGGCAAGCCTTGTGTCAAGCGATCAGACAACCGCAATTAGCTGAGGACGTGCGGTTCCGCACCGCGCAAGCTCGCAAAGCCAATGAAGATGCTCTGGATGAAATCTTGACACGGTGGACAACGCCACAGCAAAAATGGGACGTGACGCACACGCTGCAAGCGGTCGGCGTGGCGGCGTTTCCGTCAATGAGCGGTAAGGATTTGGTGGAAGATCCACATCTGAATGAGCGTGGGTTCTTCACGCGGCTGGCGCACCCGGAAGTGGGCGTACGCACCCACATGGGCATGCCCTGGTTGCTCACGCACGCGCCGAACGGTGTGCGCGCCCCGGCCCCTCTGTTCGGGCAAGACACCGAGCAGGTGATGCGCGACGTGCTCGGCTACGCCGCCGCAGAGATTGCTGCTCTCAAAGAGGAACGGGTGCTATATTGAAAGCCTCACGCCCAGGCAGAGCCTGGACGTGAGAAAAGAAAGCCTGGCATCAGTTACTTTCCCCTAGCTCGTTCAACAACGCCTTAGCTTCTTGCAAATCCTTCGTATCAAATCCCTCGGTGAACCAGCCATAAATCTCTGATAACAGCTGGTGAGCTTCTTTCCGTTTCTCCTGGCTCTGCCACAACCGCGCCAGGCTCACCGTGGCCCGTAGCTCCCACGACTTCGCTTGTTGCCGACGGGCAACCTCGATGGCCTTGAGAAAACACGCTTCGGCTTCACCTTGGGGATCGGGGGTCAGGGGTCGGGATTCAGTATTGTCTGATTTTTGACTTTTGCCTTCCTGCGTAAGCAGGAGTGTGCCTTTCAGTCGGTACAACTCCGCCTCTTTGCGACGATGCCCTGTTCGGCTCACTATAGCGAGCGCATCCTCCAAAACCGTCAGCCCTTCTTTTGCTTGCCCCATTTTCTCGTACGTAGCGGCAAGATTGTACAGACACAGTGGACTGCGTACTGCACTCATACCCCGCTGTATCTGCGCAATTCCTCCTTCCACTTCCCCTTGCTCTGCCAGTGCACGACCTCGCAGAACCGTCGCCACTGCTACATAATACGGGAATCCTTGCTCGGAGCAGAGCGCAATTGCTTCCTCTGCTCGCTCTTGGGCCGCACGCCACTCACGACGATACAGATACAACTGAATCACTCCTTCGCAAAGGACTTCCGCTAATTGGTAAAAATGAAACTGTCTTCGCGCCTCTATGAGTGCGGTTTGACTCCGCTGCAAGGCTTGTTCTGGATAGCCAAGACACCAGAGTACATGGCCCACCATAGAGAGGGCGTTGACACCACTGACCCCCGTAAGCACTTGGTACAATTGGAGCGCGTCCCGAGCGACTGCCTGTTCGAGATGTTCGCGAGCAGGGAGGAACTCTCCTAAGTAGAGAAAGGTTATCCCCATAAGAAAGTGGGCTTCCCGCAAAGGAACAGCCGAGGGCTGAACGTCCTGAGCTTGGTCGAGCATCTCTTCCGCCAGCTCACGCGCAGCCTTGTATTGCATCCGCGCCATGTAAAAGAACCATAATCCTGACAGCAGGGGGAAAAGTTTTGGCGGTTGTTCTCCCTGTCGGCTCAATTCGACGGCGCGCGTATAGGCTTTCCCCGCATCTCGAGATCCAGGCCCCTTGGTCAACTGCAGCATCCACCCTAAGGAGATTTGCAAGGATAGCTCTTGCTGGACGCACTGAGCGGAGCCTGGTAGCGTCTGCAGGAGATCTATCCCTCGGAGAAACAGACTGCGCGCTTCATGGTACGCAGAGCGTGCTTCGGCGTTCAGGCCCGCTTGCTGCAGATACTGAATAGCCTTGTTATACTCCCGCCCGCGCTCAAAGTGCATGGCCAACTCGGCGGCCATCTCTCTGGCCCGCTCACCGTAGGCCTGTTCGACTCGCTCGCCAATCTGCCGATGCAGTCGCTGCCGCCGTCGGGCGGTGAGCCGGCCGTATAACGCGTCTTGATACAAGGCATGGAGGAATCCGTAGCGCATTGCCACTGTCCCATCAGGCCACTCGGCAGTTCCTCGTGCTCCCAGAAATTGCTCATGGTGTGCTAACTCGCTACACTGCTCTTCGATCTCATCGATCTCTGCTCCTACGCCAGCTGCTACTGTCGCAGCTGAGAATTCCGCCCCCGCCACACTCGCTACCTCCAGCATGCGCTTCTCAGTGGAACTGAGCCGCTCAATCTGCTTCTCGATCATCTGCTGCAGACTCCCGGGCACCCAGGTTTCGACGCCCCTCACCTCGCCTTGCAGCGTCCACTGCCCATCAATACGCGCGAGCACTCCTTGGGTGACCAAGTAGTCCACCAGGTTGACCATGAAGAGAGGGTTGCCTTCGGTGCGCTGGTGAATCAGCTGCGCCAGTTTGTGAAGGGTCGCCGCGGCAAGACCCTTCCCCTGGCCCTTTCCCGCTGACGCAGGCGAGGAAGAGGCAAACCGCTTCACCAAATACTTGGTCACGTGCTCTTCCGTCAGAAAATTGAGCGGCAGCTCGACACACTGCCCATGAAGTTGCAGTTCCTGTTTCACGGATTTGAGAGCATGGTTGCTGACAATCACCTCAACCGGGCGATAGACGCCTATGATCAGTAGCCGGGCTGGCTCTCGCCGGCGCGCGACGAAGGCGAGCCAGTCCAACGTGGACACATCACTCCAGTGGAGGTCTTCGAGAACCAGCACCAACGGACGTTCCGCACTGAGGACTTCGACTGCTTCCGCTAGTTCTCGTAACATCCGCTCACGTGTGGCGTCTTGAGTTCTGCGCTGGAGTGATTCCAGTTCACTTGTAGTGAGGAGCGCCGGCATTTGCACCAACCAGGTCGGCGCGTGCTGGGACAGCAGGTCAATGAGATATTTGCCGTCCGGCTCCCGACACATGCGTCCCAGGGCTTCCAACACCGGCAGGTAGGCTTCCCCTTGCCCATAATGATCGATGCACTGCCCCCGACCGATCCACACAGTGCTCTTGGCACTGAGGCGGGCGACAAACGCGTCAACCACTGTCGTCTTACCAATCCCCGGCTCGCCAGTGACGAAAACGAGCTGGCGTGTGCCCTCCAGTGCCCTCGTCAGCCATTTTTGCAACTGGGCGAGCTCTGCTTCTCGTCCCACCAGGTGAGTGGTCAGTTGCCAGTTTCCATCCCTCTGTTTCCTCCTCCTGACTCCTGACTGCTGACTCCTGACTACTTTTCCAATAAACTGATATCCCCGCCTGTGCACGGTCTGGATAAACCGGGGCGCCTGTGGCGTATCCCCCAGCGCCTTGCGAATTTCTCGCACGCACTCCGAGAGCACCTCTTCGCTCACATAGATCTCCGGCCACACGGCCGTCAACAGCGCGTCTTTCGTCACTAACTGTCCTGCGTATTCCACTAAGTGGCAGAGCACCGCGAAAGCTTTAGGCGTGAGGGCCATCAGCTGCCGGCCACGCCACAGCCGCGCATTGTCGGGGTCGAGGCGAAAAGGATCGAAGCGAAGTACTTGTCCGGCCTGCATTTTGCCCCCAAGCAATTCTGAGAAAAATCTGAGACTTCTCTGAGGACTTCCTCTCTTCGTGCTCGCTATGCTTTTGGCATGAGGCCGCAACAATTGCAAGGCAAACGCTCGGCGGTCGTAGCTGAAAGAGGAAGCGTGCAGCCGCCTGCAAAAGCCCCTTCCGCCCTGTCCCCGCACCGGGCCTTTGTCGTGCAGTTTCGGGCAGAGACCGATATCGGTCAGGGGGGTTGCAAGGGGCGGGTGGAGCACGTGGTGTCGGGCCAGGCCGCTCGTTTCGCCTCGCTCGAAGAGTTGCTGGCGTTTATGGCGCAGGTGCTGGCTGCCATCCGCGCCCCGCCACAGAAGAGATCGCGAAGCAGCAGGTAAGGAGACGCGTGCCGAGTCAGAACTACTGGGAAAAAGGAGGGAAGGACAAATGAACGGTTTAACAAAAATAATGAAACTCAAATCATGCATCGTCCTCAGCGTCGCGCTGGCGGCCCTGGCCAGTCCGCGCGCTATCCGAGCCGACGTCGTGACCGACTGGAACCAGATCACGCTGGCGACTCAGGCTTCCATTCCCGGTGGCATACGCACTCCACCCGCCGCGCGGGCCCTGGCGATGGCCCATCTCGCCATCTTCGACTCCGTCAACGCCATTGACCGGCGATTCACTCCCTATCTTGTCGAGTCTCTCGCGGACCCTGGCGCCTCGCCGGAAGCCGCGGCTGTGGCGGCGGCGCACACCGTGCTGGTCGCGCTATACCCAAGCCGCCAGGCAAACCTCGACTTGGCCTATGACATGTCGCTCGCTGCGATTCCGGACGGCCAGGCCAAAGACGATGGCATCGACGTCGGGGAATCGGTCGCCGCTGAGATCCTCACGCTGCGTAGCGCGGACGGCTCCGCCGTCACTCTGCCTTACACAGTGCCCCCGGGGCCGGGCATTTATCAGCCTGACCCTGCGGCGCTCTTTGTGGCCTGGGGCCATGTGACCCCGTTCGCCTTAAAGAGCGGCTCCCAATTCCGGGCCGAGGGGCCTCCGGCGCTTTCCAGTACGGAATACGCGGAGGATTATCTCGAAGTGCAGAGCGTGGGCGCCCTCAACAGTCTCACGCGCACCCCTGATCAAACCCAAGCGGCCCTCTTCTGGGTCGAGAACATCCAGATCCCCTTTAACAAGATTGCCCGCATCGCCGCCATCGCTGAGGGGAACTCTCTGACAGACAACGCGCGCCTGTTTGCCCTGCTCAACCTGGCCGGCGTGGACACTACCATCGCGGTGATGGACACCAAGTACACTTTCAATTTCTGGCGCCCGCGCGAAGCCATCCACGCCGGGGATACCGACGGCAATAACCTCACCACCGCCGATCCCGCGTGGACGCCCTTGACGTACATCGGAGTTCACCCGGATTACGTCTCGCAGCATTCCGCCTACGGCCAGGCTGCGGCCACCGTGCTCGCTCGGTTCTTCGGGACCGACGACATCACTTTCAGTATCACCACCAGCACGGCGCCCGGCGGGGTGTTTCGTTCGTATCAGAGCTTCTCCCAGGCCGCGGTCGAGAACATGAATTCCCGCGTCTGGCTCGGAGCCCACTTCCGCACCGCCTGCAGACACGGCCTCAATCAGGGCAAGCAAGTGGCTCATTATGTCATGAATCATTTCCTGCGCCCCCTCCACAAGACACCTTGAGTCCCCTTTGCGCGACCTCGCGGATTCGAGCAGAGCGCGACTGGCCACGGGTCGGCGGCGCACCCGATGCTTCCAGACGCGCCACTCCCCTGCACTATGGACCCGCAGCCCAATCGCATGAAGTTCTGCACCCTTCGACTTCGTTTACCCTAAGCTTGTCGAAGGGCGCAGCACGAGCGGCGAGAGGTCGTGCACTGCGCTGGACACAACCGAAACCTGCTATCAGGCCGCGCCCTGGACCCCGAGCCCCACTTTGCTGAAATAAGTCATACCTGGGTTATTCATCGACTCGTTCACTTTGGAATCGAGTCGGTGGTTCATGGCTTTCGTAGCCCATTGGCCGATGGCGACGGCTTTGTTGAGGTCCACCCCGGTCTCGATATCGAGTCCGTGGAGCATGTAGAGGAGATCCTCAGACGCAAGATTGCCTGTGGCCCCAGGTGCATTGGGGCAGCCCCCGAGACCGCCGCAGGCGCTTTCGAGCACGACCACGCCCATCTCCAGCGCGGCGTAACAGTTGGCAAGCGCCATGCCGCAAGTGTTATGGAAATGCGCCGTGAGGGCCGAGGCTGGAATCCCAGCTTCTACACATGCTTCAATCAAGGCTTTGACGGAGCGGGGGGAGCCCACGCCAATGCTGTCACCCAGTGCAATTTCATGACAGCCCATGCGATAGAGCCGCGCCGCCACTTGCGCCGCTTGCTTGGGATCAACGTGCCCCTCATACGGGCAACCCACCACGCAGGAGACCGCGCCCCGAACGCTGATGTCGTGCTGCTTGGCGGCGGCGACCACCGGCTCGAATCGTTCAAAGCTCTGCTCGATCGAACAATTGATGTTGGCGTGACTGAACGCTTCCGTGGCGCTGGCAAAGACGGTGATCTGCTTCACGCCTGCGGCCAGCGCATCCTGAAAGCCGCGCATGTTAGGGACCAGGGCGCTGTATTCGACACCAGGCTTCTGTTTGATCTGCTTGCTGACTTGGTCCGTGCCCTGCATGGCGGGAATCACTTTGGGGCTGACAAACTCGCCGACCTCAATAGCGGGGAAGCCTGCGTCCGTCAGACGATCGATCAATTCGACCCGAAATTCCACTGGAATAAAATGCTTGAAGCCCTCCAAGCCGTCGCGTGCAGTCAAGTCTACAATTTTAACTTTGGTTGGTAATGCCATACCTCTCTCCCCCTGGTGTCAGAATACTGCGTGATAATGAAGCGCTGATGGTCTTTATAATGGTTGCGCGTCTTTTGGCGTCACTAGTAGGACCGGCTTGCCGTCCACGAACACTTGCGCATGAGCGAGCAGTTGTTGCTCGGAGAGTTCCTTTTTCATGAAGGCCTGAATCGGATCGCCGGGAAGGTAGAATCTGGCTTCTTCAACCGGCCCCGGTTCATCGACTTGATCCTGTAAATCATCGGTTTGCGGAAAAGATTTGTGATGATACAGAAAATCCACCCGCACGCCGTCCGCTGGCACGCGCAGAGTGTCCATGTGCAACAGCGCCTTGGTCAGAATCTGTTCCCACACGGTGAGCAGGCGCCTGTTTTGGTCCGCCGTCTGCTCATTGAGAATGAGGCCGGTATCGACGAGGAATACGAGGAACTTCGTATTATCTTTGGTCTCATGGCCATCTACTTTGACAGAGGAGGTAAGCACAGAGCCGCTATGATTAGTGGCGTCGATGAGCCAACTCACCAGCGCGACGGTGTCCGCCCCATATTGTCGTTTCATATCTTGTAAAAACTTCAACACCTCAGGCGGGGGTGTGGACCCTAGCGCCGGGGGCACACCATCTGTGGACGGTTCATTGTCCTCTGCTTGAGAGAATACCGCTCCGCAAATAAGCAAAAGACCGACGAGAAAGAGGCAGCAATGCTTTTTCATAATTTTCCTATCTTGCCAAGCTTCCCCTGCTTGAACAAGTAGCAGTGGCGGTGTGTAGTGATAATTCAATGTCAAAACTTTTTGCGTGTGTAACCGCCGTCCTTAAGCGTTTGTTCCCATCTCGTCGAGACCTGCACTTGGGAGTTGCTGTGTCCGGAGGTCCGGATTCGGTTGCGCTCCTCGGCGTGCTTACCGAATTCCTGCCTCGACAAGGAGGGCGACTGACCGTCTTGCACGTCAATCATAGCCTACGTCCTGCATCCGCCCAAGAGCAGCAACTAGTGGAAAAACTTTGTCAACAATGGCGACTCTCGTGTCTTGTGGCAAAACTGACTCCACCGTGCACTCCGCACGGGATTGAAGCCTGGGCTCGGGAAGAGCGGTATCGGTTTTTTCTCCAAGCAAAGATGGCGCACGGACTCGATGCCGTTGCGGTTGCGCACACAGCCGATGATCAGGCGGAGACCGTGCTCTTTCGTCTGCTGCGCGGCGCTGGACATCGGGGGCTGGCTGGCATGCCTATCCTGCGAGATGAGTGGATTGTTCGTCCTCTGCTCGACTGTTCCCGTGCTGAGGTGCTTGCCTATCTTTCGGAAAAGCAGTTGCCGTATGCAACTGATGCGAGCAATGCCGACATAGGCTACGCCCGCAACAAAATTCGTCATCAACTGCTGCCTTTGCTGGAGCGAGAGTTTTCTCCTCAGATCCGGCGACGACTGGTGCAGATGGCGGAATCACTCCGGCAAGAAGAAGAGTGGATAGAAGCGCAGGCGCGGGCAGCGTACGAGCGCGTGCAAGAAAACGAAGGCCTGCTTTCCGTATCTCGGCTTTTGGCTGAGCCGTTGGCGTTGCGCCATCGCATCTTTCGTTTCTGGCTCAACCGAGCTGGGCATACTGGCGACCTCAGCTTTCGCCATCTGAAAAATCTTGAAGCGTTGAGTGAACGACGCATTCATGGAATGGTTGAACTGCCTGGCGCGTTGGTGGCGCGAAGGGAAGGAGAGCGGCTCTCGCTGACGGCGAAAGAGCTTCCATCGCGCAGTTCCTCTTCTCCTACGTATTATTACCCACTTATGCCTGATAGTGTCGTGCCGATTCACGAAGTTGGGTGGTTCGTGAACGTCTCGCCTTTTTTGCGGTGGACTGAGGGTCGAAGCGTTGCGCATGTCCAAGATTACTGGCAAGCGGTTTTTGACGTGCACGCGATGGCTGCGCCGCTCGCGGTGCGTAATGTCCGTCTAGGCGATCGCATCCGTCCGTTGGGGATGCGAGGACATAAAAAAATCCATGATATATTTATTAATAAGAAAATCGCTCTTCGACGACGACGGCTCTGGCCAGTAGTAGTCTGTGGGGAGGAAATTCTCTGGGCGCCAGGGTGCGTGCGTGGAGAACAGGCAAAGGTGACGAGCGTCACTCAGCAAGTGTTGCGCCTCACGGTCCAACCCATTGCCGGAGAAGCAAAAACTATGGTAGGGTAAGGGCGCTGTCGTGAAAGGGTAAAGGAGTGAATAAAGTTTCACACAATCTTGCGTTGTGGCTCGTGCTGGGACTCATGTTCCTGCTGCTGTTTAATTTATTTAACCGTCAACAACTGCGAGAGCCGGAAAAGAAGTTCAGCGAATTCCTTGAAGAGGTCGAAAAAGGAGAAGTCTCGGAAGTTATCATTCAAGGCCGCATCATTCGTGGGAAGCTACGGAACGATGAACGCTTCAAAACGTTTGCGCCTGACGATCCCGATTTGGTGCGGCTGTTGCGTGAGAAAAAGGTTGAGATTGCTGCTCGTCCCGAAGAAGGCGATCCCTGGTACATTGCGGTCCTTGTGCAGTGGTTTCCCATGCTGCTCCTGATTGGTGTGTGGGTGTTCTTCATGCGCCAAATGCAAATGGGCGGCGGCAAGGCGATGTCGTTTGGCAAGAGCCGCGCGAAGCTCCTGACGGAAAATCAACACAAAGTGACATTTAATGATGTGGCCGGTGTGGAAGAAGCGAAACAGGAGCTTGAGGAAATCATCGCTTTTCTGAAAGATCCCAAAAAATTCACCCGTCTCGGTGGTCGCATTCCCAAAGGCGTGCTGCTCGTCGGCGCGCCTGGTACTGGTAAGACGCTGTTGGCGCGAGCGATCGCTGGTGAAGCTGGAGTGCCGTTCTTTTCAATCAGCGGGTCGGACTTTGTGGAAATGTTTGTCGGCGTCGGCGCTTCTCGGGTGCGTGATCTGTTTGTCCAGGGGAAGAAGCAAGCGCCGTGTATTATTTTCATTGACGAAATAGACGCCGTCGGTCGGCATCGGGGCGCCGGCCTCGGCGGTGGGCATGATGAACGCGAACAAACGCTCAACCAGTTGCTCGTCGAGATGGATGGTTTTGAAGCCAACGAAGGCGTGATTCTTATTGCGGCGACGAACCGTCCGGATGTGCTTGATCCCGCGTTATTGCGCCCCGGTCGCTTTGATCGTCGTGTGGTTGTGCCCCGACCGGACGTCCGGGGGCGCGAAGAAATTCTCCGCGTCCACAGCCGGCGTGTCCCACTTGATGAGAGCGTTGATATCACCACGTTGGCGCGAACGACTCCCGGATTTTCCGGCGCTGACTTAGAAAACCTGGTGAATGAAGCCGCGCTGCTTGCCGCCCGCCACAATAAAGAAAAAGTGGACATGCATGATTTTGAATTGTCCAAAGATAAAGTCTTGATGGGGGCGGAACGGCGCAGCATGATTCTCAGCGCCGAGGAAAAACGGAACACAGCCTATCATGAAGCTGGTCATGCGCTGGTGGCGCGTCTGATTCCGGGCACGGACCCCGTGCACAAAGTGACGATTATTCCTCGCGGTATGGCGCTGGGGGTAACGCAACAAGTGCCGCTTGATGATCGTCATACTTGGTCGCGCGAATACATTCTTGACCGTCTCGCCATTATGTTTGGTGGTCGTGTAGCAGAGGAACTTGTCCTCGGTCACATGACGACTGGCGCCGGAGATGACATTGAAAAGGCCACCGAACTCGCTCGGCGCATGGTATGTGAGTGGGGCATGAGTGATCGGCTGGGACCGATGACCTTTGGAAAAAAAGAAGAACAGATTTTCCTCGGACGTGATTTCACCCAGATCAAAGATTATTCGGAAAAGACTGCTATTGAAATTGATACGGAAGTCCGTGGCATCATTAGCAGCGCCTACGATCGCGCGAAACGCTTATTAATAGACAACCGAAAGATCCTCGACAAGATGGCTGACGTCTTGCTCGAAAAAGAAGTACTGGATGCTGCGGAGATCGACGTGATTCTCCAAAGCTTTGGCTGCACAAATGGGACCGCGTCCGAGCAACCTGCGTCTCTGGAAGCGACTGAGTCGTCATCCGAGAAATCCTGGGAGCCTTCTTCTGCGCAGACTGGCGGTCAACCTGTAGCCTAGCTTGTCTAGTACCGTCCCTTGAGGAGCAGAAGGAGAGAGAGTGGATTTCTCCTTTCCGTTCTTGATCTTTCCTTGTGCTCTTTATGATTGTCGGGACACGGCCCACCGGTATGGCGGATCTTTTCACCCAAATTCGCTGGCAAGATTTCCTCGATATCGGACTGATCGCCTGCGGTGTCTACTGGATCATTCAAATGATCCGTGGGACCCGCGCCGTGCAGATGCTGGTCGGCTTTGTTATCATTTTTCTCGCGTATCTTGGGTCCCAATCTTTGGAGCTTTACACGCTCAATTGGTTGCTGGACAATTTCCTCAGCTCGATTCTGCTGGTGATCGTCGTACTTTTTCAGAACGATATCCGCCGCGCGCTTACTGAGGTAGGGCGCAATCCGTTCTTGACCGTACGAGAGCGAGCGAGATATGGGCCTGTGTTCGAAGAGGTCGTGAAAGCGGCGGTTTTTCTTGCCCAGCGACGTGTCGGCGCATTGATTGTACTCCAACGCGAGGTGGGTCTGAACGAATATATCGAAGGAGGGACTCGCGTCGATGGTCGTGTCAGTAAAGAGCTGCTGGGCAGCATTTTTTCTCCTTTGTCTCCTATGCATGATGGCGCCGTGATCATTCAGAAGGGGCGTCTGGTGGCTGCGGGTTGCTTCTTGCCCTTGACGCTCAACCCGAATGTGAGTAAGCAGCTTGGCACTCGACATCGGGCCGCCATTGGGTTGACCGAAGAAACCGATGCTATTGTCGTTGTCGTTTCCGAAGAAGAGGGAACGATTGCCCTGGTGCGCGAAGGGCGCGTCTCTCATAATATCGATGCAACCGTACTTTTGGATGCGCTGCAAGCGCTATTCTCTCATGTTGTGGCGAGAGCTTAGCAACTGGATCTTGTATAACGGCACGCTCAAGCTGTTTTCCTTAGCGTTTGCCATTGGTCTCTGGTTATTAGTTAATGCCGGAGAACGGGAGACCGAACAAACTCTTCTCTTACCTCTAGAATTGCGCAACCTTTCTCCACAACTTGTGGTTGTCGGGCATAGAGCGGAAGAGATCGATGTTCGCGTGAGTGGACCGCGAACGTTGCTTGGACGGTTGAGTCCGAAGAAAATTTCGCTTGATCTTGCTCAAGTGCGGCCAGGTCCCTCTTCTTTTCGCGTAACTCCGGAGCTGCTCAATTTACCGCGAGGCGTAAAAATGCTGCGGGTGACCCCGTCCGTCATTAGTTTGGATATTGCCCGCCTGAAGAAACGGATCGTGCCTGTACGAGTGGACCTGGTCGGAAAGCCGCCGTTTGGGTATACGACCGGAGAGATAGAAGTGTCGCCATCGACGGTGGAGGTCTCCGGCCCCGCTCCCCAAGTGGACCAACTACAAGCCGTTGTCACCGAGACTGTGGATGTTACTAGTCTCACGCAGACAACGACGCGAACACTCCAATTGCAAGGGACGGACGGCGATCTTATTGCCTTCAACGTGGATCAAGTGCATGCGCGTTTGGAAGTGCAAGAGGTGATGATTACGCGAGAGTTCCGCCGTTTACGGCCAATTCTCAAGAACGCCGCCTATCGAACGACGTCGAGCTTGCCGTTGACAGAGGTGACTGTGCGAGGACCGCAACTCGTGGTGGAAAAACTGAGCATCGCGAGCGATGGGGTCTTTGTGGACGCGAGCGGCAAAGGGCCGGGAGTCGTGACCTTGCCAGTGACGGTGCGCGTGCCGCCTGGGGTGGAGGTGATTGCGCAAGACCCGACAGAGGTAGAAGTAACTCTCAGAGCGGACGAGGAAAAGAAACCGTCAAAAACGCCGATACTAGAGAAGAAAAAAAGACTGGGAGCATGATATGGCTAACAATGGACTTGTGCGAGAACGACTGTTCGGAACGGATGGCATCCGTGGAGTGGCGAATGTTGAACCGATGACCTCGGAAACTGCTCTCCGGGTCGGGCGCGCCCTCGCCTATGTGTTCCGCAATCGGCGTGGACGTCACAAAATTCTGATAGGGAAAGACACGCGTTTGTCCGGGTACATGCTCGAAACTGCCTTGGCGTCCGGTATTTGTTCGATGGGCGTCGACGTCCTTTTGGTTGGACCGATTCCTACCCCCGGCATCGCTTTCCTGACCAGGAATTTACGAGCCGACGCCGGAGTTGTCATTTCCGCTTCTCATAATCCTTTTCAAGATAACGGAATTAAGGTGTTTTCGCATGACGGGTTCAAATTGCCAGATGAACTGGAGAACGAGATTGAAGAGCTGGTGCTGGACGGGAAGATTGATCATTTGCGTCCCACTGCCACAACGATCGGCAAGGCTTTCCGTATCGACGACGCAGAGGGACGCTACAACGTCTTTGTGAAGACCAATTTTCCACGACACCTGACGCTTGAAGGAATAAAAGTCGTGGTGGACTGCGCCCATGGCGCGGCGTACAAAGTTGCGCCTGAGGTGTTGCAAGAGTTAGGGGCGGACGTGATTGCCATCGGAGTCGAACCGAATGGCGAGAACATTAACCAGAATTGTGGAGCATTGTACCCTCACCACGTGCAACGCCTCGTGCGCGAACATGGCGCTGATTTTGGCGTGGCGCTCGATGGCGACGCCGACCGGGCCATTCTGGTGGATGAAACTGGTGAAATTGTTGACGGCGATGCGATCATGGCGATCGCCGCGCAAGAGATGATGCACAACGGCGCGCTCCGTCAGCAAACAGTGGTGGGGACGGTCATGAGCAATCTCGGACTAGAGGTTGCATTGAAACAACTGGGCGTGCAGTTGGTGCGGACCGCGGTGGGGGACCGTTATGTGGTCGAGGAAATGTTGCGTGGCGGATACAATTTAGGTGGAGAGCAGTCTGGGCATATTGTATTCCTCGACGCTAACACGACCGGCGATGGCACGGTGACGTTCCTGTCTGTTTTGTCCATCATGGCGCAGCGCCAACGCCCACTCTCCGAGCTGAAAAAGATCGTGCTCCGTTATCCACAAGTGCTCATCAATGTCAAAGTGCGAGAACGACGTGATCTGATGGCGGTGGAGCCGGTGGCCAAAGCGATGAGCCGTGTGACTGCAGCGCTAGGAGAACGGGGAAGACTCCTCGTCCGCTACTCTGGCACCGAGCCGCTCGTGCGCGTCATGGTGGAAGGCGAGGATCTCAGCGCCGTGAAAGGCTATGGTGAAGAGGTAGCCGCCATCGTGCGGACGCATCTAGGAGTGCATGAACAGTAATAGACCATCACAGTGACAATGAAGGCGAATGGCGGCTACGTCATTCCGGGCGAGCAACGTGAGACCCGGAATCCGGGGATAGGAGAGCATGAGATATGAGACAGAGATAGAGAGGGAGCGGAGTAGTCTCTGTCTCTCATCTCTGTCTTGCTTTGACTTAGCTGCTAGTCTGTCTGCTTGTCCAGACAGCGAATCGCGGTTAGGGTAAGGGCGGGTTGCTAACCCGCCCTTTTTCTTTTTTGAGGAGAGTGCAAGAGCCATGTACTTGGTCACAGCCCGAGAGATGCGCGAGCTGGATCGACTTACCATCGAGGAATACGGAACGCCTGGCCACGTGTTGATGGAGCGCGCCGGCGCCGGCGCCACTGAGGCCCTGCTACAGATGTTTCCCCACCTCCGTGAAACCGCCGTGCTCATTATTGCTGGGAAAGGGAATAACGGCGGAGATGGGCTGGTCATGGCGCGGCTGCTCAAGAAACAGGGCGTTTCTTGTGAAGTCGTGCTGGTCGCAAAAAAAAAGGAAGTGCAAGGCGACGCCCTGCGAAATCTGCAAGCCTTTCTCCGCATGCGCGGAAAAGTAACCGAGATCACCGAGCCCGGCCATCTCGCGCTGCTGCACGACAAGCTGAAGAAGTGCGGCGTCATTGTTGACGCCTTGCTCGGTACGGGGCTGAATGCTCCCGTCCGCGGTTTGTTAGAAAATCTTATTGACCTTATCAATATAAGCGGGCTGCCGGTTGTGGCGGTGGATATTCCTTCGGGACTCGATGCGGACCGTGGAGAACCGCTGGGCGTCGCCGTGCAAGCTGAACTCACTGTGACGTTCGGATTCCCCAAAGTGGGGCACATCGGTGATCCCGGAGAACGGTATGTTGGCAAACTCGCAATTGTAGACATCGGTATCGCTCCCGAAGCCATTGCAAAAGTGCGTCCTCAAGTAGAACTTCTCACGAAAGAAGAAGTGGGGGGGCTTGTGCGAGTGCGCCATCGCGCCGCGCATAAGGGCGACTTTGGCCACCTGTTAGTGTTGGCGGGAGCGCGCGGGAAAAGCGGGGCGGCGCTCTTGTGCGGCGGGGCGGCGTTACGAGCGGGCGCTGGTCTTGTTACGCTTGGCGGGCCCAGCTCTCTCAACGGCGTCTTTTCTACCGCGTTGACTGAAGCGATGACCGTGCCCCTGCCTGAACTCCCTGACGGCAGTTTCTGCTTGGATGAGCATGCCCTCAGGCAGGCCGTAGCAGGAAAGAACGTGATTGCTTTTGGCCCTGGAGTAGGCGTCTCGACTGACACGATTGGCGTGACGCGTTGGCTACTCACCCACAGTGAGGTTCCGCTCGTCATTGACGCCGACGGATTAAACTGTCTCGCGACTGACATGACGATGTTGCAACATGCTCGCGTGCCTGTCGTGTTAACTCCGCATCCGGGGGAAATGGCGCGTTTACTTGGCTCCACAAACGCCGAGGTGCAAACGCAACGTCTCGCGGTGGCGCGTGATTTTGCTAAACGGCATGGCTGCTTTCTCGTTTTGAAAGGCGCGAATACGGTGATCGCGGCGCCCGACGGACGCGCCTGGGTCAACTCGACCGGTAATCCTGGTATGGCCAGCGGCGGCATGGGTGATGTGTTGACTGGCATTATTAGCGGGCTCCTTGCTCAAGGCTATCCCCCGGAAGAGGCGTGTGGTCTCGGTGTGTTTTTACATGGTCACGTTGGTGATATGGCGGCGGAAGAACGAGGTGAAATCGGTATTGTTGCGCGAGACCTGATCGAGCGACTGCCCAGCGGGCTGCGTGCGTTGCACGAGGCGGCGCTGCCGAGGGATGTAGAAGACCACTACAGTGAAGATGGGGGGCAGTCTGTGAAGATGGGGGGCAGTCTGTGACCATGTCATTCCCGCACAAGCGGGAATCCAGAAACATATGGCACTGACTCCCGCTCTAGTTCCTGGATTCCGGGTCTCGCGTTGCTCGCCCGGAATGACGTACCTGCTGTTTCCCCCTCATATTTAATGTGTCGGGCCATTAGCATGATTCATGAAATCCACACTTCCTCGCCCGAGGAAACGCAAGCTTGGGCTGCTCAACTCGGCGCCTTGCTGTTTCCGGGAGCGGTAATTGGCTTGGAGGGCGATCTTGGCGCCGGGAAGACCTGTTTTGTCAAAGGACTGGCGACCGGCCTGGGTCTTAACGAGGACGAAATCTCCAGCCCTACCTTTACTCTCATCGCTGAACACTATAGGGGAAGACTTCCGCTCTATCATATCGATCTATACCGTCTTGAAGGCGCCAAACTCGAAGAGGTAGGGGAGATAGGGATAGAAGAGTATCTTGCCGGTCAGGGAGTGGCGGCAATTGAGTGGTTTAGTTTTTTCCCAGATAGTGTGGTGAACAATTATTTGCTTGTGACCTTGGCGTTTGTCAATGAAAACGAACGCGTGCTCAAGCTGACTCCACACGGCGAGCAGTATGAACAGATAGTGAAAATTTTACTTGGAGTAGAAAGCAAGAGGCGTGTGACGTAACACGCTGCATGTGACAAGGTGTGTTGCAAGGTATGTTAATTGTTCAAAAATATGGTGGCACGTCGGTCGGATCGGTTGAGCGCATCAAAGGCGTGGCCAAGCGCGTCGCGGCGACGAAAGAGGCTGGTCATAAAGTGGCGGTGGTCGTCTCTGCTATGAGCGGAGAGACCAATCGGCTCTTGGCGTTGGCGAAAGAAGTCTCAGCTCGCCCCGACGAGCGTGAGAGCGATGTGTTGGTATCCACCGGCGAGCAGGTGTCAGTGGCGCTGTTGGCGATGGCGCTCAAAGAGCTGGGGTATTCGGCCTTTTCCATGCTGGGGCACCAAGTGCAGATCGAGACCGATAGCGCTTTTGGTCGTGCCCGTATCAAAAACATTCACGCCGATCGGCTCTTGTCCGCCCTGCGGGATGGGCATATCGTGGTGGTCGCCGGTTTTCAGGGCGTGGATGCGGACGATAACATTACGACTCTTGGTCGGGGTGGTTCCGATACTACGGCGGTGGCGATTGCCGCAGCGACGAAGGCCGATGCGTGTGAGATCTACACTGATGTTGATGGAGTCTACAGCGCCGACCCGCGCATCTGTCCACACGCGAAGAAACTGAGCCGCATTTCCTATGACGAGATGCTTGAACTGGCGAGCTTAGGCGCCAAGGTCTTGCAAATTCGTTCCGTGGAGTTCGCCAAGCGCTATCAAGTGCCAGTGCATGTGCGTTCCAGCTTTTCTCCGGATGAAGGGACCTGGCTGATACATGAGGAGCTGAATATGGAGGATGTGACCGTTTCAGGGGTAACGTCGGATCTGGATCAGGTGAAGATCACCGTACAGCATGTGCCCGACCGTCCAGGTTTAGCGGCGAAGCTGTTTGGACCGATTGCCGCTGATAACGTCGTGGTTGACATGATTATCCAAAACGCGAGCGCCGAGGGGTACACGGATTTGACGTTCACAGTGCCGAAAGGCGATGCGCAAAAAGCGTTGGAGCGCGTGAAAGCGGCGGTGCCTGAGCTGGGGGCCAAAAACGTCGTGTCGGATAGCGACGTCGCCAAGGTGTCCATTGTCGGCTTAGGCATGCGCAGTCACGCTGGTGTCGCCGCGCGCATGTTCGAGACGCTGTCGCGTGAAGGCATTAATATCCAGATGATTTCTACTTCAGAGATAAAAATTTCCGTGGTTATCGACGCAAAATATACAGAACTGGCAGTCCGTGTGTTGCACGACGCCTTTGTCACCCCGGTAGAATGATATGGCTATAAAACGAATTGTACTGTACGACACCACGCTGAGGGACGGGTGCCAGTCGGAAGACGTGGCCTTCACGCTTGAAGATAAACTGCGAATCGCAGAAAAACTCGATGATCTCGGCCTCGCGTACATTGAAGGCGGCTGGCCGGGATCGAATCCTCGTGATGAAGAGTTTTTTCATGCGGTAAAGAAGTTACACCTCAAGCACGCGCGCGTCTCCGCTTTTGGCTCTACGCGTCGCGCCAACATCACCGCTGGTGAAGACTTCAATATCCGTCTGTTGCTCAAGGCGGAGACGCCGGTGGTCACCATCGTCGGCAAGACGTGGGATTTGCACGTGCGCGACGATTTGCGCATCTCGAAGAAGGCCAATCTGGAAGTGATTGCCGATTCGATTGCGTATCTCAAAAAACGTGTTGACCAAGTCTTCTTCGACGCGGAGCACTTTTTCGACGGCTACGCCGCAAATCCGGAATACGCCATTGAGTGCATCAAAGCCGCCGCTGAAGCCGGCGCCGACGCGATCGTGTTGTGCGATACCCGTGGCGGACGCCTGCCGCATGAAGTGCTCGCGGGCACGCGCGCGGCGGGGCAAGCCGTCTCGGCGCCGTTGGGGATTCATTGTCACAATGATTGTGAACTGGCCGTCGCCAATTCGTTGGCTGGCGTTGAGGGCGGCGCGGTGCAAGTGCAGGGCACCATCAACGGATTCGGTGAGCGCTGCGGCAATGCCAATCTCTGTTCGGTGATTCCAAATCTGCAACTGAAACATGGCTACCAGTGCGTTTCGGCGGCGCAGCTTACGCATCTTGCCGAGGTATCACGGTTTGTCTATGAACTCGCCAATATCGAGCCGAACAAGCGGCAAGCGTACGTTGGCGTGAGCGCCTTCGCCCACAAAGGCGGGCTGCATGTGGCGGCGGTGCAGAAAAATCGTGAGACCTACGAACATATTGATCCGGAATTGACCGGCAACACGCAGCGCGTACTGGTGTCGGATTTGTCCGGACGCAGCAACGTGATCTACAAAGCCAAGCAGTTTGGTTTGGACGTGGAGAATTCTGATCCCGCCGTCAAGCAGATACTTGAGGAAGTCAAACGTTTGGAAAACGTCGGCTTCCAGTACGAAGGCGCCGAAGCGTCATTTGAGCTGCTGATGCAAAAGGCGCTGAACGGCCAGGTGCGCCATTTTCGCCTTATTGGGTTCCGCGTGATCGATGAGAAACGTAAAGAAGATGAGCCCCCTCTGTCCGAAGCCACGATCATGGTGGAAGGGCCGGACGGCGCTGTCGAGCATACAGCGGCGCAGGGCAATGGACCCGTCAATGCGCTCGACCGCGCTCTGCGCAAAGCGCTTACGAAGTTCTATCCGCAACTGGAAAAGATGGAGCTGCACGACTATAAAGTACGCGTGCTTGGCGCCGGGGAGAGCGGAGGCACGGCGTCCATCGTGCGCGTTTTGATCGAGTCAGGAGACGAGCAGGACCGTTGGGGCACAGTGGGAGTGTCCCCCAATGTTATTGAGGCGAGCTGGCAAGCGCTCGTCGATAGCATTGAGTACAAGCTCTACAAAGACAACAAACACGCGCACGTCGACCAGCAGCAAGCGGCGCGGCGGTCGACCAGTCGCGAGTGAACAAGGGACAGTTTTTCGACTCGGTTGTTACTGTCTAGTGGTTTTATGTTCTTGCAATACGTCAGAGAAGACATTCAGGCGGTTTTTGAGCGCGACCCAGCTGTGCGTTCGCGTTGGGAGGTCGTGTTTGCGTATCCGGGCTTCCACGCCGTGCTGTTTCATCGCTTTGCTCATCGGCTGTGGACGGTTGGTTGGACCACGCTTGCGCGTATCGTCAGCCACCTCTCTCGTTTCTTGACCGGGATAGAAATTCATCCTGGCGCTCGCATTGGTCGTCGATTATTCATCGATCATGGCATGGCCGTAGTGATCGGTGAGACGGCGGAAATTGGCAATGACGTAACGCTCTACCAAGGTGTGTCGTTGGCAGGGACGAGCTTGGAGAAAGGGAAGCGGCATCCCACGTTGGAAGATTGGGTGTTGGTTGGCGCCGGGGCCGCGGTGCTGGGACCGATCACTATTGGTCGCCACAGCCGCATCGGTTCCGGGTCGGTGGTTGTGCACTCCGTGCCGCCTCACTCCACCGTGGTTGGCATTCCCGGTAAAGTCGTGAAGGAAGGCGGGCTTCATCAACCGTCAGGAAGACCGATCATTACCCTCGACCACGCCAATCTTCCCGACCCGTTGTCGCGGGCGCTGACAACATTGCTCGAACATATCGAAAAAATGGAGCAACGCTTAGAAGAACTCTCTTCACGACAAGGACTGTTAGAGGACCGTGCTGCAAAAGACGATGAGGATTTACAGCGCGTGCGCGCCCTGGTGAAGAATGGCGATGCGGCTCCGTAGCTGCTTGTTGCCGCGTTCATTGGAGGTTACGATGAGGATGTCGCCTGAGTGTTTCTTGACAAAACAACATTCCCCTCGGACAATAGTAATATCCTGACATAGATCCGGTTGTCATAAGAGGAAGAAGTGGTGCAGGGATGGGGTTGGATTGGCAAAGTTGACAGGCTGGGAAAACGAACACGGCTAGGCGTCTTCGTGTGTGTGATGGGGCTGCTCTCCGCCTGTAGCCAGGTCGTGTATCATGAAGTGCGGCCCGGTGACACGCTACGCGGGCTTGCTCAGAAATATGGCGTCTCCCCGCAAGAGATTGCCCGCTATAATACCATTCGCAATCCCGACAAGCTGGAGGTAGGACAGCAGTTACGGATACCGCCTCCACAACCTCGGAAAGTCGCAATCGGCTCCATGAAACCCGCTCCCGCGACGGCTCTGCCTGCGACGCCTGAAAAACGCGAACAAAACAGCCCGCCGCTCATGGCAAGACGACGTAATGAGAGTGGCGGGCTCTTTATGTGGCCAGTAGAAGGGCCGATCACTTCCCTCTTTGGTCCTCGCAATGGCAGTTTTCATGACGGAATCGATATCGCGGCGCCCGTGGGAACCCAGGTGCTTGTCTCAGCGGGCGGCAAAGTGATTTTCAGTGATGTCTTGCGGGGCTATGGCAATGTTGTCATCGTGCGGCACGGAAACGGATATTTGACGGTGTATGCGCATAATCGCGCGAATCTGGTGAAAGAAGGGCAAACCGTGCGACAAGGAGACCCCGTGGCCGAGGTGGGGCAGACCGGACGCACGACCGGGGCTAGCCTGCACTTCGAGGTGAGAAAAGATAATCTTGCGCGGGATCCCCTACGCTACTTGCTGACGGATCGCCAGACCGTACAAAAAGAAGGTTCGTCGAGCGCGTCAGCGAAAGAGGCGACTGTGCGGTAGCGGGACGGGATGAAGGAGTCGAGCGTGATGGATTTGAAACACTACATTCGCGATGTCCCCAATTTCCCAAAGTCGGGGATTATGTTTCGCGATATTACTCCCCTGCTTGCAAACGGCCCTGCTTGGCAAGAAACGGTGCGGCAGATCGCCAAGCGGTATCGTGGGCGAGTGGATATTGTCTTGGGCATTGAATCGCGCGGATTCCTCATCGGTTCGGCTGTTGCCTATGAGTTAGGCTGCGGCATTGCCGTCGTGCGCAAGCCTGGAAAGCTGCCAGCCGCTAAATTCAACGCCAGTTATGCCCTAGAGTATGGCAGTGATATGTTGGAAATCCACCAAGATGCAGTCGTGCCTGGAGCCCGAGTACTCGTGGTGGATGACCTCTTGGCGACCGGCGGCACGGCTGATGCGGCCATATCGCTCGTGCGTCAACTACGAGGTGCAGTAGTCGCAGCGGCGTTTATTATTGAACTCACCTTTTTGTCCGGACGAAAACGTCTTGCTCCGTATGAAGTATTTTCTCTCGTGCAGTACGACAGCGAAGAGTAGGGCAGAGATAAGAATCGTGGTTGCTTAACGTACTGCATTTTACGTTCATGCAGGCTGCCTTTCTAGCACAACCACGGGGATCTCGCGCTTGGTTTTCTGCTGGTAATCACGATAAGGCGGATACGCCCGCACCATTTGCTCCCACAGTTGCTCACGTTCTTTCCCGGTAGCAATGCGCGCTCGGGCCGTGAAGATCGCTTTGGCGACTTGCACTTCAACAGTGGGATTGGCGCGCAGGTTCAGATACCACGCCGGGTGTGTAGCAGCACCGCCTTTGGAGCCGATGATGACGTATGCGTCGCCGGCAGCGCCATAAAACAAAGGCGAGGTCCGCTTCTCTCCCGAGCGTCGTCCGACCGTGGTGAGCAAGAGGCTAGTGACGAGACCAACTCCTCCGCCAACGCTCGCATCAAACAGATGCCCTTCAGCCCCACCAGTTTCGCGATACCTCCGCAAGTGTTCGGTGATCCATGCTGGCGTCTTGCCTGACTCCAGGTCGCGCACCGTTTGATCGACATCGATTTTGCTCATGAGTTCCTCCTTTGGCTCATTGTAAAAATACTGGGGCTACGCCTCTGCTAACCACCAGCGGCTCATGTCAAGTTCAATGCCTCAAAGGGCTCTGCGCGGACGCTCTCCACACCAACATGGGAGCTCGCAACGACCCAGTGTGGCCCCTCTAAGCGATACACCTCTAACGTTTGTAACCCCGGATGGATAAGCCAAAGATAGGTGACCTGCTCACGGGCGTAGATCGGCATCTTCCGCACCCGATCGATGCGCGCCGTGCTTGGCGCCACCACTTCGCACACCCAATCCGGCGCTAATTCAAAGTACGCAACGTCTTCGAGCACTGGCATTCGTTCGCGTCGCCACCCGGCAAGATCAGGAACAAGAATATCCGCCCCCAGATGCAATTCAGGCTCAAAGAGAATCCGCCATCCACCGGGACCCCCAGGACCACCGGGTCGTCGGGAGAATGGACCCAGGTCTTGATTCACTGCCGACGTCACTTGGGCATGAGGAGATGCTGGTCGTGGCGATGTGAGTAACTCCCCGTCAAGGATTTCGGCGATAAGACTATCCGGAACCTTGAGCAGATCTTCGTAGGTGGCTCGGCGCTGTGCGGTGTTCATGGGTGCGACCATAACACGGCTGCGTCAGGCAAAAAAGCGAATAGGTTGATGGCCAAGGGCGCGGAGCACGCCCTATGAAACTTCTTGACCGTATATACTCCGATAGCGGCTCAGCCCGCCCTACAAGGTTCTCTACGGGCGAATCGGGTAGAGCCTCAGCGCGTTGTCCCACATGATTTTCTTCTTGCTCTCCAGTGATACGTCCGGCAAGCCCATAATCTCTTTCACTGCGACTTCATAGCGACGGCCTTCAGGATGGCTAAAATCGGTGGCGGTGACAATGTTTTCGTCGCCCAGATAGGCAATGACTTGCTTGATCCCCGGATCATCAGGATCAGCCGCGATGAAACACTGCCGCTTGAAGTACTCCATAGGGTGCAGCTTCAGGCCAGGAATATCCAATCCGCGGAAGCCGCCTTGTACACTCGCGGCGAGACGATCGAGCCAAAACGGCACCCACCCCGCGCCGGATTCTAAATGCACAACTTTGAGCCTGGGATGACGTTCGAGTACGCCCCCCATGATGAGCGCCGTGGAGGCAAGAATGTTGCCGATCGTGAAGGCGACGGTCGTCTGCGCCGTCCGTAAACGCGGCAGATAGTAATAGAGCATTTCATCCGCCGCCGTGCCCGTGCCGGTATGGACGGCAAGCGGTACGTTCAGCTCTTCCAACGTATTCCATAGAGGTTCGTAGAAATCGTCGTAGAGTCTATGCTCACCGACCGGGACGGGGTTGATGTGCACGGCCTTGAAATCGAACTCCTTGACGCAGCGGTGCGCTTCACGAGCGGCTTCCTCAGCATCGCGCAGATCCACCGAAGCCGCGCCGAAGACACGCCCCTCCGTCTCCGAGCAGAAATCATGCAACCAGTTGTTGTACGCGCGACGATACGCGGCGGCTCGGTCGGCCTCAAGGTCGGGAACCGCAGTCGTCAACAAGCCAGCGGAGGGGTACACGACCATGTAATCAATCCCTGTCCGCTCCATCGCCAACTTGTACATGTGTGGCGGAAATCCTTGGCGCGCGAACTCCGCATAAGCGTCATCTTGACCAGGTAAAGCAATACGCGCCCCGGCCTCAAGCGAAGCAAAATGCGAATGCTGATCGATGGTATTCTTCCCCGTTAATGGATCACGGCCAAAGGGCATGAGGTACTCACCGCCATTGGGAGCAGGAATTTTCAGCTCAAAACCGAACGCCAACGGTTCGCCTTGATAGTCAGCGCAGGCGTAAGGCATGCGATCGCGAAATTTGGGCTCCAGGTATTTCTCGAACATGTCGACCGGCTCCAGGACGTGGGAGTCACTGTCGATAAACGGCAGGCGATCAGTCATAACCGCTTCTCCTTTTGCGTAAATTTGCAGGACAGCTCCTGACCCGCCCTGCCTACCTCTTTTCCTTTGCGTGTTCAACCCACTCGATTTCTCTCGAAGATCTTCCCGATCCACGGGCTCAGTCTTTCTGTTGCGTTCTTATTTGTGGTGTGCAAGAACGATAATATCCGCATCCGAAATCAAGAGAAAGCAATGTGAGTTTGACGAAATCTCCATTGTATAATTTGATGCATGGCCGCAGCGTTCTTTCGCGAAATCGAACATACTGCTGATGTGGGGATTGAGATCGAGGCGGACACGCCCAGGGATCTCTTCCGCTGCGCTGGTGTGGCGCTCTTCTCTCTCATGGTGGATCTGGATACCGTGCTGCCCCGCGAAGAACGTCGCGAAACTGTACGCGCTGAGAACTGGGAGGACTTGCTGCACGACTGGTTGGCGCGACTGCTAGTGAGCTTTCTGCAAGACGGGTTTATCGCCGCGACCATTGAGGTTGAAGAAGTCGACGAGATCCATATTCGTGCGCGGCTCATGGGCGAGAAACTCGATTACAACCGCCACGGGTTTGAGATGGAAATCAAAGCGGTGACGTATCATCAGTTGGCGGTGACGCACGAGAATGACCGCTGGCGCGCACGGGTGATTTTTGATGTGTAACCGTCTGTCCGTTTTTGAGAGGTGAGGTTGTTATGGCGGTGTCAATTCGTCGTATTCATGACTATCTGTGGGAAATTCCCCAGTACGGCGGCATGCGTGTCCCGGGCCGTATCTATGCGACGCAGGAGTTAATGGCGGACATTCAGAAGGATGAAGCCCTGCAACAAGTGGCGAATGTGGCCCACTTGCCTGGCATCGTCGGCTACTCGTTGGCGATGCCGGACATTCATTGGGGCTACGGCTTTCCGATCGGCGGCGTGGCGGCGATGGATGCGGAAGAAGGAGTGATTTCCCCTGGCGGGGTTGGATATGACATAAATTGTGGGGTCCGCTTGATTGCGACGAAGCTGGAAGCAGCGAAGATTCAGAGTCACCTGCCGAAAATAGCCGATGCGTTGTTCGTCACGATTCCGTGCGGCGTTGGTGCCGAAGGCGCCATTCCGAAATTGAGCAAAACTGAGGAGAAACGCTTGACGCGCGATGGCGTGGGCTGGGCGATTGCCCACGGCTATGCCTCTCCACAGGATGCGGAGCATATCGAAGAAAACGGCTGTTTGGCTGGCGCCGATCCAGAGGCGTTGAGTGAGCAGGCCTTAGCCCGTGGGCTGACGCAGGTGGGCACCTTGGGATCTGGAAATCATTTTCTGGAAATTGATCGTGTTGAAGAGATTTACTTGCCTGAGGTGGCGACGGCGTTTGGATTGTCGTTGGGTCAAATAGCGATCATTATTCATTCAGGCTCACGCGGGCTTGGCCACCAAACCTGTGAGGACGCCCTGAAAGTGATGGGCAAGGCGATGGAGAAACACCGCATCACCGTTCCTGATCGTCAATTGGCGTGCGCCCCGATCCGATCCGCTGAAGGCGAGCAGTATCTGGCCGGTATGGCTTGCGCGGCGAATTATGCGTGGGTCAATCGCCAAGTGATGATGAGTCTTGCCGAACGCGCCCTGTGCGCTGCGTTACAAATTTCTTCGCGTGAGCTTGGGCTACGCCTCATCTACGACGTGTGTCATAACATCGCAAAACCGGAGACGCATGAAGTTGACGGCGTCAAGCGAAAGGTGTGGGTGCATCGCAAAGGCGCTACGCGCGCGTTCGGGCCAGGGCATCCGGCCATTCCGGAGTCGTTGCGCGCCCTGGGGCAGCCGGTGCTTATCCCTGGCGATATGGGGCGCTACTCGTTTCTACTAATCGGGACTGAACGGGCGATGCAAGAGACGTTTGGCTCAACCTGTCATGGGGCTGGACGTGTGATGAGCCGGGCGCAGGCGAAGAAAACCGCTCGTGGTCGCAATCTCGAACAGGAGTTGCACGACCAGGGCGTGATCGCCCGCTATCGCGGCAAGGGCACGTTTGCGGAAGAAATGCCGTACGCTTATAAAGATGTGGCCGACGTAGTGAATGTGGTGGACGCCGCAGGCATCAGCAAAAAGGTCGTGAAGTTGAAACCGCTGGCCGTTATCAAAGGGTGAACCCTTATGAATCCACGGACAACGCTCTTCTACGATGTTGACACACAACGAGATTTTATGCTGCCTGGCGGCAAGCTCTATGTCCCTGGGGCGGAGAGGATTTTGCCTCAGCTCAAACAGTTGACCGCATTCGCGCGGCAACGAGGGATCTCGATTGCAGGTTCCGTGGATCGTCATTTCTCGTCGGACCCTGAATTGCAAGCAAACGGTGGCGAATATCCTGAGCACTGCATGGATGGAACAGAGGGACAGAAGAAGGTGGAAGCGACCGCGCCTCTCCATTCGTGCTGGATCGAGGACCGGATGTATGCTGAAACAGCACTCCAAGACCTGCTGCGTCGGAAAGGAGAAGTCTACATCGAAAAGCAACGGTTTGACGTTTTTACCGGCAATCGTAACGCGACCCAGGTGTTTGATGCACTCTTGCGCGGCAAGGACGATGTTGTTGTCTACGGTATAGTGACGGAAGTGTGCGTCGATCACGCAATTACAGGACTCAGGCAGCTGCAGGGGCGACCAGTACAATTGCACGTGCCGGTCGATGCGATTGCCGCGTTGAACGAAGAGCGTGGCCAAGCAACGCTGGAGAAGTGGCGCCGCTGGGGAGTGCGACTAACGACCACGGCGCAACTTCTCGCGGAACTTGAAGCAGCAACGTCTGAGGAGACGCCTTGAGCACTGAGCGATCCCCTGTGTAACTATTCAATGTCAACAACGCTCAAAATTGCGGAACCTGTCGACACGGATATGCTCGTGCAATTCATGCGCGAGTATTACGCCTTTGATCATATCCTTTTTGATGAACCGACCGTGCGTGCAGCACTGGAGAGATTTATCGGCGATGAAAGGCTGGGAAGGCTCTGGCTCATTCATCACGCGCAAGAAGCGATAGGGTATCTTATTCTCACGCTAGGCTATAGTTTCGAGTTTGGCGGCTACGATGCGTTTATTGACGAAGTATACATTCGTGAAAGTTATCGTGGGCAGGGTATTGGGACACATGCGCTACACGTTGCCGAAGAGATGTGTCGTAGTCTTGAGGTCCGCGCTGTGCATTTAGAAGTCGAACGAGAAAACACGAACGCTCTGGCGTTGTATCGCAAGGTTGGGTTTATTGATCACGATCGCTATTTGCTCACCAAGCGTATTGCTCCCCGTAGGTAATCTTTTCCTTTGGTCTATCTCCTGCTTCTTTTTGTGACCTTCGTTTGGGCGGGGAACTATCCGGCCGGTAAAATCGCGCTGAGTGTGATCGGCCCGATGACGTTGATCGCTTTTCGGACCGTGATTGGCGCGGCGTTGTTAACGCTTGTCGTGCGCAGGTCGCATCCCAACTGGAAAACGGCGCTGTTCGAGGACTTGTTCAGCACGGTGATACTCAACGTGACCGGCGTGGCGGCGTCAGGTCTCCTTTTTTACTTTGGCTTGAAGTTTACCACTGCCTCGAATGCCGGCATTATTTCTGCGTCGACCCCGATTTGGGTGACGTTGCTCTCGTGGATTTTTCTGGGCGAGCGCTCACGGGTGATTAATGTGTGTGGAGTGGTGTTGTCTTTTTTTGGCTTGGTGACCATCGTATGCTAGGGCTCTCTTGCTGCCTTGCTCAATCGTTCGTTCAACATTGGAGACCTCTTGATTCTCATCGGCCAATTGAATTGGGCAGTCTACACCGTATACGGAAGAAAAGTCATGGAGCGACGACCGGCGACGCTCGCCACAGCGAGCGCGTATCTGGTAGGTGCGATTCTGCTTCTCCCGCTGGCGTTTGTGGAGTCGCCCACGCACATGCTGTCGCAGTTTTCCATGCCTGTTTTTATCGGCACGGCGTACCTTTGTATCCTCTCACCGCTGTCCAATCTGTGGTACTCCAAAGCGCTTGTCTTCGTGAGTCCGCACCGCGCCGCGATCTTCATGAATCTCATGCCGATCATCGTCTTAGTCTTTTCCGCAGCAGTGTTACACGAGCAGATCTCTACTGCGCAGATAGTGGGAACTGCGATGGTGATTAGTGGAGTGGTCATCACCACGCGCTTTTGAGTGCGGCAAAGAGAGTCTTCTAATGCGAACTGCGTAAACCCCCCGCTGGGCTATGCCTTCGCTGCTCCTCCTTCGACTATGCTCAGGACAGGCTTTGTGAAAGGGGCCGACAGACGTAGAGCAGCTGGCGGGGGGTTGCTCCTTTGGGACTTACTGTCGGGGCGCGCGAGATAACAGTTCTATCGTTGCTCGTACTTTTACCGCGATATCTGCTGCAAGGATGAGGTCGCTGATCATCGCCACCGCGTTCGCGCCAGCCGCGAGGGCTGAGGGGGCGCGTTCGCTGGTGACGCCGCCGATCGCCACGATGGGGAGAGAAACGAGCTGACGAATCTCACGCAGTTGCTCGAGGCCACGGGCAGTGTAGCCGGTGGCTTTTGTCGTCGTGCTGAAGAGCGGACCAAAGCCGATGTAGTCTGCGCCGCTTTGTTCCGCTCTCAGGGCTTGTTGGGGATCATGAGTCGAAACCCCGATAATTTTGTGTGGACCGATCACCTTACGCGCCGCAGAAAGAGGGATGTCCTCTTGCCCGACATGAACGCCGTCGGCGTCCACGGCTAGGGCAATATCCACGCGGTCGTTAATAATCAGTAAGCAACCAGATCGGCGACAAATCGCGCGCACTGCATGGGCAATCGTCAGGAAATCCCGTGTGGACTGCTCCTTCACACGCAACTGCAGCAGTTGCGCCCCACTAGCGCACAGCTGCTCGGCGAGATCAGTAAAGGAGAGTGTTGATCGTCCGAGTGTATCGGCAATAGCGTAGAGTGGGCTAGGAAACATGAAAGACATGAAGCTGCTCGTTTCTCATTGCTTGTTCCCGCACGCTCTTACCCAAAGCTCTACTCTCCAACGCCTTTCTTCACCTCAATCTTCAAATCGGTGATCTTCTTGCGTAACGTGTTGCGATTGATGCCCAGCATTTCGGCGGCCTTGAGTTGATTGCCATTCGTATATTCCAAGGTGAGTTCAATCAACGGCTTTTCGACTTGGCTAATGACGATCTCGTGCAGGTCGCAAGGTTCGAGAAGCGGGGTTTGCTGGAAGTAGACGCGCAGTTTTCGTCGCACCACTTCTTCAAAGGAGAGGTCAGAAAACAGTTCGGGTAACACCTGTTCCGTGGTAGGAAGAGCGAGCTCAGCGACGGTGAGCATGCGCCCCGGGGCCAGGACAGCGGCGCGGAGGATCGTGTTCTCCAACTCCCGCACATTGCCTGGCCACGAGTGCTGTGTTAGCAGCGTTATGGCTTCAGGGGTGACGCCTGCCACTGAGGTGTCCATTTCTCGATTGACCTGCTGAATGAAATAGGCCACTAATTCAGGAATATCTTCACGGCGCTGACGGAGTGGCGGGAGGGTAAGGGGAATGACGCGCAGACGAAAATACAGATCTTCGCGGAACCGCTGTTCTTTGACCGCGGTAGCGAGGTCTTGATTGGTGGCGGCAATGACGCGCACGTCGGTTTTAAGCACTTCTCGCCCACCCACGCGAGTAAACTCCCGTTCTTGCAGCACGCGCAGCAATTTCGCCTGCAGGGCTAACGGCATGTCACCGATTTCATCGAGAAACAACGTGCCGCCGGCAGCTTGTTCAAATTTCCCGAGGCGACGTTCAATGGCCCCTGTAAAGGCGCCGCGCTCATAACCAAAGAATTCGCTTTCGAGCAATTCGGCGGGGATAGCGGAGCAGTTGACGCCAATGAAGGGCGCGCGCCAGCGAGTCGAATAATGGTGGATCACTCGGGCGATCAGTTCTTTGCCGGTACCGCTTTCTCCTTGAATTAAAATAGTTGCATCACTTTTCACAACGCGGCCGATCGTCTTATAGAGCTCCTGCATGGCGGGACTGTGGCCGATAATTTGTTGCTCTTTTTGACCATGCACGGTGAGCGTCGCCGGCGCCTCTGCAACGAGCCGCCGTGCTTCCAGAGCGCGGGCGGCAATAGCTTTAACTTCGTTAAGATCAAACGGTTTTGTTAAGTAGTCAAACGCTCCGCGTTTCATCGCTTCGACGGCGTTCGCCATCGTTGTTTGCCCGGTCATGATGATAATAGCGGTTGAAAGTCGCGCTTCTCGCGTCCGCAACAACAGATCGAGACCGCTTGGTTCCGGCATGCGAATATCGAAAAACGCCAAGTCAAAGGACCCAGCATTGAGGCGCTCCCAAGCTCGCGCTCCGGAGTCGACCGTTTCTACACTGAAGCCTTCTTCGCTCAGTGTGTCGGCCAGCACGCGACGGAGCAGCTCTTCGTCGTCGGCGATAAGAATTGAGCCGTGCGGCATGGCTTATCTTGTGGTGACAGGAAGATACACGTGAAAGACGGTTCCTTGACTGGGATCGCTTTCGACGCGAATGGCGCCGCCGTGCTGAGTAACAATTTTTTGGCTGACGGCCAACCCTAACCCTGTTCCTTTCGTCTTGGTGGTAAAAAAGGGAGTAAAGAGCCGGGACAGATGCTCCGGGGCAATGCCTGAGCCATTATCAATAAAGTCGATAGCGAGGAATCGCCCTCGCCTCGGTACTCCACGTGGACTTTGTGTCTCTAGGCGTAGCATGTGAAAATTCGTCGCCATACGGGTCACGATGGATAGCTCGCCTCCGCGACGGCCAGCAATGGCCTGCAAGGCGTTTTGAATGAGATTACGGAACACTTGCGCCAATTGCGCCTCGTCTGCGTACACGTCAGGTAAACTCGGGTCGAACTGCGTCTGAATGCGCTGGGGAGGCGACAAGGTTTCGCGTTCCAGTAAGAGCACCTCGGTGAGAATTTTATGCACGTTGACGGGGTGGAATTCTAGGGGAGGGGCGGCGGTGAGGTTGAGGAGTTGTTCCAATAAGCTGCTCAAGCGATCGATCTCACGTAGCATCACGCTCGCATATTCCACTGCGGACTGATCATGTTTGACGCGCCCCTGCAAGAGTTGCGCGGCTCCGCGAATGCCGGCGAGGGGATTTTTGATCTCATGCGCCAATCCTGCCGCCACAACGCCGAGCTGCGTGAGACGATCTTCTCGTTGTTCTGTTTCCGCAAGTTCCTTTTGGTAGCTGAGGTCGTGCAAAGCCAGGATCAAGCCCACATACACACCTTCTCCAGTGAAAATCGGCGAGCAGGTGAGACGCACCGAGGTCGTGTGCTGGGTGCGGCTACGGAGCCTTCCTTCTCCGGCGGTGCGACTATAACCAGAAGCGAGGGTCCGCTGGAGAATTTCTATTGCCCAAGGGTTGAGCTCAAAAAGTTCGCCATAGGGGCATCCACAGGTTTGGGTATGCGAGAGCCCGGTGAGTTGCTCAGCCGTTTGATTGAGATAGGCAACACGCCCCTGTTGATCAATGACGACAAGCCCTTCTTCGAGGCTGGCGAGGATATGGTCCCACGAGTCAGCGGGAAACCTGGCGCTCAAAGCTGGGGGGGCTGTCTGCTTTTTTCTCCGCCCTGTCACCAGAGTCCCATCTCAGACCTCATTTTTCTTGTCAAGCCGGGGTTGCCAACCTTGAGGCATGCCCGCTATGGTGTGCGCGCATGCGGTACTCAGAATCTCTCTGTCGCCACGCGGCTGACGTTCTGGTGAAGACGTTGAGTGAAAAGGGACTCATCCGGCTACGTGCGGGCGCGGGTCAGAAAGCGGCTGAGGAAAAGGTCTTCGCTGCTTTTGTGGCAAATTTTCGCCAAGAAGAGGAACTTGAGAAAGAAGCCGAACGCTTGGCGGACGAGCACTTGCAAAAGGCTCCTGGGGTGGATCGCCATAAAGTGACGCAGCTCATTAAGCAACGGCTGGCTGAAGAGCACCGGTTTACGTTGTAATGAGCCCCTAAATTGTACGGGTGGTGGTATAAGGAAATCGGTACGTGAGTAGTCTCTCTGATAATCGCATCGCTGCGCTTGCACGAGTTGCGTTGCGTGCAATAGCAGCCGAAGGAGAAGTGCTCAGCGAGCGCGCGGCGCTGGTGGAGGCAAAACGGATATTAGCCGAGCATTTTCAACGAGACGAGAAAATCGATGAGATCGTGCGGCGAAAGATCGCCTCGTTGTCTCGTCGAGTGCCGCCGGGCAGCGCGGAATGGGACATCCTCTATCGACGCTACTTTGAGGAGGAGGCGCGCAAACGGAAATTTTGAATGCGTTCCCTTGACCATGCGCGGGAGAGTGATTAATGTTCCTGCATCTTCGCCCGGGCCGCAGCTTGTGGCGACCTTCTTAACAATTTGTAAAAAAACACGTCCCTGTGGAGAAAGGAGAGAGGCATGAAGATTCGACCCCTACAGGATCGGATTATTGTCAAACGTATAGCGGAAGAGGAAAAAACGAAGGGCGGCATCATCATTCCGGATACCGCGAAAGAGAAACCGCAAGAAGGTAAGGTCATCGCGGTTGGCAAAGGGAAGGTGAACGAAGACGGAAAGGTGACGCCTTTAGACGTTAAAGCTGGCGATCGCGTCCTGTTCGGCAAGTATGCTGGTTCGGAAATCAAGGTTGATGGCGAAGAACACTTGATCATGCGGGAAGATGATATCCTCGGCGTCATCGAGGGATAACCGCGTAAGGATACCTGAGGAGGAATCAATATGGCAGCGAAAGTAGTGAAGTTTAGCCAAGATGCGCGAGACCGGATTCTGAGGGGGGTGAACGTGCTGGCGGACGCCGTCACCGTAACCCTGGGTCCTAAAGGCCGCAATGTCGTTATTGAAAAATCTTTTGGCGCGCCGGTTGTGACCAAAGATGGGGTGACCGTTGCGAAGGAAATTGAACTCGAAGATAAGTTCGAGAACATGGGCGCACAGATGGTCAAGGAAGTGGCCAGCAAGACCTCTGACGTAGCTGGCGATGGCACGACGACCGCGACCGTGCTTGCTCGTGCGATTTACTCTGAAGGCGTCAAGATGGTGGCGGCGGGGCATGATCCCATGAGCATCAAGCGAGGAATCGACAAGGCCGTGGCTTCGGTGATCGGCGATCTCAAAGGGCTCTCCAAGCCGACGCGCGATCAGAAAGAAATCGCCCAGGTCGGTACGATCTCCGCCAACAACGATTCCACCATCGGTGAGATCATCGCTGAAGCCATGAACAAGGTCGGCAAAGAAGGCGTCATCACTGTTGAGGAAGCCAAGGGTCTGGAAACGACGCTCGATGTCGTGGAAGGAATGCAATTCGACCGCGGCTATCTCTCGCCCTATTTCGTGACCGACCCAGAGAGAATGGAAGGCGTGTACGAAGATGTCTACATTCTCATTCACGAGAAGAAAATTTCCGGGATGAAGGACTTGCTTCCCGTGTTAGAGCAGGTGGCGAAGAGTGGCCGTCCGCTGCTCATCATTGCTGAAGATGTCGAGGGCGAAGCCCTAGCGACCCTCGTGGTCAACAAGATTCGTGGCACCCTCCAGTGCGTTGCCGTGAAGGCTCCGGGCTTTGGCGACCGTCGCAAAGCCATGCTGGAAGATATTGCGATTCTGACCGGTGGGCAGGTTATCGCCGAAGAGTTGGGTGTAAAACTTGAGAGCTTGACCCTCAATGATCTCGGTCGCGCCAAACGCATCGTTGTTGATAAAGACAACACGACCGTTGTCGATGGCGCCGGAAAGAAAGCAGGCATCGAAGGACGTATTAAGCAAGTCCGTGCGCAAATTGACGAAACCACTTCCGACTACGATCGTGAGAAACTGCAAGAACGCTTGGCCAAGATGATCGGCGGCGTGGCGGTGATTAAAGTTGGCGCGGCGACCGAAGTGGAAATGAAAGAAAAGAAGGCGCGTGTGGAAGATGCACTACATGCGACCCGCGCGGCAGTGGAAGAAGGCATCGTCCCCGGCGGCGGCGTGGCGCTGATCCGCGCGTCCAACTCGCTTGGGAAGCTGGAAACGAACGAAGAAGAGGCCGTGGGCGTCAACATCGTAAAGAAGTCGCTCCAAGAACCGCTGCGCTGGATCGCCAGCAATGCCGGTGAAGAGGGCTCGATCGTGTTGGATCGCGTACGGAACAACAAAGCGGCCTTTGGCTTCAATGCAGCGAGCGGCGAATTTGAGGACCTCATCAAGGCTGGCATCATCGACCCGACCAAAGTGGTGCGTACGGCTCTGCAGAATGCGGCGTCTGTCGCTGGCATGATGCTGACTACCGAAGCCACTGTCGCCGAAAAGCCGGAAGAAAGAGGCGCGGGTATGCCTGCGATGCCTCCAGGCGGCATGGGCGGCATGGGCGGCATGGGCGGCATGATGTAATCAGACACGTAAGGATGAGAGTTCGCCTACCTCTCGTCCTTTTCCCTGTATCGCGGCCCGGCGGGAAGTGTCCTGACTGGGCCGTTTTTTTTTAACTTTCGTTGACGAGTTTCATAACAACTCTGTGGCCGTGGGCTAGGGTTTTTCCATACCGATGGCGTCAACACTAAGCAATTGCAACCGTTGATCGCGTGGGGCGTACATCCCCACAATCTTCAGTGGCGTCCCCGGGAGTGATTGCGCTACTTTGGAGAGGAGAGCTGCAGGGCCGATCAACGAAAAATCGTACTGCCGTTTCCCTGCCTTCTGCAGAACCTGGTGGGCGCTGACTTGCGGGTTCCCCGGCACTTCCACCTTGACGACCTCAAAACGATAGATCTCGTGGAAATTGGCGATGCCGAGCGTCACTACCGTAAGGCTGTCTCCTTGCACCTTGGCCAGGGATTCGGCCTCCTCGTCTCCTTCTTCTCCGGCGTCTCCTTCAATTTCCGGGTTAATGACGCCGCTCATCTGGATCTCAAAGGGATCACGAGCACTTTCTGACCACGGATTTTCGCCTGCCCCTACGCCACCTGCGGGCTGTGAGAATGCAAACCTGCCCCAGAAGAGCGTGATCAATACAGTTGAGAGAACAATCAGCTCACGACAAGATTGCCGACTTGGACGCATTTCCTTCTCCTCCTGATAGTGACAAAAGGACCTTTCGCCTTATGCCTTAGGCAGCCCAGTGATGCGAATGCCTGCCGAGTGCACCTTGTTGAGAATGTTTAAGCGAATGAGGAGCGCGGTGATCGGTTCGATTTGACGCGCAGCTTCAAGGGGGCCAGCGCTAATGGCGCGGATGCCGCCGCCGATTTTATGGACGAGCTGCATGACTGTAGGGCGTGCGTCTTTGTCCCCACACACGAGGACATCACAGTCGATCTCGGCGCGCGCGTCGCGCAGCAAATGGGCGGAAATATTCTGCAGTGCGCAGACCACTTTTACGTCTGGTCCCAGCACCTGCTGCGCCTCTTCACTCGCCGATCCCGCCGCTGGCATCGTCACTCGGCGAGCGTTATCGGGATCGAGAGGGACGGAGACGTCAACGAAAATCTTGCCTTTGCATTGCTCTTTCACCGATTCCAGCGTACCGATATGGGCAGAGTAGGGAACGGTCATGACGATCACATCGGCGGCGGCAGCGGCAGTGACGTTGTCGGTCCCCCGGATGAGTTCTTTTCCCAGTTCTTGATTGAGCTCAGTGGCAACTTTCTCGCCTTTTTCTTTTTGCCGAGACCCGATAATCACTTCTTCCCCCGCGAGCGCCCAGCGTAACGCCAGCCCCGGTCCTTGCTCTCCAGTGCCCCCTAAAATGGCGATCTTCATCGGAAATCCTCCTTCACAAAGCATCTGAGCGTCCTGAGCTACAGGAGTCTTGGTGAAACGTGACTTTTCTGTAGTCCAAGGACGCCAGTTGTTTTTACCAGGGGCCAGCGACGCCGTCACTTCCCCACGGACGCTTTAATATATTTGATGGTGACCGGCGAAAGGTCATGGGGGTCGACGAAGACTTCGATAATGACAAACGACGGAGTTTCGTGGGCAAGGAGGAGGGCGTCGCGCAGCTCGCCCACCGTTTGCACGCGGATGCCTTTACCTCCCCAAGCCTCGGCTAATTGGGCATAAGGCCAATCCGGGAGAGCGAGCAGATCTTGTCGCTCGGTGACCGGACGGAAGATGCCCCAGCCGCCGTTATTCATGAGGATCACGATCGGATTCAGTTTGTAGCGGGGCGCATGACAGATTTCTGCTCCCGTCATCTGAAAGGCGCCGTCGCCGCACAGCACGATCGGGCGTTGCCCCGCGCCAATTTGAGCGCCCAGCGCTCCAGGGATGCCGAATCCCATCGAAGCGTAATATCCTTGGGCGAAATACATGCCTTGATGGACGACCTTGATATCGAGGCCGGCAAAGAGCATGTCTCCGGCTTCCGCAACCACCATGTAGCCTTTCTGTTGCTGTAAAAACTTGTTGACTTCCCACAGCATATCGGACACTGTCACCGCACGTGAGGTTGCGGAAGGTTGCGCCGAAAGATTATCACAATAAGCGACTTTTTCGTGGCGGGACTTGAGCGGCGCTTTGAGTAAACCTTTGACATAATCGCGCACCGTGACGTCGGTGTACGTATGGTAACTGACATCTACTTTGTTTTGCACGGCCCAAATCGACTTTTCTCTGGGAAGCGTGGGCAGGCGTGAGCCCAGATTCATGTCCGTGAGAAGGGTGCCCAGGTTGAGGACGAGTTCCGCCTTGTCGACGCGTTCCTGAATCGGCGTCGGGGAGATGGGGCCGATGTTCACGCCCATGAATTGCGGATGATCCATGGGAAACGCGCCTTTTGCCAACACAGTCGTCATGCACGCAACCCCCATCTTTTCTACCAAGTCAACAATTTCTTGCTGCAGCTTGAAACGAAACGTTTCTATACCGACAATCACCGCGGGGTCGTGCGCATGATTTAACCGCTCCGTGGTCTCACGGACGGCTTCTTCAAGCTTGCGAGGATCTGAGTGGGCATAGTCAAGCTTTCCATCCCACTCGATGAGATGACGCGGCACCTCGATTTGGCGATCCACCATATCTTGATGAATTTCGATATAACCTGGCTGATGATGTAGCCACATGGTGCGCACAACTTCGTCAATATCCGTGGCCGCCGTGCGTGGGTCGCTGATTACTTTGGCCGCGCAGGTGATTTCTTGAAAGATGTGCGACTGGGACTCGATTTCCTTGGCCTGGTGATGGATGAGGACGCCGAGCCGGCGTTTTTCTTCACCGGGGCCGCCGCTGATGACAAGGATCGGCACCCGTTCGGAAAAGGACCCGGCCACCGTATTCACAACATTATGACCGCCAGCGCCGTACGTCACGCACAGAACTCCGGGCTTGCCGGTCGCCCGCGCATAGCCGTCCACGGCAAACCCCGCCCCTGGTTCGTGTGAGAAGGTCATGACCTCCATGCCCCGGGGCTTGCCAAACTTCATGAAGAGTTGGATGACGAGATCACCAGGAATGCCAAAGAGATGCGTGACCCCGATCTTACGCAAGTAGGCGACAAGATAATCTCCGAGTTGCATACGCGTTTTCATACAAACCCCCTCCTCTAGGTATTGTAGCAATCAGCCGTAAACAGCAAAAAGCGACAACGGGGCGACAGCAGAAAATGAAAGGTTCGGGTGAGACAAAAAGCAGGAAAACGAAACCGACGAGGGGGCGGGGCTGCCCCTTCCACTGGAGAGCAACGCCGTAGGTTATGCGAAGAATTCTTCAATGTTTCCTGAGATGACCGCAACGTCGCGTACGCTGTTGTTGCGAAACACGCGAAACAGAATCGTATCTCCAGCCGGTTTGCTCCAAAGGTAATCATATAAGGCATGACGGTCCGTCAGCTCGTGACCATCGATAGCCATGACCACATCTCCCGCTTTCAGGCCGGCTTTGTCACCGGGGCCGCCAGGAAGTAATCCTGCTAGCACCATGTGGTCTCGTAAGGGATATGAATACATACCGATCCACGCTCGCGATGGTCGGCTGACCCGTCTGCCGTAGCGGAGCAATTCTTCCTGGTGGTCAAGATAGTGTTCAATCGGGATGGCAAGGGAAAATTTTCCGACTTCCCCGAGATTGAGCGAGACAACGCCTATCATGCGCCCCTTCATATCGAACATCGGCCCGCCCCCTAACCCAGGGTTCATGGCTGAACACACCAAAGCGCGGTCCAAACGATATTCCCAATAAGCTTCGTAAGCGCCAAGGGTGAAGAGAAACCCTCCGCTCACTCTTCGTCCGGTGCTATCGTCGCTGCTCGCGACCATGAACACTTCGTTGCCCGGCTGCAGCTCATTACTCGAATGCAACTGCACTGGTGGAATCCCGTTCTGCGTGACTTTAAGAACCGCAATGCCGCTCACGAAGTCTTGCGCGACAATATCAGCCTCACACTGGGTGTTATCGAGCATGCCGACTTGCACCTTTGAAGCGCCGATGACGATATAGTTGACGGTAAGAATATACCCATCGGCATCTACTACCACTCCAGACCCCATACGTTCTGTTCCTAGGAGTGCTGCGGAAGGGTGACGGGAAGAGACAAGAGCGTGAAGAGCCACTGTTGAAGGGACAACCTGTTCAATAAGCTTGACCGAGGCGTTCACCATTACTCCCAGGACGAAAAGATTTTCTAACCCTAATGCCTTGTTAGGATGAAAGCAACCCCACGCTTCTTTTATCTTGGAAGTGTTAATTTTTTGCCAATAGTCATTTTTTCGACAGAATAGAAAAATGTACGATTTTGTCGGTTTCTCGCTGAGTTGTTCAGTAAATATCTAAAAAAATACAGATATTTTTCTAAACAAAAGAAAAAGGCTGAACAAAACTCTCTGGCCTACTTATTGCTCATCTCCCCATATAAGACATAAGTCAAGCAGTGTAAGGATGAGGAAGAGGATGATGATTTCCGAACGATACACCCTTACCCCAGAACTCCCGGAAATGTTGCTTCCGACCCAATTCTTTTCGGACCGGTTGCTCGTGGGGCGAGCCTCTGGAGAATTGGCCTTACAATGGGCGGTATTCTCGGATGGTTTGAGCCGATATTGGAAATTAGCGGCCAACCACGTCCTTCATACGTCGGATGAATTCCTTGAAGAAGAAAATTGGCTTCTCGCTGATGACGATGATTGGCCATTCTCTTTTGCGAATCTGTGTGAAACTTTCGGACTGAAGGCCTCTTCGGTTCGCTCGTCCCTCCTCGCGTGGAAGCGCGCTCATATGCCTGAAGTGGCGCGTGTTGTCCCTCACGCTTAATGACGAGTCCTTTGTCCCGCGCACACGGGTAGGGGGATCCTCCTCCTTTCCTCCTACCCGCTCTCTTCTTCTTTCCCTTGGCAGTTCTTTCCGAATCTTATAATCTCTCTCTACGGAGGGAGAGATGGACGTTACAATTGACGGCTTACGATTGCACTACACTCAAGAGGGGCAAGGCACTGATCTATTTCTTATTCACGGGTTAGGGGGGAATCTCCATGATTGGGACGCCTGTGTCCCCGAACTGTCCCGTCACCATCGCGTGACTCGTTGGGATGCCCGAGGATTCGGCGAATCCGATAAACCTGCCGGTCCTTATTCTCCACAGTTATTTGCCAGAGACCTCGCTGAACTCTTCAGCGCTTGTGGTCTCCTACGCGTCCACGTGGTAGGGATTTCGATGGGCGGCGTGATTGCCCAGCGCTTCGCTCTCGACTTTCCCACGCATGTTGAATCGTTGACACTCATCAGCACGTCGAGCGAGGTAGGGCCGCAAGCGCACGAGGTGTGGGAGAAAACAGCGGCCATTATTGAAGAGCGCGGTTTTTCCACAACTACCAGCGCAGCACGACGCGTGTTTGCGCCCAGTTTCGCCAAAGCCCATCCTGAAGCCGTGCAAGCGATGGCTTTGCGCACTGCGAAGAACGATCCGCGCGCGTATGCCGCTGCGGCGCGCGCGATTGGCGGGTATAATTGGACAGAAGAACTGCGTCAGGTACAAACGCCGACACTGATCGTGCAAGGTCTGGAAGACACCCTGACTCCTCCCGGAGGAGCTATAAAGATGAGTCGTGTACTCCCTCGCGCCCGTTTGTTGATGGTGCCGGACTGCGGCCATGTCGTTCCGGATGAGAAGCCGGAGTTGTTGACCCGTGTGCTCTTGGCGTTTCTTGCTGGCGTAGATTTTTCTCATTAATGCACTATGTGGCGAATGGGGCAGACGCTTGGCGCTGTTTTCGCGGTCATGCTCTTCATGAGCGTGATGTGTGGCTGGCGTCAACACGCTAACCGAGTTGACCTCGCTGTCTCACACGAAACCGCTGAACAGAAAGGAGAGGCGATGGCGCAAGAACGAGTCCTTGCCCCGGAGCTAGAAGGAGGCGTTGGCTGGCAGAATACCGATGCGCCGCTCTTGTTAGCTGGACTGAGAGGGAAGATCGTGCTGCTCGATTTCTGGACCTATTGCTGTATCAACTGCATGCACGTCATTCCCGACCTGAAAAAACTGGAGGCGAAATATGCCAACCAGCTTGTGGTGATCGGCGTACATTCCGCGAAATTTCCCAACGAGGGAGAATCGGACAACATTCGCCAGGCGATTCTCCGCTACGAGATCGAACATCCTGTTGTCAATGATCGTGAGTTTTTGATCTGGCGACGCTACGGCCCGCGCTCATGGCCGACGTTAGTGTTAATCGATCCTGATGGGTACGTGATCGGCGGCATTTCTGGCGAAGGTCATTACGATAAGCTTGATCATGTGATCAGCCAACTCGTCCTTGATTTCCGCAGCCGTGGTCGGTTGAATGAGGAGCCTTTGCGGTTTGCACTGGAGAAAGCCCGCTTCTCCGCGCCAGTGCTGTCCTTTCCAGGGAAAGTGTTGGCCGATCCGCAGCGGGATCGCTTGTTCATTGCCGACTCCAACCACAATCGCATTCTCGTGACAACGAAATCGGGAAAAGTCCTCGATGTGGCGGGCTCTGGCGCTATCGGAGCGGCGGACGGAGACTTCGCTTCCGCTACATTTGATCATCCGCAAGGGATGGCGCTGGACGAAGATGTGCTATACGTGGCCGATACCAAGAATCATCTGCTCCGTCGCGTCGATCTCAAAGCCCGCACCGTAACGACCATCGCAGGCACCGGGGTGCAAGCGCTGGGGCAATACCGTCGTGGTCCGGCGCGTGAGGTGGCGCTGAGTTCTCCTTGGGATCTGGCCCTAGAAAAAGGGATTCTCTATATCGCTATGGCCGGGCCTCACCAGGTATGGGCGATGAATTTGCAACATGGAGAAATCGGGCCCTACGCCGGTTCCAGCCAGGAAGGACGGATCGATGGCCCGCTCATGGAAGCGGCGCTGGCGCAGCCCAGCGGTATTACTTCTGACGGGACGAATTTATACATTGCAGACTCTGAAGTCAGCGCCATTCGTTCGGTGAGCCTCAATCCGCGAGGACATGTCTCCACTATCGTTGGCGTCGATCTGTTTGAATTTGGCGACAGTGACGGTCAAGGTGAGCGTGTGCGACTGCAACATCCTCTCGGCGTGACCCATCATAACGGCATGCTCTACGTTGCTGACACTTATAATCATAAAATTAAAGTGATTGGCCCCGTGCTGCGCTCTGCAACTACGTTTGTCGGAACAGGAAAGCCGGGTTTTTGTGACGGCCCTGGGGCGCAGTTTTACGAGCCAAGTGGTGTCAGTATTGATGACGGCAAGCTGTACGTTGCCGACACCAACAATCACGCCATTCGCATCGTTGATCTGCGCACTAAAGACGTGACGACGTTGACGCTCACTGGCCTGTCCGATAACGCCGCCACGGCGAGGGTGGATATTTGGCCGAATCTTGAGGAAGTCCATCTCGCTCAGCAAACGGTGCGAGCCGGACAAGGAAAACTCATTGTCAATGTGGAAATTCCCGCGCCGTTCAAATTGAATCCTGGCTCGCCGCTGGAATACCGCGTCGAAGTGAAAGGGAGCACTCAACAGCTGGGGAAACGGACGACGGTAAAAGAGGGGAACTTTCCCTTGCAAATCCCATTGTCCCTCACTGATGGTGAAGGCGAAGTGTCCGCGACCGTCAGTTTCGTGTACTGCCGCGACGGCAATGAAGGCGTCTGTGTGATGAAGTCCCTGCGCTGGCTTATGCCTGTACAAGTGAGCGAAGGCGGCAATCCTGAAGTATCGATCGATCACGCACTTGTTCCTGAATTGCCCGAAGAGACAAATAGCTTGTAGGACAACGTCCTCCTGAGGAAAGGGATATCCTATGCGGCCCAATTATCGAGTCATTGACGCTGACGGACATGTAGATGAAAAGCATATCAACTGGGAAGAACGAGTGCCTGAGCGTTATCGACGCGAGGCGCCGTGCTGGGTGACCTACCCGGATGGACGCAAACATTTGACCGTGGAAGGCAAAATGTGGCCGAGCCGTCGTGATTTTTACGGTCAACTTGGTAAAGGACCGGAGCCGCGTAAGCCTGCCCACATGTGGGGCTGGGATCGGGTGGAAGGCATGCAGAATCCTCACAAACGTATCCCTGACATGGACCTGGAAGGGATTGATGTGGCGGTGCTGTTCGGCACTTTCATTGGTCTAGGCGCTATTGCCGCGATCGAAGACCCGGGCCTCGCGGTGGCTGTAGCGATTGCCTATAACAACTGGTTAGCCGAGTATTGTCAGCCCTACCCGGACCGGCTCAAAGGAATCGCCTTGCTCCCGTGGCAAGATCCACAAGCCGCGCGGGCGGAAATGCGACGGTGTGTGGAAAAGTTGGGGATGGTTGGGGTGCAGGCATTGACCAACTTCGGCGGCAAGTTGCTGCATGAAGAACAATTCGACCCGCTGTGGGAAGAAGCGCAAGGGCTGGGAGCCCCGGTCTGCGTGCATATCATTTCTACAAACTCGACTGGCATCGATCGTTTCGATCGCTACGTGTTTAAGCATGCTTTCTATGCGCTCGATTCCATGCTGGCTGTTTCTTCATTTACCGCGGGCGGCATTCTTGAGCGCTATCCCAAATTGAAGGCTGCGTTCATGGAAGCTGGGGCTGGGTGGATTCCCTGGATTGTAGATCGGCTCCACGAACACTACGAACTCCTACCGCAGCAAATGCCTTGGCAAACCCGCGATCCCGGGGAATGGATTCGCAGTGAGAACTGCTACTTTGCAGTCGAGCCTGAGGAAAGTACGATCCCTTATGTCGCGCAGACGATTGGTGAAGACCGCTTGGTTTATGCCTCGGATTACTGTCACTGGGATTGTACGTGTCCGGATTCGGTCAAACTGTTAGTCGAGCGCACCGATCTGTCTGACAGACTCAAACGGAAGATCCTCAGTGAGAATGCCGCGCGGCTGTTCAGTTTGTAAAAGAGATAAGGCAAGACTATGAGCAAGTGGATCACTCCCGCAGGCTTCAAAACCGGCATCGAAGAAGTGGCGCCGAAAGTGTATGCCTACATCCAGGCCTACGGCGAACTTGGGGTGAGCAACGCCGGTCTCTTGGTGGATAAAGAAGGCGCAATGGCGGTGGATGCGTTGATGACGCCGTCGATGACCAAGCGGTTTCTGGGCTCGATTAAAAAAGTCACCAAGAAACCGGTGACCAAGTTAGTGAATACACATCATCACATCGACCACAGCGGCGGCAATTTTCTCTTTCGTGAAGCAGAAATCATCAGCCATGCCTACTGTCGCGACGAGATCGTGCGCACGGGCATGCCGGTTGAATTCTACCAGAAACGGATTCCACGCTTCGCCGCCGAATTTCCTAAACTGAAACTGGTGGAACCGCAGGTGACGTTTGAGGACCGTTTAACGTTTCATCAGGCTGGGCGTGCGGTGGAATTGCGACACCTGGGTCCGGCCCATACCTTTGGCGATGCGTTCGTCTATCTGCCCAAAGAAAAGGTGCTGTTTGCCGGAGATGTGGCCTTTTACTATGTCACGCCGTTAGCGTTTCAAGGGCACGTCGGCAACTGGATCAAAGTGGCCGACCGCATTCTCAAAATGGACGTTGAGGTCATCGTGCCGGGGCACGGCCCCATCGGCGGCAAAAAAGAATTGAAAGAGATGCGCGCCTACCTGGCCATGATTCGCCGCGAGGCTAAGAAACGCTTCGATCTCGGCATGACGCCAGAGCAGGCGTCACGTGACATGAAGCTGGGCGTGTACGCAAGTTGGCGGGAACCTGAACGTATCCTCCCGAATGTGATGCGGCTGTATCAAGAATTCAAGAACGAACTCGATAAACCGCTTGATGTTATTGCCATGTTTGAAGGAATGCGTCAGCTCCGCGCCGAGTGGCACGGACATGACGCCGATGAGCCGGATGGCTGCTGCGTGTGATGCATGGTTGCTGAGGCCTGTTCACAATGCTTCTACGAGCGCCGTGCTGAGATACCGTTCCGCCGAACTTGCTAAAATCACCACGATCATCTTTCCGGCGTTTTCCGGACGAGCAGCCACTTGCAGCGCCGCCCAGGTGGTGGCGCCGCTGCTGATGCCGGCAGGAATACCCTCCTCCCGTGCAATGCGGCGGGCCGTGGCGAGGGCGTCCTCGTCACGGACTCGAATGATCTCGTCGATGACCTTGGTATTGAGAATAGCTGGGACAAAGCCGGCGCCAATCCCTTGAATTTGGTGAGAACCAGGGAATCCGCCGGAAAGGACTGGTGAACGGTCTGGCTCTACGGCGATGGCGCGGAAACTAGGTTTCTTGGGCTTGATTACTTCTGAGATGCCGGTGATTGTGCCGCCCGTGCCCACGCCAGTCACAAGAATGTCGACCGCGCCATCTGTATCATTCCAGATTTCTTGCGCCGTGGTTTTGCGATGCACGTCAGGGTTCGCCGGGTTTTCAAATTGTTGTGGAATAAACGCCTTCGGCATAGTCTTGGCGATTTCTTCCGCTTTGCGAATGGCCCCAGGCATGCCTTCTTGCGCTGGCGTCAGAATCAACTCCGCCCCGAGAAGTCGCAGGAGATTGCGTCGCTCCATACTCATGGAGTCGGGCATGGTCAGGATGAGCCGATAGCCGCGCGCCGCCGCGACGAAAGCGAGGGCGATACCTGTGTTGCCGCTTGTGGGTTCGATGATCACTGTATCAGATGTTAATTGTCCCGCCTGCTCGGCCGCGGCAATCATATTGTTGCCGATACGATCCTTGACGCTGCCAAGTGGATTAAAAAACTCTAACTTTGCGTAAACCTCCGCCGTCAGTCCTTGCGTGAGGCGGTTGAGGCGAACAAGCGGCGTGTGGCCAATCGTTTCGGTAATGTCTTTGAACAAGCGCGCCATACAAATCCTCATCAGATGATAATCTTCTTTAATATATCATCTCTGTCAGATTTTGCTGCCCTGAGTTGACAATCGAGATCAGGTGCGGAGGATAAAGCAGGTCGTCTGAAAGGAGTACTGCTTATGTCAGAATTGAGCGTCTATCAGGCTCGTCGAGAAGAATTGAAGCGGCGATATCTGTCTCAAGAGTCGCCTCAGTCTCGCTTAGTCGTGACGAATGGAGTGGACCATTTGGCGTTGATTTGTTCAGACCTGGACGCCACCATCCGTTTTTATACTGAAGTGCTAGGAATGCGCCTCACGAAAATTGTGGAAAATCGTGACGAGCCCACCTCGACTCACATTTTCCTCGATATGGGCGGTGGCAATCAGCTCGCCTTTTTTGACTTTCCGCAAAAGGGACCCGCACGCACGACACGTGGAGTCGGCAGTATGCATCATGTTGCGCTCAAGGCGTTGCCAGCGCAGTTTCGTGTGACGATTGAAAGGTTACAGGAGCGACGAATTCCCTATTCGCTGCACGGCTCACTGGAGGCAGGGTCCGTGTACGTGCGTGATCCCGACGATATTCTTGTGGAAGTCACAACCGGATACTAATCGTCTTCCCTTTATAGGAGCCGTAGTCCTGAAATAGCAAGCATGGCCGCGATCCCGATACGCAGTGGTCTGCTCGGGAGGCGATTACAGAGCCATCCTCCCAGCACGACGCCAGGAAGCGAGCCAATCAGTAAACTGACGAGGAGTGGGATCTCTATGTGACCAGCCGAACCATGTGCAATCGCGGCAACCGCGGCCAGAATGGCCCCATGCATGACGTCGACGCCAACTGCTCGTGAGGGAGAAAGTTGTTTGTAGAAAAAGGCAAAGACCGCCATAAGCAACGAGCCAGCTCCGATCGAAGTTAAGCCAACGAGGACTCCAATGATAAAACCCAAGAGAGCGGTAAAAATCACGCCGGGGTCTGCTTTTGTCGTTTTTCCCCAAGAGACTCCCGAGGCGCGTAATAAACTGGCGCAGGATGCGAGCAAAAGGGCGACGCCGAGGAAACGGGTCAGGGATTTGTCCGCGCCCAGGGGATCGGCTGCGGTCATAAGGCTGACGAGATGTACACCCAATAAGGCTCCCGGCACACTCCCAATTGCTAAATTGAAAACCAGCCGGCGGTCAGCAGTGCCCTGGGACTGATGTTGCCAAGCGCCGACAATTTTTGTCAATGCGGCAAACGCCAGGTCTGTACCAACAGCAAAAACCGGCCGTATGCCAACGACGAGGATTAAGAGGGGAGTCATGAGCGCCCCACCTCCGACGCCGGTGAGTCCGACGAGAGTGCCGACAAGGAACCCGAGGCTGAGTAAAAGTGGATCTGGCACGAAAACGCTTCCTTCCTCTGGTGCAAGTATTAGTAAAGAGAATCGTCCAATTTCGTCGAGGGTTAAAAGAGCAAGGAAGATACCAGGTCCGAGAGGGAAGTTTGCTTATTTTATCTTGTTATATCAAGGGGTTTATTTGGTGATGAAGAAGGCCCCAGAGAAACACATTCAGCAAAGGGACAATTTTGCCTTTCTCACGAAGAAAGCGGTGATCTTCCTCAATTTTCCTCAGCGAGTTTTATTCGTTCTGTTGCCCGATCGGGTAGGAATGTGAGATTCAGCATAGCTAGATGTCACTGTTCTTCCTTTACCGATCAACACATATTTCGCAATCGTGAGTATCTAAATACCTCCACCATTGCGGTTCAGCTCAGCTTCAAATTCACGGACAAAGCGTCCGGTTTCAATGGTGCAGTGCATACCGCACTCTTTCTCCATCCCGGTTTCCCACCACCAACGCCCAGCGCGCGGATCTTCTCCCGCCAACGTAGGCCGCGTGCAAGGCGCACAGCCAATGCTCGTGTATCCCTGATCATAGTAGGGGTGATACGGCACATCATGCGTGCGGATGTAGTCCCATACCTGTCGTTCTGTCCAAGTCGCCAGAGGATTGATTTTGACTAATCCTCCGTGTTCAACATCCAGTTCGATTGTGTGAATAGCAGAGCGGGTGGCAGCTTGGTCGCGTCGTAACCCTGTAACCCACGCATCCAGAGTCGCGAGCACACGCTTCAAGGGCAACACTTTGCGGGTTTGGCAGCAGAGCAATCTCAGTTGGGAGTCTCGGTAGAACAGATTGGGACCATGACGACGGACGACACTTTCAACCTGGGTGGCGTCGGGGAAATACACCTCGATGGACATGTCGTACTTCTCCCGCACCTGATCGAGCAAGGCGTAGGTTTCTTGTGGCAACCGTCCGGTATCGATCGTAAACACCCGCACCTGCGGATCGATGCGCCACGCCATATCAAGGATTGCCATACCATCGGCTTGAAAGCTCGTACAAACGGCGAGCTGAGAACCGAAGCACTCCAGCGCCCACCCGAGCACTTCCTGTGGCGTTTGGTGTTCATACTGCGCCGCGAGCGCCGTAATTTCGTGAGTGTCCAGACCGATGTGCATGCTCATACTCTACCTTCCCTCCATTCCAGTGTTTCGCTGAGCATCCCCAGGAGGAAAGCCGCAGCCGCTTTTTTCCTTAGGCCGCGCATTCCCCTTCGCCGCGTTCGAGTTTATAGAAACCAGTGCGATTCCAATCGATGAATTCGGCGCGATGTACCTCATCATATTTGACAGGGGCGGAAAGATCGCTAATGAGATTCTCAAATTCGCTCGTCCCAACGCGATCCACAAAGTCGTTGAATTGTTCACCCTCATGTCGATTGGCTTGATAGTGACGAACAAAACGTTCCACCGCGTCTGGGATACGCTTAGCAGGAATGCGGACCTCCAGGCGTTGTCCCATGCGGACGCGGCCATCGTCATAGTTGCCGCCCAACATGACAATGTAGCCAGGTACTTGGTGATTATCGAATTTCATCGCAGCGCCGTAGAAGCCGATGTTAGCGAGATGATGGCGGCCACAGCCGTTAGGGCAGCCGCTCATTTTTATGTGAATGTTGTTGGTCAGGGGATCTTCGATTTGGAGTTGCTCCACTCGCTCTTGAATGGCGCGGGCCAGCCCCATTGAGTTGGTGATCCCAAGTTTGCAACTGTCGGTTCCCGGGCAGCTTACTACATCGGTGATTTGTCTGGACCCGGCGTCGCCAAGATTGAGATCTTGCAGTCGCCGCCACACATCGTACAAACTTTCCGTGCGCACCCAGCGGAGGAGGATATTCTGTTCGTCAGTCATCCGGGCACTCGTGTCGCCTGTAAAATCGCGCAGGATTTGGGCCAAGCCACGGAACTGGAGCGGCGTGAGGTCCCCGCGGGAAACCTTGACTTCAATCGTGGAGAATCCTTGCTGGCGTTGCGGACGCACATTGGCGGCGACCCAACGGGTGAACTGGCGATGGTCTCCATTAGGGCTGCCGGGATTGAGCGGCTTTGCTGGGGCTCGCCTTTCTTCGTTGTCGGTGAATTTCAGGGGTTCTGGGTCGAAGTTGCCTTCGTAAACCCACGCGCCCCGTAGTTCTTCGTCCACCATTTTGCGAAAAGCGTCGATTCCGATGCGGTTGATGAGAAACTTGAGCCGCGCCCGCGCCCGATTGGCGCGTAAATCTTCTTGACGATCGAAAAT
>CAYTVL010000030.1:0-75067 GCA_964441775.1 uncultured Enterobacteriaceae bacterium
GGAGTGGCTCGAAACGTGCCGGAAACGGTAACGCGCTCCGCTCCTACCCTACGCATAAAGCATCCCCTCTGTTGGGGGCCTGAACAAAAGAGTGGTTATGAAAAGGGAGAAGGTCAGCATCACCAAGGCGCGAACAGACTTCCCTACTGTAGAGGAATCGCCCCATGCAAACAAAATAGTGCAGTTTGGTGTGTATCGTTTGGATCTACAAAATGGACAATTGTGGTGTGACCAGCAGGCTGTGCGGCTTACAGGAAAATCCTTTGCTGTATTGCAGTATCTGACTGAACACCCACAACAGTTGGTCACCAAGCGTGAACTCTTTCGTACGGTGTGGCCGGATACCATCGTGAGTCACAGTACGTTAACTTCCTGTATCAAAGAGTTACGAAAAGCCCTAGCGGACGATGCCAGGTCGCCACGGTACATCGAGACGGTTCATCGACGTGGGTACCGGTTCGTCGCCCCGCTCACGCCAACCGCCGCTCCAGTTTCAGGTTTAACGACAGAGGAGAATCAGGCTCAGCGTGGAACGTGGAATGTAAAACGTGAAATGCCCTTGGTTGGTCGTGAACGAGAAATGGAGGAGTTGTGCACGAGTTTGGAAAAAGCCATCGCAGGACATGGACAAGTCACCCTTCTCATCGGAGAGGCGGGCATTGGGAAAACTCGGACTGCTGAGGAATTCGCCGTGTATGCCCGTTCTCGCAACGTCCGTGTCCTTGTTGGCCGTTGCCATGAAGGAGAAGGCGCGCCGCCGTTTTGGCCTTGGGTGCAGATTGTTCGGTCCTACCTGGCTGAGCATGACCCAGCAATAGTGCGACAAGCACTCGGGCCTTGTGCCGCCACGATTGCCCAAGTGATTCCTGATGTCTACGAGTACCTTCCTGCGCTGCCTGTTCCACCTCCCTTGGAGTCCCAGGCAGCGCGCTTTCGTTTCTTCGACAGTTTCACCGCCTTTCTCAAGCGTGAGGCAAGAGCGCAGCCACTTGTGCTCATCCTCGATGACCTTCACTGGGCTGACAGACCATCGCTACTCTTACTCCAGTTCTTGGTACAGGAACTCCACGAGGCACGCCTGTTTATTCTGGGGACCTCTCGGGACGTTGGTGTGGACTCCGCGCATCCGCTGACGCATATTCTGGGGGAACTGGCTCGTGTCGCTGGCAGTCAGCACGTGTTGCTTGCGAATATCACTGAAAGTGATATCTCTTGCTTCCTTGAACTCACGACAGCTCGTGTCCCAGCCGCATCTTTAGTCACGGCGATCTTTCAGAAAACCACAGGCAATCCATTCTTTGTGACTGAGGTTGTTCAGGCGCTTCTTCGTGATGGACACTTGGAGCAGGGAGAAGAACTGTACGCTGCGTCATTGCCATTGCCCCAGCGTGTCCGTGCGGCGGTCGAGCATCGTCTCGGCCAACTCTCCGAATCGTGTCGTCAAGTACTCACGATTGCCGCTGTGGTTGGTAACGTCTTTGACCTCGCTGTACTGAACGCGGTTGAGAGGAGTGCTCTCAACCGGTTGTCAGGAGATGCACTCCTTGAGATTCTTGATGACGCAGTAGCTGCTCAGTTTGTGATCCATGATCCTCAGAACATCGGACGCTATCGCTTCTCGCACGCGCTTGTTCGCGAGACCCTCTACGCAAGCTTGAGCACTGAGCAGCGTGTCCAACTCCACCGTCAAGTAGGAGAAGCCCTGGAACACCTCTGGCATGTGGAGATCGAGGCGTCTCGTTCGGTACGTTCAGGACAGACGTTGAGCGAGTTGGCCTTTCATTTCTTTCAAGCAGCGCCTGGAGGGAGTACTCAGAAAGCGCTGACCTATGCGGTCCAGGCTGGCGAACGCGCCACTGCGCTATTTGCCTACGAAGAGGCGGCGAGTCATTACCAGCGCGCGCTGCAACTCCGAGCGCTCCAGCCAGGTGATGAATTGCAACACTGTGAACTCTTGCTTGCACTCGGTGACGCACAACGACGAGCAGGAAACACCACTGCGGCCAAAGCCACGTTCCGTGCGGCTGCCGACCTTGCCAGAATCTTAGGCGCGTATGGAGAGGAACAACAGGCTTCCTCTCTCTTGGCGCGAGCAGCCCTGGGCTTTACGCCGGGCTTTGCTGGGATCACTGTCGCCAGCGGTGTTGAAGATCCCTTCGTTGTGAATCTGCTGGAAGACGCTCTCCAGGCATTAGGAGGGAAAGAGAGTCCGTTACGCGTACGGGTGCTAAGTCGTCTAGCAATAGAACTCTATTGGTCACCTGACACGGAGCGGCGAGCCGCGCTCAGCCAAGAAGCGATCGCCAGTGCCCGTCGTATGGAGGACCCCATTGCACTCGCCTCGGCCCTGAATGCTCGCCATATTGTCTTACGAGCGCCGGGGAACGTTGAAGAACGCTTAGCGATTGCAACGGAGATAATGGAGTTAGCAAGAAGAGTGGGCGACAAGGAGTTGACGCTGCGTGGACTTGTGTGGCGACTGACCGACTTGCTTGAGCTTGGCGATGTGTCGACTGCCGATCGTGAGATTGGGGAGTATGCCCAACGTGCAGAAGAACTGCAACAGCCCTCATATTTGTGGTTTCTTGCCGTGTGGAATTCTACGCGGATGTGGTTGCGCGGAAACTTTCCTGAAGCCAAGCGGTTTGCTCACAACGCGTTAGCTATTGGTCAGCGCGCCCAGGACCCCGACGCTGAACAATGCTTCGTTGCGCAGATTCTTGGTCAGGGGACTGGGGTAGGGCTGCTGAGTGACAGTAACCTTCCCGTGCACAACCTTGCTGAGCGTTACACCGCACTCCCAGTATGGCGTTCCGCGCTGGCTCTTGTCTATGCGGACCTGGGAGTCAGAGACGAGGCGCGTCGCGAATACGACCCCCTTGCCGCGGCTGATTTTGTCGGTCTGCCCCGGGACGAGTACTGGATGATGACGATGAGTAACCTCGCTCAGGTGAGCCTGGCGCTTGGTGATCTCCCGCGTGTTGCCGCCGCGTATGAGTTACTCCTGCCCTATGCTGAGCGCTGTATCGTCGTCAAGCCAGCTCTGGTCTGCCTAGGATTTGCGACACGCTTACTTGGACGCCTAGCGGCAGCACTCGGACGATGGGCGGAAGCTGAGGAACATTTTGTTACGGCGTTGCAACGACACACCCAGATGCGTGCGAAACCGTTGATTACGCTGACGCAGGAGCAGTATGGAGCGACGCTTTTGGCGCGCAATCAGCCTGGAGACGGTGAACAAGGAAGGAGATTGTTGAAGGAAGCGTTTGCCTCCGCGCAAGCACTTGGGATGGAGGTCGTGACCAAACGAATCCAGGCGCTGGACGACACGATCACAAGCCAAATGCAGTAGCTTTCTCTGACGAATGACCGCCTTTGCTGCAACGCCTCGACGCTTTCCTTCATCCGAGGAAGGGCTTTATATTTCTCCTCACTCTGCTTCCCTTTATGGAGAGTTGTCAATCAGAGACGATATTAATGTGTGAAGATTCGCAATTTTTCTTTCCGGACGTCTGGGTGAATGGTTGGGGGCGAGGGAGACTCTGCGGCGTAGGGGCGCGTGGTCCTACGCCCCTACCACTCTTGTGTAAGAAAGAACGCCGTGACGTTAGTTGACGTGGACCGTGCCGCGCATTGGAATCCAGTCGGTGATGACTACCCCCGACGATGTCGTCGCGACTACGCGCGCGATCACATAATAGTCACCAGCGGCGAGCCCTGACGGGACGGTCCAGGTTCGCCCTTGTTGCGACGAGCCATTAGCGCTGACGCTGAATGACCGTGTGGTGACCGAGGCCACATCTGTCGCGTCCCAGGTGTCGTCCATTGAGAAATAGAGACTCGCAACGACATCCACACTCTCGGTCGAGTAATTGGCAAAAGCGAAGCGCGTCCGGAGTGTGTCGCCACTGGCCACGGTCGTCGAGCCGGAAGCGCCGCTCTGGGTGACGCCGCACACGTCGGCGAAGAGATCACTGTTCCAGTCACTGCCTAGACTGGGTTTGCACAGTCGTCGTTGGTTGGCGGCAGGATAACTGCCAGTTGATGCGACTGGATCATACCACGTGTTGAGCACCGCAACATCGTATCGAGCGCCTGCCAGCGGGTACAATGCCCGCAAGCCTTCAACGTCATCAGGCAAGGGGCGCACGGCGTCATCCTGGGGGCGGTTGGCCCACGGACGATCCCCATAGTTCAGCATCGAATACGAATCGTTGCTGTGGGCGAGACCGAAAGCATGCAACAGTTCGTGAACATAGCTGATGCGAAAGTAGCGGTCTCCTGCTGCATCACTCAAAGTGACATCGTAGTACTGCTCGCCGTTGACTTCTGGATGGCTAAACGTCCATCCGTAGACCGAGAGGTTTTTGAACTGGATATGGGCTTCGACGATGTGGCACGAGGCGTCAGGATTCCAGGTCGTATCTCCAGGCTTAACGGTGGTATCGCTGGTGAAGCCTACATGGATAGTTGGTGTGGGATCGTTGAACCAGCTCCCATAAACAAAGGGGTCGGTCGAGAGTTCGAAGCTGGTCACCTGCGCCGCTGTCCCGCCGACGAGGTTGAACTGCGCATGGATATCATTCATCGCATCGGTCAGCTGGGCGAGGTTGATGAGATTCTGAAAAAAGTCGGGACCTGCGAATTCAGTAGTGTGCAGGACGACCTTAGGTTGTGTGGCCCAAGTGATAGGAGTGCAGCCCTTCAGAGTGCGCGGCGTATACGCGTTCGCCGAGGTTGCGGCGGCGATGATGAGGAGAAGGAGCAAAACGGAAATGAGACGTAGGCGAACCCTCATAAGAGATTTACTCAACGGGAAGAGCAGCCTCATTTGTGGACCAAGGACCATCGATTGTCGTGTTGTATGTTGCACTGTTGGTTTCCTCCTGTGTTATTTAAGGACGTTAGTAAAAAGTGCGAACGAGAGTGATTGACAGTAGAACTCAAACCGTTCAAAGAGCGTGGCCCGAGGTGATGGCTTAGTCTTGTACTGGTGCTGACAGTGTCGGAGTACGCAACCTGTGGGCATCTTTGATACGGATGTGACGGTCGCCAAACTGATCGTCGATGCCAGTTTTTCTTCCCCTTTCTTGTTCAGGCAGAGGGATGTTTAACCGTGGGATTGTATTCTGGGTGGCCCCAGAGAGCCCACTCAGCGAGTCGCGCGGCTGTTCCTACCACATTCGCGACGCGCTATGCTCAAATGTAATTTCTTTCGCCATGCTGTTGCCTCTTCTAGTGTCACTCTCTGAGAGTGAGTTCAATTTGACATGCCCTGCAGGATGGATGTCTTGAATACAGAAGATGCGAAAAATAGACAGAAAGTTGTGGGAAAGTTATGGAAAAGTTGTGGGACCTCAAAAGTGAGGGAACGAGAAATGAGGAAGGCGGAATGACAAACCCTGCATACCTCAGTAGAGAGCCCGCTGCCTATTACCTGCGCTGGTCCTCTAGAACGCTTTCACCAGCGCCTGCGGCCCCACTTGCGCAGGACTTGCCGCAGGTTGCGCTCGGGGAGGCCAACTAGCAGCACTACACTTGTACGGAAGCAATGAGCACGAGCAACAGTGCGCTCGTCTTAGTGAGGGGACGAATCATGAGTTATGACAATGCCAACCTCTGTGAATTTCTTCAGGCCTGTGCTTTAGGTGATACGGCCGCACGGCGACAGTTCCAAGAAACATACGGCGAGACCATTTATAACTTTCCGGTAAAAATCTGCGGTGCGCCACTCGAAGAGGCCGGCGATTATTACCTGTATGTCTTCGACCAGGACCGCATATTTCTGCGCTTGCAAACCTTTGCCGGTCGCAAACATATTCAATTCCGGACCTTTTTATCCTACTACGTGTTGAAGCATTTATTCCTGGACTGGCGACGTACTCGCAAAGAAATCGACACGATATCCCTACAAACTCCGCTGGAGGGCTCAAGCGATGAGGACAGAACCCTGGAAGATCTTCTTCCTGAGACGATCATGAGGGACAGTGTCAGCAGCGATCAACCGCTAGTGGGGGGAGCGACTGCCGCCTTGAAGGCTCTTGCCCCGGAGGATCAATTGCTTCTCAAGCTCTTGTCCTTGGTGGAGTATAATTTAAGTTCTCAAGAGGTGGGGCTGCTCGCCACAATCTCCGAACGCACGGTCCACGAGACGCTCGCGTTACTGGCTGAGATCCACGACAATCTCAGACGAAAAGATGAGAAGGTTGCCCACCTGTGCGACGCAGTAGATACCGTATGGGGATGGATCGTTCGACGACAAAAAGAGTTGCAAGAGATCAATCAGCAGTTATGTTATCTTTCTACTGTGGCAAATGTGGTTGACACCAAAAAGCTCTTCGCTCAAAAGCAGGCTCTGGAACACCTCCTTGCTAAGCGCTTCCGTCAGCGCGAACAACTGGTCGAGGAGTTGCGAATGTACAAACTGACCACGCCGTATCGGGATATTGCTCGGCTGCTGAATTCGACGACCAGCGCCGTCTATTCCCGCCTCTTTCGCCTGCGGGAGCAATTGGCGCGAACATATACCGAGTGAGGGCCTCTTAAGGCATAGGTTCTTTTACAAACACCCGCATGAGCGGTACTTTGATGTTTGTCGTTGTCTCTTCTTGAACAAGCAAAACACGAATGGAAAACAAACCTAGATATTGCCGTGCGCATGCGCCCTCCGGTCCTGGCTCTGTAGAGGAAGAAGTTCCTGCGAAAAGCCAAGATGGAAGCTGTACAAGGTAAAGGTAGCCGACAACGTATACCCCTGGGAGTTGGCGCGCACCACGAGGACTCCATGAACGTTGCGTTTCTGCAGTTTGAGCCGCGCTGGGGCGAGCCCCAACACAACCTCGCGAAAATCGCGGCTGCTCTTACCAACCAGCGCTTTGAGCTTATTGTCCTTCCCGAGTTGTGTGCGACGGGGTACCTATTTTCCTCCCGTGAAGCGCTGCGCGCTCTGGCTGAGCCCATACCCGAGGGCTCTACAACTCGGGCCCTGGTCGAGATCGCACGGCAGCAAGACGCCTGCCTGATTGCCGGGCTGGCTGAACGAGAGGGCGCACAACTCTACAATACCGCCGTGGTCGTAGGACCCCAGGGCTTCATCGGCAAACACCGCAAGCGCCATTTCTCCCCCTTGGAAGCCCGGCTGTTCGACCGGGGTGAGGGGCTCACGGTTTTCAACCTCAAGGGGGTCCTCGTGGGCGTGGTGATTTGTTTCGAGAGTTGGTTTCCGGAAGCCTGTCGCGCTCCGGTCCTCCAAGGAGCCAAGCTCCTCTGTAGCCCCGCAAACTTTGGCGAGCCGCAGAGCCTGACTATTGGGAGGGCCCGGGCGATCGAGAATAATGTGTTCTTTGTGACTGCCAATCGCCTTGGGGCTGAAACGATGGGGGAAGTTGCGGCGCACTTTCGCGGTGAGAGTCAGATTATCGGGCCGACGGGGGATGTGTTAGCCAGAGCGCAGGACAGTGAAGGAGTGGGCGTAGTCGATATTGACCCGAGCCTAGCGGGGACCGGCAAGTTGCTGGGCGCCAACTTGTATGAGGAGCTGCAGCTGTACTCCTCACTCGCACGGGGGAGACCGTTGCCAAGCGCGATCTCACGTTCCCTTCCCCCTGACCGCCGCCCTCAAGGCAGGCGTAAGATCCCACCTACAAGCACTCCCTGAAAGGGAGGCGTACAGCCGGTCTTGAGGTCGAGATCTAGGACAACATCACTGATACTGGCCGGCGGTGGCGCATGCGATTGTGGTGAGGCTGTACCACACGGATTCCCTGAAACGGTCATTGCTCAGACGACTTGAACGTCTGGGGTACAGGTAACCGTGGACAGCGTAGACTATCCCGCTACGCTGCTGGGTTAAGCTGCTATTTTTGAGGGAGATCCGTTTATTCCGCCACTGCGGTCAAGATATTGAGTTCCTCCTGTAGCTTATCAATCTCTTCTTCCAGTTGCCCTTGCAGCGCCGCGTAGGCGCTTGGGTGCAGTGTTTCACCGTGCCTCAGCAGGCCGTCCAGTTCACTTCGTTTTCGTTCGAGCTCAACGCGGCGCAGCTCAACTCGATGTTGAGTTACTGCTTTTTCTCCGTCCAATTCACGTTCGTGCCGCGTTCCCATGTTTCTTGTTCTTTCCTGACGTGCCATCCAATCGCCAGCTTGTTACGTTTTCTGTCATCAGATGGTCTCACACGATCTTTTTACTTTGTCAATTTGATCGAAAAAAGAGCGAGGGTTGGATACGGTTTTCTATCGTCTGCCGCATCCAGAGCAGTAAAGAAAAAGAGGGGTCAGGTCTTGCAGTAATGTCTTGCCAGCGCCGAACAACCACCGAGAAAAACGCTTAATTGCAAGATCTGACTCCCTTTTACCTGCTAGGAGATGATCTTACTCTTTACTTTTCCTCTTGATTTGTTTCTGCTTTTTGTTCCTGCCTTCTGCTAAAAAGCAGAAATTGGTCTCTTACCTTCTCCCAATGTTTCCTCTCGTCTAATTTTGTTTGAAGTTGGTCAAACATAATGTCGACCCAACGCTGATATTTGGGCATATCTGAATGGCCGCTTCGAAGAGCGTTGAATTGAGCGACTAAGTGCATGTTGTACATAGCTACATAAAAGCGACTATCCTGTTGCGGTAAAGGATCTATCAAAGGTGCAAGCTTGCCTAGTCCTCTCTGCCCGCCTGCCTGAGACAATGTAATGTCAATTGTGACAAAAGGGTTATTAAGGTGGAGTTCTCTTTCGAAAGGACCACCCCCATTCTCTCTCCCTGAGAGGGTCGAGTTTCCTTTAACCCTGCTCTTAGGTGGGACGGCCATCTTTTCAAATGGTGGGTTAGCAATCTCAAGAATATGCACTTCAGGAAACCATCTCTTAATGTCACTTAAAGCGACAAATTCAATTGTCTCCGGCGAATTATTTTGGGACCACGATGCGGCTCTGTTCATATAAGGAAGGTCGATAGCCTTTTGCTTAATATTCCAATCCAAGTGATAAGTTTCAAAAAGGACGTCCAAGGTCATCCGAAGTAGAATATCGAAATATAGGTCTGAGTCAGGGATCGTTTTTTTGTTTTTCATCGATGATGAAGTCTGTTCTTTTATTGCATTTACATAACGCCAGACGGAATCTGGCTCTGGTCCTAGGGAGGCGGGAACGGGTAATTCCAAAGGCTTCTTCGAAGCCGAATCAAAAATAAAAATTACTGGAAACTCAATTTCTTTGGTCTCGCTTTTAAGGCTAAAGAGGATTGTCACTAGGGCACTAACTGTACCAATTGCCAATGCAGGAAGGATAGTTGAGAGAACCTTTTCGGAAGCCCAATTCTGATATGCAAGCCAACAAGTAATTAGAAAGAAGATGCTGACGGGTACTCCACAAATCCAGAACAGGCTCTTCATATTCATACTCACCTCACAGTCAGGCTCATTACCACTTACTCCGCTGAATTTGGCGACGAATACATAAGTTAACCCAAGTTGCGGCCCAGGAGAACTCAAGGGCGCAGCGGACACTATAGGTGATGACGAAGAGGGCAACTTTCAACTCAAACCTGGAATTACAGGGTCAGGTCTTGCAATCCCACATCACTGTTCTGCCACTACCACGGCTTCAGCGAGAGCAGCGGTGTGGGTTAAGGCGAGATGGAAGCGGGCGATGCCGAGCGACTCGGCATATTTCTTCGCCTTCCCATGCAAAACGATTTGCGGTCGCGAGCCCCGGGGCCTGACGACTTCGACATCCAACCACCCGACATAGCGCCCCCATCCTCGCCCCAGAGCTTTCATGGTTGCTTCCTTGGCGGCAAAGCGTGCGGCGTAGCTCTGATACTTCGCCACGTGGCGGCGTTCGCAGTATTCTTGTTCACCTGCAGTGAAGACCCGATCGCGAAACCGCGCGCCGGTGCGTGGGTCTTCAAGCGCGGCGCGTATTCTGTCTACTTCAGCAAGATCATTTCCAATCGCAAAAACCATACGCGTCTACATTGAAAAAATATCAACAGGCCGAACAACTGTGGCAGGTGGCGACATCACACGGCGGCGTTTGTTTCCCCAGCAGGGCCTTTCGCCATTCAGTCAGAAGATAAGACTTACTGACGGAGTGATCGATGAAATCCCACGGCAGCAGCTCGCGAGCGTCGTAGCGGCGATGAACAAAAAAGTCGGGGTTCGGGTCGAGTGCGTCATCCAGTTTTTTGTTTTCTTTGCGTCGAGTTTTCTCGGCCCGTCGTAGGCGTTGGATCATGCTCCACCAGTCACCGCCGTTTTGGTGCGTTTCCAGCAGCATTTGGCCGACCCGGCGATCGCCGCGCGACAGGAGCGTTTGATAGTACGCTTCTCGAGGGGATTCCGTGTCAACTGTAATGCGTGGCAAAGGCGCGAGCCGCTTTTTGAGTCCTGCGAGTTTGGCGCGCAGGGAGACCAGGTCCTCCATCGGCTCCCACTGCAACGGAGTCCAGGGTTTGGGCGAGAATGCATTGACTGAGAGCGTGAGGCTGCCGACCTTGCCGCTGTTGACGCAAAACTTGTCGTAAACTTTAACAGTCAGATCGGCGATGGCGTCCACATCGGCTTGCGTTTCGGTCGGCAACCCCAACATGAAGTAGAGTTTAAGCGCCCGCACCCCGCCGCTCACCAGCCACTCGGCAGCGCGGAGAATCTCCGGTTCGGTGAGATTTTTATTAATGAAGCGCCGCATCCGTTCAGAGCCAGCCTCCGGCGCCACCGTGACGGAGCGATTCTGCTGCGCCCCGAGCGCTTGCGCGAGGTCTTTCGTAATCACATCCGCTTTGAGCGATGAGGGAGAAGCGCGGCCTCCAGCCTGGCCAATAAACTCGCAAATCGCGGCGATGCCAGGCTGACTCGCCATCTCAGCGCCGACAAGGCCAATCGTAGAACGGTGCTGTAATCCTTCCGCCACACTCTGCTGCAGAGAAGCGACACTGCGGTACCGTACGGGACGGTACATAAATCCTGCCGCGCAGAAGCGGCACCCCCATTCGCAACCACGACTGGCTTCGATCAGATACATGTCGCCAAAGACCGTCTCCGGGGTAAGCAATTGCGAGGCGGTGGGGTACGCGTCGAGATCACGGATCAGGCGGCGTTTCACTCGTGGCGTACCCGTACCATTATAGTCAAGGTGGACGAGTTTACCATCGGCGTCGTACTGCGGCGTGAATAACTCCGGCAGATACGCGCCTTCGATAGTGCTGAGGGCGTGGAGCTTGTCCTGACGGCTGAGTCGTTCTTTTCTGACTACGGCATAGCGTTCGAGAAACTCGGGGATCATCTCTTCCCCTTCACCAATGAGAAAGAGATCGATGAACTCCGCCACCGGCTCAGGGTTCAAAAAAGTCGCCGGACCGCCAGCGATCACCAGCGGATGATAGTCTTCGCGCTCACGCGCCAACAAGGGCACGTGAGCCGCGGCGAGAATATCGAGGATGTGGAGATAGTCAGTTTCAAACGAAAGCGAAAACGCGAGCAGCTCGAAATCAGTCAGTGGCCGTTGACTTTCTAAAGAAGTTAACGGCGAGCGAGAACGTTGTAGCGCACTGGCCTCATCAAGGTCCGGCAAAAATGCGCGTTCACAACGACAGCGACCATCTTGCGCCAGGATTTTGTAGGCCGCCTGAAACCCAAGATTCGACATCCCCACGGGATACCGATTGGGGTAAATCAGACAGATAGGGATTTCTCCCTCATTCTTCGCAGCGAAAAGCCTGGTTTCTCCGGCAAGACGCTGCTGGGCTCGTTCAACGCTCAAGCGCATGCCAGGAAGGTAGCTGCCTCGCTCAGTCCGCGCAAGACAGGAAGGGTGATGGGTCCCCCTTCCCTCAGCATGGTTTGCTCAGTTCGCCTGCTTGCGCAGAAACGCCGGAATGTCGTATCGATCCTCGCTGTCCAGATTGGCCGGTGCGGGCGCAGCAGGGGCGTTGCTCTCAGTCTGACGTTTTCGCTGCCACGCGGGCGTGTCGAGATCATCGAGCACGATCGAGCCCATGCTGACGCGCCGTCGATCCGTCGGCGCCAGCGGACGCGCGGACTGACGAATCGGCGTCACGTTCGGTCGCATCGCTGCAGTTGCTTGGGGCTGAACCTGCAGAATCTCGGTCTCCCCGAATCCTGTGGCGATCACCGTAATCCGCAGCTCGTCGTCAAGATTCTCGTCGATCACCGCGCCAAAAATGATGTTGGCGTCTTCGTCGGCTTCTTCTTGAATCAGGGTTGCTGCTTCATTCACTTCATGCAAAGTCAAATTCTGACTTCCAGTGATGTTGATCAACACTCCGCGCGCGCCGCGAATGGAAATATCTTCGAGCAGCGGACTGGCGATCGCGTGGCGCGCGGCTTCCTCGGCGCGACCTTCTCCTTTGGCGCTGGCCGTACCCATGATGGCCATGCCCATATTCGACATGATCGTCCGCACGTCGGCGAAGTCCAAATTAATCAGCCCATGCACGGTAATGAGATCGGAGATGCCCCGCACGGCTTGGAGCAGCACTTCGTCGGCTTTGTGGAACGCTTCGAGCAAAGGCTGGCTGCGGCTGGCGGCGGCCAGGAGACGCTGATTGGGGATACAGATTAACGTGTCTACATGTTCTCGCAGTTGACGGAGCCCCTCTTCGGCCTGACGCATGCGCTTCTTGCCTTCAAACAAGAACGGTTTGGTCACCACGCCCACAGTCAGTGCGCCGAGTTCCCGGGCGATGCGGGCGATGACTGGGGCGCCGCCGGTCCCGGTGCCGCCGCCCATCCCAGCAGTGACGAACACCATGTCGGAGCCCTCAAGGTATTCACGTAATTCATTTTCGGACTCGATAGTAGCGCGCCTGCCTACTTCGGGATCGGCGCCGGCGCCGAGTCCTTTGGTCGCCGTGCCTCCGAGTTGCATCTTCGTCTGCGCTAAATTAACGCGCAACGCTTGGGCGTCGGTATTAGCAGAGATAAAATCTACCCCCAACAACCCAGCGGAGATCATAGTGTTGACGGCGTTACTGCCCGCTCCTCCAATCCCGACGATGCGGATCAGCGCCCGATTCTCGCCCGCTTCTTCAAACTCGAACATCTCGCACCTCCTTACATCCATCTCAAATGCTTCCTCAATTCCTTGACGGTTCTCGCTCTAGAAAAAATCCCGAATCCATTCGACCATGCGTTCTCGCACGCGCTGCCACCCGTGCGCATCGCGCACTCGAACAGCTCCATTCAACTGCGTGTGTTGTAATTCACACAAGATCAACCCTACTCCAGTGGCGTACATGGGGCTGTTCTCCACATCAACAATGCCGCTCAAGTACCGGGGCGCGCCCCGACGAACAGGGAGGCGCAGTATTCGTTCCGCCACTTCCACCATACCTTCCATGATGGCGCTTCCCCCAGTCAGCACGATACCGGACTCTAGGCGGCCCACGGCGCCGGTAAGATCGAGCTGCTCTCGAACCAACGCAAAAATTTCTTCAGCTCGGGGCTCAATGATTTCACTCAAGCGGCGGCGCGGCATGGGCAAGGGATCACGAGACCCCACCTTGGGCATTTCCACCGATTCTCCATTCGGCACCAGATGCGCCAGGGCGCAGCCATATTTTTGTTTGAGCTTTTCCGCCTCGGCCAGCGTCGTCCGTAAGCCCACGGCAAGATCGTTGGTAATATGCGATCCTCCCACCGGCAAGACTGACGCATGTTGCACGACGCCATGATGATACGACACTAACCCTGTCGTGCCGCCCCCGACATCCACCACGGCGACGCCTAACTCTTTCTCCTCCGGGGCCAGCACGGCCTCAGCCGCAGCCAAGGCTGCAAAGTAGACATTGCGCACGTGGAGCCCGGCGCGTTCTCCACATTTGTAGACGGTTTGCACGGCGTCACTCGCCGCCGCAACGATCTGGACATTGGCTTCCAACCGCACCCCGGATGAGCCCAGAGGATTCCGCCCACGTTCTTGCCCATCCACGAGAAACTCCTGCGGCAACACATGGAGGATTTCGTAGCCGGACGGCAACGCCACCGCGCGAGCAATTTCCAGCACCCGCTGTACGTCGGCTTGCGACACTTCCTGATCTTTGACCGCCCACGCTCCCAGGCTGGGAATGCTCAGGATGTGTTCCCCAGTCACGCAGGCGCAGACGTTGTGAATTTCACAACTCGCCCCGGTCTGCGCTTCTTCTACCGCCCGCTTGACGGCTTGGACGGTGGCGTCAATGTTAATCACTTGACTCTTGCGCAAACCGAATCCAGACAAGGCCGTTCCAACCCCCAACACCTCCACATCGTCTGGCGTCACTTCCGCAACCACAAGTGCAGTTTTATAAGTTCCGATATCGAGACTGACAATTAGTGCATTCTCTCTGGGCATAGCTTCTCCCCTAGAGCGGACGGCTGAGCGTACGACTCTGTGCGGTGTTCTCTCCAGCGTACGAGCGCACAACGATCTGACCGGCAAAACGAGCATCGAAAACCGCCGTGGGCGCATCCTCGCGCCATTCCGCTAATACGATTCCAATCTGGGCAAATTTTTCCGGCGCGGTCTCCCATCCCAAGCGAATCGTCACGCGTCGCCGCTCAAGAAAGAGGGTGTATCCCTGTTGCGGATCCCAATGGATCTCCGACAAGGGTTCTTGCCACAGCCGTGAGAGCGAGAGTAAACGCAAAACCCCCTCCAGGGCGGAGCGTGCGCTGGAAGAATCCAAAGATAATTGGGTGAGACCGCTTACATAGGGGAGATCAGCAACCGGACTTTGCTCTGGTTTCGCGAAACATGCGCCCGATTCGTCAAGGTAGACAAGATTATCGTGCACCACGGCGGCCACGGGTTTGCGCGCACTCACCGCAATGTGCACGCGCTGCGGAAAATCACGTCGCACATGGGCAGACTGCAGCCAGGCATGTGCAAGCAGGCGACTCTCCACTTGTTCGGGCTCGACCTCCCACATACTCATCCCAACCTTCACCCCACCCCATTCCTGAATGTCGTCCGGTGAGAAACCGGCGGTTTCCTCCACCAGCACTTCTTGCACGCGAAAATAGGGATGATGCTCCGCATAGCGCGTCAGCATGGACCCGCCCAGCCAGAGCCCCACCGGCAAGAAGAGGAGAAGCACAAAATCGGCGGGGCGAAGACGAGGCGGAGGAGAAGACGGTGAGAAGCGTCGATTCTCTCGCCGCCAATCCGTCCGCTTGCGCACAAGTTTCCTCATGATGCGCTCCTGTGAATCTGTAGCGCCGCGCGCTGCAAAATCTCCTCGACTAAATCGCTGTAACTGAATCCTGCATACTCGGCAATGCGTGGGAGATAACTCAGCGAGGTCAGCCCCGGCAGTGTATTGACCTCCAGCAAAAAGACTTCGCCTTGCACGTTCACTCGGGTATCGACCCGGCTGTAGCCAGTACAGCCCAGGGCGCGATGCGCCGCAAGCGCGACATCCAGCACTCGCTGGTAGACTGCGGAATCGAGGGGCGCGGGCAGAAGAAATTCTTCGCGCCCGGCGGTGTATTTTACTTCGTAAGAATGAAACTCGCCTTTGGCGATCACTTCCATCGCGCCAAGTGCACGCTCTCCCACGATACCAACCGTTACTTCTTGTCCAGGAATATACGTTTCCACTAAGGCCTGAGCATCATAGCGAAAGGCTTCACTGAGACTGCTGTGAAATGTCTCCGGCGAACGCACGATAGAGACGCCGACACTTGAGCCTTCCGTACTCGGCTTCACTACAAAGGGATACGCGAACTCTTTCCGTAGTTCCCACGGGCCTTGCTTGTCGAACACCTGCCAGCGTGGCGTCGGTAACGCGTGGGTTTCCCACACGCGTTTGGCCATAGGTTTGTTCATGGCCAGCGCGCTAGCAAGGACGCCTGACCCTGTGTACGGCGTCCCCAGCATTTCCAAGAGCCCTTGGATAGTTCCGTCTTCACCGAATTTTCCATGCAACGCGAGAAAAGCCACGTCAATTTCACGCACGCGATCGATCCAGGCGCCGTCAGCAGTCACTTCGATCGAGACCACCATGTAGCCACGCCCACGGAGCGCCTGGCAAACCGCTTCGCCCGTCATGTAGGAGATCTCGCGTTCGGCGGAAAAGCCGCCCAAGAGTACCCCTACCCGTTTGTCGCGCCACTGTGTGTTCACCACTCACCCACTAGCCGCACTTCCGGCTCTAATGAGATTTGATATTTTTCCCACACCGCGTGCTGGACGCGATCCATTAACTGCTTTACGTCCGTTGCCGTCGCGCCGCCTTTGTTCACGATAAAATTTGCATGTCGTTCCGATACCTGCGCCTGGCCACAGACCAAGCCCTTGAGCCCCGCCGCCTCGATTAACTTCCCAGCGTGTGCTTGCGCCGGGTTTTTGAAGATGGAGCCCGCATTTGGATAGCCGTGCGGTTGCGTGGCCTGACGCTTCTGTTGCGCTTGTTGCATCTTCGCGGCCATGCACTCCGGAGCCCCGCGTTCAAGACGAAAGGTAACTTCTGTCACGATGAATCCCATCGGCAGGGCCGTCCGTCGATACGCGAACCCTACCGCTTCACCGGCGAGTCCCTCGTGTTTACCGTCGGGACACACCCCAGCAACCACTTCAACCACCCGACTCAGTTCTCCGCCAAAAGCCCCGGCATTCATGAGGAGCCCTCCGCCCACACTGCCAGGAATGCCCTCGGCGAATTCCACTCCGCTATAGCCTCGCGCGACCGCCTCGCGGACAAATCGACCCAATGGACGTGCGGCGCCGACACGCACCAGGGAGCCATGCTCCGCTTCCGTCCAACATTGGTAGTTGAATTTGTCGCCAAGGCGGACCACCACTCCCCGCACTCCTTTATCACTGACGAGCAAATTTGTCCCGCCGCCCAGCACGAGATAAGGAACCGCATGCTCGTGGAGCAACGTTATCACAACCTGTAATTGTTCCACCGAGGTTGGCTCCACCAATACATCGGCAGGGCCGCCAATACGAAACGACGTATACCGCGCCAATAGCGCGGAGAAGCGCACCCGTTCGCCAAGGAGAGCGTGGAGGCGTTCGCGCAGTTCAGGCGCCACGAGCTCCTCCCGTGCGTAACTGCTCAAGCAACGCCACGCCGGTGCGATGGATATCCCCAGCGCCGAGCGTCATCACCACATCTCCGGGCTGCACCAGGGTTTGCGCGAGCGTCAGGAATTCCTCTTTCGTTGGAGCCAAGTGCACCTCGGCATGACCGCGTTTCTTCAACGCGCGATACAACGTCTCCCCGGAAATCCCGGAGATGGGATCTTCTCCGGCCGGATAAATCTCAGTGAGGATCAACGCATCAGCGTCGTCAAACGCAGACAGAAACTCGTCGAACAAGTCACGCGTGCGCGTAAAGCGGTGCGGTTGGAATAAGGCGACAAGACGACGCCCGCCGTTTTGGGCAACGCCTTCACGCGCGGCCCGCAAGGTTGCTCGCACTTCTTCCGGATGGTGCGCATAATCGTCAATGACGAGCACGCCCGCGACTTCGCCTTTTACCTCGAAGCGACGTTGAATCCCGGCAAAATTCTGCAAGGCTTCTTGTACTTGAGCAAAAGGAATCCCCAATTCCCGCGACACCGCAATGACCGCGAGGGCGTTGAGCGCGTAGTGCCGCCCAGGCAGATTTAAACACAACTCGCCAAGTTCCTCGTCACCTCGCCACACATCGCAGCGCGTCGTGAGTCCATTGACTGTTAGATTCCGCGCCGTGAACTCCGCGTCCGGACTGAGCCCATACGTCACAAAACGTTTGCGCACGTGCGGCAATAAGGCGCGGACGTTTACGCTATCAAGACACAAAATCGCACGCCCATAGAACGGTACGCGGTTGATAAAATCAAGATACGCGGTTTTCACGCGCTCCATGTCGCCATAAAAATCGAGATGCTCGGGGTCGATATTGGTGACGACGACGATGGTCGGGCTCAGGAGCAGAAACGTGCCGTCGCTTTCGTCCGCCTCAGCCACGAGAAAGCGCCCTTGGCCAAGACGCGCATTTGAGCCCAGCACATTCAGTTTGCCGCCGATCACCATCGTGGGATCAAGATGCGCCTGCGCCAGCACCGCCGCCACCAGTGAAGTCGTGGTCGTTTTACCGTGCGTGCCCGCGACAGCAATGCCATATTTCAAACGCATCAGTTCCGCCAACATTTCCGCTCGGGGAATCACCGGGATCATCAATTCCCGCGCCCGCGCCACTTCTGGGTTGGCGTATTTCACTGCGGAAGAAATGACCACCACATCGATCGCCGGCGTCACCGTCTCTGCCCAGTGGCCATAGAGGAGTGTGGCCCCTAACGCCGCAAGCCTTCGTGTGGTTTCAGATTCGACGAGATCCGAGCCGCTGACTTGGTAACCCAGGTTCAGCAACACTTCAGCAATGCCACTCATGCCAATGCCGCCGATGCCGACAAAGTGGATGCGGCGGTTCGTATCAAACAGCATCTGGCTTTCCCCAAAGGGCGGCGTTAAAGGAAGAGCATTCACGACGAGCACACATGGTCTGTTCAGGGCGTTTACAGTGGTCACCTGCAGCCAGCCTCCATCTCCATTTTTCTTACCGACGGCAAACACGCTACGCATTCGTGAACGACGGCGCTGGTGGCCTGGGGCTTCGCCAGGGTTGCTGCCGCACGTCCCATCGCCTCCAGGCGGGTTCTGTCTGTGATCAAAGTACGAAGTTCTGCGCAGACCCGTTCTGGTGTGAGTTCAGCGTCGAGAATCATACGCGCGGCTCCGGCATGGACAAGAACTTCCGCGTTGGCGCGCTGATGATCATCCACAGCATACGGATAAGGCGCCAGAATAGAAGGCTTCCCAAGGACGGTCAGCTCCGCAATGGTGATAGCGCCGGCTCGGCATACGACGAGGTCGGCCGTCAGGTAGACCTCACGCATATTGTCGATGAAGGCCACGACTTCCGCCTGCACCCCCAGTCGCTTGTAGAGCGCCGTAATCTCTGCGTGCTCAGCCTGTCCGGTTTGATGAATAATACGAAGTTCTTGAGCATCCGCGTGAAGCAACGCCAGCGCCTGCGGCAGCGTTTGGTTTAATCGTTGCGCTCCAGCACTGCCGCCGAATATAAACAAAGTAAACAAAGAAGATTCTGGCGGCGCCGGAGCAAGGGTAGAGGTCTCAGACCAACGCACCGGATTCCCGGTCCACACCACTTTATGGGAGGGGAAAGCTGCGGCCGTTTGCGGGAGGCCCACACAAATTTTCTTGGCCACTCGCCCCAGCACGCGGTTGGTCAGTCCAGGAATCGCATTCGGCTCCAACAAGACGCAAGGAACCCGTCGCAGCCATCCCGCCAGCACGGTTGGCCCTGCAGCATATCCGCCGATGCTAAAGATGACATCCGGAGTAAACTCTCGCACGACTCGCCACGCCACCCCACTAGCCCGAAGCGCCGCCCAACAAGCGCGAATCCTGCCAAGCCAATTGCGACCGCGAAGTTGTTGGGCGGGGATCAGCCGCAAAGGGAACCCCAACCGAGGCAGCACTTTTTGCTCAAGCCCTTGAGCCGTGCCGACGAAAAGCACGTCTGCGCCGACCTCGCGTTGCGCGGCTTCGGCAACCGCGATGCCCGGGAACAGATGCCCTCCCGTTCCTCCGGCAGCGAGCAAAAGTCTGAGCCCCTTAGGCATAGACTTGGTTCTCCCTGTAACTTTCACGGGACAGACTCAACAGCACGCCAGTGTAAATCATCGCCATAATCAAGGCTGAACCGCCATAGCTGATAAATGGCAGCGGCAATCCTTTCGTAGGAAGGAGACCAAGCACCACCGCCATGTTAAGCCCCGCTTGTCCCACCAGTAGGAAGGTGCAGCCCAGAGCCAGCAAACTGCCGAACTGTTGGGGATGCCGCGCCGCAATGCGCAAGCCACGCATCCCTAACAACGCAAACAACGCCAGCACACTGGCCGCCCCCAGGAGTCCGGTTTCTTCACCAATAACCGCGAAAATGAAATCCGTATGTGCTTCAGGCAGAAAAAACATTTTTTGGCGGCTCTCACCAAGTCCAACGCCGACCAGACCACCAGCGCCAACAGCGATAATAGATTGGTTAAGCTGATAGCCGGTGGTTTGCTTGTTTTCCTGAAGATAGAGAAAGGAAATGATCCGATTCATGCGATACGGAGCGGCGATGATCCCCAAGACAAAAAGCAAGAGGCCGCCGATCAAGAAAGTAGACAGGTATTTTTTCTGCGCGCCGCACACAAACAAGAGCGTAAACAGCAGTAAACTGATGACGGCGGCGCCGCCAAGGTCGGGTTCAAGCACGATGAGTCCGACCGCACCGCCCACCACCACGAGATGCGGCAACAGCCCGGAGACAAAACTGGAAATCCGTTCCGCTTTCCGCGCCAGCGAATGCGCCAAGTAGAGGGCAATCGCGCCTTTCGCTAGCTCCGAAGACTGGAAATTCAACGGCCCCAGCGCAATCCAGCGCCGCACTCCAGCGCGGGTCACGCCAGGAATAAACACGACAAGTAACGCGAAGAAGGCAAGCAGCAGAGCGGGATACGCCATACGCCGGTAGGTCGAGCTGGGCAAGGATGCAGCCCCGACGAGTCCGATCACACCGAGGACAATGGCAATTTGGTGTTTCCACACAAACCGGAACGGATGGCCGAAGCGCTCGAATGCGTAAAAATATGTGGTGTTGAAAACCATCACTTCCCCGATCAATAGTAACAAGATCGCCGCCAGCAAAAGCCACCCATCAATCGGCCCCCGAGTGGGCGTTCCCGTCGCGTCATCTCGTTCCATCATGCCTACACCCCCTCCACGCACGCCCGAAATACCTGTCCACGATGAGCATAATTGTCAAATTGATCAAAGCTCGCACAGGCCGGAGACAACAGGACAGTGTCGCCAGGCGTCGCCGCCGCCGCCGCCGCACGCACGGCGGTCGCCAACGTGTCTACTTCACGAGTCGGCGTCTCACCGCCAAGGGCTTCGTGAATCAACGTTCGCGCTTGTCCAAAGACGAGCAGGAGCTTGACCTTCTCTCGCACCAACGAACGCAGTGGGCGATAGTCTCCACCTTTATCCACACCACCAGCTAAGAGGATGACGGGACCAGAAAAACTGGCCAACGACTGCACGACGGCGCCGACGTTCGTGCCTTTTGAATCGTCAAAGTACCGCACCCCTTTTTTTTCTGCAACAAATTCAAGACGATGTGCTAAGCCGGTGAAGTTCGCCAACACTGCCGCAATGGTGTCCATCCCGATGCCCCAGAGAAAGGCTGCGCTCGCCGCCGCCATGACATTTTCCAGATTGTGACGACCATAAAGTTGCAACCGGTCCAGTGAGATCCGGGTGTCCTGTCCCACACGTCTGAGGACCAGCGCGGAGTTTTCGATCCACGCGCCTTCCTCAACAGGGCGCCCCCCAAAAGAGAAGAGCCTCGCCGGTAGGCCCTGCGCAAGTCGCCAGACCTCCGGATCGTCACGATTGACAACCGCCCAGTTCGTCGGTCGCTGATTGGTGAACATGGCGCGTTTCGTCATGCCGTAGAACGCCAGGCTTTTATGTCGATCCAGATGATCTTCCGTTAAATTCAAAAATATCCCGATCTGCGGACGGAATTGCTCGATCCACTCCAACTGAAAACTGGAGATTTCCGCAACCACCACTTCTGGAGACAAGGTCAACGCATCGATCAGCGGCGTTCCCAGGTTGCCGCCGACAAAGACACGTTTTCCACTAGAGCGCACCATTTCCCCGAGCAAAGAAGTCGTCGTACTTTTGCCATTGGTGCCCGTCACCGCCAACACAGGGCAAGCGAGCAACCGATAGGCCAGTTCGATCTCACTCCAGATCGGAATGCGCCGTTGTTGCGCCTCGCGCAGCAATGGCGCATCGGCAGGGACCCCGGGGCTCGGGATGACGAAATCCACTCCGGCCAGAACATCTGCCGGATCGTGCGTACCGAGACGGAAGTCACAATGGACATCAGCCAAGTCGGCCAGTTCTTTTTCCAAGGCGTCCGGCCCCGAGCGATCCGCAAGACGCACTCGACCACCACGGCTCGCAACGCAGCACGCCACGCTTACGCCCGTGCGTTTGCAGCCAATCACGAGGACAGTCTTGTCTTGGAACTCCACGCTTTTACCTCAACTTCAATGTACTCAGCGCGCCTAGTGCGCACAGAATCGAGACGATCCAAAACCGGACGATGATCAATGGTTCCGGCCAACCCAGTAACTCAAAGTGATGATGAAGCGGCGCCATGCGGAAGATGCGTTTTTTGCGGAGCTTGTAGGACCCGACTTGAAAAATGACCGACGCCGCTTCGGCGACAAAAACGCCGCCGGCAATGATAAGCACAATTTCCTGTTTACTAATCAACGCCGCCATGCCCAAAGCCGCGCCGAGCGACAGCGAGCCGATGTCGCCCATAAACATTTGCGCAGGGTAGGCGTTAAACCAAAGGAATCCGAGCCCCGCCGCCGCTAAGGCTCCACAGAACACCGCCACTTCACCGGCGCCAGCGACATAGGGAATTTGCAGGTATTCGGCGATTTTTGCATGTCCACTCACATAGGTGAAAATCGCGTAGGTGGCCCCGGTAATAATGACCGGACCGATCGCCAATCCATCGAGGCCATCAGTCAGATTCACAGCATTTGACGTCCCAACCATGACGAGCGCCGCGAACGGAATATACAGCCAACCCAAATCCGGCTGGATTTCCTTGAGGAACGGGATGGTAATTGTACTGCTAAAACCCGGGAGAAGCGACAAAACGAACGCGGCAACAAAAGCAATTATAAATTGCCCGGCAAGCTTCTGTCTGCCGGAGATGCCGGCGGAGTTACGTCGGGTCAGTTTTTGATAATCGTCCACGAATCCGATCATGCCAAAACCAATAGTGACTGCGAGCGCCAGCCACACATGCAAGTTGGTCAGGTCCGCCAAGAGCAGTGTCGCCAATGTCAACGAGAACAAGATCAACGCGCCCCCCATCGTCGGGGTGCCGGCTTTACTAAAATGGGTCGCCGGACCATCGGCGCGAATCTGTTGTCCAATTTGTTTTTTTGTCAACACGGCAATCAACCGTGGTCCGAGAAAGAACGAGGCGCTGAGTGACAAAATGCCCGCCATCAAAGTACGAAACGTGATATAGCGAAAGACGTTAAAAACCGAGTACGAGGTGTGCAGCGAATACAGCAAGGCGTACAACATCAACTCATCCTCTCAACGTCCTTGCTGCTCACCCGCCACACCTTATCCGTCATGTTTATCCCTCAACAGAGGGTGCGCTGAAATAAGCGCGCACTTCTTCTCGATCATCAAAATGCTGCTTCGTGGTCCCAATGATCTGGTAGTCCTCATGCCCTTTCCCGGCGATAAGCACTACATCGCCAGGCTGCGCCCCAGCCAGTGCGGCATGAATCGCCGAGCGCCGGTTTTCCAACACCAGATATCTGCGATTGAGTTTATCCACGTTCGCGGGATCATCCTCTTTCTGCAATCCAGCGCGCACGAGACCTGGCTCGGCCTCCGCAAGAATGTCCCAGGGATCTTCCGTGCGTGGATTATCAGAGGTCAAAATTACTACATCACTAAAGCGCCCCGCCGCTTCTCCCATGAGAGGCCGTTTGCCGCGATCGCGATCGCCCCCACAACCAAACACCGTCAGGAGGCGTTTGGTCGCCATCTGACGCACGGAGCGCAACACCTTTTCTAGTGCATCAGGTTTATGGGCATAGTCAACGAGGACGGTAAACGGTTGCCCGAGAGCGATCGACTCCACCCGTCCAGGAACTGCCCCACAGCGGTGAATCCCTTCGGCAATCGTCGCAAGCGGCACGTCCATCGCGTACGCAGCCGTCGTCGCCGCCAAGATGTTGTACAGGTTCGGCTCCCCTAACAAGGCGGAAGAAAAGCGGACCGTTTCGGCGCTGCACCGTAAGACGCCGGAGAGACCGTGAAAGTCTTTTTCGACCTGGGATGCGGACACTGTGGCCTGCGCATGGAGTCCATAGGTCAAGACTCGTCCTGGTAAAGAGCACGACAACAGCTTCGCTCCCCAGGGATCGTCCGCATTGATGGCGGCAAAGCGCCGGGGTTTATCAGAATCAGCCAGACCTTGCAAAAAGAGACGAGATTTAGCGGCGAAATACTCGTCAATATTTGCATGAAAATCCAGGTGATCGCGGCCCAGATTGGTGAACAGCGCCCCATCCCAACGACAACCGCGCACCCGTTCCTGCGCCAGCGCGTGCGAGGAAACTTCCATGACGACGTGACTCACACGCTCGGTCGCCATCGCGGAAAGCAACTCCTGTAACTCGACGGCTTCAGGAGTAGTGAACGGCGCCGGAAGCTCTTTGTTATTGTAGCGATAGTTGACTGTGCCAATGACGCCCGGAGACCAGCCCTGGGCTCGCCACATGGATTCCAGCAGATACGTCGTGGTCGTTTTGCCGCTGGTGCCGGTCACACCAACCAGCGCAAGCCGACTGCTGGGTTTTTGGTAGAACCGATCGGCCATGAATCCGAGCAAGGTGCGGGGCGAATCACACACGACGACTGTCGGTCTTGCGTTGAGCGGAAGACGATTGGTCCACTCGTTCCCCTCCTGCTGCATCTGTGTAGAGAGAACAACCGCGCTGGCGCCCTTTTCATACGCTTGGGAGACAAAATGGACACCGTCAGTTTTCACGCCGGGCAGGGCAAAGAACAATGCACCCCGCTGCACAGCACGAGAATCGTAAGCGATCTGAGCAATCTCCACTTCTGGAGCGCCATGAACCTGGACAGGGATCGTCTCAGAGAGGAGATCGCGAAGCATCACGGCCGTCCATCTCCTTCTATCCCTGGAGAAAGGGAAAGCGCGTACACGCGTTCTCCTGAACTCTGGTCATTTTGTACGTTCTGATGGGTCACGTAGCCGCTCCCGGTCGCACTGATGTGGATGCCTTTGAGCTGCGCAGTATGCAGCGCGGCGCGTAAACTCATGCCCACAAAATTCAGCGCGGCATCGTCGCTTGTTGCAGGAACAATGGCGGCAGGAAGAAGTTCTGCTTTTTGTTGCGCAGGCGCGCGAGTGTCAGTCGTCGTTTTCCTGACCGTGGCCGAAGGCGCCAGAAGACGCGCCAGTTCAATGTGAGGTCGAACTCCCTCAATGCCGATGCGCGCAAGCGCTTGGCGGGCTATAGCTTGAAACACCGGGGCCGCCACTTCACCCCCGTACACGGCGGTCTTCGGCTCATCGATCGCCACTAGGATGACGAAACGTGGCTGGTCAGCGGGAACGATCCCGATGAAGGACGCAATACGACCATGCGCCGAATATCCGCCGGAGGCGTTCGTCTTCTGGGAAGTGCCGGTTTTACCGGCGACACGCACCCCATCGAGATGCGCTCGCCAGCCAGTTCCTTCTTTCTCCACCACTTTTTCGAGTAATTGCATGAGCAGGTGAGCCGTTTCCGGACGCACCACCTGACGAATTGGCGTGGGGCTGTTCGCCTTGACGGCTTTCCCGTCAGCATCAAGGACTTCTTTGACCAGGTACGGCTTCATCAACATTCCGCCGTTTGCCAGCGCTGCGTACGCACTCGCGAGTTGTAAGGGAGACACGGCAACCCCTTGGCCGAAACTAGCCGTGACCAGATTAATACGCGCCCAGTTATCAACCGGCGCGAGAATGCCAGGACTCTCCATCGGCAGGTCCACTCCGGTGCGCTGTCCTATGCCAAAATCGCGGAGATATTTGTGATAGGTTTTCTTTCCTAGGCGCTCGCCGATTTTTGCCGCTCCGATATTGCTGGAATGTTGGAGGACTTCGGCGAACGTCAACGTCCCATATGGATGGTGGTCGTGAATGATATGCGAGCCGACTTGATAGTGACCCAATTCGCAAAAAATCCGCTCTTCCGGACGCACATTTTGAGTATCCAAGGCTGCTGCGGCCAGTAAGACCTTCAGCGTGGAGCCAGGTTCATAACAATTTGAGATAGCAGGATTCCTCCGATCCTCAGCCTTGGTCTCTCCGGGATCATTCGGGTCGAACGTTGGCGCCTGAGCGAGCGTCAAAATCTCAAATGTCGTAGGGTCAAGCACTATTGCCGTTCCCGCCGCCGCTCTAGTTTCCTTAACGGAGCGCATGAGTTCTTGCTCGGCAATATACTGTAACCCGGCATCCAGCGTGAGTCGCACGTTCAACCCTTCGGGAGCATCCACCCCTTCTTGTATGAGAAAGGTTTGCCCGGTGGCGTCTCGCTCTTCAAAAATTTCTCGCGGCTCTCCTTGCAGATATTGGTCGTAGGCTCGTTCCACCCCTTCCAAGCCTTTCGCGTCAATGTTGGTAAATCCCAGGAGCGGCGCCGCCAATTTCCCTTGCGGATAGAAACGGCGATCTTCCTCTACACTATCGACACCGCTAACGCTGAGCAGCCGCACGTGGGCCGCCTCCTCGGGCGACGCCTGTCGCTTCAACCACACAAAACGGGAAGAAGCATGGAGCGCCTGGCTTATATTTTGAGGGGGAACATGAAGAGACGCGGCTAAGGCTGGTATCTTCTTCTCGGCATCCATTGGCAATTGTTTCGTTCTCACAAAAAGTGATTCCGTTGGAAAACTCAACGCCAACGGCTCTCCGTTGCGGTCAACAATTTCTCCTCGTCGAGGCGTCAGCACCAACCGTCGTTGATGCTGCACGGTCGCTTGGCGCACGAGTTCACCGTTCTGCACTACGGTCAATTGCACGAGCCGCAGCAACACCAGCAACAACCCCACCGCAATCACTCCACCCACTGTCAACAACCGCTCGTTCATATTCGTTCCTCTTCAACGCATCCGCACCACTTGGCCCGGGAGGGGCGCACCCAATCCTAACCGTTGTCTCGCCTGCTCAGCCATGTGGGCAGGCGCTGTTCTCGTTTTCCATTCTCCTTCCAACATTTGCCGTTGTCCGTCGAGCGTGCGTAAAAGTTGACGAGTATTCGACAACGTGTACCCGGTCGCCACCACTTGTAGTCGGGTCCAGACCTGCACCACGGCCAGGACGAGCCCGATCACAGTCAGCAAGACGATATTTTTCCACCGCCATGAGCCTCGCATCGCTATTGTCCTTTGACAGTGATTCGCTCCACGGCCCGCAGGCGCGCACTGCGTGAGCGAGGATTGGCCGCGATTTCCGTTGGAGTGGGCGTCAATGGTTTAGGAGTGAGAATCCGCACTTGCGGAGACCAGGTGCAAACACAGACCGGCAACTGTGGCGGACAAATGCAAGACGCCGCCCACCGCCGAAATGCTTCCTTGACAAGGCGATCTTCGAGCGAGTGATACGAAAGGATCACCATGCGTCCGCCGGGACGCAACAACCGATATCCATTTTGTAAAAAAGTAGCCAGGTGTTCGAGTTCTTTGTTCACGGCGATACGCAGCGCTTGAAACACCCGAGTCGCAGGATGTAGATGCGCACGAGAAGACGGCGGCAGAATGCGGCTCACAAGGGCGACAAAATCCTGCGTTGTCGTGAGTGGGGATGACACTCTCGACCGCACGACGAGACGGGCAATGGCCCCGGCTGCTGGCTCTTCACCAAATTCGCGGAAGATCCTCTTCAGTTCCTCTTCGCGCGCATTGTTGACGATGTCCGCCGCGCTGAGCCCTTGCTGACGGTCCATGCGCATATCTAAAGGACCAGGGCGAAGAAAACTGAAGCCTCGTTCGCCATCCTCCACTTGGAGGGAGGAAAAGCCCAAATCTAGCAGCACGCCATCCACTCCATCCCACCCTCTTTCCGCTAGCATGGCGCTCGCGCGACTGAAATTCGTTTGACGAAAAAGAAAGCGCTCCCCAAGCGGGGCGAAGCGAGGAGTTATTGAGGACAAGGCGTCTGCATCTTGGTCGAGGCCCAACAGAATACTATCTGGCGGCGCTGCCGTAAGAATCGCAAAAGCGTGCCCGCCGCCGCCTAAGGTCCCATCAAGAAAACGGCGGCTACGCTGCGGACGAAGCAGGGCCAGCACCTCTTCCTGCATAACGGGAAGGTGCCTAGGGCTCGCTTCAACCTCGAAGAATGCTGGCAACGCTTCCATCCGCCCCTTTCACTGGCAATTCGCGATTAGTTAATGTACACTGGTACTTAAGATGTTAAAGGATTGTGGATTTTCGATTAGAAATCGCTCAGCGTCTTCATTAAGTTGCAGCCACGTATCTTTGTCCCATATGCGAAATTTCTCTCTGGACCCTGTAAAAATGACGTTTTTCCTTAAATTGGCGTATTCACGCAAGACCGGAGGCAAAAGAATTCGTCCTTGTTTATCAACGAGACAGTCTTGAGCATTGGAGAAATAGAAGTCTTCTAGTTTGAGAAAATTTTCGTCAAAACGGGGTTTTTCTTTTAACTCTTCTTCGAACTTATCCCATGCCGTTTGCGGATATACATCAAGGCAACGACGAGCATTAAGAATGAACTTGGTCGCCACTAATCGCTCATCCTCCAGTTTCAGAAGAATCTCGCGAAATTTCGAAGGGATACTCACCCTTCCTTTCTCGTCTACCGTATGCTCGAAACTGCCGCGAAACATGGAGAAATGATGATCCCCACTTTTTCCCACTTTCTCCCACAACTATATGACAGTGTTTTTTTCCTGTCAAGCGAAAGTAGAAGCAACTGTTGAATTGCGGTAAGGAAAGTAACTGAGATTGACTGCGCTTGTTCGCCTCGATACACCGATGCTTGATAGCAAAGCGAGTACGAGTAGCGCCTGGACATTGTTTTTCGTTTTCGTCCAGGCATTTTTTTGTCACTTCTAGGGAGAGTTCTATGTTGAAACGTTATTTGCTGACACCGGGGCCCACAGCAGTGCCGCCGGAAGTCATGCTGCGGATGTCCCAACCTCTTATTCATCACCGCACCCCGGAGTTTGAGAAACTCTTCGCCGAAGTCCAAGCTGGTCTTTCATGGCTGTTTCAGACAGAACAAGAGGTATTGATGCTGGCTTCATCTGGCACTGGCGCCATGGAAGCCGCTGTCGCCAATCTTTGCTCTGCTGGCGATACCGTCATTGTGGTGAATGGGGGAAAATTTGGCGAACGATGGCTAAAGATTAGCCAAGCGTTTCACCTGAAACCAGTCGAAATCAAGGTCGAATGGGGACAGGCTGTTCGTCCTGCCGCAATTGCCGAGGCGCTCAAAACTCATCCGCAAGCGAAGGCTGTCCTCGTTCAAGCAAGTGAAACGTCCACCACCGCTCTTCATCCAGTAAAAGAAATTGCCAAGTTAACCCGTGACACTGACACGCTCCTGGTGGTCGATGGCATCACCTCCGTCGGCGCTACGGAAACCCCGATGGACCGCTGGGGGCTCGATGTCGTAGTGACTGGCTCACAAAAAGCGCTGATGTTGCCGCCAGGACTGGCGTTTATTGCACTCAGTGAGAAAGCTTGGAAGAATGTCGAAACAGCCACGCTGCCTCGTTACTATTTTGATCTCAAACGCGAACGGAAAGAACAACAGAAACACACCACAGCCTACACTCCAGCCATCTCTCTCATTAACGGGCTCGCGGAAGTCCTGCGCATGATGCAGGAAGAGGGGCTCGAACACATTTTCGCGCGGCATGCGCTGCTCGCTGCCGCCACTCGCGCGGCCGCACGAGCCTTAGGGCTCTCCCCCCTCGCTCCACTAGCGCCGAGTCCGGCAGCTACTGGCGTGTTTTTGCCGGAAGACCTCAACGGCGGTCCATTCTTGAAGTATATGCGAGACCGCATGGGAGTGGATATTGCCGGCGGTCAAGATCACCTCAAAGGAAAGATCGTCCGCATTTCTCACATTGGCTATGCAGGTCCGTTTGACGTGATTACCGCGCTCAGTGCGTTGGAGATGGCGTTGCACTGTTTTGGCCAAGACGTAGAACTGGGGCGCGGCGTACGTGCCGCCCAAGAAGTCTTAATGACGGGATGGCCGACCATAGGATAACGTCAATGTCACAAAAGGTGCTCATTTCCGACTCGCTTTCTGAACAGGGGCTCGAACGCCTCCGCGCGTTTCCAGACCTGGAGATCTATCTGCGTCCGGGGCTCAAAGGCGCAGAACTCCTCAGCGTTCTTCCTGCCTACGACGGGTTAATTATTCGCAGCGGCACCAAGGTCACAAAAGAAGTCCTCGACGCAGCGACCAACTTGCGCGTCGTGGGCCGCGCAGGCATTGGGGTTGACAATGTCGATGTCGAAGCCGCCACCAAACGGGGCATTGTTGTGATGAACACTCCTGGCGGCAACAACGTGACCACCGCCGAGCATGCGTTGTCGATGATGCTCGCCCTGGCGCGCAACATCCCTCAAGCGAACGCCTCACTAAAAGCTGGACAATGGAAGCGGGAAAAATTCACAGGTAGTGAACTTTGCAATAAAGTGCTGGGCGTCATCGGCCTTGGCAACATCGGCGCTATCGTGGCGGAACGCGCCCTCGGCCTCAAGATGCAGATCCTCGCCTATGATCCGTTCGTGTCTCCAGAAACCGCGGCGAAATTGCGCGTGGAGCTGAGCAGTCTCGACGATATCTACGCACGCGCGGATTTCATCACCGCCCACACGCCCCTGACTAACGACACTCGCGGCCTCATTAGCGCGGCAGCATTTGCCAAGATGAAAAAAGGCGTGCGTATTATTAACTGCGCCCGAGGCGGTATTGTCGATGAAGCCGCTTTGTATCAGGCTATCAAGGACGGCATCGTAGCCGGGGCGGCGTTAGATGTTTTCGTGGAGGAGCCGCCGCCAACGGATCACCCGTTGTTACAACTGGACCAAGTGATCTGCACCCCGCATCTCGGCGCCGCCACGGATGAAGCCCAGATTAACGTGGCCATTGCGATTGCCGATCAGGTAGCCAATTTTCTCACCCAAGGCGTGATCCAAAACGCGGTCAATTTCCCGGCAATGACGCCGAAGATCTTAACCATTTTGCAGCCCTACCTCGTGCTGGGAGAAAAGCTGGGGAGTTTCCTCGCGCAACTGACAACTTCGGCGCCGCTGGAGATTCAGGTCGACTATAGCGGCGACATCCTCGATTACGACACTGCGCCCGCCACCGCCGCCGTGCTGCGTGGGCTCTTGAGTCCATTCCTGGAAACTCCAGTCAACTATGTAAACGCCCCGCATATCGCGCGTGAGCGCGGCGTGCGCGTGGTGGAGTCGCGCAGCAACAAGCCCAGCGATTTTCTCAATTCGATCGCCGTTCGCGTCGCCAGTGCGACTGGCGCGACCACAGTGGAAGGGGCGGTGTTCAGCAACAACGCCGTGCGGCTCGTGCGCGTCAATGATTTCTACCTCGAAGCTGTGCTCGACGGTCACATCATCGTTCTCAACAATCACGACGTTCCCGGTGTGGTCGGCGCCGTCGGCACCCTGCTCGGGCAGCGCGGCATCAACATCGCCGGCTTGGAGCTCGGCCGTGAACGCGTGGGGGGAATGGCGATCTCCTTGATTCATGTTGACGACCAAATCTCTCAAGAAGTACTAGCGGAACTCCGCACGTTGCCGCCAATCGTCTCAGCGCAGCAAATTAAGCTGTAGAAATGAGTAATGCATGAGCACTCTCGTTGTGGTGGGTATTCAGTGGGGCGACGAGGGCAAAGGGAAAGTCGTCGACCTCCTCGCCCAAGAAGCCGATATTATTGTTCGTTTTCAAGGGGGCAGCAACGCCGGTCACACCCTGGTTGTGGCTGGGCAGAAAACGATCGTGCGCCTCATTCCTTCTGGAGTGCTACATGCCGGGAAAATCTGCGTTATCGGCAACGGCGTCGTGATTGATCCCCAGGTGTTGGTTGAAGAAATTGACACGCTGCAACAGCAAGGCTGTCTGAGCGACGCCTCGTTGCTGAAAATTAGTGAGACCACCCATCTCATCATGCCGTATCATAAAGCGATCGACCTGGCGCGCGAACGCCTGCGGGGCGAAGGGCGCATCGGCACCACGGGACGTGGGATTGGCCCTACCTACGAGGATAAAATGGCGCGGGTGGGCATTCGGTTCATTGACCTGCTGGACGAAGATGTCTTCCGCGAAAAACTCTCGCGCAATCTCCAGGAGAAAAATATGTACCTGGAGACTATTCTGAAAGAGCAGGCGCTCGACTTCCAGCAGATCTTCGACGTCTACTGTCGTCTGCGTGACCGGCTGGCGCCGTATGTCACCAATACCTCGCGTTATCTGCACGAGGAAATCGGACGTGGCCGTAAGGTGCTCTTCGAAGGCGCACAAGGGACGATGCTGGATATCGACCACGGCACCTATCCATTTGTGACTTCGTCCAATACCGTGGCTGGCGCCGTCTGTACCGGCGCGGGCATCGCCCCGCAATTTATTCACAACGTCATTGGAATTTCAAAAACCTACACCACCCGAGTCGGCAGTGGCCCATTTCCGACGGAGTTGTTTGGTCCGGAAGGAGAAAAGCTGCGACGTGACGGCGGAGAATTCGGCACGGTGACTGGCCGCCCACGGCGCTGCGGCTGGTTTGACGCTGTCGTGGCGCGCACGGCCGCTCGCCTCAACGGACTGGCCAGTTTGGCGCTGACAAAAATCGACGTGCTCAGCGGCTTGCCGACGTTGCGCATTTGCACAGGGTATGAATACCAAGGGCGGCGGTATGACGAAGTGCCGCCGAGCGTGCACATCTTTGAGCGGCTCACCCCCATCTATGAAGACCTCCCCGGCTGGTCGGAGCGGTTGACGGATCTCCGCAGTCTCGACGCGCTGCCAACCAACGCTCGCCGCTACGTGGAGCGCATCGAACAGTTAGTTGGTGTTTCTGTCAAGATGATTTCCGTCGGCGCCGGTCGGGAAGAAACCATCCTCATTCGTCCGGCGTTCTTTTAATTTCAGTCAGAGACCGGCGCCCCGTTGGCGACAACAGCAGCACCAACCCGCCGGTTGCATTCGCTCCCACCGTCAGCGCGCCCCACAGCAACCCGAAGGCGAGGGCGCGTTCCGTCGCAATGCCCACGAGGGAAAAAAGCAGCATACAGCTTCCCTCACGCACACCAAACCCACTAAAGCTGATGGGCAAATTACTCAGAATATTGATCAGCGGTAGACAAAAGAGGAGATAGCGAAAAGAGACTTCAATCTGAAGCGCTTCAGCGAGCAATACTTGGAGACTCAGTTGCAACAGATGAAACACGAGTGAAAGACCGCAGGCGCGAAGAAGCGTAGGCGAAGCATTTTGGTAAGGCCCAACGAATTGCTCAAGCCGCCGCCGCATGCGAGTCTCCCGTCGAAAAAACCATTCGAGCATCTGGGGAAGGAGTCGCCACCCCAGCGTCGCCCCCACTGCGCCTGCCGCTACGCCCAGTCGCCACAGCCCCGGGACTGATGCAACATTAACAACAATAGCGCCCACGGTTCCTACCCACAGCAACATGACGAGCCCGGTGATCCGGTCCGCAATCACGGACTGGACAGCAGCGCCGAGACGGCCTTTTTCTTGTGCCAGCAAAACGCTGCGGCCAAAATCGCCCGCAACCGTGCTAGGAGCGAACAGATTGAGATACATGCCAGCGAAATAATAGGAGACAAACGCAAGGAGCGGCTGGTGGAAGCCCAATGGCCCAGCCAACACGCGCCACTTGAACGCGCTCACAACTTGACTAAGCAGATAGCCAAGAAACGCCACCGCGAGCCAACCAGGCTGAACGCTGGCGAGCCGATCATGGAAAAGGCTGAGGTCTGTCTGATGCAAGAGCCACGCAAACAGACCCAGACTGATGCTAATCTTCAACCACCGAGAAGAGAAAAGAGGCAAGAGCAGGAAACCTTACTTGGAGAAAAAAGAGCAAACGAGAAAGCCGCCATTTGTTCGTTTTATGCATCTACTGTCTCGCCGAACAACGCTTCCCCATCAAGATGATTGGTGTCATTGACCTTATGAATAATCGCTCGACCATCCGCGAAAATGGACACTTCACTCAAGCCAGTGTTGCCGATCTTGTCGATCTGACGAAACTGACTCATCTCGAGGCGGCGACAATGCAGCAGAAACGCCCGTACGGCGCCGCCATGAGAAATAATCATGACCTGCTGGCCAGCGTGACGGTGCACTAGCCGCTCAACTGATTCGACAAGCCGTCCTTGGAACTGCGCAAAGGTCTCGCCGCCGCCGCGCGGCAAATCTTCTCCACTGCGCAGCCGTTCCCATTCCGCGGCGTAGCGAGTCGCAACTTCAGCCGTGGTTAAGCCGCTCCAGCGGCCAATGTCCATTTCTCGCCAGCCTTCTTCCATAAGGGGCGCGATCCCCAAGGCGCCGCCGATAATTTCCGCCGTGCGCGTCGCACGCGACAAGTCGCTCGTATAAAGCGCGTGGATTTGTCGCTCTTCAGCAAGCAACCGCTGGGCAAGTCGCTGCGCTTGCGCTTCCCCGCTCTCACTGAGCGGCACGTCGGCTTGCCCTTGCCAGCGATTCTCTTGATTCCAGACCGTCTCTCCGTGACGTACGAGCAGCAAACGAAGACTTGACATTGGTTTCCCTATGCAGGAAGAACTGTTTTCCTGATGATCATGGGCTTGTTAGCATGTCTCGACAGAGATTGCCACTGTGCGTTGGCCTTTCGCACAGGGATATGCTAGGTCGAATACCAAAGGAGAAGAGTCCATGAAGTACGGCGCATTCTTACCCTGCATCGGACCACTCGCTCGTGGCGACGTCGTCAACAACATTCGCACCACCGCACAAACGGCGGAAGCCTTGGGGTTTGATTCGGTGTGGACTGCGGATCACATTGTGACACCACTTCATATTATCTCAAAATATCCCTACACTGCCAATGGACAGTTTCCGCTCAATCCCAAAGAGCCGCTGCTCGACCCGCTCGCAACCCTTGGCTTCGCCGCCGCCTGCACAAGCAAGATTCGGCTGGGCACGGCGGTTCTTGTCTTGCCCCATCGCAATGCTTTGGTCACAGCCAAAACAGTGGCCACTCTCGATGTGTTATCGAATGGCCGCGTCATTTTGGGCGTGGGAGTAGGCTGGATGGCGGAAGAGTTTCAGGCGTTGAACGTGAGCTTCGCCGAGCGGGGACCACTGAGCGACGAGACGGTTGCGGTGATGAAAGAGGTATGGACGAGCGAGAATCCCCAATTCAAAGGGCGGTTCCACAATTTTGCGGACCTGCGCTGCGAGCCGCGCCCCATCCAAAAACCGCATCCGCCCATTTGGGTGGGTGGACACACTGGCCCCGCGCTCCGCCGAGTAGCCGAATATGGGGACGGTTGGGCCGCAGTTGTCTTCAGCCCCCAGGAATTTTCCGAACGCCTCGACAAATTAAAAGAGAAAGCCGCCAAAGTGGGGCGCGACATGTCCACCATCACGCTCTGCGTGTCTCCGCGCGGTAAACGACCGGAAGCAATGCTTGACGATATTCCACGCTATCAAGAACTGGGCGCGACGTACTTGTATCTCGCGTTTTTTAATTTTGCTCGCAGTTATGAAGAAATGGCCGCGATGATGGAACGGTTTGCGCGAGAGGTGAAACTGATTTGAAGGCGCAGCCGGCGAGAAAGACTTCGTCCTTAATCAGCGGCTTGCGTTCCGCGTTGGCCGAGCCGATACAAATGGGGCGCTAAAAAATTCCAAGGAACACGTAACAGATTGTGAGTCGGGGAATCTGGGGTGAGCAAGGTGTCCCAGAGAATATGCAGTCTTGCTGGGCTCAGAACCGCGCCACAGGGCTTTCCAGCTATGAGGTAGTGATCAATAAGCAGGTGAACGATCCTCAAAGTGAGTGCATTAAATGTGGGCTGGCGGCGGTGTAGTTCTTGGAAAACCTCTACAGGCGCCTCGATTAATTCATAGCGACGAAGATAGGTGAGCATCAGATAAAGGTAGGATGTGGCAGCCGAGCGGCCTAACCAGCTCAAAACACGCTCCCAGCGAAGAGTTGTTTGCGTATGTTTTAGGAGGAGCACGATGTCACACAGCGCTATGATTCCGCCAACAACTGTAAGACTGTAGGCCCAATGAGCAACAAGGTAAACAATCTGAAGTTCGTCGCTTAATCGGGTCACGCTTTTGCCGCGGAACTCTGCCGGGCGCAGCTCATTTTTAACATTATCAATACTAAAGACTTTGTCTTGGCCGACAAGGCTGCGCGGATACACTAATCCCCGATGCACTTCCACCCATATACCGGTACTGGGGTGAACGAAGGGCATAGTGTGATGATGAGTCAAGTAATACTCAGGAGGGTAGTCCGAAGTTTGATGATATCCAAGCTCTTTCAAGAGCGCCTCAATCTTCGGCAAGAGAGAATTATCAACGAAAATATCGATATCCCGCATCGTCCGTAGATGCAGCTCCGGATAGCATTGCTGACCAAGAGAGGCGCCCTTCAGCAGGGTGATGACGCCATCTCCCACGGAAGCTGAGCAGTGACGCAAAATCTCATCTACTGCATCAAGAAGTTCTCCAGTCAGGACTTGTGCAGTCAAGTCCGCACCCTGCAACAGCGACCGTAAGGGCGATGGCGCTCCTTCTTCTGGGTGGTTCTTCAAGACAGAAAACAGGAGAGGGCCGACTCCCGCTTCGATCGCCCACTCCACATCCCGCATCGTCAGGGCGGCAAAGGATAGATCACTCTGTTCTCCTGCAAGAGCCCGCAATAGAGTCAGCAGAGGCATTTCTTTTTGATGAGAGAACCGCATAAATTTACTATAACAAATTTAAGTCTATCCGCGCCTCATCTCCTTAAGCCAGAGTCCATTCCGAGTTTAAGAAAAGGAGGGACAAAGCCGATGAGACCTCTGAGAGCAACAAAGAATTGTATTTCTCTTCCTCTTGAGTCCTGAGTTGCTTTCTACTTCCTTTGTAGATTACGTAGTCGGAGCAATGATGAAGAAATATCCCAAACATCGAACTGATGTAAATGTACGAGTCATTGATAAGGAAACGATTGTGCTCGATCGTACAAAGGAGCTGATTCATCAACTTAATTTGACGGCAAGCTATATCTGGGAGCGCTGTGATGGACAACTAACGGTTGTAGATATTGCTCGCCAATACATGAAAGAGTTTGCTGTTTCTTTTGAGGTCGCTGAAGCGGATACGAAAAAGGTGCTCGATCAACTACAAAATCTGGGCCTCGTGGAATATAGAGAGGATAACCGCTCAGAAAACGATGAGGAGTTGTCCACGCAATCAAAAAGTTAGCTCAGGTGGTAGGTTCTCCTTGTACAAGACAGTTACAGGAGAGCTTAATCTTAGGCCTGTCTGGGGCCAAATGACTTTGTTTTCTAGAAAAAATTGGCTCCAACGATTCTCTTTTCCCTCTTGACACGTCACGTGAAATATCCTAGTCTCCGTGACGCCAGAAAGTCCATCATTCGATGTTATACTTTCGGCAAATTCAAAGAAGGAGGGTTCGCGTGGCAGAGAAAACCTCAACCAGACGAGAAGTCGTTAAGACTGCTCTTTATCTTGCTCCTACTATTATTACTCTCGCCGCAGCACCATCATTTGCTCAAGCAGGGTCAACAACTATATGGCGAAGAACTGCGTCAGCAATCAAGCCAATTGTTGAGCAGCTGCAGGGTTAACCTTACAGCTTTTAGGATATTGGCAATATTGCATGGCTAGCTGAGCAGGATGAAGATGGGGACAAGTGTAATTTTAGATTGAGCTTTACCAGAGCTAACACAAAAAAGTTCTAAAAAAATTGTCTCTGAGGAGTTTTTTCAATTTTCAATCTCCTTAAGAGACAACTCCCTTCTGTCCATACGCCAAGCAATTTCTCTTGAACTCTTCACTTTCTCGCCGTGAACACTCTTTCATTGAAGCTCTTCGATCGTCAGGTGCAAATACAATGCGCGGACCTGAAGATCACAGCCCTCGTGAAGGCAAACTATGGTCAGATGGAGACAGAAGCTTCAGAGCTTGATCTCCAGTATCGCATCACGCGGGGAGCAGATCCCTCGCTTTTCTATCTGACACGAGAGGGACGGCCTTCCATTGTGACAACAAACGACGGCGAACTGCTTTTCCATCTAGAGAAAGATTTGACTGTCGAGCTGCAGAAGCAACGACCGGACCTCTATTTTCTTCACGCCGCCGCGTTAGGGTTCGCGGACAAAGCGTTTCTCCTGGTGGCGCCGTCTGGCAGTGGGAAATCGCTCACAACTTGGGCGCTGTTACATAATAGCTGTCGCTACTGTAGTGACGAGTTGGGACCCATCGATCTCAACACATTTGAGGTCCAACCATATCCTCATGCTCTCTGTTTGAAGAGCTCACCTCCTGAATGTTATCCGCTTCCTACAACGACACTGTTCACTCCTCCTACAATCCACATTCCCACATCCACGTTTATCGATGCAGTGTGCGTAAAGCCCCTTCCTTTAGCCGCTGTCTTCTTTCTCCAATATCACTCCGACATTGCTTCCCCTCAGCTTCGACTGATGACGAAGGCCGAAGCTGGAGCCCGACTGTTTGTCAATGCACTTAATCCTCTCGCTCATCCAGGCGAAGGACTCGATGCAGCACTGGCCATCGCCTCTCATACCAAGTGCTTTCAGCTTCTGAGCGCTGACCTTCCAGCCACCTGTAGTGTTGTAAAAGCGGCTTTACAACAGATGATCTAACCGCTTCAGAGGTTATGCAAAGCGACGCTCCGCCGCTACTTACTCACCACCTCCACATGGAAGTCAACGATTTCGCCGCGATTGAGGAAAGCCGTCTGAAACGCAGCCTCTTGCCCAGGAGCGAGCGGTTGAGGAGCGGGAAGCGCCAGACGGCGAGAAACCGTCCTTTGTTGAGCGTCTAACGCTGAAACCCAGGCAATAATGTTCTCCACAGTGCGTTCGCCGACATTCTGGAGTCGACCCTTCACGACGACTTGTGTTTTATCCGCGCTGATAGTGTTCTCAAGCTCGGCAACAGTGAGGCGTGGAGGTCCAACCTCACTTTGCTCGTCCAACTCTTGTTTCTCCTGTACATTGACAATCCATCTATGAGAAATGCTCGCCCCCGACGCCCCGGTCACCGTCACATCCACAGTGTGTCGTCCGGGGGTGTGGTTTTTCCATTCAAGGAGTTCGCTCTCGCCGGCAAAGCGATTGTCAATTCTCCATTCGTAATGCAGAGGAGGCTCCGCACTACCCGGCGTCTCGACTTCCACGCCGAAGAAACGAGTAAAATGTGCGGCAAACGTGACCTGATCTTGATGAGGTGTATACATGGCTAGCCGTGGGGGAGAAGGAGGCGTCACTACCGCTACTTCCCAACGAGCGGTATCTTTCAAGCCGCCGTGATCGGACGCGGTGAGTCCGATGCTGTATTTCCCAGCAGATCCAACCTCATAAGAAAAGTGTTCTCCTTGAGCAACAGGTTTTCCGTTGACGAACCATTCATATGAGACAGTCTCTTCGTCGGGATCAAGAGCCAACGCGGAAAACTCAATCGTCTCTCCTGGATGCACGATGAGGCTGCTTTCTGCTGGAAACCGTTGGGCAATATGCGGCGGAGTATTTTTCGGGAGAGGGGGGGCGACTGGCGGCGCCGGTGGAGCAACGGCTTGTGGGGGTAGAAAAGGTTCAGGGCTACGCACGGCGACTCGCCATTCTCGTTCGAGATGCTGATCATGCTGATCCGAAACGATCACACGCACCGTCTTTTCTCCGGCGCCTTCTCCCGCTGCGGGATGGTAGGACCATTGGCGTTCTTGCGACACACGCTTCCCCTCAAGTCTCCACTCATACTGTAAAGGCGCCGCGCCAGACGCCTGCGCAGTGAAAGTCAATATTTCCCCTTCGACAATCTTGACCGCTTCAGCCCGCGGTTCGACATGAGTGAATGTGAGCGGCGGTGGAACAGGCGGGGCAATCGGGGCGCGTTGCGGCTCACGAGCGACTTCTGGCGCAGGGGTCAGGGGCGGGGCAATCGGGGCTCGCTGCGGCTCACGAACGGCTTCCGGCGCAGAAGCCGCAGGCGGGGCAATCGGGGCTCGCTGCGGCTCAACCGTCACGTCCGGTAAGGGAGCCACCACTGATTGTTGCAACAACGAACGTCCGAACCATCCAGCCATCGCAAGGATGATAAGTCCCAGCAACAGGAACACAGGCGTTTTTCTCCCCCCCGATATCGAGGGGGCGGGAATCACCAGCAGTCGTTCAGTTTTCCCTCTTTCGCCAAGTTCCCAATGATCGTCGTCGGCTTCTTCCTTATGAAAGCTGGGTCCTTGCCGTTTCTCCTCGCCCTTCAGGTCAGTTGGGGACCCCAAGGACCTCAACCGTGAAGAAGAGTCGGCATCGTTCTTTTCCGTAGACATTGTCAATCTACTCCGCAAGAGTGAGATGAGCAGCCATTGCCTTGATCGTGAAGCACGCCACGTACTTCATCCTTATCCTCGTCGGCAGGAATCTGCCCGCTTTTCCTTATTGTCCATCCTTTGCGCGTTCAAGGCAATCGAGCACTCCTCGTGCTTGTTGAAACACCGAACGGAACATGTCGTGAGTCAACCTGCCAGTAAAGGTATTTTGTTGACTTGGATGATAGGACCCGATGAGCATCACCGGCTCAAGAATATGCGCACACCCATGCCCAAACCGTGGCGCGGGAATGGGTACGGTCTGAGACAACGCGCGACGAGCCGTCAGGTAAGCGGAGAATGCGATTTGTCCCAGAGCGAGAACAACGCGCACCTGTTTGAGCAACGTCAATTCTTGGAGAAGATAGGAGCGACAAGCCTGGAACTCGGCAAGCGACGGCTTATTGTCCGGCGGGGCGCAGTGCACAGCCGCCGTAATATAACAATCACTGAGAGTGAGGCCGTCGTCCCGATGAACAGAGGTGGGCTGATTAGCGAACCCGGCTTCATGCAACGCACCATAGAGCCAATCGCCGCTACGATCGCCGGTAAAAATGCGGCCCGTTCTATTGCCGCCGTGCGCCGCCGGGGCCAAGCCGATCACCAAGAGTCGCGCTTTGGGGTCGCCAAAACCTGGCACCGGCTTTCCCCAGTAGTCCCACTCTCGATAACGCTTCACCTTCTCCTGGGCCACGCGTTCACGATACACCGTCAAACGGGGGCAGAGAGAACAGGCAGTCACTTGATTTTGTAGCTGAGAAAGTGAAGGCACCGACTTCCCCTCATCACTAACGGTCACAGGAACGGAGAGGCTGTAGTCAGTCGCGCCTCTTCGTCGCTTCTTACAGCCCCATCACATAATGCACTAACGTGCGCACCCCGAAACCGACGCCGCCTTTGGGAATGTATGCCGTTTCTTTCTCGGCAAACGCTGGTCCGGCAATATCCAAATGCGCCCACGGCACACCGGCCACGAACTCTTCCAGGAACAACGCGGCGGCAATTGCACCCGCGTTCCCGCCGCCAACATTTTTGATATCGGCGACCGAACTTTTGATGTCGTCTTTGTACTCTTTCACCAAGGGTAGTCGCCAGAGCGGTTCCCCCGTTTCTTTGCTGCATTGCAGGAGTGTGTTCGCAAGTTCGTCCTGATTAGAAAATAACCCGGCGATCTGTCCGCCCAGCGCGGTCACACAGGCTCCGGTCAGCGTGGCTAGGTCAATAATCACATCCGGTTTGTCTTGTACGGCTTGAATCAATGCATCAGCAAGAATGAGGCGCCCCTCAGCATCGGTGTTGAGCACTTCCACGGTTTTGCCATTGCGGTAGCGGATCACATCCCCTGGGCGCTGCGCTGTCCCGCTCGGCATGTTCTCCGTAGCTGGCACGTACCCCGTTACTTGCACCTGCGGCTTCAGTTGCGCAATCACTTGCATCACGCCTAGGACGGCGGCCCCGCCGGACATATCGAGCTTCATGGTTTCCATTGACTTGGGCGGCTTCAAGGAGAGCCCACCAGAATCGAAGGTCAGCCCTTTCCCTACGAGCGCAATCTTCTTCTTCGGTTTTCCATTTGGTTTATACGTTAACTTAATAAAGCGTGGCTCTTCGGCGCTGCCTTGAGCGACGGCGAGCAAGCCCGCCATTTTTACGGTCTTCATTTTCCCCGGGCCGAAAATATCGCTCGTCAGTTTCCCAACTCGGGCAATCCGCGCTGCATGCTCAGCCAAATAGGATGGCGTGGACACGGAGGCAGGTTCGTTAATCAAGTCGCGCGCCAAGAAGACGCCAGGCGCAGTTTTTTGTACAGTATCGAGCGCACTCTGCAGCGCAGACGATTTGCTGAGCTGCGGGCCGACAAACGTCAGGGTCTCCACCGCAGCCTTGCCATTTTTTTCTGATTTGTAGCGCTCAAACACATAACTCGACAATAAGACTCCTTCGACCACAGCGGTCAGAGCAGCGTCGTCGGTGCTCTTTTTGGACACAAACCACGCTATTTGTTGCGCATGTTGACTTCGGGCTTCTTTTTGCACTTTGCCGCCGACGCGTCGCCAGGTCTCACGTTCAAGATTTGTCGCTTTCCCCAGACCATATAGCAGCACCATCGGGCTGGCCAAGCGCTCATGGGCGTGGAACAGAAGGGTTTCACCTTCCTTGCCGACAAATTTCACGCGCGTGATCTGGGCGCTGAGCGCGCCATTGAGCAGCTGGTCAAGCGATTTGACTTCGTCTCCATCTTGTTCGTCTTGCACCACGGGCACGACGAGCAGATCCGCCGTTATGGTAGTAAGAGTTTGTTGTTGCGTGCGTATGTTCATGAAAGTCCTCGTTTACAGAAAATGGCGTGGCAAGCCTACGCAGGGGCAATCCTGCTGCTCCTTCTGGATATAGCAGACCCATCCCCAATTACGTATGCCGCAATCCACCCAGTAGTGGAAGCCTCTCTGAGAGTTGTTCAGATGCGGGAGAATGTTGACAGGATAAGAGGGACACCTTGCAGTGTCCCTCTTGCGGCAAAGCTCAGTAACCGTCGCAGTTGTTAGGAAGACGCTGGCGTCGTAGCGGCGGCAGCGTCTTGGGCCTTGGCTGCACGAGCCAATACACGCGACTGACGCTTGAGGGTGCGAATACTACGGCGAAGCTGTCCAACTTCCTGGTACGCCTGCCGAGAAATGGCTTCATCGCGCTTCGCTTTCAACGCGCGGATATGCTTTTTGACATCGGTCTTTGTTTTCGTCGTCTCCATGCGATCCTTCCCTACTTCCTATTGCACGGTCCACACATCGCCGCGATGGAGGAGCTGATCAATATCGCCGTCGCCAGATTTGGCGATCGCTTCTTGAATCTGACTGTTCATCAACGCGTCGAACGTGGGTTTCTCAGTCACCCGAATCACGCCGATCGGGGTCGGGAACGCAGGAGGAGCCATGCGGCTCAGCATGAAGCCCATGACTGGATTGGTCTCGTCGTGAACGAGTATGTCATCGACTGTAATGCCGTTCCCCAGGGTCACGACTTCAGGGGTCATGCCTTTCAGACGAATACCGCGATCTTTGTTCTTACCAAAGAGCATCGGCTTGCCATGTTCGAGAATGAGCTGGGTGTCTGCTTTCGTTTCCCGGTCAGTCAGTGCAGAAAACGCGCCGTCATTGAAGACGTTGCAATTTTGTAGAATCTCGACAAACGCGGCGCCTTTATGAGCGGCTGCGCGTTTGAGTAGGTCTTGCTGATGCTTGGCTTCAACGTCAATCGTGCGCGCCACAAACGTCGCGTCCGCGCCAAGCGCGAGCAGGAGCGGGTTCAGCGGATGATCTGCCGATCCCATCGGGGTAGACTTCGTCACTTTGCCCAATTCCGACGTCGGCGAATATTGTCCTTTCGTGAGACCGTAGATCCGATTGTTAAACAACAGGATCTTCAGGTCCACATTGCGCCGCAGGGCGTGCATCAAGTGGTTGCCGCCGATGCTCAAGCCGTCGCCGTCGCCAGTGACCACCCACACCATCAAATCGGGGCGCGACACCTTAAGTCCAGTGGCAATGGCCGGGGCGCGACCATGAATGGTGTGGAACCCGTACGTGTTCATGTAGTACGGGAAACGGCTGGAGCAACCAATGCCCGAGATAAACACGACATCTTCTTTCGGGACTCCTAGTTCGGGGAAAATCTTTTGCACCTGGGCGAGAATCGAGTAATCGCCACAGCCCGGGCACCAACGAACGTCTTGATCAGAAGTAAAGTCTTTCCTGGTCAGTTTTTGTGCAGCATTCGTACTCATGATGTTAGTCCTCAAGCATCCGTGCGATTCTTGTGGCCACTTCAGTCACCTTGAAAGGACGGCCCTGGATTTTATTGAGGCCGACCGCATTCACCAGATACTCCGCGCGCAACACACGCAGCAACTGGCCCATATTCATTTCCGGCACCAGTATCTTCTCGAACCGGGACATGATCTCGCCCAAGTCCGCAGGGAGCGGATTCAAGTGGCGCAAGTGGACATGGGACACTGACTTCCCATGCGCCTGCGCATCTTGTACTGACGCCGTGATCGAGCCGTAAGTGCTGCCCCAGCCAATCACCAGCAGTTTGCCGCGGTCAGGTCCGTTGATCTTCGTAGGTGGAATATCTTGCGTAATTTTCGCGAGCTTGCGATAGCGTACGCGCACCATTTGCTCGTGATTGCTCGGCGCGTAGCTGATGTTGCCGGTGAGGTAATCTTTCTCCAAGCCGCCGACACGATGCTCAAGACCGGGAGTGCCGGGGCGCACCCACGGACGCGCTAACGTTTCTTCGTCCCGCAGATACGGGAAAAACCCTTGCGGCTCGGTGCGGAACTCGACTTTAATTTCCGGCAGGTCTGCGGCTTTCGGCAGCAGCCAAGGTTCGGAGGCGTTCGCCAAGTACCCGTCAGTCAGCAGAATCACCGGCGTCATGTATTTCACCGCGATTCTCACCGCTTCATAGGCCGCATAGAAACAATCAGCCGGCGTCGAGGCGGCGATGACCGGCAGCGGGGCTTCTCCATGACGGCCATAGAGTGCTTGCAACAAATCGGCTTGCTCAGGCTTCGTGGGCATGCCGGTGCTGGGCCCCGATCGTTGAATATTGGTGATGATCATCGGCAATTCCACGACGGCGGCGAGACCAATCGTTTCCGCCTTGAGGTTCATGCCGGGGCCTGAGGTCGTCGTAATCGCGATAGAGCCGCCAAAGGCGGCGCCGAGAGCCGAACCGACACCAGCGATTTCATCTTCGGCTTGGAACGTGTGCACATTGAAGTTCTTCAACGTCGACAAATCGTGCAACACGTCGCTCGCCGGAGTAATCGGATAACTGCCGAGGAAAAGCGGCAGCCCCGCTTTCTTGGCGGCCGACACAAAACCGATGGCGGTCGCCGTATTGCCCGTGATGTTGCGATACACGCCCGGGGCAATCTTGGCGGGCTTGATCTCATACGAAGACGCGAAGATCTCCGTGTTCTCGGCTAAATTGTAACCAGCTTTGAGCGCGAGGGTGTTCGCTTCCAGCACTTCGGTGTTTCTCTTGAAGCGTTCCTGAATCCATTTGACCGTGGGTTCAATGGGGCGGTGGTACAGCCAGGAGACGACGCCGAGCGCGAAGAAGTTGCGGCACCGCATGACCGAACGATTGGGCAGGTTCATGTCTTTGAGCGCCAGCGTGGTCATCTTAGTAATTTCAACCGGGTAAACTTGATATTTGTCAAGCGACCCGTCTTCGAGCGGCGTTTTCTCGTACTGCGCTTTTTTTAGATTCGGCTCGTTAAATTCCTCTTTATCGAGGATCAAGACGCCATTTTGTTTCAGGTCCGCCAGATTCGTTTTCAGCGCGGCGGGATTCATCACCACCAGTGCGTCAAGATCGTCGCCGGGGGTGTAGACATTTTTGCTGCTGAAGTTGACCTGAAAGGCGCTCACGCCGTAGAGCGTTCCGGTCGGGGCGCGAATTTCAGCGGGAAAGTCGGGCAGCGTACCGATCTCATTGCCGGCAAACACCGACTCGGTCGTGAATTGCATGCCAGTGACTTGCATACCGTCACCGGAATCACCAGCAAAGCGAATGACAACATTGTCGCGTTCGACAACAGGTTTTGGTGGGAGCACGCCCACCGGGCTTGTAGCCATCGGGTTCCCTCCTCAGGGCACAGTATCGAGCGAGAAAAGTGAACAGCGCTAAGTTCGGGACCATACGCTAGGTTCCCACCAAAGACAAGCGCTTTCCTTCCGCTCGCGGAGCCATAGTATACGTTCTTCCTAAAAGAACCGCAAGGAAATCGGCATGATCAGCCAAAATCGCTCGCGGGTCCACCACAAAGCAGCCTGCGTTTGCGCCCGTGGAAACAGTCGTAGACGCGACGGCAACCGCCACCAAGACGGCGGCTTGGGGAAACGCTCAACCGCCACCAGCGCATCCACCATCACGCCAGCTCGTTTCTTTGCTTCAGCCAGGGAGGCTTCTAGTCCTCCTAGTTCATCCACTAATCCACGTGACCAGGCTTGCCGGCCACTCCAGACGCGGCCTTGTGCACTCAATTCAGCGGCTTCAACCGTGAGTGACCGCCCGGAGGCGACTTTGTGAAGAAAATCCTGGTAGAAAGACTGAAGTTCAAAGTCGACGCGTTCCTGGTCGGCTGGCGCAAATTCTTGATAATCAGAGAAAAGGGCAGCGCGTTTCCCGCGCGTGAGGATTTCCTTGCCGATGCCGAGCGTCGTATAGAGATCGCGCAGCACGGCTTTGCCCGCAATCACGCCGATCGAACCCGTGACCGTACCAGCCTCGGCAAACACCCGATCTCCCCCGAGCGCGAGATAATATCCGCCGGAGGCGGCGACATCGCCCATCGAGATAATCACCGGTTTGCGCTCACGGGTCTGTTGCAATTCACGCCACATAAGATCGGACGCTAACCCCGAACCGCCTGGGCTCGACACGCGCACGACCACAGCGGATACGGCTTCATCTTCTCGTACGTGTCGCAGGTCTCGAATAAAACTAGTTGAGCCCACGGCTTGCGACCCTTCCGGACCATCCAGCGTTTCGCCGCGTTTGATGGGACCATGGACGGTCATTAACGCGATGGTCTTGGGACGAGTGCGCAGCAACTGCTGGCGAAGAGCCGTGGCGCGACGATAACGATACGGCCCCGCTTCAATGAAGTGCAGGACCCCGAGTTGTGCTTCCAGGAAGCGCGGCACTTCATCCTCGTATGCGACATGATCGACCAAACCAGCAGCTTGCGCTTCATGGGGTAAAAATAACCCCTGGTCAATGAGCCGTCGTACTTCTTCTTTGTTCTTACGGCGGGTCTCAGCCACGCCGTCGACGATCTGGTCGTAGAGGTCATCGAGGAGGCTATCCATCATTTCACGGTAGGGGCCGGACATCGCTTCCCGGGTGAAAGGCTCACCCGCCGCTTTATACTGTCCCGCTTGACTCACCTGGGCGCGAATACCAAGCTTATCGAGCGCGCCCTTAAAGAACGTCGCTTCGGCGGCTAACCCGGTCACCGCCAGATGACTCGCCGGCGTCAAAATAATCGAATTGGCCACGCTCGCCACGTAATATTCTCGAGTGCTCGCCTCGGGAAGAAAGAGACAAACGTGCTTTCCAGCTTGTCGTAACGCCGCCAGCGCACGGCGTAACTCCTGGAGTCGAGCCCATCCGGCGTCAAGATCAGTAAGAGTAATGACAACCGCGCGCAGATGCGCATCTTCCCGAGCCCAACGCAGTAGCGCCAAGACCGATAAGAAATCTGGACTTGGCGTGCGCCAGAAAGACAAGAAAGAAGAGGTTGGCTCTTCGGGGAGAGCCCCACTCAATTCCAGGCGTAAGGCGTTGTACGGAGGACGCCAGCCAAAGAGCTGTGCGAGGTGTTCCTTTCCCCACAGGAACGTACGAAAAACAGATCGGGAAATTTGGTATGACACAAAAAAGTAGTAAAAATTGTTAAGAATCGGTATTTATTGGAAGCCTCAATATCTCGGCGGCTCCCACGCTACGAGACGTCGCAAGCATCGGTGAAACGCCGGCCCCGCTTACAATATTCGTGCGGCGCGCTAACTGTCGCTCTTTCCAACTGATCAATCCACGGCGAAGAAAATCCGGCTCCAGGTCAAGAGCTTGGCAAACATTCGAGAAAGAGAACGGCCAACTATCATCGTCAGAAAGAAACCAGTTTTCCGCTTCCTGGCGCAGGGTGCGGCTGCGGTTATCTTTGGCCCAGAGGTGTTTCTGAAAGCAGTCAATCGCATCTTCAAGAATCGCCGCCATCAGGCGTCGCTCCCCACAGGCTTGCGAGCGCTGCTTCAGAGCGGTAAAGAATTGCGCCGGCAGCAGAGAATCAGGTTGAAATAACGACACTCCAGCATCGGCCACTGAGCTCACTTTCATGGAAAAACCTCACCCTTTCTTGGTTAAGCACGCGCTCTTAACCACAAACCACATCCACACGCGCCGCGCGTCGCGCTCAGCCACCCCGCAAAAGGGCGCCATTCGTTCTACTCTTTGTATAATTCGAGCCATGCCATCTGAATGGATTCGAGTTTTCCTTCGCTTGAAGCCTTGGGATCATCGGAAAAATCGGCAAGGGCGATGATCCAACGATGAAGGTCCGTAAAACGCACTTCGAGAGGGTCGGTATCAGGGTGGGACTTCAGCAGTTGCTCCGCAATATCTTCAGCATCCTCCCAGTGCAGCTTCATGCCCACCTCCATTGATGATTGAGCGCCATCATAGCACATCTCGCCTAGATTTCCGCAAGACGTTTTTGACCAAGCGCTTCTTGAATCGATGCATCCATGATGCGCTGTGCAAAGGGCGTTGTGGTTTCGCTCAGTTTTTCCGTTATATCGCGAATAAGATTATAATCCTCTCCTTCACAGGCCTTTTGCAAGTCCAGTAGGACAGTAAGAATACGGTCGCGCTCGCCCTCAAGGAGAAACGAGGCATGTTGTTCGAGAGCCTTCTCGCTGGCGTGCATCACCGTGTTCGCTTCGGTGCGGGCTTCAATCAATAACCGCTTCGTCACATCATCTTCAGCAAAGTCGATCGACTCTTCCAGCAAACGTTCAATCTCTTCATCGGTCAAGCCGTAGGAAGGTTTCACTTCCACCGAGCGCTCGCGGCCCGTGCGAATATCCGTCGCCGTCACATTCAAGATGCCATTTGCATCAATCATGAAGGTCACTTCGACTCGGGGCACGCCAGCGGGCTGGGGCTCGATGGGAATCTTGAAACGAGCCAAGCTCCGGCAATCTTGCGCGAGTTCGCGCTCACCTTGCAAAATGTGAATGTCCACCGCCGTCTGGTTGTCCACCGCCGTCGTGTACATCTCCTTCACGCTGGTGGGGATCGTCGTATTACGATCGATCAAGCGGCTCATGACTCCACCCATCGTTTCGATGCCGAGAGAAAGTGGGACAACATCCAGTAACAACATGTCCCGCCGACGACCGGATAACGTATCCGCCTGCACGGCAGCGCCGAGCGCAACGACTTCGTCTGGATTCAAATCGGTGAGCGGGGTGCGTCCGAAAAATTCTCCGACTCGTTGACGCACGAGCGGCATGCGCGTGGAGCCGCCAACCATGACCACCGCCTCAATATCCCCAGGCGTTACATTGGCGTCCTTCAGCGCTTGCCGACATGGACCCAAAGTGCGCGCAACAATATCTTCGACCGCCGCGTCCAGGTCCTGGCGAGAAAGAGAGCAGGCGACATGCACATCGTGCTCAGGCGCCTCCAAGATCAAGCGCGTTTCCTCAACAGTTGATAACGCCTTCTTTGCTTCTTCAGCAACCTGGAGCGCATTGCGGAGCACGTGCGGATCGTGCTGGACTTCTGAAGGAAGCGTAGGGAAGAGAAAACGTTCAGCCATGCGTAGATCGATATCATCACCGCCAAGGCGCGTGTCGCCGTTGGTGGCGAGTACTTCAAAGATCCCGGTATGAAGACGAAGGATGGAAATATCAAAAGTCCCACCACCCAAGTCGTAGACCGCAATGAGTCCTTCTTCTTTCTTGTCCAGCCCATAGGCAAGAGAAGCGGCAGTGGGTTCGTTCAACAACCGCACCACTTCGAGCCCCGCGAGTCTGCCAGCGTCTTTCGTGGCTTGTCTTTGGGAATCGTTGAAATACGCCGGGACTGTGATGACCGCCTTGCGAATAGGTTCTTGGAAATGAACTTCCGCGCGTTCTTTGAGGCTGCGGAGAATCAGGGCCGACACTTCAGGCGGCGTGACGAGTTTCCCGAAAAGATCAAAGCGGACGATTTCTTGCCTTTGGTTTTTGTCAGACGCAGCCGCAAAACGGTAGCGACGACGATCGTCATCGTTCACATGTTCCATGCCTAGTCCCATGAAACGCTTCACCGACTGAATCGTCGTCAAAGGATGCTTCAGCGCCCGTTCTTTCGCTTGACGACCGACAAGGACACCCCCATCTTCAAGAAACGCGACCACGGATGGCAGCAACGGATCTCTAGTCTGCGGGTCAGGGATGACCCGAGGCGCATCATTGTCAATAAAAGCAACCAGACTGTTGGTCGTGCCGAGATCAATGCCGACTATGCGTTCCACGAGGCTTCACTTCCTTTTTCGACATCACGCAAGAGCGTGCGCAGGTAGGCAATTTCCGCAAGCAGATTTTTGAGGGAACGTAGCAGTTCCGCTTGCGCGCCTCCGTCACGCCATTGAGCGAAATTTGCTTCAAGCGCGCCGAGCAACTGAGCGATCTGCGCATTGAGATCATCGCGAATCGTTGAGAGTTCCGCTTGGGCCTCGTTCGTTTTCCCTTTCACGTCGGCTTCCCGAAGCTCGGCCAGTTTTTCTTGGACTTCAAACACCAGCGTCGCCAACTGCGGCGGCACTTTGTTGTTGTCTTTCCCGAGCGGCTCGCCGTGTAATTCCAACCAGTATTGTCCACGTTGCACGGGATCACGCAGGGTCCGATAAGCGCGGGTCAGGAGCGCCGTGTTCTTCAGGCTCGCTTCTTTTTCGTGTGAAGTTCCAGTCTGGTAAAGGTCGGGATGCAAACGGCGGCTGAGATCGTAGTAACGCCGTGTGAGTTCAGTCTCCTCAAGCCTTGGGGTGTGGGAAAAATCGAAGACAGTAAAATAATCCGTCTGCGGCGGCAGCACTTGTATTGCTTCACACGCTGGACAGAAGAGAGAGACTTCGTGCTGGCTTCCGCAGCGCCAGCACCGCACTTCTTGGACAGTATCCATGCAGAACACAGGCGAGCTTAGACCGAAAACGAACTTCCGCACCCGCACGAACGCTTCACATTAGGGTTTTGCAGTTTAAAGCCGGAATCCATCAGCGAATCGACGTAGTCAAGTTCTGTCCCACGCAAATAGAGAAAACTTTTGCGATCAACGATGACCTTCGCCTCCTCGCGCTCGAAAACGCGGTCGCCATCACGAGGAATGTCGAGGTCCATCTTGTAGGAGAGCCCGGAACAACCGCCACCGACCACCTTGACGCGGAGCCCATGTCCGTCTTTCTGCTGCTGCTCGATCAGGCTCTGAATTTTCTTCACGGCATTTTCACTAATCTCAATTGTCTGCTGGGCCATTCGTTGATCCTTTTACAAATTCACCGTGCGGTTCTTCCGTCCCATTTTTGCCTTTTGATTTTTCCGTTACGCATGTTTCCACTGGACGGACTTGAGGTCGATCCCCTCTTTGGCCATTTCGTACAATGGTGACAATTCCCGCAGCCGCGTGGTCACTTCCACGACTCGTTTCGTCACATAGTCCACATCCGCCTCTGTGTTGAACCGTCCCAGCCCAAAGCGGATTGAGGTGTGCGCCAACTCTTCACCAACGCCGAGGGCTTTCAACACATACGAAGGTTCAAGGGTGGCGGAGGTGCAGGCCGATCCCGATGAGAGCGCAATTTCTTTGTTCAACCCCATCAGGAAGGATTCACCTTCTACATACGAGAAGCTCACGTTCAAGTTTCCGGGCAAGCGTTGCGTGGGGTGTCCATTCAAATACACGTCTTCCAATTCCTTGGTCAAGCCTTCATACAGCCGAGTACGTAACGCAATCAGACGGGCCGCTTCCGTTTCCATCTCTTGTCCGCACAGCTCACACGCCTTACTGAATCCAACAATGCCTGGCACGTTGAGGGTGCCCGAGCGCATTCCTCTTTCATGGCCGCCACCATCCATCTGCGGCGTTAGTCGCACTCGCGGACCTTTGGCGCGCACGTACAAAGCGCCACACCCTTTAGGTCCATAAATTTTATGGCCGGTCATAGAAAGGAGATCGATACCGTCCATGTCGACATTGACCGGCACCTTCCCGACGCCTTGCGTGGCGTCACTATGAAACAGGATGCCTTTCTCCTTGGCGATCTTGCCAATTTCCCGGATTGGATGAATCGTGCCAATCTCATTATTGGCGTACATGATCGAGATCAGGACCGTCTTGTCGGTGATGGCGTTCCGGACATCGTCGGGGCTCACCATACCGTATTTATCTACCGGCAGGTACGTTGTTGTTGCTTTACCGGCGCGTTCCAAGGCTTTGCAGGTATCGAGCACAGCCTTATGTTCAGTCACACAGGTGATGACGTGATTACCCTTCTCTTTGTAAAACTCCACCACGCCTTTGATAGCCAAGTTATCGGATTCCGTCGCGCCGCTAGTGAAAATGATCTCCTTGCCTTTCGCCCCAATCAGCTTAGCGATCTGCTCGCGCGCAGCATCCACTGCTTCCTCAGCTTCCCAGCCAAAAGGATGATTGCGGCTCGCCGCATTGCCGAACTTTTCAGTGAAATACGGAAGCATCGCTTCCAAGACCCGTGGATCTAGTGGCGTTGTCGCGTGGTTATCCATGTAAATTGGCCGCTGCATATTTTGCACCCCACAAAGTGGACTTTATGGGTCTACGATAAGGTGTTTGCCGCTGGCTGTCAACTTCACTTCCCCCCGCTCCGTTGCAGGTAGGAATTGCCTCCGTGCTTGTTCTTTCTTGACTTCCGCTAGTCTCGGCGCATAGAGTCTGAGTGTGCGGTAACCGAGAGGAGGGTGCAGGGATGCACGAGAGACACGTTTTTCAGGATGATCTCGCCGCAGTTTCTATCGACATCCAGCTCGATCCTTCGGTATCTGAACGTGCGACGGATGTAGACAAATGGCGTCCACAAATCGAAGCAGAGCAGGTAGATCTCCTCTGCGCCAAGACCCACACTGCACTGATTGCTTCCACTCTGAATGTCGGCCTCGTCACGCTTGTGCTCTGGAGTGTCATCGTTCACACAGTATTGCTGATCTGGGCAGCAGTGATGCTTGTGTGGTTTGCGTGTCGTTTGCTCTTTGTCCGGTGGTACCGCCAGACTGTCCTGACAGTGTCTCAAATACATACATGGCGCATACGGTTTATTCTCAGCGCAGGTATTAGCGGATGCGGCTGGGGAGCGGCCGCGGTGTTTCTCTTTCCTCACCACTCGCCGGTGCACCAGGTCTTCATCGCATTTGTCCTCGGTGGCATGGCGGTCGGCTCTGCAGCGACGCTCTCGCCAGTCTTGGAGGCGTATTGGGCGTTTCTCTTTCCTGCGGCGATTCCGCTCACGCTCCAGATGTTTTTGCAAGGAGATACGATGGCGGCGGTAATGGCGCTGATGCTCGCTTCTTGCACGATCGTATTCATCCATGCAGCGCGTCAGCTACACGGTTCCATCACGGAGTCGATTCGTTTGCGCTTCGAGAACCTTGATCTGGTGCGCAACCTTTCCACCGCGAAGGAGCAGACCGAAGCAATCAACCATGCTTTACAAAGTGAAATCCTCGAACGTAAGCGAGCTGAAGATCGCATCACCACCTCACTCCAAGAAAAGGAAGTGTTGCTCCAAGAAATCCATCATCGGGTCAAGAACAATTTGCAGATCATTTCTAGTCTACTGAATCTCCAATCGCGCTCGCTCGCGCATCCCGAAGTCTTGACGGCGTTCAAGGATAGCCAGAATCGCGTACGCTCCATGGCGCTCATCCATGAAAAATTGTATCAGTCACGAGATTTGGCGCGCATTGACTTCGCGGCGTACGTGCGCGAGTTGGCGGGGCAGCTGTTCCGCGCCTACCGTAGCGATGCGGTCGCCATCAATCTCAGAGTCAATGTCAGAGACGTGTTTTTGAGCATCGAAACTGCCGCGCCGTGCGGGCTGATCGTCAGCGAACTAGTGTCGAACGCGCTGAAATACGCGTTTCCCGATGGACGCAGCGGAGACATCGTCATTGAGCTGTCTCCGGGGCCGCATGGCGACTACCTCTTGACGGTGCGTGATAACGGCGTCGGTCTTCCTCCTACTCTCGATTTGCCCACCGTCACTTCGCTTGGTTTGCGCATCGTGAACATCTTGACGAGCCAACTCGGAGGAACATTGACCGTCAATCACGCTGGCGGCGCGGCGTTCACCATCGAGTTGCCGTTGATGGAGAAAGACGAAGAAGCGAAATATGAAGGACGTGCGGATCTTAATTGTTGAAGATGAAGGGATCACCGCGATGGACACCAGCGAGCAGTTGCAGAGCCTGGGGTACATCGCGCCCGCCATCGCATTCTCCGGAAAAGAAGCGCTGCGGAAAGTCGAAGAGTTGCGACCCGATGTGGTATTGATGGATATCCGCCTCAAAGGGAAGATGGACGGCGTCGAAACGGCGGCGGAGATTCGTGCACGTTTCGCCATTCCCGTTATTTATGTGACCGCCTATGCCGACGACGCCACGCTCCAGCGCGCCAAGGTGACCGAACCCTTTGGTTACATTTTAAAACCGTTTGAGGAGCGCACTCTGCACTCGACCCTCGAAATGGCGCTCTATAGACATAAGCTGGAACACCAACGGACCGAGTTCCTCGCCCTATTGAGCCACGACATCCGTAGTCCCCTGTCCGTCATCTTGGGATATGCCGAGATGCTGGAGGAAGAAATCGAAAAGGGTGGAGCGACCGAAGCGAAGACGCTGCTCCAACGGCTCACAAGTACGGCGCAAACCGTGCATGCGCTGGTAGCGAATTATCTTGATCTTTCCCGCATCGAGGCTGGGCAATTGACGCTCACGAAGGAACAAGTGGATCTCAATGGTTTACTGCTGCGCACGGTGCGACAGTATGAGGCTGAAGCGCAACGCCGCCGGCTCACGTTAGCCGTTGATCTGCAGCCGACATTGCCGCTCGTAACGCTGGATGTGTTAGCGATAGAACGAGTTGTGACCAACCTCTTGTCCAACGCGTTGAAGTTCACGCCCGGAGGCGGCGCGGTGACAGTGCGATCCGCCTTGCAGGAATGCGAGGTCGTGATTGCGGTGTCTGATACCGGACCCGGCGTTGCAGCCGAGGAGGCGCCATTTCTTTTTGACAAGTATCACACGGCTCGCGTTACTCGGGGCCGAGAAAGCACAGGGCTCGGACTCTTTATTGTAAAGACGTTCGTAGAAGCGCACGGGGGACGCGTGAGAGTGGAAAGCATCCCCGGCCAGGGCGCATGCTTTTCCGTGATTCTACCAATTGGGTGAGGTGAGTCTTTCGTGCTGCCTGCTTCTTCTTGTCCTTCCGAAAAAAGATAGCCAGGATGTTGATTCACTTTTTGCCTCTACTCGTCACTCCGCACTCACTTGAGCCCCGCCTTCCGTAGCGCCGCAATATGCCGCTCCAACAGCGCTGGGTCTTTGATCGGAGTTCGCTTTTTATGAACTTCCAATGAGAACTTGGGATTGAGCCGTAACACTTCCGCCGCTTCAGCCCGGGCCTCGGCTTCTTTGCCTAATTCGCTGTAGATAGTAACTAGCATAAGATGGCTCGGCAGGATGTTGGGATAGCGGCTGAGGAAGCGCTGCAAGGGAGCCTGTGCTTCTTCGTCGCGCCCGGCCATCGCATAAGCAGCGCCGACGGCTGCTAAATGCCAGTCCACAATATCGGGCTTGAGGTGAAACGCCTGGGAGGCTGCTTCCAAGGCGTCTTTCGTTCTGCCCATACAGCTCAGCACCTCTGCCAGAGCTGCATAACTCTCAGCTAAGGTAGGCGTTAGGGCCACGGCCCGTTCCATCTCCGCCAGAGCCTGTTCATACTGCTGTTGGTAGAGATAGATATAGCCCAAGATCATGTGGTTCCAATGGTAGGAGTCATTGAGAGCCAAGGCCCGTTGCACCGCCGCTAACGCTGTCTCCAACGTCTGGGTAGCGGGGCTCTGTTGGGAGGACCACTGCTCTAGGTAGCTGTTAGCCAGGACCATGGGGGCAGGCAGAAAATTGGGGTTCCGGCTGATGGATTCCTTCAGCGTGGCGATCGCCTCAGCATATCGTCCCGTCGAGCGGTACGCCCAGCCTAAGCTGAATAAGTACCCGGGCGGATAGCGGGGATTGAGCCGCATTGCCTGTTCCACCATCTGCAGGGCTTCTTCGGGACGGCCCGCAAAGTTCAGCGTATCTGCCTGTCGTGCATAGCTGGCAGCATTGTTGGGATCGAGGGCAATAGCCCGTTCGCCCTCAGCCAAGGCTTGGTCATACTGTCGTTTCTGCGCATAGACGAAGCCCAAGACCGAATGAGCAAGGGGCAGAAAGTCGTCCAGGGCAACAGCCTTTTGCCCTAGTGCAAACCCATGCTCCAGGATCTGGGGGGATGCACCCCAACGCCAGAGCCACTCAGTGGTGTACGTTGATCCTAGCCACGCGACCGCCTCTGCGTATTGCGGGTCTAGGGCAATGGCTTTCTCGAACATCTGGCGGGCTTGGCTATTGGTTTCTTTCGTGAAGCGCAAATAATACTCTGCTCCGTGCAAGAAGGTATCATAGGCCTCCAGATTGTCCGTGTGTTTGCGTACGATATACCCCTTCTCTTGTAAGGTGAGCTGGAGATTCAGCGTGGTGACGATCTTCTGCACGATCTCGTCTTGCAGTGCGAAAATATCCTTGAACAGTCGATCGAAGCGTTCGGACCACAGAGGCTCTCCAGTCGTAGAGTCAATCAATTGCACGATAACGCGGACTTGATCGTTGGCTTTCTGGACGCTGCCTTCCAGCACGTAGCGCACGCCCAGTTCTTTGCCGATGTCGTGCACGTTGATGGCTTTGCCCTTGAGTGTGGATGCCGTGTTACGGTCGATGACAAAGAGGCTAGAGATGCGTGAGAGATCACTGGTCAACACTTCAGTAATTCCGTCGCTGAAATACTCTTGTTCAGGGTCGTTGCTCATGTTGACAAAGGGCGGGATGACGATGGAGGGTTTGTTTGGGAGAGGCAGCGCCGCTGGCGCGGCAGCAGTCCTGAGTGCTGAGTCCTGAGTGCTGAAGGGGAAGCGAGCAAGATACCAGGTGGCTAGGATTGCTCCCGAGAGCAGCACCACACCCGCCAGCAATTGGTGCGCGGGGCGCAGGCGACGAGACAGCTTGAAGCTTTGGACTTGTAACTGCTGCCGAACGCCGTGCGGCGGTTCGAGGAGGAGGGCGTAAACTTGGAATCGTTCGGGGATGTTCTTCAACTTGGGTCGGCCCAACGGGACGACCGTTCTCAACACCAATTTTTTCTCAACTTCTTTGTAGACAATCTGGGAGATGCAAATCGTATCCTGCTCGGCTAACCCTTGCAGCCGGGAGGCAATGTTGACCCCATCGCCAAACACATCGCCGTCGCGCTGCACGATATCGCCGGAGTGGATGCCAATACGCACATGAATCTGCTCGGCTGGCTCTTTCTCAGCGTTGTGGACTTTGAACTGCCCCTGGATCTCTTGCGCGCATTGCACGGCTTGGACGACGGAAGGGAAATCGACCAGGAACGCATCACCGATGGTCTTGATCACCGCACCATTATGGGCGGTCACCACCTGCCGAATGACCTGATTATGGACAGTCAACAACCGCAACGTGCGGGCCTCATCCGCCCCCATCTGACGGCTGAAGCCGACGATATCAGTGAACATGATCGCCGCCAGCTTGCGCGTTTCCGCTGGTCCTGGCCGGTTCGGTTCCGTGCTCATGGAGGCGATTATGGGCTGTTCCGTTTGGGATTGTCAAACGACAAGCGTTCCGCCTTTGCAAACTCTCTGCGTTCAAGAACCCGCTCCGGCGTATTGAGCCGCAACAGATTGACGGTTGCTCTGCCATTGGCGGAGAGAGCAACGATCAATCTTTCTTGCAGAGAGAAGTGTTCTTGCCAACGTTGTTGCCTAGGATTGAAGAGTGGAGCGATCTCCCCAGTCATTGGGTCCAGCGCCGCCACATCGCTGCCCTTATGGCGATTACAAAGCAGACAAGCAAACGCCAGATTCTCTAGCACGGTCGCGCCGCCATGTTTGCGCTCGATGACATGATCGATTTGGTAGCCGACATAGCTATCCGCTTCATGTACGAGACAATATTCACACCTGCCCTCGGCGCGACGACGCACCTGTTGACGCAGACGTACGGAGACACGGCCAGTCATCGCTTGAGCTTCTGTCGGATGCGCGCCTTAATGAGCCGCATAAAGTGTTCCAGGCGTTCGACCTCATCCAACTCCGCTTGTTCTTCGTTACTCAAGCTCCCCTGACGATTCTTTTCTAATAACTCCTCGATCCGTGCTTGCATGATTGGGGAAGGGTGAAAGTTCAAAATTCGTTCCGCCACCGCCGAGTCAGCGAAGAGCTCAACCATCTCATCATACGCCGCAGATTGCATAGTGCTCCTTTCGTCCCGCTTTCAGCCTATTCTTGTCCTTCATGGAGGCGATTATGGGCCGTCCTGCTCATGGTTGTCAAACACCGCTCCTACCCGTCCAACACCGCGCGCAGAAACCGTCCGGTATGAGACTGCGCAACGCGAGCAACCTCCTCCGGCGTACCGACCGCGACGATCTGACCGCCTTGGGCTCCGCCCTCTGGACCGAGATCAATGACATAATCAGCCGTCTTTATGACATCAAGATTGTGCTCGATGACCACCACCGAATTGCCTGCGTCAACAAGCAGGTTAAGCACGTGCAACAACCGCTCGATGTCGGCAAAGTGGAGTCCTGTCGTAGGTTCATCAAGAATGTACAGCGTGTGCCCCGAGGTTTTTCGACTCAACTCTTTCGCAAGTTTCAGCCGTTGCGCCTCACCGCCAGACAGCGTGGGTGCGGCTTGTCCCAAGCGGAGATAGTCCAACCCCACATCCCGCAACGTTTCCAGACGAGGACGAATGGCCGGCATATCGCCCAATACTTCCAGGGCTTGGCTCACCGTCAGGTCAAGCACCTGGGCAATATTGCGACCACGGAATTGCACCTCCAGCGTCTCGCGGTTGTAACGCGCGCCCCGGCACAGTTCGCAAGCAACCTGTAAATCCGGTAGGAAATGCATCTCGACCGCAACCACACCGTTGCCTTCGCAGGCTTCACAACGTCCACCTTTGACGTTGAACGAGAATCTTTCTGGTCCGTAACCGCGCACACGTGCTTCTTGCGTCTGCGCGAACAGTTCTCGCAGCGGATTCAACAGGCCGACATAAGTCACCGGGTTTGAATGGGCGGTGCGACCGATCGCCGCTTGATCAATGCAGATCACTTTGTCAATCTGTTCCCAACCGGAAAGTTGTACGACCCTCTCTACAGAAAAATCCCCCCGCGCTTCGCGCTTCCCCCCCTTTGCCAAAGGGGGGAGCAAGGGGGGATTTTCAGCCACAACCCTGGCGCCATTTGTTCTGTTCATTCTGCTAAGAAACCGTGTGAGAGTGGGAGCGAGCACGTCCATGATGAGCGTACTTTTCCCTGACCCCGACACTCCAGACACACAGGTGAAAACGCCGAGCGGGATCGCTACCGCTACATTCTTGAGATTGTAAAGTGAGATGTGCGCAGCCTCTAACCAGGCGTTCGCAGTGTGACGTCGTATTGACGATGGTATTGATCGAGCCCCAGTGAGATAGGCGCCGGTGATCGACTGAGACGCAGCCATCACTTCTGCCGGTGTTCCGGCGGCGAGAAGTTCACCACCGCGCTCTCCCGCCCCGGGGCCAAGATCAAGCACGTAGTCCGCCGTCAGTATCGCCTCTCGATCATGCTCCACCACCACGACGGAATTTCCTCGATCGCGTAGGGCCAAGAGCGCACTCAAGAGCCGCGCCGTGTCGCGCGGATGCAAGCCGATCGAAGGCTCGTCGAGCACATAGAGCACGCCAGACAAGCCAGAGCCGATTTGCGTCGCTAGACGAATCCGTTGCGCCTCGCCTCCGGACAGTGTCGGCGTGGGTCGTTCCAACGTGAGATAATCCAGACCCACATCAAGTAAAAATTGTAGACGAGAGCAAATCTCCTGCAGCAGAGGACGAGCGATTTGCTCTCGTTGATCGCTAAACGCGACGGTCTGGAAAAATTCGCGGGCCTCGGCCACGGAGCAGGCTAACACTTGCGTTAGGTCTCGATCCTGAATCCGTATCCCTCGGCTCTCCCGCTTAAGTTTCGTCCCCTGACATGTCGGGCAGACTGCAGCAGCTGGTTCTTGTTCTTCGTTCTCACCGAGCGCAGTTTTCTTTTTCCGCGGCGCTTTCTTCTCAAGCTGCACGCCGAGTCCGTCGCACGCTGGACAGGCGCCAGCCGGACTGTTGGGCGAGAAGAACGCCGGCGTCAGTTCAGGATAGGTAAACCCGCAAGAGGGACAAATGAGCTGCTGAGTGAACAGCCGTTCGTCCGCCTCGCCAATCAAGAGCTTCATCACATCATGGCCATGACGGAACGCGGTCTCCAACGAATCCGCCAATCGGCGAGCAATGCCGCTTTTGACAATCAGTCGGTCCACCACCACTTCCAAGGCGATGACAGGATTGCGCGGCTGGGGCACGGTTTCATTCAAGTCTATAATCTCGCCGTTGACCCGCGCCCGCACGAAACCGGCGCCGCGCAGTTCGCGCAGGACACCATGCAAATTCGCTGCGCGCTTCAGTGAGATCGGAGCGAGGATTTGCACTCGACTCCCTTCGGGAAGATTGAGGATGTAGTCAACGATCTGCGGGACGCTGTGACGGACGATGGGACGCTGGCATTCTAAACAAAAAGGCGTCCCTACCCGAGCGTACAGGACGCGGAGAAAGTCTGCGATCTCCGTCACTGTCGCAACTGTGGATCGTGGCGAAGAGGACGAACCACGTTGCTCAATAGCAATGGCGGGGGAGAGCCCTTCGATCAGATCGACATCCGGCTTCGCACGTTGGTCGAGAAACTGACGCGCATAGGCGGATAGCGACTCGATGTAGCGTCGCCTTCCTTCAGCGTAGAGTGTATCGAACGCCAGCGAAGACTTCCCTGAACCAGACACGCCGGTAATAACGACGAACTGATTTCGAGGAATATCAACATCCAGATTTTTAAGATTGTGTTGGCGTGCGCCCCGGATGCGAATGAAATCCACAGCCCTGAACTTACCAAACTCGACGCTGGAGCGACATCACGTTACTTACTCTTTCCCCCAACGCAGCACAGGATGCCGGGCCGCGCGGGTTTCATCCAAACGGCTCACTGGTGTAGTCATGGGGGCGTCTTTGAATGCTTCTGGCGTTGTGCGCACTTCATAGGCAATAGCCAACAGCGCCTCAACAAACTCGTCGAGCGTCTCTTTCGTTTCGGTTTCCGTGGGCTCGATCATCAGCGCACCGCTCACGACTAGCGGAAAGTAAATCGTCGGAGCATAGAACCCGTAGTCCAGCAACCGCTTGGCAATATCAAGCGTCTTCACGCCGCTGTGCTTGAACGACGCATCCGAAAAGACACACTCGTGCATGCAAGGTTCGTCGGAGGCAAGGTCATACGCGCCTTCCAGCCGTTTGCGGATATAGTTGGCGTTGAGCACAGCCATGCGCGTCGCCTGCGTGAGCCCATCATTGCCCATCGTCAGAATGTACGCATAGGCGCGCGCCAAAACGCCAAAGTTGCCATAAAAGGAACGGACTTTGCCGATCGACTGCTGGAACGCATCACTCCAGCGATACTGTCCGTCTTCGTGGACGATGCGAGGGTTCGGCAAATAGGGCTCGAGAATCTTCTTGACGCCGACCGGCCCTGCGCCTGGACCACCACCGCCATGCGGCGTGGAAAACGTCTTGTGTAAGTTAAACTGAATCACGTCAGTACCCATGTGACCGGGCTTCGCCACACCCATGAGCGCATTGAGATTGGCTCCGTCCATATACACCAAGGCCCCATGCGCATGCAGGGCTTCGGTAATCAGCATGATCTCCCGCTCGAAGAGACCGAGAGTATTGGGGTTCGTCACCATCAGTGCGGCAACATCATTGTCAACAAATTTTGTCACCGTCTCTGCTTCAAGCATTCCGGCCGAGCCCGTTGGCACTTCGACGACGGAGTACCCGCACAGTGCCGCCGAGGCGGGATTGGTGCCGTGCGCACTGCCGGGAATCAAGACTTTTTTTCGTGGGCGTCCGCGCTCCACATGGTAAGCGCGGATCAGTTTCATCCCAGTGAGTTCCCCTTGCGCACCAGCGGCGGGTTGCAAACTGATCGCGTCCATGCCGCTAATTTCAGCGAGGCGTCGCTCAAGATCAGCCAGTAGCGCAAGCGCGCCCTGAACGCAGTCGTCCGGCATGAGCGGATGTAACTGGGCAAAGCCGGGTAAACGAACAACCATCTCGTTCACCACCGGATTGTATTTCATCGTGCAAGAGCCGAGGGGATAGAGCGTGGTCGCGGCGCTGAAATTCCACTGGGACAGACGGGTAAAATGACGCACGACCTCGGCCTCGCTTACCTCTGGAAAATGTTCGAGCGTTTCTCGACACAGTTCCGGAGCCAAGTCCGAATGCTTGCCACGATCTGGCAAGTCATCAGCCGGAAGTGAGTAGCCCACGCGCCCCGGCGAGCCGCGTTCACAGATCAGCGGTTCATCTAACACAGAGCGTTTGCGCATTTTCATGATGAGAATTCCTTCACTAATCGCTCAATCTGTTCACGGGCGTGCAGCTCAGTCACACACAGCAGCAGATGATTTTTTAGCTCTGGATACCAGTCCTCTAACAAAACGCCTGCAATCACGCCCCGCTCTTTGAGCTTGCCCCACCGTGCGCGCGCGTCCTCAACTTCGATGACAAATTCATTGAAGAACGATCCCGAGAACGGGGCGCGACAACCAGTCTGTTGTAATAACAGCTCACGAGCGAAGTGGCTTTTTTTGACATTGCGCTCAGCCAGCTCACGCAAACCCTGCTTACCCATCAGCGAAAGAAAAACAGTCACGGCCAGTGCACACAGCCCTTGGTTCGTACAGATATTAGAGGTTGCTTTTTCACGCCGGATGTGTTGCTCGCGTGTCGCTAATGTTAATACGAATCCCCGTCGCCCTTCTTGGTCCACTGTTTCACCGACGAGGCGACCTGGCATGTTACGAAGGAACCGCTCGCGACAGGCAAAGAGTCCAACCCCAGGACCACCATAACTCACCGGAATTCCCAAACTCTGGCCTTCGGCGACAGCGATGTCAGCGCCCAGCCCTCCGGGTGATTTGAGGAGACCCAGCGCCAGAGCTTCAGTAGTTGCTGTGATGGTCAGTGCGCCTCGCTGCTGAGCCAGGGCGCTCACGGAGACGACATCTTCAATCACGCCGAAGACATTGGGGTAGCCCAGCACGACGCAACTGCTCTGATCGTTGAGCAATCGCTCTAATACCTGCATATCCACACGACCATCGGCAGCCCACGGCAGGTCCACGACGTGGCTACCAGGAGCGCCTTCGAGGTAGGTTTGGATCACCTGGCGATATTGCGGATGTAAAGAACGAGCCGCCAATACAGTAGCACGCTGCGGCAGGATGCGTTTGGCCATCAACACCGCCTCGGCAGTGGCGGAGGCGCCATCGTACATGCTGGCGTTTGCTACATCCAACCCGAGCAGCGTCGCAACCAAGGATTGAAACTCGAAGATTGCTTGCAACGTGCCCTGACTCACTTCTGGTTGATACGGCGTGTAAGCGGTGGCGAATTCCGAGCGTTGGATAATCTGATCAACAACGACCGGCGAGAAGTGCGCGTAGGCTCCCGCGCCAAGAAAAGCGACCGTATCCGGCGCCGTACGATTCAGTTGCGCCAACGCCGTCAGCCGCGTGATCGTGTCCGTTTCTGATAGCCCGAGCGGAAGCTCCATAGCGGCTTGCCGACGGAGCGCCTCTGGAATGTGCGCGAACAACGTGTCAACCGTGTCCGCTCCCACCGCCATTAGCATGACGGTAATGTCGTGTTCAGTGTGGGGAATGTAACGCATAGTTAGTCACAAAGCTCATGGTTGAAACTAGCTCTAGTACAATCGCGGCCCGATGAAGACGCCGTCCACGAAATGCTTGGTCTTGGTTGCCGCCTTTTGCGGCAGCCTCAATAATTCCTCGGTCAGCTTGTGGACCGCGGGCATGAGTTCACGGTCTTCCACCACCTGATTGACCATCCCCAGTTCATACAATTGGCGCGCTGTGAAATGACGGCACAGAATCATCGCCTCTTTTGCGCGCCACGGCCCCAGCCGCGCCGCCATAACCATCGCCGGTCCGCCCGTGAACGCAGCCCCCAATTCGACCTCCGGAACCCAGAACTCGGCGTGCTCCACCGAAACAATAAAATCGAATGCGGTGGCAAGCGCCCACCCGCCTCCTACCGCATAGCCATTTACGGCGGCAATTGTCATACAGTCCAGGCGCGTAATCTGATCGAAGCAACGTCCGACTGCACGTCCGACCGCGCGAGCCTCGCCGCGACTTGCCGAGAACACTCGCACCAGTTCCTCCCGATCCTTGATCCCTTTTACCGCCGACATGTCCGCGCCTGCAGAGAATGCTACCCCTGCGCCAGTCACGATCAGAACGCGCACCTCGCGATCATTCCGCACGTCGCGGATGAGATCTTCGAGATCATTCATCACCTGTGGGTTCATACAGTTCCGCCGCTCCGGGCGATTGAAGGTGATGGTCGCGACCGCACCATCCTTCTCACAGAGAAAATTGTTTGCCATACAAAATGTGACTCCTGCGCGCCGGTCGCGCCCTACCCTTCCTGTGCGTTAATATAAAATCTGCTGCTCTCTTAGTTGAGCAATGGCTTCGTCTGAGTACCCCAAGACGTCGCGTAAAATTTCATCTGTATGTTGCCCGAGCAGCGGCGCCGGGGAGCGGACCCCATTCGGGGCGTTGGTCAACAACCACGGAATCCCGGCATGCGTTTGTGCTCCCACTTGCGGATGGGGCAGGCGAGTAAAAAATCCACGCCCATTGAGGTGAGCATCCTCCACCAAATCTTTACTGCTCATCGAAGGAAAGGCGGCAACACCCGCTGCCTGCAACGTGCGAGTGAGCTCCCAGCGGTCCTGCTGTGTCGTCCAGGCAGTGACGAGTTGCTCTAACTCGTCTTCATGCGCCTTGCGATCACTGACGGTGCGAAAACGCGGATCGTCCATCAACTGCGATTGTCCTATCACGCGACACAACGCCCGCCACTCTTCTTCGGAGCCACAAGCGATCGCTACCCAGGCGTCTTCTCCCTGACAACGAAAACAGTTATGCGGCGCCATCCATACATCACGGTTGCCCTGTCGCGATGGTTCCGCGCCGTTCATGGCGTATTCCATCCATCCCTCGGCGGCTAACACCGTCGCCGCGCTCCACAAGGGCACGTCGATATATTGCCCGTGTCCCGTGCGTTGGCGCGCGGCCAAGGCCGCGCAAATAGCGGACGCCGCCATGATACCGGCATTAGGATCACCGATAGACACACCGAGTTCTTGCGGCGGGCCATCTGGATAGCCCGTCAAGGCGGATAGCCCGGTGAGCGGCGGAATGGCGGGACCATACCCCATATACCCTTTGAGTGGGCCGGTATGACCGTACCCAGAAATCGAGACCACGATCAGACCAGGTTTCAACTTCTTTAACTCCTCGTAGCCGAGCCCTATTTCCTCCATCACTCCGGTGGCAAAGTTGTCAATCACTACATCACTGTGCTGAATCAACTTCTTCGCTAACGCCAGACCCTCCGCCTTGCGCAAGTTGAGCTGAATACTTTTTTTGCCTTGGTTCCATTGGTTGAACGGACCCGACGCATCATACCCAGGCTTCACTCCTTTGGGCGCAATCGGCAAGCGCCGCATGAGATCCAGATGTGCTTGCGATTCAATCTTGATGACTTCGGCGCCCAGGTGCGCGAGGTGCATCGTACAATAAGGACCTGCCCACACCCAGGAAAAGTCAGCGACCCGCAGACCTTCGAGGGGAAGCTGAGACATTCGCAGTCGGGAGTTCGGGGTTAGTGACTTGGAACTTGGAGCTTGGAGCTTGAAACTTGAAACCTCAGCATTGTGTTCCCCCAGCAATGGCGCTGGTCGACGAATCTGCCACCAAGGTTCGTGCAACTGGTATGGAGCGCCAAAATGCGTGAGCGCGCCAGCACGAGGATGCGTGACCTCGACAAAAAAGTTTCGGGCGCGCAGTTGCTCTTGTCGCGCTAAGCCCGCCATCGTCAACACCGGCGCGAAGCATAGCCGCCGCGCTTGCCCGGCATGGAACAAGTCTTCCACCTTCCATTGCCGTGTCCACTCTTCCACATACACTCTGAGCGCGTCTTGATTCTTAATCCGATTGGTGCGTCCCGAAAAAATGTCCCACGTGGTCCACTCGGGCTTACCCATAAGGTCCACCAACCGTTCCCATTGGTCCTCTTCTGGACAGACCAGGAAAATGAGCCCGTCCTGGCACTCGTACATGCCCCAGGGATACATGTAGCGTTGCCCCAAACGCGAAGCGACGCGCCCCAAGTAGCTATAGTAGACAATCGCTTGCTCCAAGAACGAGACAATGAACGCTTGCACAGAGAGATCGATATGCTCACCAACGCCAGTCGACAGCGCCTTCGTGTATGCTGCAAGGGTCGCCGTCGCCGCCGCAAATCCACCTTGGAAATCACATTGCTGACCGAACGCTTTGAGAGGGGGGAGGTCTGGACGATCAGACGCGCCGGGACTCAACCACGCCCAGCCGCCTGCGTGCGCAACAGTTAACTCATAGGCATGATAATCCTTATGCGGCCCAGTCAACCCAAAAGGCGAAATCGAGCACATCACCAGTCGCGGGTTCAGCTCACGAAAGGTGTCGTAGACGATCCCTCGCGCGGCCATTTCCCGTGGAGGATAGTTATGCACCAGCAGATCCGCCCAGCGTACGAGCCGATGCAGCTCCTCCTGCTGGTGGCCCAAGTCGAGCGCCACGCCTCGCTTGTTGGTATTCAGATACAGAAAGAGACCGCTTTTTTCTGGGTCTGCCATCCCATTGGGGAATGGACCTCGTCGGCGCGCTGGATCCCCCTGAGGTTCTTCCACCTTGATGACATCCGCACCGAGATCAGCCATTAATTTGGTCGCAGTGGCGGCAGAGACCATCGTCCCTAACTCCAATACTTTCACACCATCAAGTCCAAACATGTAGATGCTCCTGAGCCATGAGTTGACCCACTACACCACGACCTCTTGGACGTGTCCACTCCGAGCCCTGCGGCTGGGCTTAGGAGGCATTCCGCTCGGCGAGAAGAACACCGGAGTCCGTGTCACGACGCTGGGCTCTATTCCCACAGGCTCAGCGCTTTACGCTCGTGAGCTTGCACAACGCCCAGAAGTGGCATACTGAGCAAGTGACAGTCCACTCATCCATCCGAGACGAGGAGCGTCATGAAATTTGGCGTCTTGTATGATTGTCGCAACCCTCCCCAGAGCGAGTGGTTCCAGCCATGGCCAGAGTTCTACACTGGTCTCTTCAACCATATGCAGGAGATGGAACGGCTGGGGTTCGATACCCTTAGCTTCGCTGAACATCACGGGGACCCGGAAGGCTATAACCCCAGCATGGCGGTGACACTGACGGCCGCCGCCATGCGCACCCAGCGGGTCCGCATTTGTTCGAATATCATTCAGCTTCCGCTCTATCACCCCGTGCTGCTGGCCGAGCAACTTGCCGTGCTTGATATTCTCTCGAACGGCCGCTTGGACGTCGGCCTCGGCCAAGGCGCACAACCGTTCGCTATGGAATTCCGGATGCTCGGGGTAAACCCCAAGACGAGATCCAGCCGCTTCGAAGAAGGCCTCGAGATTCTGCTTCGCTGCTGGACCGAAGACCAGCCCTTTGATTTCCACGGCCAGCATTGGGATCTCACCGGCGTGTGGCTCAACCCCAAGCCGTTACAGAAACCGCACCCGCCGACCTTTATCGTAGCGCCGTTCTCTACCAAGGCGATGGATCGTGTGGCGCGCTTTGGCCTAGATGTTGGGGGCTGGGGCGGCTTCTTTACTGGTCTCACAGGGGGTGAGACATGGCAACGCTGGCAAGGGGATTGGCGCGCGGCGTGCGAGCGGAATGGACGCAGCCCCACCTTTGCGAAGATCAATACGTTTGGAAGCTGCTTCGTGACCGATGATCCGGATAAAGCGTGGGCAGCGCACCGCAAAGGAGCATTCGCGAGCTTCCATTACGAGCGGCAGGGTGTACACCCCTATACCTCAGTCTTTCTAGAGACCGCGCCCCAGAAGCCGGAAGACCTCCCTAACTGGCAACGGCTGTTTCTGACGCCCGCGCAGGCGATTGCCGAGCTCCGCCAGGTCTATGCCGATGGGAGACCGGGCGAGTTGCACCTCATGGCAAACCGAGCAGGGATGAGTTGGGAGCAGTCGGCCGAGTACTTGCGAAACTTTGCTGAACAGGTCATTCCTGCGGTGAGGGAGTTGTAGCCTGTCAGACATAAAGAAGGAGGATATCTGTATGAGTACGACCACTGACGAACGACCTAATTCCCGGGCGAGCGCGCAACGCCAGGGGTTCGTGAACCGACCTCGATTCGAGGACTACCGGGAGAAATATGCGACGTACTTTACCATGGAGCGCCGCAACGGCATTCTCCAGGTGCAGATGCACACCAAGGGGGGACCCGTCATGTACGGCCTCCCCATTCACAACGCCTGGTCCCAGCTCTGGCTCGACGTCGGCAATGATCCAGACAACGAAGTGCTCATCTTCGGCGGCACGGGGGATAAGTGGATCGCTGGGTTTGATCCGGATTTCGCCACGCATTCGTTACGCGACATGCCTGCCGATGCGTTCTACGATCAGATCTACACAGATGCGACCAAGTTGCTGGAGGCATTCATCTTTAACATTGACATTCCCACCATTGCTTGCATCAATGGCTCGGGCTTGCACACGGAATTCGCTCTCTTATGTGACCTGACGTTGTGCGCGGAGCACGTAGAGCTGTTCGACCCGCATTTTCCCTTCAACCTGGTGCCTGGAGACGGACAGGGGCTGACGTTCCAAGAGTTGATGGGACCGAAGCGCGCGGCGTACTATCTATACACTGGTGACAAGATCACCGCACAGATGGCGAAGGAGATGGGTCTGGTCAACGAAGTGCTGCCGCTTGACCGGCTGCTGCCACGCGCATGGGAGATCGCCGAGAAGATTATGCAGAAGCCACGCAGCATCCGACGGTTGACCAGTGCGGTGTTGCGACGGCAATGGAAGCAACGGCTAGTACAAGATTTGGGGTTCCACATCGCCCATGAGCTATTGGGCATGCACCTGCAGGAAGGGTCCCGCTAATCGACGCAAGGAACATGTACAATGACAATGCAGACTCCCACGATTGACTCCCAAGTCCATGCCTACGAACGCAATCGCCCGGAGCGGCCGTGGCGCAACTTCTTGGTGGGGCCAGCGGAAGTCACCGGCGACGACATGGTGGCCGCGATGGACGCAGTCGGCGTCGATGGGGCGTTGCTGGTGTCGCCCTTCACGCTGTATCGCTATGATGCCAGCTACGCCCTCGAGGTGTACGCGAAACATCCAGGCCGGTTCGGCTTGATCAAGCCCTTCGATCCTCGGTCAGAAGCCGTCGCCGAAGAGATCGCAGAGTGGGCGCGGACCCCGGGCGTGGTCGGCGCCCGCCTCATGCTCACGCCCCGGTCAGGCCCAGCGGACGATCCGGGTCTCAATCGTATCTTCGCTGCTGGCGCCACCGCTGGGATTCCGGTGAATGTGCTGGGCTGGGGCCAGTTGGCGCTCGTACGGGACCTGGCCCGCCGCCATCCCAACACCCAGGTGGTGATCGATCATGTAGGGCTGCTCCAACCTTTTGCGCCCCCGCCGCCGCCCGACCCGTTCGCCGAATTAGCTACCGTGGTGGCGCTGGCAGCCTGCGACAACGTAGCCATCAAGATTTCCGGAGCCTGTACCCTGTCTCATCAGCCCTTTCCGTACCCGGACATTTGGGAGCCGCTGGGCCAGATCTTCAAAGCGTTCGGCTTCGAACGCTGCTTATGGGGCACCGACTGGACCCGAGCTGTGGGCTTGTTGACCTACAAGCAAGGCGTGGAGGCGTTCCGGGTTACGGACCAGCTCTCGGAGGCAGAGCGTGCCGCCCTCATGGGTGGGAGTCTCGCGAAGATTTATCGCTGGTCGCCGGACCTGCGTAGGTAGAGTGGAGGAAGGTTGGGTGGAATTAAACAAAAGGTGGAAAAGTTTCGCAGAGACCGGCTTGGTTCGGCTGCAAGATGGAGGGAGAGGGAAGTCTCTAACGAAAGCTGAACCAGACTCTCGACTTCACGAAGAACGGCAATAAAGTCAGGAGCCTGAGAGGCAATGACATTCTCCTCATTGCCCTCGTGTTTCTGATGCGGATAGGTTGGGAGATTCAAGCGCTTAGGACTACGGGACAAAACTCCTCCAGTCTGGCAAACCGTCAACGTGTCATTGCGAGGGGAGCGAAGCAATCTTTGCTTTAGGTTTTCGATTCTTGCGAGATTGCTTCGTCGTCTACGACTCCTCGCAATGACAGGCTCCTTGATTTCCGTTCGTGGGTTTTGTCTCAAAGTCCTTAAGGTTGCCATAGCGTTTCCTCTTTTTTCTTCTGCGGTAATTTCCTCTTCACTTGAGCCCCGCCTTCCGTAACGCCGCAATATGCCGCTCCAACAGCGCCGAGTCTTTGATGGGGGCTCTCTGTTTGTGAACCTCTAATGAGAAGTTGGGATTGATGCGCAGGACTTCCGCCGCCTCGGCCTGGGCCTCGGCGTTTTTGCCCAGTTCGCTGTAGACTGCAGCAAGGGTCAGATGAGCGCCCAGAATATTGGGGTAGCGGCTAAGATATTGCTTCAGAGGGGCAATGGCCTCCTCCGGCTTCCCGGCTAAGTCATACGCAATGCCTACGCCGAGTAAGTGCTGGTCTGCAGGATCAGTAGTCTTGTGGGGCAGCACCTGCGCCTGCTCTGCCGCCCGTAGAGCTTCGTCGGCTCTGCCTACCCGGCTCAGCGTCTCCGCCAGAGCCGCAGAGCCAACAGCCTCGTTGGGGTCGAGGGCGACAGACCGCTCCATCTCCGCCAAGGCCTGCTCATACTGCTTTTGCCACAGATAGACATACCCCAAGCCCAGGGGAACCGCAGGGAGGGAGTCATTTAAGGAGAGACCCCATTGCGCCGCTGCCAACGCCTGTGTCAATGCCTGGGCATCTGTGCTGAGTTGAAAGGCCCACTGCCACACGTAACTGTACGCCAGGGTGAGATGGGCAAACGCGTGAGTGGGCAGACGGTTGATAGTTTCCTTCAGCATGGTGATTGCTTCGGGATACTGTCCGGTCGAGAAGGAGGCCCACCCTAAGCTCCAGGCGTAGAAGGGCGGATAGCGGGGGTTGAGCAACATGGCCTGCTTCACCATCCGCAGAGCTTCTGCTGGTCTACCCGCTACATTCAGATTCTCTGCCTGGAAAAAATAGCTATCCGCATTGTTGGGATCGAGAGCGATGGCTCGTTCGCCTTCGGCAATGGCTGGATCATACCGCTGTTGCACCTGATAAATCATGCTCAAGAGCGAATGGGCTACCGGCAGGGAATCATCTAGGGCCAGGGCCTTTTGTACTAACGTGAGCGCACGCTCCAGGTTCTGCGGGTCTCGGTTCCAGCCCCAAACCCCTTCCATCCAGTAGGTAGACCCTAGCAATGTACATGCCTCGGCATACTGCGGGTCCAGGGCTAAGGCTTTCTCGAACAGCGGTCGCGCCTGAGCATTGTCCTCTTTCGTAACGCGCAAAAAGTACTCCATCCCGCGCAAGAAGGCATCATAGGCTTCCAGATTGTCCGTGTGTTTCCGTGTGCGGTCCCATTCCCCGTGCACGGTGAGCTGTAACTTCAGCGTGGTCACGATCTTTTGCACGATCTCATCTTGCAAGGCGAAAATATCCTTGAACGGACGATCGAAACGCTCGGACCACAGATGCTCTCCGGTCGTGGCGTCGATCAATTGCGCAGTGATGCGGACTTGATTGTCAGACTTGCGCACGCTGCCTTCTAGGACGTAGCGCACGCCCATCTCCCGGCTCACGTCTTGCACTTTCACCGCTTTGCCTTTGTAGGTGAACGCCGAGTTGCGAGCGAGGACAAAGAGACTGGAGATTCTGGAGAGACTCGAAGTGATGTCTTCAGTAATCCCGTCACTGAAATACTCTTGTTCAGGGTCATTGCTCATGTTGACAAAGGGCATGATGGCGATGGAGGGTTTATCCGGTAGGGGCAAGGCTGCTGGCGCGGCGGTAGTCCTGAGGGGTGAGTCCTGAAGGCTGAGTGGACGAAAATACTGAACGACGCCCACTGTGGCGGCAACGAGCAACACCCCCGCTAATGCCAGACGGTGGGCGAGGCGTACACGGCGTGAGAGCTTGAGGCGTTGGACCTGCAAGCGTTGACGGAGCCCGCTGGGGGCTTCGGACAGCAGAAGATAGACAGATTGCCGCTGGGCAATGTTCCTGAGCTGAGGACGGCCTAACGAAAGGACCGCGCCCAGAGCCAGTTTAGGCTCAACCTCTTCGTAGACTTTCTGCGAGATGCAAATCGTATCCGGCTCGGCTAAGCCTTGCAGTCGTGAGGCCACGTTGACCCCGTCGCCAAACACATCGCCATTCTGTTGGACAATGTCGCCGAGATGAATGCCAATACGGACATGAATCTGCTCGGGTGGCTCTTTCCCGGCGTTGTGTGCTTTGAACTGTGCTTGAATCTGTTGGGCGCACTGCACAGCGTTCACCACGGAATGGAAGTCAACAAGAAACGCATCGCCGATAGTCTTAATCACCGCGCCATTGTGGGCGGTCGCCGCTTGCCGAATGATCTGGTTATGCACGGTCAACAAGCGCAAGGTGCGGGTTTCATCGGCGCCCATCTGGCGGCTGAAACCGACGATGTCGGTGAACATAATCGCCGCCAGCTTGCGAGTTTCCGCTGGCCCTGGCTGGTTCGTTTCCACGCTCATGGAGGCGATTATGCGGCAGGCTTCGCTCTATTGCAAACGGACTACGTGAGTTGATTTGGTGGGGACCGTTTACTCCTCGACTAACGCAATCGCACCGCCGGGGCAGAGGTCAACCGCATCTTCCGCCTCCTCGCGCATCGCTTCGCTCGGATGTTCAACTTTGACAACCGGAAAACCGTCGGCGGCGATGGTGAAAAGTTCCGGATGCAGGTAAGCGCACTGGCCGGACCGACGACATTTTTTCTGATCGATCACTAACCGCATAGGGAAGCCCTCAGGACTTGAGAATAAGCGGCAATTGTTGAAAACCAAACACCACGGGGCTCTGGCTCTGCCGTAAGGCCGGGGCCGCGCCATGCTCGATCACGGGGAATCTGTCGAGGAAAGCGTTGAGCGTGATCCTGGTCTCAGCCCGCGCCAACGGAGCCCCGAGACAATAGTGAATCCCCGCGCCGAAGGAGACATGGTTGCGCAGGTCACGATCGAGCCGGAATTCATCCGGGTTGGGAAATTCTTTGGGATCGCGATTGGCCGCGCCGAAGAAGACCGTCACCATTTCATTCGCGGGGATGGTCACTCCCGAAACCTCAACGTCTCTGGCGGTCACTCGCAGTAATTGCTGCACCGGGCTGTGGTAACGCAGGGTCTCTTCGATGACCGGCTCGACAAGCGTACGATCCTCACGCAACTGTCGCCATAGCGCCGGGCGATCAGCGAGAATGTTGAGCAGGTTCCCGACGAGATTAGTGGTAGTCTCGTTTCCGGCGATCAGCAGCAAGATACAGAAGCCGAGAATCTCCCAGTCTTGCAGCGACTCTCCGTCGATTTCCGCTTCGACTAAGGCGGTGATGAGGTCTTCCGCGCCGTGCTCGCGTCGCGCCGCGGCGATCTTGCCAAAATACTCCACCATCTCCATGGTGTTCTTCATACGTTCTTCCAAGGAAATGGAGACGAGCGAAGAAATGAACGTGTCGGACCAGCGCTTGAAAGTCGCCTGATCTTCCCCGGGGATGCCCATGAGGCGGGCAATAATCTGCACCGGCAGCGGCGTCGTGTAGGATTGGACGATGTCAGTTTCCCTTGGGCCCAAGCCATCGAGTAGTTCATGAGCAATTGTCGTAATCCACGGCTCCAACAATTCTACACGTCTCAAAGTAAAGGCTTTGTTGACCAAGCGGCGAAAGCGCGTGTGGCGGGGCGGATCGTCCATGATGAGCACAAGCTGAGGAAAGATGCCTTTCTCGACGAGCGGGTTGCGAGCGGAAGAGAAGGTCTCGTGATCGCGCAGGGCCCCAAAGACATCGTCATAGTTCATCAACGCCCACGTCGATAATGCCTCGTCGAGCCCTGGCGCCATGCCAGGGGGGAGGAACTCCATTTTCATGGGAGTTTGCCCACGCAATTCTTGGTACGTCGGGTAAGGGTCGGCAAAGAAAAGGGCAAGTTCTGCTCTGAGCTGCTCAATCGTCTGCGGGGCAGTGGGTGTGTCCATATGGGGCTCCTCAAGTTCTTTCCGTTAGTAACAACGAAGGGTGCGTAAGTGCATCTTCCCGCCAGTCTTGTTATTCTTTTTGTTCTTCTTCCACGAACTGCTCGTATTCCGCCGCCGTCATCAGCTCATCAAGTTCAGTTGGAGTACTCATCTCCACCCGAATCATCCACGCCTCACCGTAGGGATCAGCGTTGACCTTTTCCGGATTGTCCACCAGCGGACGATTCACGGCGCTCACGGTTCCACTCACCGGCGCAAAAATATCAGACACCGCTTTGACGGACTCAACCACGCCAAACGGCTCATCCTTCTTCACTTGCGCGCCGACTTCCGGCAGCTCCACATAGACAACGTCTCCAAGTTGTTCCTGGGCGTAATCGGTAATGCCGATGGCGGCGACTTTGCCCTCCACCGCCACCCATTCATGTTCGCGCGAATACCGCAGCTCTTTCGGTATCTCCATACCTCACCCCTTACT
>CAYTVL010000031.1:0-70669 GCA_964441775.1 uncultured Enterobacteriaceae bacterium
CGCCTTCTCTATCCTAACTCCTTCTTTTTACAAGGGTCGAAGCGCGTTCACCCTGAGTAAGACCCAAGCAACTTGCCAAGATCGTACTCTCGTTCTGCTTCATCCGATGCCACAGGTGTGAAGTCGAAAAAGAGCCCTTTTCGCCAACCAAAGGAAAGAAGGCAAACCACTGCTGCATTCTTTGGAATGTCTACTCCTTGAAACTCGATTTCGTTAATATCAGTAATATCGTCCTCTAAGACCGGCTCTCCGGCCTGAATTGACCTCGCAGCACGCGCTCGAATGAGCATCGAGAGTTCATTAACATACACCGTTGCGCTCAAATCTCTCTGTATGATCGCTAGCAGGTGATCAATCATTGAAGGGCGAACATTTGCTCCGGCTGGCAGCTTCGAAATCAGGATATTTGGAAAGCCTTCCAATCTTGAGATGAATAGCTCTCCATCCTCAGAAGAAGTAAACTCACACACCACAACTTTTACGGGATGTCCCTCTATCCCTGTTGCATCTTCAGAGGCATAACCAGCTGGCTTTTCAGTTAGTTGGATCTTGTACGGCACGAAGCAATCTCCGATTCTTGAGCCGGCTAACGAGGCTGTAGAAAAACCCCGTTGCCGTTGGTCATCAGCATCTATAGTCCCTCTCGCCAGACCCTAGCAGTTCCTTTTGCCTCTGCAGGGGACCTCGCCATGGACTCAGGTTCCTCGTTGCCAGTCACGCTGGGGGAGTCTCCCTTCACCTCGCATAGCCCAGGTGCGCTAACTTTTCAATGTTGTGCACCACACAATACAGCTTCCATTGCCCATCGACCTTGGTGCGGCCCCGCAGCGTGAAGCGGTCTAGTCGTTTGTTGTGGCGCAGGTTGCCAAAGACCGGCTCCGCTGTCGCAAAGCGGCGGGTGATCATCTCGCGGCCACGGGAACTATCAATCTTGCGTTTCATCCGCGCGGTGTACGTCTCGGGCTTCCCAGCCGTGGGCCCTAGGAACACGGCCACCTGCCGCACCGGGGTCTTCTCCGGATACCGTAAACAGCGGTCCCGTACCACACAGGCCCCACAGGCCGTCTGACTCCCGGTAAACTTCAGTGCGGTAAAGCCTTTGAGATCGTGGTGACGTCCGTTGCGGTGCAGCCGTGCCCCGGCTGGGCACACACAATGGGAGTGATCGGCTGCCACCTGAAAGTCCTGCGCCCGAAAGAGCTGAGGCTTCTGGAGTGGGAGAGTCTTGTTATAGAGCGGCTCCGGTTTGCTCCGGTGCTGCGCTTGTCCACGGTAGCGTGGATCGCGGCGGCGATAGCCATTATCCGGCACATAGGCGTCAATGCCCAACTCCCCCAGCGTTTGAAGATTGGTCTCACTAGCATACCCCGCATCAGCGGTGAACACCGTGGCCTCCGTGCGCCACGCGTGCACCGCCGTGAGGGCAGGTCCTAGCACTTCCTGCTCCTGGCCCACGCCGTGCGCCTGCGCGTCGATGACGATCTGATGCTTTTCGTCCACCACCGCTACGCCGGTGTACCCTTGGAGCACCCCCTTGCCGGTGGCCATTTTGGCCGACTCATTGTCGGTGCGATTGGACTTCCGTACACTGCCCCGCACGCCCCGGCGGTCTTGCGGATGGGCGTGCAGCCAGATGCGCAGCTTAGCCGTCTCCTGCGTTAGGCGCTCGATTTGCCGCGCTTCGCGCTGGCGCAACGACGGCTCATACGTGTGCGTGAGGTCATCCTCCCGGCGATGGCGCGCTAGCATCTTCTGCACCGCCCGAGCCATCTTGCGGGCTTCCCGCTGGAACTCTTTGCGCGTCCCGCTTCTGGCCTTAGACGCATTGCTGGGTAGCTTGACCCCGTCAATGGCAAACAGCTCTCGCCCGATCAGCCCCTGGCGATCACACACCACCAACACTGGGGTAAACAGCGCACTCAGCGCCTCGCCCCCACTACTCACAAACGCCGCTAGGGTGGTGAAGTGTGGTGTCGCGCCCCCACTGACCGCCATGAACAGGACATTCTGTCGACAGGCGCTCTCCATCGCCCGCGAACTCACCAGCCCCCGGGAGTAAGCCAGCAGAATAATCTTGAGCAGCAAGGCTGGGGCATAGGCGGGCGCGCCTCCGTCGTCGTTGCGATACCGCTGCGCAAACACCGCAAGATCCAGTTCATGATCGATCAAATAACACAACGCATATTCAAACGAGCCGGGCAGAATCTGCCGCGTGAAATCCACGGTCAGGAGCTTGGGACTCAGATCAATTGGCTTGTAGCGCGCCATCGGGGGCCTCGTCGTCAACAGGCAAGATGCTGAGACTTTGCTCCCCTGCTGTTCCCGCCGCAAGAGCCGGATGGGGTTTTCCTACAGCCTCAACGCTCCTCCTCAGCCGCCGCAGCCCAACCGTATCCTTTCGGCTTCATTCCAAACCGCACGCGGGCCGCGGTTAGGCTGGAGGTGCTTGTTAGGCGCGCCTGCCTCCCTGGCTCACCCTGCCACTTTGAGAGGCAACTGTATTTCTTGCATGCTTAACCCCAGCTCAAATATCCCTATCGCATCTAGGCAGACGTCATTGGAGGGGGGCATTATCGGGGCAGACGCACTATCCCGGAACAGTTGCTCCAATGGTGAGGTCTTGAACAACGCGTGAGCCCCGCACGCCGTAAGCGCGTTGCGCGTGACGCGTGTGGCAGCTTCACCTGAAAAATATTTGGCGCGGAAAAGGGCAGATTGCGTGGCTGGGGTGAGTCCCTCATTGTCTGCCATCCACGCTGCATGCCGCATTAGCAACCGCGCGGCTTCTAAATCGACGCTCATCTCAGCTACCCGCGTCCGGATCTGAGGATGATAGCTCATGGGCTGCGCAAAGCCCCGCGGCACCCGCTGCTTAAGCGTGTCACACGCGTGGCGATACGCCGCCGCAGCGATCCCAATGTACACCGTGCCGTAGGCTACTCCCCAATGGTTAATGCTGAGAAACCACTCTATAAAGTTGGGCACGATGAAGCAAAAGTTCTGCTCCGGGACAAAATACTCGTCTAAGACCACATTGTTGCTACGAGTCCCCCGCATGCCAATGGTGTCCCATACCTCTTCCACTTGTAAGCCCGGAGCCGGATGCGGCCCGATAAGCATCATCATTTCCAAGGGATTAGTGGAACCTTCAGGATGCACCATCAGCAGGAGGTAATCACAGGCTTCCACCATGGAGGTAAAGGCTTTGCGGCCCCGTAATCTATACCCGCCGTTCTCCTGTCTCGCCCGCACGCTCGGGGTAAACGTGGGGCCGCCGACGAGGCTAGAGCCCCCCGGTTCAGAGAACGCGGCGGCAAACAGCTTCTGCTCTTGCACGGCAAGTGTCGCCAGCCGCTGTTTGGCGGGCGGGGAGATAGTCGCGGTGTCCAGAACCAGTCCTAGTCCGGCGGTGTGCATATTGAACGTCAGCGCAGTTGTGGGACAGCCTTGGGCTAATTCCTCGGCTGCCAGGACCCACCCCAGCATCCCAGCACCCCAGCCGCCGAGTTCCTTAGGAATCGTGAGCCCGTAGAGTCCTTCCCGTTTGAGTGCTTGATAATTTTCGAGCGGCAGCGAGGTGTCTCGGTCATGCTGGGCGGCCCGCGTGGCGAAATCGGCGGCCAGTCGGTGACAGACCTCCTGAATCTTTCGGTGTTCTGCCGTAAGCTGAAAATCCATTTGTCCCCTCCTTACTGGTGTTTCCTGGTACTTGATGTGTTCAGGCAGCCTGCTGCTATGAAAATGCCCCGGTAAGTGTACTAGGCAGCTTGTCCGACTTCTTCAAGCGTCACCTTCACTCCCAGTGCCTCCAGTTTCTTCACTAAACGTTGCCGTTGCTGCTCGACCTGGTGCTGTGTCACGTACTCACTGCCTAAGTCCGTGTAGCCCACGCGGCGACCGAGCAGATGATAAACCACGCGTAACATGCCATGCGCCACCGCGACGAGCGCTTTCTTCTTGCCCATCCGTTTCACGAGGCGGTAATACTTGGCGGCCAGACACGTCCCCTTCGCCCGCGTCGCTGCCCACGCCGCCTCGACCAGGGCGGTGCGCAGGTACTGGCTCCCCTTGGTCGTTTGTCCACTTCTGCGTTTGCCCGCTGACTCATTGTTGCCCGGACAGAGTCCGGCCCAACTCGCGAGATGAGCGGCAGAAGGAAACCGCGCCATATCGACCCCCATTTCGGAGACAATCGTGCGTGCGACATGTTCCCCGATCCCCGGCATACTATCGAGCAACACCACGGCCTCCTTCACGAAAGGGTCGGGGCAGTGCTCCACTTCCTCCCCAACCCGGGTTTCTACTCGCGCTATGGCGGCATCGAGTTCCTCGACCCGCGCGAGTAATTCGCCCAGCACCCACCGTTGGACTTGCGTCAACCGCCCGACTAACGCGTGGCGGAGGGCGTCCTTTTTGTTCTTCAGTTTCCCTTGGGCCAGCTCGGCTAACTTCCGCGCATCCTGCTCGCCCTCGGCTAACGCATGCAACATCCCTCGCCCGCTCAGTCCCAACACATCACTCGCCACTTGCCCTAACTTGATGTTTCCACTCTCCAGGAGTTTCTGCAGCCGATTGGCCACGGCAGTGTGTTCACGCAGCAGCGTCTGCCGGTACCGCGTTAACTCCCGTAACTCCCGAATCTCCTGCGGCGGTATAAAACTGGCCCGCAATAAGCCATGCCGCAACAAATCCGCCAACCACTCGCAATCGCGGACATCGGTCTTTCGTCCGGGGACCGCTTTGATATGCCGTGCGTTGACCAAGATCACCTCGATCGTGCCCTCCAAGAGATTAAACACCGGCTTCCAGTATACTCCTGTACTCTCGATCGCCACATGCGTACAGCCCTCGCTGGTCAACCAATCGCCCAGCTGGAGTAAGTCCTCGGTCATCGTTGCGAAGGTGCGTATTTCCTTCCGCCCGCGCTTGATCACACACGCCACCACCGTCTTGGCATGCACGTCGAGCCCACAACAGCACTCGTAGACGACTTCCATCGCGTGTTCCTTTCGCCTTTGGCGGGAAGAACCTCATGCAAGTAAGAGTCTGCTATCCGTGCTTCCCCATGACGGGCGCAACAATGCGTGGTGCCTCAGGAGGCTCTCGGGTCCGGCTAACTTACGGGCTGGGTGCACCAAGGCTGCTCGACCTCATCCGCACCAAAGACTGCAACTACTCTAGCGCTCGCACGCCTGCTTTTCATCCTGCGTGGTGCCGCCACGCGGCATATTTGGCTAACGCCAGCCCTCAGCGCGAGCGGCCCGAATGCTGCCTTTCAGATTCAGCAATATCCGCACGCGGGCCGCGATGCGCTGGAGGGCCGTGTTAGGTGGGTTATGCCTCTATGCAGCCGTGCAACCGGAAGGAGCTGCCGGATCACTACATTCGGACAGAATTGCGTACCACACCTGCACTTAATTCATTTTCATCGGTGACTCGCTACTTCTAGTTCCTGAGAGAGGGAACCTACTCTACCGCAGTGTTTGACTATGTAGACTCAGTCGTCTGCTAATTTATTAGTCTTGATCAAGTCGGTAGTAATTCCATTAATTATTTCGGGATCCCAGAATTCTACCTCGTACCGCTCCATATACCCCGTCCCGTAATTCGCCGGATTCTCTTGCACCGTTACGCGGTAACCACCACGATCTTCACGTGTTGTGATCTTAAATTCGCAACCTTCTTCTGTGATTCGAACAGCATCTCTGAGGTGTTTGTACGCGTGATCCTTTCGACCATAGATTACATTGTCAGGTATCTGCTCATACAACTTTTTAAAGATACGTTCAATGAATGACGACCGCTCACTAGCCAATGAAAGCACAATCCCGTAGATTTTGTCATTGTCTGATCCGCCGTTTAGCCTGAGGCGGCCCATAAGGGGTATAATGGCTTCTACAGCACCCAACTTGCCGAGTGCATGGGCTGCTGCCATGTATACGCTAACATTATCCTCGGAGAGGACTGAGAGGAGCGAATATACTGCACTTGTATCTCCTAGATTGCCCAGTTCCTCGGCGGCAGCACGCCTTATACCTACGTGTTGGTGACTGAGCATTTCGCGCAGCAGCTGTCGCTTTTCTGGCGTATCTTTCATGGGTCTCCATAGGCAGCATAAAGCCTCCGCCGCGGTGTTGCGCAGTTGATAACTCTGTTCTTGGCCATTACTATAATGATAATTGTTTAAAGCAGAGATAATTGCATCCATAGCTCTTGGATCACCAATCCTACCCAAGAGCTCTACAGCTCTGTGTTCTACATGGTCCCCAGCTCCCTGAATATTTATTATGAGGCTAAGCAGTACATCAATCGCTTTCATTTCGCCTAGTTTAAGCAAGGCTTCGGCCACTTCCAATTTGAAATGCTTACTTCTCACTGATTCTAATGAGATAAGTAGAGGTGCAATTGCCCTTTTATCGCCGATTTTTGCTAAGGCCACAGCGATGTGACTGCTGATGGCTTCATCCCTATATCTGGATAATGACCATACGTCCCGGGTAGAACGGGTGGAAGAATTAAATATTTCCAGCAATGGCTGAAACGCTCTGTTATCCCGAAGTTCGCCTAAAGCGGCTATCGAAGCCCAGCAGGCATCATGATCTTTTAGCGCTTCAATGAGCAAAGGGAGCCCCAGGCTGCCGATCTCGACGAAAGCTGCAACTGCGCTTTCATATATGCCAGAGTCGTTATGCCCTTTAACTCTTAAAGCGGAGATTATCAACGAGATAGCTCTTTCCGAGCGAATGCTACCGCAGATCCTGATTAGTTTTGCGCGGTGATGCGTAAAACTATCATATAATTCACGTTGGAACGCCTCAGATTCCAACAGAATAGACACATCGCGCTGGGCAAGTTTTGTCAATGCATCCCAACTCTCTTTGGCTAAAAGGAATAGAACTTCTTCCTCATGACTAGCCGGGCTCCAACCAAGTTTAGTCAAACCCATAGCCGCTCCGTGTCGGGTTGCCCAGTCACTAAGTGCAGCTACAAGTGGTTGAATAGCGCGCACATCCCCTGAATTGCTTAAAGTTTCGACGGCTCGCTGACGTGTCTCCCGGTCTTTTGACTTGAGTTGCCGTAATGTCCACCAATGCATAATTTATTCCTTTAATGACACGTCCACCTTGTGGTGCCTGATACACCTAACTTAGTGATAGACAGCCTACCGTGTTCCTATTCGCAGCAACTTGCTGCCAGTAATAGCAACATGTTCCTACATTTAGCAATCGAGAAATTCCTACCGGTAGTCACATCGAGGTTCCTATATGTAGCAACACGCTGCTCCTAGATGTAGGAACGGCCATTTTCAACAATGCGCGCCTTGAGCCCCAGGGCGAGGGCGCGATCGTAGCGCAGTTCCCATGCCTGCGCGTCGGCATTCCAAACGCCGCCCGCCTCTTTCACTTGCTGGCGGAGCGTCTTCTCAGAGAACGCGACCTTTACCAACACTCCTCGTGCGTCCTGCTGTCGCGTGGGAACTTTCCACGGCCACTCTTCCACAATGAGCTCTATGGTCTTGAAGCGTTTCTGTTGCTGTTCATCAGATCGATAGCGGACGCAGACGAGACGATCCCCATACTGCGCGCGAAATTTTTTGGCGCCGCGACTCCCAGGGTGCAGTGTCGTGGTGGTGCGCATGCCTTCGCTCTCCTCTTTTGCAAGGAAAATATAAAACGAAAACAAAAAACACAAGAGGAGACTCTTCATGCCAATATCCTTAACGCTTTAGGAATAACCGCTAGAGCCGCATCCCTCCTTTGCCGATTGAGTCGCGGTGAGGAAAGCACGGGCCGATGCTAGGATGCTACGAGCTTGTGCCGTAGCACCCCGCCAATGAATTCTTTTCTTTGCTCTCTTCCGTCTCTACCTTCGCCACCGCGCTTTCCACCACCGCTCCTGTGAACAAGTCTGGATTCATTCCAGTCCCCAACTTTCCAGGAGTCGGAACAACACAATTGCTCCCGTGGCTTCCCCGCGCGGAAGGAGACGCCTGGCTGCTCACGAGCCCCAGAATACTGGCGCTGGGGGCTGGCGGCCAAGCGTTGCGGCTTCCGCGCTGAGCGGCTCGTTGTTTTCTCGGCCTGAAAGCACTCCATGCGGACCTGACGATCCTCCTCCCCGTGGCGTTCATAGTCCGCTTCATTCTGACCGGCGCGACGACAACACTGCCGAATCTTCATGCCTTCAAAGGTCTCGCCACACGCCGGTCAGTCTTCTTTGCCAACGTGACGCGCCTAGTGTCTGTGTAAACTGCCCCTGCTGTTCGACCACGCGCGCGGTTTCCTGCGTCTTTGCCACGGATGTCCTCCTCAAAGAAAAGGGTACAGGAAGCGCTCCGGGCGTCAAGTTTTAGAGGGTTATCCACTTGATCTGTTGAGTTGAAGAACTTGCACTCCTGATCATAGGCACCACGAAGGAGGGGTCCCTCAATGCTCGTCGCTGCTTCTGATGGACACGAACAACCGCATAAAACTCCCTCTGTAAACCCGGATGAGAGTGAAGCCGGAGAGGCAAGTGATGCTGTTGCCCCTGATACCACAGACAACGAAAGAAACGAGGCTCCCAAACCCGCGAAAAATAAGGACGCTGGAGAGGAGTTTAATCCGTCGGCAGGAAAATCAAGGACCACAGTGAAAAACTTCTAAAATCCCGTGTCTGATGCGGGCTCCGGCGCTGGCGGTTTTGCTGTCGTCGGAGAAGATGAGAAACCAGGCGACGGCGTCGCCTTCAACAATACGGGGGCGGAAGCGCTTGACATATATAGCCATTGGCCATATATTCTAGTTATATGATCGGAAGCGAATTGAAAGCTCTTCGGCGTCAGCTAAGGCTCACGCAGAAGGAATTGGCAGAGAAAATCGGCGTGCCGTGGAATACGGTGGCCCGGTGGGAAGTGGGGATGCGCAAGATTGCCGAGCCCATCGCTCGGTTGGTGCACTACATCGCAAAGGAGGTGAGAGCCGAACAGCAAAGAAAGAAACGGGAGGCCTAAGGCGGCCAGTCACGGTGTGGCGAACACCATGACCGGCCAAGCGACTCTCAGCATTGCTCGTACTGACAGCCGCTAATATATCCCTAACGAGCCGGAGGACATCCGGCAATGACACAGTTCGATAACACCTTTCCTCACGCTCTGGTCCTTGCACTCTTCCAGCAGGTCTCTCTTGAACGACTTCACAAAGCCGTAGAGGGCTTACTGATGAATGCCTATACCCTCACCGTGACCTCGCAAACGGAAGCGGAATTGAGAGGATTTGTGACTAATGGCGATGGGAAGGAATACGGGGTCGTGCTCAGCGGCGGGCAGAGTTTCTGCTCATGCAAAGACGCGATGTACAGACAGACGCCCTGTAAACACATGGCGGTGCTAGCGCTCTACAGCCTGCGGCAGGGCGCTGTGGTGAAGGAAGCGCAGGAGGCGCGACCACGGGACCTAAGGTTGACGAAGACGCGGCGTGATTGGAGCGCGCCAGCGTAAGAGAAGAGGGCTCGGGTAGCGTCCCCTGCCTGAGCTTCACCGATGGTGAAGAGATGTTACATCAATGCATAACTGCCGTTCCTCTCCCAAGGGTGGCAGCACAGTCGAGAGGGGATTGTAACATGGCCGTCACAGTCACACGGTAGGTAAGCAATAGGGGAATCGACCGTGAGGGGAGACGGGATGAAGGCATAGGAAAGCGGAACATATCGGCAGTCACTTTGTGAAATGAGAATGAGAGGATCCAAATGAAGGGTGTCATGAAGCGGGGCAATACCTGGTACATTCGTTATCGCTTTGAAGGCAAGGATAAATGGGAAGCCATTGGCCCAAGTAAGCGGCAAGCGGAATTAGTGCTCGCCAAACGCAAGATAGAGATTCGGGAGGGCCGCTATTTCTCTACCCCGCAAGGCTTAAAGTGGACCTATGGCCAATTACTGGATCGGTACCTCGAATTTGCCAAAGTCACCAAGAAGGCCAGCACCTACGAGACCGATACCTACTGGGCAAAGCATTTGCGGGAAGCGTTTGGCGGCTCTCTGCTCAAGGATATGAGCCCAGACAAGATCACAACCTATCTCGAAAACAAGCTCTCAGACGGCTTAAAACCGGCCACGGTGGCGCATCATCTGGCGCTGCTTAAACACTCCTTTACCATGGCTGTGAAATGGGGCTTATTGCCGAGTCAGCCTTTCCGCGATGTTCACCTCCCGGTCAAGGTGAACAATGCGCGGCTGCGGTATTTAAGTGCTGAAGAGGTCACCCGTCTCTTGTCGGTGGCTCCGCCGCATCTCAAGCCCATTATCGTGACTGGCCTACATACGGGGATGCGGAAGGGGGAAATTCTTGCGCTGCGATGGGACCAAGTAGATTTTCCGAACCAAGTCATTCTGTTGACCGATACTAAGAACGGAGAACAACGAGGTATCCCGCTGAATCAGACGATGATCGATCTACTGAGCGGGCTGCGAGCCGCCACCCCCGGACCGTGGGTGTTTCCCAATCCTCGGACTGGACAGCCCTACCGCACAGATGCAGACACAGCTTGGTATACCGCGCTCAAGAAATCTGGTTTACAAGGACTCCACTTTCACGATCTTCGCCACACCACCGGCTCGCATCTCCGAATGCAGGGGGCAGATCTGTTCACCATCAAAGAGATTCTCGGACACAAGGATCTCCGCATGACGGCCCGCTATGCGCATGTGGGACAACAACACCGATTAGCTGCTATGACTGCTCTCGAACAAGCCTATCAACTTCCTGCGCCAAAAAAGTGAGACAAAGATGAACCTGTACTGGTGTAAGACGCCTGACCATGATGAGGATTGGTTTATTGTGGCTCCGTCTGCCATAGAAGCCCGCCGCAGTCATGAAATAGCGGAAGGGTATGATGAAGGAGAGGCGCACGCGACCTTCGTCCGACGCATCCCGAAGAGTCTGCACGCGGCTCCAGGTTGGCCGGACCACACACTGCTTCGGTCTCTAGGTGCAGTCTTTCTCACTGAATCCACACCTCGAGTGGTGCAGATAGGCACGACTGTGTACCAGGAGGGTGGAATGGATGCCGTAGTGGATCGCCTAAACGATGATGTAGCTGAAGGAATGGGTAAGGGCCGCCCGAACAAAACCACACCGCTACAGTAACCTGTACAACTGAAGCTGAGGCTGCAACAAGTTGTAGCAAAAACTGTAGCAGGGTCAGGAAACGTTGTTTGAATGAACTGGCTAAGTGCTTGATTTTCCGAATGGAGCCGAAGGGAATTGAACCCTCGACCTCTAGAGTGCGATTCTAGCGCTCTCCCAACTGAGCTACGGCCCCACAGTGTGATCAGATCGGTGGACTACAAACGTTGCCCTTGGTGAACAACGACGCAAATTTAGCAGCCGCTACCCCGCTTTGCAAGGGAAGGCGGCGAAGCCGAGTACGCTCTTCTAATCCCTCAAGCGACACAAGCGTAATCGCTCAGAGCAGCCCGATTTGTAGGTAGGTAATGATCGCTCGTATCCCTAGCTGGTCGTATTGTGGGATAATATTTGAGCGGAAGATGAAATTAATGTATCCGTCTTCCGCCACGGCTTCCGCTGGAGGATTCTCATCCCACGCGCCTTGTTTACACGCGTCAAGCAGTGAGGAGTCCACGGCGTAACTCCCGGACCTGGTCTGAATGATGAGTTTTTTGAGATTCCCTTGATTGTCGAGTTTGACTTGCACGGTAGCCATCTCACGAGCAGCGACAACATCATCGAGTTTCAGTTGTTTACGTTGGTAAATGAGTAAATGTTGAAACACCCGCAACGCTACGCGACGCACGAAAGGCGCGAACTTATTCGCTTTGGTGTTTAAGAGCGTGACGTTTCCTTGACGAATATCCGGCAATAAATCCGGCGTACCGACCGACCCAGGAAGATTGAAAAGACTTTCCGCCGGAGGCGGAGCCAGAGCGAGCAGGTCCCGAGCTTGCGGGGATTGTTGTTTTTCATTCTGTGAAGAAGCTTTGCTGCGGTCGGATTTGGACAACCAACCTTGCGCCAGCAGATCGTCTGGATTGGCGAACAACTTTGGGGTCGCGGCTGGAGCGTCAGGCTTCCCGGGCGCAATATCCTTACGCAACAGTTCTTCTTTGCTCGTGGCGTCGCGGGGCTTCTCAATTGCTTTCTCGATCGTCTTTTCGATCGGCGGCTTTGGCGCCGGTTTCGCCTCGGGCGTCTTCATGGCGAGCTGTATAGGCGGTTGTTGCGGAGCCGGCTTTGTCTGAGGTTGCGGCTTTTCTTTTTGTGGGGTGGCAGGCCGAGGATTGCCCACGGCCACACTTTCTTCCTTGGCGGAGCTATTACGGTCGCTCAACAAACGTGTCTTATCCGGAACTTGGTCATTAGTGTTTTCGGGTGGACTGACAATCTGCTCTCGGGGCAGCTCTAGTGGTTTTTGATGCGGCTTCTCTTCCTGTGGCTTTTCCGGTTGTTCTTTCTGAATCGGTGGAGGCGGTTCTTTGACTTCAGCCCGAGGCAGGGGTGGCTGAGGTCGCGGGGCGAGCTGAGGCGGCGTGGGCGGCGACAAGAGTTCTACTTCAGCAAGCTGTTCTTGTGGCGGAAGCGCAACCTGTCTCCCCATTAACGGGAAGAGAAATACAGCGAGTAGATGCAGCAGGAGAGAAACGAGGAGGAACCATGCGAATGGATCTCGTTGCTGGTCTCGGGGCAAGAGTGAAGTCGCAATTGACATATAACGGCGGCATTCTAGCTGTCAGCCTTCTCGATCGCAAGAAAGCACATCCGAGGCAGGGCTTGCTTGCCAGACGAGGAGGAGATGACGTATAGTGGCTCTATTATGTTTGGTCTTGGCATTGGCGAACTACTCATTATTCTTATCATCGTGCTGATCGTCTTTGGCGCTGGCAAATTGCCCGACATCGGCGAAGGATTAGGAAAGGGCATCAAGAATTTTCGCAAGGCGGTGAAGTCGCCTGACGAAATCGATGTCACCCCTGAACAGAATCCCTCGGAAACGTCGGATAAAAAATCCTCTTCTTCATAAGTTGCCAAACTGGGCCGCGATAACGCGGCTACTGAATTCGGCGACCGATGTCGGAGGAGTAGTAAAGACGATCAAGAACTTCACGGCTTCTCCCGTGAGGACATGGAACTGTTTGGGGGGAACAAGGTCTTGCAGCGCGCCAATCTCACGAACAGTGAGGTTCGCCAGACGCTCGGGAGAGATATTGGTCCCGCAAAAGATCAGGCGTTGTCCAACGATCTTCTTTTTGGCGTCGTAGATCGCTCCTTCAATCTGAATAGTGCGCGCCGCGAGCGCCGCATTATTCGTCGCTGTCCCAGAAATCGTGAAGACTTTCTGACTGTCCTTCGTGGTTTGATAGCGTCCTTCGAGATCGTTGAGAACAATATGTCGTGCGGAAACGCGTTCACCTGCGACGAGCCCACCGAGTAACGGGAGTCGCGCGAGAAAGGCTTCCGTGGCTTCTGTATGGTAAAAGCAATAGAGACCTAGCACCCCGTTACTCAGGACAAGCAGCCCTAAGAACAGTACGAAGGCTCCGGGCGAGATCAGGACCTCTCGATCTGATCGTGTTGATGATGAAGATCGCACCACAGTTTGTTCTCGCTCCGCTGCTTCAATGTCCGTGTAAAAAGGCGTCTCTGGCAAAGTGAAGGTTTGGGAAAAATCTTCCTGGGCAAAGGGACGCTTTTGGGGAGTTGGTGGTGGGGAGTGTTCTTTCCGTCGAGGTTTTGTCTCATTCTCTACCGGCGCAGTTGGTTTTGTGAGGATGAGTTCTTCTGGCGGAAAGATCTCCTCCGAAGGAATCGTCAACCCTTCATCTGGAGCCTGAGTTTCCTCAATCGAAGGAAGGGCGTTTTGCAGTGAGGGTATAGGTATCGATACATCTAGCCTCGCTCCCTCTAGCAACGGAGGCGTGTAGTGAAAGACATGCTCGCAGCCGTCCTTCGTGCACTGGAAACGAGTGGTTTCCTCCACGACCTGAGAGCTATCGGTGCGATACCGAGTATGACATAACGGACATTCAATGACCACGCGCCACCCTTACACCTCCCCTCAAGTGGACATGATTGTAAGAAGAAGTGAAGAAAAATCAACCACGTTGACGAAAACCAAAAAGAAAAACTATAATACTCTCAATTCTTCTCTCCTAGGATGCAGTTTGTCGTTATTTTCGTCGATTTTTCTTGTCTTTCGTCTCGCTGCTGTTGCTCTCCTGACGCTTTTCTGGGGAGGACCAGTCATTCTGCTCTCTTTTTTTGATCCACATGCCGAACGCGCCGCGCTTCTCATCCGTTCCTGGGCGAGAGGAGTGCTGCGAGTGTGCGGAATTACCATACATGTTCGTGGGCTTGAGCAGCTTGACGCGAGGCAGCCGTACCTCTTTATGGCGAACCACCAGAGTAATTTTGATATTCCCATCTTAATAGCGGCGTTTGACCATCTGCAAGTTCGCTGGGTTTCCAAACGTGCCGTGCGGAAGGTGCCCATTATTGGCTTGTGTATGCAGAGGACGCAGCAAGTGCTCGTTGACCGGGAGAGTCCCACGCAGGCGGTCGCGGTGATTCGTCAAGTGAAAGCGCTGCTCAATGCGGGCATCTCCGTCATTTTCTTTCCTGAAGGCACTCGGACACGAGACGGACAGCTCCAAGATTTTAAGCCCGGCGGTTTTGTCGTCGCCACGGAAGCCAGTGTTCCTGTCGTGCCAGTCACAGTCAAAGGCTCGCGTACGCTGTGGCCTCCGGGTGGATTAGCGATTCACCCCGGCTCTGTTGAAGTGATTTTTGACAAACCGGTCTCTGTCGATGTACATCTAAATAAGAAAGCGGCGCGAGCGGATTTGTTGCAACAGGTGCGAGGAGTGATTGCGGAGCGGCTGCAAGAGCCAGAGCCTTCCGCGCCTGAAGTGGCTTCCGGGGCGGCTCAACCTCTAACTATAGGAATGTCGGAGCGACCCTCTTCATGAGTACTGGTATTCTTCGCATTATCCCTCTGGGCGGGCTAGGCGAAATCGGCCTCAATCTCATGCTGATTGAATACTGCCCGGATAGTGATGGTGAGGCGGTGGCGATCGCGATTGATTGCGGCCTGATGTTTCCCGAACCTGAGATGCTAGGGATTGATATTGTTATTCCCGACTTCAATTATTTACGAGAGAAACAACACCTCAAAGCGGTTGTTTTCACGCATGGTCATGAAGACCACATCGGGGCGCTGCCGCATTTGCTGCGTGAATTCAACGTCCCTGTGTACGGTACGCCGTTTACCCTAGGTTTGTTGCACGACAAACTTGACGAACATGACCTCTTAAGCCAAACGGACCTCCACGAAATTCATCCGCGAGAATCCAGGCAAATCGGGCCCTTTACGGTCGAGGCTATTCATGTCACCCACAGTATCGTGGACGCGGTGGCGTTTGCGATTACGACGCCGCTGGGGACTATTATTCATACGGGCGACTTCAAACTGGACCAGACCCCGATCGATGGCAAGCGTCCAGACCTAGCCCGCTTAGCGGAATGGGGTGAGCGTGGCGTGCTCTTGCTCATGTCTGATTCGACCAACGTGGAGCGAGCCGGGGCCACCCCGTCGGAAAGCACGCTGACACGCCCGCTTGAAAATTTGATCGCCCATGCGTCCGGCAAGGTGCTGGTGTCGACGTTCGCTTCACATGTGCATCGCATTCGTCAGGTCATTGAGCTGTCGCTGGCTCAGGGTCGTGCGGTCGGCGTGGTGGGACGAAGTTTAGTTGATAATATTGAAATCGCGCGTGAGACCGGGCACCTGCGGATTCCTCCCGATGCGTTGATCGATGTCTCTAAGGTTGCGGATCGGGACCCACGCACGGTGACGTTGCTCACTACGGGCTCGCAAGGAGAGCCGCTGTCGGCCTTGTCGCGCATCGCGGCTGGGGACCATCCGCAAGTCAAGATTCGCGACGGTGATGTGGTCGTGCTGTCCTCGCGGGTCATTCCGGGAAATGATCGGGCGATTGCCCGGCTCATTGATCATCTCCATCGACGCGGCGCCGAAGTCGTTTATGAAGCCGTGGCGTGTGTGCATGTCTCTGGGCATGCGAGTCAAGATGAATTGCAGTTGATGCTCAATCTGGTGCGGCCCCGCTATTTCGTGCCGATTCATGGAGAATATCGCTATCTCGTGCGGCACTGCGACTTGGCGCGTGGCGTTGGGGTGGACCCGACTGGCGTCTTCTTACTTGAAGATGGTCATGTGCTAGAGATTGCTGATGACGGGGCCTGTGTGGTCGAGCCCGTGCGGGCTGGGCGAGTCTTCGTCGATGGTCTTGAAGGCATCGAGTATGAAGTGCTGCGTGATCGGCGGCATATAGCGGAGGATGGATTAGTGGTGGCGGTGCTGGGCATTGCTCAGCAAACCGGCGAGGTCTTGAATGGACCTGATCTGCTGTCGCGAGGCTTCTTACCCTCGACCGATGGAGCCGACTTTGCGGCGGCGAAAGAGGCGGTCTGCACTGCGCTCAACGAGTTGCCTCCGGAGTCGCGCATGGATACCGGAATAGTGAAGGAGCAGGTGCGCCTCTCGTTGCGACGGCATTTCCGTCGTACGATTGGTCGGCGTCCTGTGGTCCTGCCGTTTGTGATGGAGATGTGATGAGGAGGGGTAGCAATGGCGGTGGGGCGCAAGCCACAACAAGTTCAGGAGCGGGCGTTTGGCGATGAAGTCATTGCCATTGCCTGCATAGCCCTGGCAGTCTTCTTTTTTCTCGCGTTTTCTTCCTATCGGACCGAGAGCCCGTCTGCGAATCAGATGGGTTTGATTGGGCACGTGCTGGCGGACCTCGTGCGTCCGATGCTGGGACAACTCAGTTACGCGCTGCCCATAGCCTTTTTGTATGGAGCAGCGATTCTCCTGCGGATACTCCCCTTCCCGGCGCCGATCACCCAATCACTGGCGTTTTTCATCTTGATCTTGTCAAGCGCTGCCTGCGTGGCGCTTGAATCTTCCAACAAGCAAGCGGTTGCCGACGCCGGAGGCTGGGTGGGCGGATTCCTCGCCGTGCAGTTACAAACGGGGCTCAACCGACTCGGCGCGTATGTGGTGCTGGCCCCGTTGTTACTGGTGTCTTTTATGGTGATGGTGCGGATTTCCCTACGAGGCGCGATAGAAACAGTGTGGACGGGGCTCGCGACATTGACCTCTTATTTGTCCGAAAAATTGCGACATGACCAAAGTGAAGCGTCGCAAGCGTCCTGGGGGCGCATCGACGGGGAAGAGTCTCTTGCTGCGAGAGCCCGCCCTCCGAAGAAAGAGGGGATGAGCAAGAAGGTTGTTGTTCCTACGTCCATGAATAACGAAGAGGAGGACGAGGAGCCCACATTACCGCCGATCATCATCAGCCGTCCCACACCGCCGCCGACGCCTGGGCGTACGAGCCCACCGAAGCTCACTCTGGCCTATCCGTCCGGAGAGTCTATCGGCAATGGTAAACCCTATATGTTGCCCTCGGTCTCGTTACTTGATCCGCCGGTGCGGCTCGCGGTGAAAGTCGATGAAGAAGTCTTGCACGCCAGCTCGCGCATCCTAGAAAGCAAGCTGGCGGACTTTGGCGTGGAAGGGAAAGTCGTGGCGGTGCGCCCCGGTCCCGTCATTACAACCTATGAATTTGAGCCCGCGCCAGGCGTGAAAGTCAGTCGCGTGACGTCGTTGGTCGATGATCTCCAGATGGCGCTGCGCGCGGTGTCGGTGCGCATCCTGGCCCCCATTCGTGGTCAGGCCGTTGTCGGTATCGAAGTCTCGAATCCTCGTCGTGAAAAGGTTTGTTTGCGAGAAATTATTGACAGCCCCGGCTTCCAGCAAACGGAGTCCCCCCTCACCCTGGCGTTAGGCAAGGACACGGTCGGCAATGCCATTGTGGCGGACCTGGCGCGCATGCCGCATATGCTGGTCGCGGGCGCAACGGGTATGGGGAAGTCCGTGTCGCTCAATGCGATGATCATGAGCCTCTTGTTCCGGGCGTCGCCGCGCGATTGCCGCTTCATCATGATCGATCCAAAGATGCTTGAGTTGTCGCTCTATGAGGATCTTCCTCATCAATTAGCGCCGGTGATTACGAATCCCAAGGAAGCCGGGGCGGCCTTGCAGGAGGTGGTGCGGCGCATGGAGCACCGCTACCGGCTGCTCAAAGACAAGGGGGTTCGTAATATTGCCGCCTATAATCGCTTGATGGAAACCGGACACGTGGCGGCCAACGGCATCATTAAACTGACCGAAGTGGTGGAAGAGGGCGAGGAAGGAGAGACCATGCCGCCCCTGCCGAGAGAAGTGCCCAACGGCATGGCGCTGAATCATCAACGTTTACCCTATCTTGTTGTTATTGTCGATGAATTAGCGGACCTCATGCTGACCGTCGGGAAGGATATCGAGGAGCCCATCACTCGTTTGGCGCAGATGGGACGCGCCGCCGGCATTCATTTGATTCTCGCAACACAACGCCCCTCCGTCGATGTCATTACCGGCATTATTAAAGCGAACTTTCCCGCCCGCGTTTCGTTCAAGGTGTCCTCTCGGGTGGACTCCCGCACGATCCTTGACGCCATCGGCGCCGAGCGGCTATTGGGCGAAGGCGACATGTTGTTTCTCCCGCCGGGCAGCACGGATATTCAACGCCTGCATGGCGCGTTCGTGTCCGAGGCGGAAATTCAGAAGGCAGTCGGCGCGATCAAGAAGCAAGGCAAGCCGATGTATGACGCCGAATTCGTGGCGGCGTTGGAGCGAGCGCAAAATGAAAAAAGCGTCGACGGAGGTGTTGACGAAAGTGAATATGACGAACTGTATGAACAAGCACGCGACTTAGTCATGGAAAGTCGTCAGGCCTCGATCTCCTGGTTGCAACGGCGCTTACGAGTGGGCTACAACCGCGCGGCGCGCATGATCGAACGCATGGAGCGGGAAGGGCTGATCGCCCCAGCGGCGGAGGCCGGTAAACCGCGCGAAGTGCTGGCGCAGGCAGGGCGCCGGGAATAGTGGTCAATAGCCGGCCTTCAGTAGTCAGTAGGGAAATCCTGGAAACGGGCCGTGCTCTCTTTTGGGGTAAAGTGTGTTTATAGTGAGCGCTATGAAAATATTCGCTCGTTTTCTTGCCGCCTTTTTTGTTTTCTATGCTGGCTACTGGCTACTGACCACTGACGACTCCGTCCAAGCTGCCACCGTTCCTGAAATCGTCAAACATCTCCAAGCTCACTACGACTCGACCGCCGGCTTTCGAGCCGATTTTCAGCAAGAGGTTGAGTCGGCAACGTTAGGGCAGAAAATGCAGTCGCATGGGTCCGTGGTGTTTAAGAAACCTGGACGCATGCGTTGGGAATTTGCGGAGCCCAAGCAAACGTTAGTGTCCGATGGCAAATTCTTTTGGTTCTACCAACCGGCGGAGAACCAAGTGATCAAGACCCCGTTTCAGCAAGCGTTTACTTCCAACACCCCGGCATCATTCCTGCTCGGGGTAGGGCGGCTGGACAAAGATTTTACGGTGTCAATAACGAGTGAAACCGCCGAAGCCTATCAATTGCACCTGGTTCCCAAACAAGACCCAGAGGCGATTGGGTTATTGGACCTGACGGTCAACTCGAAAACCTTTGACATTCAGCAAGCCGTTGTGACTGACCCTCTAGGAAACGTGACCCGCTTGCAACTCTCTAATGTCGATCGTTCAACCTCGCTGAAAGACGAACTCTTTCATTTCTCTGCCCCGCCTGGAGTTGACGTGGTTGAGCCTATTCCAGGTTCTTGAGAATTTCCTCGACACTGGCAAGAAGCACGCCGGTTCATCAGTGTAACCCAGGGCCATGACATCCACTTCCTATTTCATCCTAAGCCGCGCACCGCAGGCATGACTTCCTCGGCGAACCGGCGCATGCTGGTCTTAACGGAGCGGTGCGGGACTAACCCACCCGGATTAAACCAGCAGATAAGCTGGTCCATGTGACATTGGGCATGGACCTCTTCGATCTTCTGTACGCAGGTCGTGGGCGCTCCATACAGCGCCATCGGGGCTAGGTGCTCCCAACGTACGGCCTCTACCCGTTTGCTGATGTCACGGAGATAGGCGTACTCCGACGAGTTGGTGCGGTCGCCTAAACGCGCCTGATGACCGATCGCCTGAAAATAATTCAAGAAGCTGGCCTCTACATCGCGGCGAACCTGCGCATCGTCATCGGCAACGTACACCGGAAAGGCGACCGCCACATCTTCTTTACTCCGGTCATGGCCCGCCGCGCGAAACGTTCGGCGGTACCTTTCTATTTGTTCAAAGAGTTTCCCGCCCGTGTTGATGGGCGAGGCAATAAACACCGGGTAGCCTTGTTCCCCGGCGAAGACCGCCGTCTCCGGACTGTTGGCTGCGATGCGCAGCGGCGGGTGTGGCTTTTGCACAGGCTTAGGGACCACTGTCGTCTCCGGCACGTGAAAATACTTGCCGTCAAACTGCACGACGTCTCGCGTCCACGCATGCTTGATAATCGTCAACGCCTCCTCAAACCGTTCGCGGCTCTCCTCGCGCGGGACATTGAACCCTTGAAAATGGATGGCGATCATGCCGCGACCGACGCCAAGCTCCAAGCGTCCCTGACTAAGCAGATCCACGACCGCGGCCTCCTCCGCCGTGCGCACTGGATGTTGAAGCGGCAGGAGCAACACCGCCGTGCCCAGACGAATACGTGTAGTGCGTTGAGCGAGAGCGGCGGCTACCAACAACGGCGCTGGCATGATCGAGAACATGGGGTTGAAGTGCAGCTCCGCGAGCCAGGCTGTATCGAAGCCGAGTTCTTCAGCGTACACAATCTGCTCAATCGTTTCTTGATACCGCGTTGCCGCGTCTTGCGTGGCGGCGCAAGGAAGTTGATAGAAGAGGCCGAATTTCATAAGCGTCTCGATGCGTGGTGACGTTGTTCCCTCGAAGGGCTGTTGTCTTCTCCTTTACGCTCATTCTTCGTAGTCTCGCAAGGGAGAGGCGAGAGCTTGTCTCTTCATTGCTCGCTTCGCATAAGCATGATAGGCGAGACCCTACATATCCAAAAATCCACGTGGAGGGAGAAACCCGCATGGCCTATTCCGAACAGAAACGATTAGCAGGTAAGGCAGCTATTGTCACTGGAAGCGGCAGAGGCATTGGCCGCTGCGAAGCGCTACTCCTAGCGCAACAAGGAGCCAAGATCGTCGTGAGCGATATCGGGACTGACGCTGAAGGAGCCCGCACGGCGGAGAAAGTGGCTGCGGAGATCAAAGCTGCAGGTGGTGAGGCGATGGCGTGCACGGACAATGTCGCCACGATGGCAGGGGCGCAGCGGACCGTGGACACGGCGGTGCAGCACTATGGCCGCCTCGATATTCTCGTCAACAACGCTGGGCTGCGCGCTGGTAATCCGGTCGACAAGCTCACTGAAGAGCAGTGGGCAACCGTGCTGGACAGCCATCTCAAGGCCTCGTTTACGATGACCAAGTTTGCCGTGCCGGTGTTCAAGCGCCAGGGCGGCGGAGTCATTATCAATACCGGGTCCGAAGCGGGGCTAGGGATGATCTTCAACTCCGCCTATGCGGCAGCTAAGGAAGGAATTGCCGGTCTAACGCGCAGCGTCGCGCGTGAACAGGGTCGGTTCGGCATTCGCTGCAATATGATTCGCCCTCGCGCGACCGTGAACACCGGGGGCGGAGCCTGGGGCCAAGAAGTGTTCGCCAAATGGCTGCCGATGGCCCGGGCCTTGGGCCGCTACTGGATAGGAGATCGTGGACAAGTGGGCTTCACGCGCCCCGCTCATCCGGAACAGGTCGCGGAACTGGTGATCTGGCTATGTACCGACGCCGCGGTCAACATCAACGGGCGCTCTTTTTACGTCGCCGGTGAAGAGGTCGGACTCTGGTCGGAGCCAGAACTCATCCGGAGCCTGGCGCGGCCAGGGGGGTGGGATCTCGACTCACTGGATGGGTTTGCTCGCGACACTTTGACCGGCGATCTGACCAATCCCTTCCTGATCGAGGACCCTCTGAAAGGTAACGAATAGCGTGAAGCAGGATCGATTTCCTTACTAACGTGCAGACCACACGTGGCCTTCGTCGCCTTTCGGGCTGAAGCCCACTTGTGGATTGCCATCTTCATCGTAAAGCCGCAGGATAGGCGTACCATCGCCCCTAAGACCTAGCTCGCCGCGAACTACCCCATTTTTATCTACAACTTCAAATCTCTCCGCGCGAATCACCTGCGGCTCTTGCGATGTTTTGTCGGCGAGTGCAGGGGTCCCCGTGAAGAACTGACTTGCTATGCCGCCGACCAACCCGGAGCCGAGCGCCAACGCCACGGTTATCACCAGTTGTGTTCTACCCATTTCGCCGTCCTCCTCTGTGCTTATACAAAGCAGGACGGCGCGCTGAAGAAATTATTCACTTTTTCTCCGTCTCCGAGTAACTCACAGTGAGCCCCTCGCCCGGGTCCATCTTTCTGCGGCCTCACCTTATGAACAGATAGCACATACGCCTCTTGCCGCGCCATCGCTTGGATTTGTTGTAGTATACGGGGACACATATGTGAGGGCGTCAGATTGACTCACCGTCTTCTTTCCCATCTTCGCATAGCTGACCACCACTCATTATTTCTCCTTCCACCCCGCTTTGCGCAAAGCGGCTAGGTCCCGCTCCAACAGGGCTGGATCTTTGAAAGCAGCCATTTGTTTCCACTGTTCAAGAGAAGCATGGGGCACAAGGCGCTGGAACTCTGCTCCCGCCGCTCGCGCCTCGTCGAGCCGATCGAGCTGCGCACAAGAGTAGGCCAACAGAAAGTAGGCTGGAGGGAAATTGGGGTGGAGCGCCAGGATTTTCTTCGCCGTGGCAATCGCCTCCTCATACCGTCCGGCAATGCGATAGGTAAAGCTAAGGACCATGATATAATTTAGCGGAGAGCGCGGGTTCAAACGGATGCCCTGCTCGACCATAGCAATTCCCTCTTCCGGGCGTCCTGCCCAGGCCAGAATAGCGCCCAAGTTCACATATCCTTCGGCGCCATTAGGATCGAGCTCGATGGCGCGCTCGACCTCCTTGATGGCTAAATCATGCTGCTTCTGCCAGAGATACACATTACCTAACATCACATGAGGTGCGGGCAGGGACTCATCCAGGGTCATGGCCTGCTGCGCTAGTTCCCCCGCTCGTTCCAGAGTTTGAGGAGTTTGATTCCAACCATAGAACCAGTCGAGATAATAAGTCGCCCCCAATTGTGAATAGGCCTGGGCGTAGTGTGGGTCCAACTCGATGGCGCGCTCAAACAACTTCCGCGCCTGAGTGTTCGCATCTTTGTTCTTCTCATAGAAAGCACGGAAAAAGGATTCTTGCCCACGTAAGAACGCATCGTACGCTTCCAGGTTATCCGTGGTTTTTTTCACCAAGATGTTTTGCCCCTGTAACGAAAATTGCAATTGTAGAGTGGTTACCATCTTCTGCACGATTTCGTCTTGCAGGGCAAAGATGTCTTTTAGCGGACGGTCGTAGCGTTCGGACCACAGGTGGCGGTCCTGGACGGCATAGATCAACTGTACCGTGACTCGCACCTGTCCATCGGCTTTGCGCACACTGCCTTCCAAGACATACTGCACTCCCAATTCTTTGCTCACTTCTTGGACCGGCTTGTCTTGGGGGATGGAAGCGGCAGTGTGATGAGAGATGACGAAGAGTCCAGACAGGCGAGACAATGCGCTGGTGAGGTCCTCAGTCAGCCCATCGCTAAAATACTTCTGCCCCGGATCTTCGCTCAGGTTGACAAAAGACAAGACGGCGAGGGAGGGTTTGTCTGGCAAGGGCAGAGACGGGGGGCTAGATGCTGGAGGCTGGGGGCTAGGATTTGAAGGAGAAAGATATCGCACGACCACGGCTGTAAGGGCAATGAGGAACAGGGCTGCTGCCAGCACCCGATATGCAGGGAGCACTCGACGGGAAATCTTCAAGCGTTGGACTTGCAGCGTTTGACGGAAGCCTTGCGGAGCCTCGGGTAACAAGGCGTAGATTTGGAAGCGTTGAGCGATGTTTTTGAGCTTGGGGCGGCCTAATGACACAACCGCTCCCAGAGCGAGCTTCTGAGCAACGTCCCGATACACCATATCCGAGATGTAAATCGTGCCGGGCTCCGCGAGACTCTGCAGTCGGGAGGCAATGTTCACGCCATCACCAAATACGTCTCCTTCCCGCTGGACGATGTCGCCGAGATGAATGCCGATGCGGACGTGAATCTGTTCATCCGGAGCCTTGTCCGTATTATGCGTCCGTAACTGCTGCTGGATTTGTTGGGCGCACTGGACCGCGTTGACGACGGAGGGGAAATCCACCAGGAAAGCATCGCCAATGGTTTTGATGATCGCGCCGTGATGCTCAGTGACCGCCTTCCGGATCAGCCGATTATGCACGTCGAGCAGGCGCAGCGTGCGCGCTTCATTACTGCCCATCTGGCGGCTGAAGCCCGCGATGTCGGTGAACATAATGGCGGCCAACCGACGGGTTTCGCCTGGAGGCTGTGGAGGAGAGTCCGTCTTCACACTGGCGATTATGTGGCCCACGGCGACGGGTTGTCAAACGGGGCGAAATCCTCCCTATTCCTCCTTTGGCAAAGGAGGGAACCCAGAAGCCCCCTTTCGTAAAGGGGGCCGCACAGAGTGCGGGGGGATTTTGCAACGTTGTGGTTAAGAGAAAAATATTCGCTGACAGCTTTACCTTCCTCTTTTGCTCTTTTCCCCCTGCCTTTGCAGCCTGCGTGCGAAGTCGCTACGATGCGCTCGCCGCCGGAACACGTGCGGTAGTTCATGAGCAACAGAAGGAGGGAGTGCTATGGAATCGCTCCGCGGCAAAGTGGCGATCGTCGGCGCGGCGGACACCGAAGTCGGTGTCGTGCCCCAGTACAGCGCCACCCAGCTCTATGTCAGAGGCGCTAAGCTTGCACTTGAAGATGCGGGCATCACCAAAGAAGATGTGGATGGACTCATTACCTGTGTGTCATGGGTCGAGCCCTACATGTACCACGCTGAGATGATTGCCGAGTACATGCAGATTTTCCCACGCTACTGCCTCAACGTGGCGACCGGAGGCGGGACGACATTGGCGATCATGCACCACGCAGCCTCGGCTATTGCGACGGGGGTGTGCAACACGGTGCTCATTACGATGGCGGATAACATGCTGTCCGGCCTCTCGCGCGACCGGGCAATTGAAGCTATGTCCACCGCGGGGCACGCGCAGTTTGAACGTCCGTATGGACCGCCGATCCCTGGATTCTACGCGTTGCTGGCGCAGGCGCACATGCATCAATATGGCACCACCAGCGAGCAACTCGCGGCAGTCTCCGTGGCCTGTCGCAAGCACGCTTCGCTAAATCCCGCCGCGCAGATGCGTCAGCCCATCACCATCGACGACGTGCTGAATTCTAAAATGATTGCGCATCCGTTGCATTTGCTGGACTGTTCGCTGGTGTCTGATGGTGGCGCTGCTGTGGTCATGACTTCAGCCGAACGGGCCAAAGATTTTAAGAAGAAACCTGTCTACATGTTAGGCGTGGGCGAGGGACACTCGCACGAACACGTGAGCCAGGCCCAGAGCCTGACGACGTCCGCCGCTAAACAGGCAGGCGAGCGAGCCTATGCGATGGCGGGGCTCGGACCGAAAGATATGGATGTAGCGGAATTGTACGATTGCTTTACGCCAGTGGTGATTATTGAGCTGGAAGACCTTGGCTTTTGCCCAAAAGGTGAAGGCGGACGCTTTGTCGAAGGCGGACGTATCGAACTCGGCGGCGAGTTGCCGATCAATACGCATGGCGGGTTGATGTCGCATTGTCATCCTGGCCATCCAGGGTCGCTATTTTCCATCACTGAAGCCGTGCGTCAATTACGCGGTGAATGTGGTCCGCGGCAAGTCAAAGATGCAGAGCTTGCGTTCGTACACGGCCAGGGCGGCATCATGTCCACGCACTGCTCGATGATCTTAGGAAAGGAGAGAAACTGATGGCGGCGGCAAGTCCAAAACCAGTGCCGGTTCCTACCAAAGAAACGCAGCCTTACTGGGACGGTTGCAAAAAACACGAGCTGCATATCCAGCAGTGCGCGGACTGCGGCCACCATCAATTTTATCCGCGTCTTTACTGCACCAAATGTATGAGTGACAAAGTCAACTGGGTCAAGGCCTCGGGGCGCGCCACAGTCTTGTCATACACGATTGTCTACCGTCCGGTGACCCAAGCGTTTTCCGGCGACGTGCCTTATGTGGTAGCGCTGGTCACGCTTGACGAAGGGCCGCAGATGATGACCAATATCGTCGGCTGCGATCCCAACACGGTAAAAATTGGCATGCCGGTGCAAGTCACCTTTGACGACTGGACAGAAGATATCTCCGTGCCAAAATTTAAACCTCTTTAATCGCTCCCCTAGAAAGGACGAGAAATCATGGCTCAAACAATCGGTATGTCCGATGTTAAGTTGCATTACGCCAGCATCGCCGAAGCGAGACAAATGTCTGGTCTACGGCTGATTCTCGGCGCTTATCCTGTCCCAGGACCTTGGCGCGAGGCGTGTAAGGAAATTTTTCGTATCAAGAAGATTCCGTACACGCCGGTGACAGCCGCAGGGCAGGACGGTTCGGACCGGGAACTGTTTGAGTGGACCGCGCAACGGAGCGCGCCGGTGGCGATCTGGAACGATGAACGTCCACGCTCGACCTGGATCGAGCAGCTCTCTCTGGCAGAACGGTTACAACCAGAACCAGCGTTGGTTCCGGCGAATATCGAAGATCGAATGTTGATGTTTGGTTACATCAATGAAATCTGCGGCGAGAACGGCTTTGCCTGGTCCAAGCGGCTCACTATGATTCATGGCACGGTGACCAATCCCAAGACCGACGAAGGGACTCGCTCTTTCTGGCTCAAGTTTGGGACGAAGTACGGGTATAGCGCCCAAGCCGCCGAAGCCGCACCGGCTCGGATGGCGGAGATTCTTCGCTTTCTCAGCGCCCGGCTAGAACAGCAATACGCCAAAGGCAACAAGTTTTTCATTGACAATCGGCTTTCAGCTTTGGATATCTACTGGGCGGCGTTCGCGGCGCTCGTGGAGCCGCTCCGGCCGGAACTGTGCCCTATGGCGACGGCGTTCCGCGCCTTCTACACGGAGAAGAACCCGGTAGTGACGGCGGCTCTTTCGCCCTTGCTCTTAGAGCACAGAGACTTCATTTATCGGGAGTATCTGGAGTTGCCGATCGTGTTTTAGCGGTGGGAAAAAGGAGAGAGCCTCATGTCTTATGATCTGCTCATTCGCAATGGAACTCTTGTTGACGGCACAGGCCGCCCAGGCTTTGTGGCCGACCTTGCTATTGAGGGTGACCGTATCTCAGCAATTGGCTCTGTGAGCAGTACCGCAAAGCAAGCGCTTGATGCGACGGGGCGGGTCGTCTCTCCTGGTTTCATTGACGTTCATTCTCACGACGATTTTGCTTTGCTGGATCGGCCCCTGTGTGATTTCAAAATCATGCAGGGCGTCACCACTGAAGTCATCGGTAATTGTGGCTTCGGCGCGGCGCCGGCGGGGACAGCCTACAAGGCCTACATCCGCAACTTCGGGGCGCAGCTCTTTGGACCCATCGGCAATTTTGCGTGGGAAACGACAGACGAGTTTTTTCGTGCGCTGGAAGCGCGGTCGCCCTCGCTCAATGTGGCGGCCCTCGTGCCCCACGCCGCCGTGCGTTACTCCGTGCTTGGTGCGGATAAACGCGCCCCATCTGAGCAGGAACTTGCACGTATGCGAGATCTCGTGCGTGAAGGGATGGAGGCCGGAGCCGTGGGGATGTCGACCGGGCTTTTCTACTTGCCTTACACGAAGACAGAGGAAGTGATCGCGCTGGCGAAAGTTGTCGGTGAATACCGTGGCCTCTATGCGACCCACATGCGCAACGAAGCTGGGCGACTGCTTGATTCTATCAATGAAACACTGCGCATCGGGCAAGAAGCCGGCGTGGCTGTGCAAATCTCTCATCACAAAGCGATGGGGCGCGAGAATTGGGGCAAGGTGACGGAGAGCCTCGCGCTGGTTGAGCAGGCGCGCACCCAAGGTTTTAATATATCGTCTGACGCGTATCCCTACACAGCAGGGAGCACGACCCTGTCCGCGCTTGCCAAAGGTGGAACTCTCGAATCGGTCGCTCCAGCGGATGTCTTGATTGCGTCAACACCAACGAAACATGAGTATGAGGGAAAATCCCTCGAAGAACTCTGTCGCATCACCGGGAAGCCGTTGCGCGAAACGGTTGACGCCATTCTGGCGGAGGAAGGAGAGGGTGTCGTCGCCGTGATCTTTGGCATGGACGAGGCTGACGTGCGTCGCGTGCTGGCGCATCCCGCGACCATGATCGGCTCCGACGGCATTCCGTCGGTTGAGGGCAAACCGCATCCGCGTCTATATGGGACCTTTGCGCGGGTGCTGGGAACGTATGCACGAGAGCAACAGCTCTTCTCACTGGAAGACGCCATCCATCGCATGACGGGCTTTCCGGCACAAAAGTTTTCCTTCACTGATCGGGGCGTGATTCGTCCCGGTGCCTTTGCCGACCTGGTCATATTTGATCCGCAAACAATCGCCGAGACCGGCACGTACCAAGACCCACGCCATTACCCGCCGGGCGTAGATTATGTCATTGTTAACGGGAAAATCACTGCCGATCATGGATGGCACACCGGGACGCGGGGCGGGAGGATGCTGAGGACGAAGCGATAGGCAGCCTTCATCTATTGAGGGAAAAGTCTTGGCTACCTTGGAATCTTGCTGCTTCCCTCCCTTGCCAAACCAGCCGTAACCTGGACACTGAGACCACAGGAGATTTCTGATGACGACACCTAACGAACGCACGATTATGGCCGGGGATTACCGAGTGCGGGTGCTGGAGGCAGGCTCGGGTGAGCCGTTGCTGTTTCTGCATAGCGCTGGCGGCGCTGGGCTGTGGACGGAAGGCATTGATCGACTCGCGCAACATTTCCATGTGTTTCTTCCAGATCATCCCGGCTTTGGCCCGTCTCCGTTGCCGGATTGGCTCACCGGCATGGACGATATGGTGTTCCACTATCTTGATGTGTTGGACGCGCTGGGATTAACAGGGCCTATTCGTTTTGCCGGGGCGTCGTTTGGCGGTTGGATCGCCGCCGAATTCGCCGTATTTCATCCCGAGCGAGTGCGGAAGATGGTGTTGATCGACGCCGCCGGGCTGCGGATTCCTGAGGTTCCCATGCCCGACGTATTCCGCATTCCGCCGCAAAATATTTTGCCGCTCGTGTTTCACGACTTGTCAAAAGCGATGGCGGTCATGCCGAAAGATTTTGGCATCGAGACGATGGTGCAAATGTTTCACGACCGCAGCGCCTTTGCGCGGCTGTCATGGAACCCGTATCTTCATGACCCTAAACTGCGACGACGCATCGCTCGTGCGGCGAGCGTACCGACGTTGATTGTATGGGGTAAGCAGGATCAATTGATTCCGCCAGTGTATGCGGAAGAATACAAGAAGCATCTCCCGCAGGCCGACGTCGTGTACGTCGATCAATGTGGGCATGACCCGACTATTGAACAGCCGGACGCCTTCGCACAAGCGGTGGTGGACTTTCTTCGCTAGAGAAGAGGAGCAACTATGCAATCGTATTTCTTCCACTTGATGCCGTGGACAGATTATCCTGAAGATTTTGACGAGAAATATGAGTCCTCCTGGGTGACATTCCCTAATACCTTCTATGATCCCGTCAAAGGCGCCGAACTGTACAATCGCTATCTCGATGAACTCGAACATGCGGACTCCTTGGGCTACGACGGCATCTGCGTGAACGAGCATCATCAGAACGCCTACGGCTTGATGCCTTCGCCAAATATCATTGCCGGCATGTTGGCCCGGCGCACCAGGAACGCCAAGATTGCGATCCTGGGCAATGGCCTGCCGCTGCGGGGGAACCCGCTGCGCGTTGCGGAAGAGATCGCCATGCTCGACGTGGTGACGCGAGGGCGCATTATCTCAGGCTTCGTGCGCGGTATCGGCTGCGAGTATTTCTCTTTGGATCTCGACCCTACGTTTTCGCGGGACATGTTTTATGAGGCGCATGATTTAATCGTACGCGCCTGGACGGAGCCGGGGCCATTTGAGCATTTAGGCAAACACTTTCAATATCGTTACGTGAACGTGTGGCCGCGTCCATACACGAAGCCACATCCGCCGATCTGGATGCCTTCGGCAGGCAGTTCGGAGACCATCGAATTTGCCGCGCAGTATAAATATCCGTATGTGTCGGTGTTCACCCCGATTGAAAATGTCAAACGGTTGCTGAAGTCCTACCGGACGGCGGCGCGGGAAAAATTCGGCTACGAACCTGCTCCAGAACAGCTCGGCTATGCCCCGGGCATGTATGTGTCTGACGATGAGCAACGTGCGCAGGACGAGGCGGCAGAGCATGGGCAGTTCTTCTTAAGCAAGGCGTTTAAGATCCCGCCGCATTTTCTGCTGCCGCCGGGCTACGTGACGGAAAACTCTCTGCGAGGCTTCTTAGCGGGGCGCTTCAGCGAAGGGGCCCAGTTCCCGAGCCCGATTGCCGGGACGCCGAAGACCGTGCTTGACCGTCTCATCGCCGATTATGATTTTCTTGAAGGGTTTGGTTATATCATCGTGGGCGCCGGGCCGGGAAACGCCACGCATGAACAGACGATGAAGCACATGACGCTCTTCCAACAGGAAGTGATGCCGGCGCTCAGGAAGTACCACGCCCAAAAGACGGGTTCACCGCCCAACCAGTGAACTATTTTGGGAAGAAGGGGCGCAGCTTGAACGCCGTGAACGGGCGCTCCTTCATGACCTCCGCAAGTTTTTTTCTGAGCCTCAGACTTATTTCTTTCGCGTAGATAAGGACGCCTCCCACAACAACGCTGATCCCCAGGAGAGAAAAGAAGGTTCCTGTTCCTAACACTGAGATGAAAAAACTCGTGATAAAGACTAACGCGAGCGAGACTAATAACACACCAATTTCCATACCTGGCTCCTTGTCTTCATTGGTAGGAAGAAAAACACGCGACAAAGGGGAAAGTTGCAAACGCCTTTCTTCCCGCGCCTGGGCTTGCTACTTTCCGCTGACAAGATGAATCCACCTCCGTAGAATAATTATGCTGATCGCGAGAGTGTAAGGAAGAGGGAGCGTTGACCTCAAATTTCAATTGAATCTCGTGGCGGAGCCCGCCGCTTCCGCCAGCTCGCGCAGCATGGCGACAGTCGTGGGAAAATCGACACACGGATCGGTGATGCTCTGACCATAGACTAACTGCTGGCGCGGAGCTGGAAACGTTTGCTTCCCAGCAACAAGATTACTTTCGATCATGACTCCCATGAGCTGCGGGCTGCCCGAGCGCAGTTGCGCGGCCACATCCGCGAGCACGAGTGGTTGTCGGTTAAAATCTTTCTGCGTGTTGCCGTGGCTACAGTCGACCATGATACGTGTACACAAATTAGACTGCTGCAGCACCTTGGCGGCAATGGCGACGCTTGCGGCGTCGTAGTTCGGGGCACTCGCTCCGCCGCGCAGCACCAGGTGACAGTCGGGGTTGCCAGTCGTGCTCACCACGCTGACTTGGCCTTGGCCGTCGATGCCCAAGAATCGATGGGGATGCAGCGCCGCGCTTATGGCGTTCACCGCCGGAGCGATGCTGCCGTCCGTGCTGTTCTTAAATCCCACAGGCATGGAGAGCCCAGACGCCATCTCGCGGTGTGTTTGGCTTTCGCTCGTGCGGGCTCCGATGCCGGTCCACGCCACCAGTTCCGCCAGATACTGTGGGGTGATCGGGTCGAGCATCTCAGTGGCTGTTGGAAGCCCCGCTTCCGCGAGGTCCAGCAGCAGCTTGCGCGCGAGACGCAGACCGGTGGCTATATCATAGCTATCGTCAAGATGCGGATCGTTGAGGAGCCCTTTCCAGCCGGTCGTCGTGCGAGGCTTTTCAAAGTAGACACGCATAACAATCAGAAGACGGTCTCGCAGCTCTTCCTTGGCCTTAAGCAAATGTTCGGCGTAGTCTCGTGCGGCGTCCACATCGTGAATGGAGCAGGGACCGACAACGGCCAGCAGGCGCTGATCTTCGTCTTGGAGGATCGCGCGAATGGCGTCCCGCGTCGTCGCCACCGTTTCCGCGACCCGTTCGGAGATCGGGAGTTCCTGCTTCAAGGCGGTTGGGGTAACGAGGGGATTGGTGTCAACAACGTGAAGGTTGTTCGTCTGTCTCATATCTTCTCTCGGTAGACTGCATAGTAAGGAGAGAGGAAGGCTGAAGGCTATAGGCTAAAGGCCAAAGGGAAGCCCCTAAAGCCTCAAGCCTGCAACCTGGGGCCTATTCTTTCCACGTTCCGCGCACGGTCGTGCCGGTTTGTTTTTCTAACTCCTTGACCGTGGCTAAGACATCTTCTTTCGCGTAGCCGTTGGCTTGATAGAACTTAATCAGTTCGTTGGCGGCGGAGCCCATTTTTAGCGGCACGCCAAACTCCTTGCCAAGGTCAACTGCCAGGCCGATGTCTTTGCTGGCGAGGTCGATGGTGAAGGTTGGCGCCAGCTTATCGCGGAGAATGGCGCGCGTGCCGGATTCCCACACAAAACTCCCACCGCTGCTGGCTTTGACCGCCTGCCAAATGACATTCGGATCAACTCCAGCTTTCGCGCCAAGCACCATCGCTTCGGCGGCGCCCATCATGTGGATGAAGGCCAGCATATTGTTGACGAGTTTGACGACGTTGCCCGCGCCGATGGCGCCGCAATAAATGACGTTGGCGCCCATCGTTTTGAGGACGGATTCACATTTGTCGTACACCGCTTTCTCGCCGCCCACCATGATCGCGAGCGTTGCGGCACGGGCGCCGCGCACGCCGCCGCTGACCGGCGCGTCGAGGAACGACACCCCTTTGGCTTTGGCTTTATCACAGAGATTGCGCACGACCATCGGAGAGTTTGTGCTCATGTCGAAAATAATGCCGCTGTTCTTTGTGCCAGCCAGGACACCGTCGTCCGCGAGCACCACACGCTCCACGTCCGCTGGCATGGGCAGCGACAAAAATGTGGCTTCAGCGCCGGTCGCCGCTTCTTTGGGACTGTTGGCCCACGTTGCGCCGGCCTCGAGCAAATTGGCGGCGGATTCGCGACGAATATCAAACACTTGTAATGAATGACCGGCTTTCACCAGGTTCGCCGCCATTGGGTTTCCCATATTGCCGACACCAACAAATCCGAGTTTCATAACGCCTCCTTGTTCACCTGCACTACTACTTCATCACACTGATGTTCATGGGTTCAGCGTCGTCATGCCAGCGAAAGCTGGCATCCAGGAAGATTCAGCACGGACTCCCAGTTACGGTTCCTGGATTCCGGGTCTTGCGTTGCTCGCCCGGAATGACGTAACCACAGTCTACCCCTCACGTCTCACCTGCTGCGTCTGTGTTCTATCTGTTTCCCTCCTGCGGCGCTAGATCGATGTGGATGTGCAGCTCGTCTGCGATTTGGTTCAATTGATCGTCCAGGGTAGGAATGCTCACCGAGTCCGGGACGGCCATCTGGATCTGCATGGTGTAAATGGCCGTGCCGCTACCGGGCTCAGGCCGTGACTGGGTTTGCATCTGCACGATGTTGATCCCGTGATTGGCCAGACAACGCGCCACACGCGCCACGATGCCTGCTTTATCAATGCCGGTGGCTTGGAGCTCATACAAAGTCGAGCGCTCACCCATGCCGTAAGGGGTGGGCTCTCCGGCGAGCGGGCGGAAAAAGACGGTCAGCCGCTTTTCCCATTCCAGGTGTTTACAGGCGGTGGAGAGTCGCTGCTCAATATCCTCGCTTTGACCGGACAAGAGCAGCAGGATAGCGATCTCGCCGCCGAGGAAGGTCATGCTGGAATCTTCCAAGTTGCAGTCGCACTCATAGATGAGTTCCGCCAAGTCTGCGACGATGCCCAGGCGGTCCCCACCAATGGCCGACAGCGCAAACCATTTTCTCATTGGCGTAACTCCTTGATAGCGGCGATCAGTTTTGGCATGACTTCCGCCGACGGGCCCCGCAGACTGAATTGGCACAGCGGCGTGATCTCGCTCTCGTAGAGATTGATTTCAATCAGGGTTCCGCCTTTTTGTCGCACAGCCAATGGGAATGAAGCGGCGGGATACACGGTGGCTGAGGTGCCGGCCACAATGAAGCAATCGCAAAGTTGCGTCTCGCTGTAGCACGCATCAAGCGCATCCGGCGGGATGGGCTCGCCGAAGGACACGGTGTCGCTTTTGAGCATCCCGTTACACTTGGGGCACTGCGGCGGCAGGTTATGCAGCGGCACTTCGGAGCCCGGGTAGCGCGAGTTGCACTCGATACAGCGGATCAGCGTGTAGTTGCCGTGGATCTCTACCAGCTTTTGACTACCGGCGCGTTTGTGGAGATTGTCCACGTTCTGGGTAATGAGACATTGTAGAATCCCCATCTTTTCCAGCTCGGCGAAGGCGTGATGTCCCGCGTTCGGTTCAGCAGAGCCCACGGTTTCCCAGATGATTTTGCTAGGGCCTTGGGGATTTAGGCGCTCCTCCCAGGCTTTTTTGGGATTTTGTAGAAAGATTTGGTAACCGTTCATAGGCGGCTCGCCGTATTTGGTCCATAGCCCGCCCGGGCCGCGAAACGGTGGGATGCCGCTCTCGACGGAAATGCCCGCGCCGGTCAGCGCCATCACGTAGCGGGCGGAGAGTAACGTCTGCGCCGCGCGGCGGATGTCGTCATCTTGGTTTGATGCTGAGTAGGACATGTTTCAATCCTCTCGAATAGGTTTAAACAATCTCAGGTTCGTATTGGTACACGGGCACCTGCAACACTCGTGTTGGCTGTTGTTGGCCTTGGAGCGCGCGATCAATCGATTTTGCTACCTGCGGCTTGATGAATTTCTCACCACATTGGGTGCACACTCCTACAGGAACGTCTTCGAAGATAAATAATTGTCCCTGCCAGCGCACTTCTCGCGGTAGGCGTTGTTCTTCTACAGTTCCTCCGCAATAAAAACAGTCGCTATATGATGTTGACATAGATTCTATCTCCACTAGCGGTTCCTGGTGTAGGGGTCTTTCCACTTCGGCATAGTGGGAATGTATACGGTGATGATCAGTAAATGCCCTGCTCGATTCCGCCCGCAGACAATATGCGTGGGCGTCGCTTCCGGCGTGAGGCTTACAACCAAGCAACTTTCTCCGCGTGGATCGTCTGAGTAGTCTTCGAGTATCTGACTATGCAATAACACATGTTCTACCTGGGCAATAGTCAAGTGATCAGCTAGTCGCTCATCATCAGCGTGCATAGAGAGTTCGTAGGCCTGAGCTTGAATTTCTGCTCGAACGAAATCAAGAGAAAGGCTCATGCTCAGTCAGCTCCTCCAACAGCGCCTTCGCTTCTTGCAAGTCCTTGGTGTCAAACCCTTCAGTGAACCAGTTGTAAACATTCGACAGCAATTCGTGAGCTTCCGCTTTCTTGCCTTGTCGTTGCCATAGCCGCGCCAGACTCGTTGACGCGCGCAGTTCCCAGGATTTGGCTTGCTGCTTCTGGGCAATGTCGATAGCTTTGAGGAAACAGGATTCGGCTTCTTCGACTTTTGCCTTTGGACTTTCGACTTGTGACTTGAGAGTCAGCTCGCCTTTGATGCGATAGAGTTCGGCTTCATAGAAACGCTCCTCGGTCTTGTTCACTGTGTCTAGCGCTTCAACTAATACGGCAAGTCCCTCTTCAGCTTGTCCTTCCTTCTCATATACCTCAGCAAGCAGAGCAAGGCATCCCGATCGGAAAAACTCCGCCCCGGTGGCTCGGAAGGCTGCCAACCCCTGGCGCAATTGAGCAATACCCTCCTTCTCTTTTCCCTGCATTGCCAGCGCCCAGCCGCAAAACATAGTACCTTGGGCTGTTCGTAATGCGAAACCTTGCTGAGCAGCAAGATCGAGCAAGGCTTCTGCCCGTTCTTGAGTTGCCGACTCGTCGCGGCGGACCCGATAGATATCAGCAGCATTTGCCAAGGCATAACCCAGGCTCGTAGGGTGGGAGAGCTCCCGGGCTCGGGTGAACGCTTCTTGGCTTCGCTTGAGCGCCTGTTCTGGATAGCCAAGACTGAACAAGGCACGGGCTTCCCAACACAGACAGGATACGCCAAGATCCTCACCGAAAAGGGTGATAGAAGAGTGATGCTGCTGAGGGTCATAGAGGCTCATGCCTTGTTCGAGATACTTTCTGGCTGCGGCAAACTCGCCTAGCAGAACAGAGATAGCCCCAATACCGTGAGTAGCCGCGATGCGGAGAATTGGGTCCTGAACATCCCGAGCCGAGCCTACAAGATACTCTGCGAGTTCTCGTGCGGTCTGTAACTCATCTCGCACTGTATAAAACGACATTAGACCCCATAGCACAGAAATGCGTTGAGAAGGATCGCCGACCTGGCCGCACAACTCTCGTGCCCGAGCCAAAGCTTGGCCAACCTCTAGAGCGGCATAACCTCGGACAGCCATCAGTGAAGTGCCCAGAGCAATTTGTAGCGTGAGTTCAGATTGGATGTGCTTGGGCATGTCAGGCAAAGTCTTCAGCAACTCCACCCCTTTGCTAAGGTGACTGATTGCCTCCACATAAGCGGAGCGTTGGCCCGCTCTCTGCCCCGCCTGTTGCCAGTACGGAATCGCCTGTTCAATCAGGCCCGCCTCAGTGTAGTGATGGGCCAGGAGTTCTGGTTGCGTGTCTTTTGTGTTCGGGAATTGCTTTTCCAGCACTTGGGCAATCTGCTGATGGTAGTGTTGCCGCGTGCTCTTGAGCAGCGATTGATAGGCCGTGTCTTGAATCAGGGCGTGCTTGAAGAAATAGCGGGCGTGCTCTCCCACGCCCCGTTGGTAAAGAATCTCCGCTTCCACCAGTTGAGCGAGAGCCGTTTGGAGATCTGCTGCGTTGGCCGGAGCGACAGCATGCAGCAGTTCATAAGAAAACTCGCGCCCCAAGGTCGCGCCCAGTTGTGCGATCTGTCGCGCCTCGGCCAGACGATCGAGCCGGGCCATCAAGGCGTCCTGGAGTGTTGCTGGAATGGTGAGCAGAGGCTCGGCCTGCTGCGTTCCTACAGCTTCCACCACACTTTTGGTCAACTCCTCCACGAACAACGGCACCCCGTCCGTCTTGAGGCGAATTTGCTCAATCACCTCCGACGATAGAAGTCTACTTGCTGCTTGTGCGATCATCGCCTCAACCTGCTTCTGGCCCAAGCGGTTGAGCACCAAGTGGGACAGATGCGACCGTGGTTTCCACGGCGGCGTGAACTCGGGGCGGAAGGTCAGCACGAGCAAGAGCTTGGTGGTGGGAATCTGATCGATCAACAACGTCAAGAACTCTAATGAGGAGGGGTCCGCCCAGTGCACATCTTCCCATACAAAGACCGTGGCCTGGCGCTCCGCTTGCGCTGTGAACAATTGCAGCAAGGCTTGCAGCGTCCGCTCTTTTTGCTTCTGTGGAGTGAGGTTTAGAGCCGGATAGTTCGCCGGAGTTGGCAACGACAGCAGGGCAGTGAACAGCGGTAGCATCTCCGGCATCTCATACAAGGCCAGGGCGCGTTCCAGCTTGGCCACTTTCTCTGCGTCGGTGTCCTGGCGCGTGAAGAGTAAGGTGCGCTGCAAGAGGTCAATCAGCGGATACAGCGCACTCTGCTGATGGTACGGCGAGCAGCGCGCTTCATAGAGCAACGAGCCCTCATGCGTCACGTGCTCGCGCAGCGTGTAGGCCAAGCGCGATTTGCCAATCCCTGGCTCGCCACTGAGCAAGACGACGTGGCCGCGCCCTTCTTTCACTTGTGCCCAGCGGTCCAACAGCAGCCCCACTTCTTGTTCCCGCCCCACCAGGGGAGTGAGGGTCACTTTCCCCGCCAGCGGCGAGACCTGCTGCCGCTCACTCTGGACATGATAGACGGCAATGGGTGTGGCGATGCCCTTCACCAGATGCGAGCCGAACGGTTGACATTCGAATTGACCATCCAGTAAGCGCTGCGTGGCGGCGCTGATGAGGACCGTGTTGGGTTCGGCTAGGCCTTGAATCCGAGCCGCGAGATTCGGGGTTTCGCCCAAGGCGAGGAGTTCCTTCTTCTCCCTGCCGCCGATTTCGCCAATCACGACGAGTCCGGTGTGAATGCCGATGCGCACCGGCGGGGTATCCGAGCCGCGACCGTGCGGGAGCGGGGAATTGGCCGCTGGCTGACGCGCGCGGCTCTGCAGGGCCTCCACAATCTCCAATCCCGCGCGTACGGCCCGGTGGGCGTCATCTTCGTGAGCGACGGGATGGCCAAAGTATACGAGTAAACCATCGCCCAGCGGTTGGGCGACATGGCCGGCATGACGTTGGAGGATCGTGTCGCACGTTTGGTGATAGTGTTGCACCACAGCCCGGTAGTCCTCGGGGTCCAGTTGGGCAGACAAGGCAGTAGAGCCCACCAGGTCAACGAACATCACGGTCAATTGCCGTCTTTCGGCGGCTGAGTGCTGATTCCTGAGTCCTGAAGAAAGGGACGGGGTGTGACTTGGAGTTGAGGATTGAGTGGAACTTGGAGCGTTGAACGTGGAACCTGGAACGGGCGCAGCCCCCGCCCAGACCAAGACTTTTCCATCCTCATCAGCGGCGACACGTTTGGCGTCGATGAGGTCCGCTTTGAGGTCTTCGATATCCTCGTCGCTCAGCTCGAATCGTCGCTTGAGGATGCGGTACGCCACGCGTCCTTCGCGCTCTAGCAACTCTCGCACTTGGATGAGGACTTCATCGAAGGTCATGATCGCCGCCTTCTTCCTTTTATTTTCCTCGCCAATTCGGCTGCCGCTTCTCTGCAAACGCCAGTGCGCCTTCGCGGGCGTCCTCAGTGTTTTGCAGCCAGTTGTAGAGTTCTTTTTCCAGTTTGAGCCCGTCAGCGAGCGGCCTATCGAGGCCACGCAGAGCAGCCTGTTTGATTCTCTGCACGGCTAGCGGGGCGCTCTTGCAGATTTCACTAGCGATCGCTTCACATTTGCTCATGAGCTGGGTCATCGGTACGACGTAATCAACGAGACCGAGTCGCAGGGCTTCCTGCGCCCCGATACGGTTGCCGGTGTAAAGCATTTCCAAAGCTCGCCCCAAGGGAATCAAACGCGGCAGGCGCTGGGTGCCGCCAGCGCCGGGCAGCCAACCGAGGCGGACCTCGCCCAATCCGAACTGTGCATGTTCCGCTGCGACGCGAATATCGCAACACAAGGCCTGCTCCAAACCACCGCCGTTGGCGTGGCCATTGATCGCGGCGATAATCGGCTTGTACAAGTCAAACAGAATGGGAAAAAGCACATTCTGCGGTTCTTCTTTGGGACGCTCGACGTAGTTTGTCTTGACATCACTGCCCGCGCAGAAGGCGCGCTCGCCCGCGCCAGTGAGAATGCCAACCCGCAAGGCTGGATCATCACGAAATTCGGTCCACACGCGCGCTAGAGTTTCGTAGGTGTCAAAATCGCAGGCGTTGAGCCGTTCCGGGCGGTTGATCGTGACGTAGGCGATAGGGCCTTTTTTCTCGAAGAGGACTTTCATGGTGACCTTCCTTTTTGCTGCGAGATCTTGGTGCGCAAGCGCACCACACTCTTACCGGGTTTTCTTCTCAGGCGTCAACGGTTTGTCGAACTCTTCTTTGCGGAAGGAGCCAAGGTCGCGCGGGCGAGTAGGGGAAGTAGTGCGGGTCTCACCAAGACGCACCACCTCTTCTCCGTAACGGGCGGTGAGCTGGTCCAGCAATTGACCAAGACGACGGCGCTTATCGTGCTGTTGAGGGGCGAGAGTGAATAGATCAAGCTGTTCGTTCTTGCCCTCGGCTTCGAGACCGCTCGCGTAGATGCCCGCCAAGCGTACGTCAATGCCCCGGCGGGGCACGGCGCGGTACAACATAACGGCGGTGCGATAGATTTCTTGGGCATCACTGGTGGGAGCAGGCAAAGTATGGCTGCGTGTGTACCCGCGAAACCGGCCTTCGCCGAGGCGTTCGGCCAGCTTGATCTTGACGGTAATAGTGCGCCCCATCAACCGTCGACTGCGCAACCGCTGGGCGACGGTTTGCGCGTACCGTAGCAAGGCTGCATGCACCTCTTCGTCATACGTCAGGTCTTTTGCGAACGTCTCTTCTTCCCCGATCGATTTCACTTCTTGATTAGGGTCAACCTCACGATCGTCCCGCCCGTGAGAGAGATTGAAAAGGTGATCACCATGAGCCCCGAAGCGAGCCACGAGCGTCTCACGACCGAACCGGGCCAAATCTCCAATTGTCTGTACGCCCATGCCGTAAAGAGTTTGCGCGGTGACGCGACCGACTCCCCAAATGCGGGTCACGGGCAAGGGATGAATGAATGACAAAATCTCTTCGGCTTGCACCTCCACGAGGCCATCGGGTTTCTGCATGTCGCTGGCGATTTTGGCGACAAATTTATTCGGGGCAACACCGGCGGAAGCCGTGAGCTGCGTTTCCGCGCGAATGCGCGTTTTGATCTGCTGGGCGATCTCACGGGCCGAACCGAAGAGTTGTTCACTTGCGGTCACATCGAGGAAGGCTTCGTCGAGAGACAAGGGCTCCACTAGCGGCGTGAAGACGCGCAAGATCGTAAAGATCTGGCGAGAAACTGCGAGATATTGTTCACGGCGAGGCGGGACGACGATAGCGTGCGGACACAGTTTCAGCGCTTGCGCCATCGGCATGGCGGAGCGTACCCCGTACGGGCGGGCCTCGTAGGAGGCCGTGGCTACTACGCCACGCTCGCTATTGCCGCCGACAATCAGCGGTTTCCCACGTAACTCGGGAAAGTCACGCTGCTCAATCGCGGCATAAAAGGCGTCCATATCGAGATGGATAACGCGGCGCTGCATGGCTCCCTACGATAGCAGATTGGGAAAGTGAAATGGAGAGAAGGGCTAGGTCCCAATTGATAAGGCTTCGCCAGGTTTCACCGTTGGCAGCGCTGCCAGCAACTTCGCTACCAAGGGACGTAAGTCTTGCAACCGATTAGAGCGTGCGCGGAGGACAATCACCGGAATCTTGTAAAGCGAAAGATTTTGTTGAAAAGATAAATTCCGATCAACCGTGACAAAAACGTCGAACTCTTTTTCGGCAAGTGCGAGGATTTCGCTGTCTTTCCTGGTCGCCCATCCCATTTGAGGGACAGTCTTGACGTCGTGCCCCACAATTTCTTTTGTCAGCCGGCGGTCAATGCATTCGTCAAGCAGTATTTTCACAGCGCCGCTGCGACTATACGATCCCTGGCTTCCTCCAGAAAAGCCACGACCTGTTCGCGGCTCACCGTTGGGAATCCATCGAGAAAGTCATCTATAGTCTCACCGCCTTCCAAGTAGTCTAGCAGAGTTTGCACCGGCACTCGGGTTCCTGCGAACACCGGAGTTCCTCCCATGACGTCAGGTGAGCAAGTAACAAGCGACTTGGTCATGACAAAACTCTACTCCCGAACTACCGGAAAGATCAAGAACTACCTTTCCTTTTCGGCTTCTGTCTCTAGTGATTCGTTGTCGAGAGGCTCTGGTTCTGTTCCCTCTGTCTCCTGCGCAGTCTCGACTTGAGCCTCACGCGGCGTCGGCGGAATCGCCACTTCTTCAGGTACGCGACGGGCGATGACCAGAAATCCGGTATGGGCGACCATCCGATGCTCGGGGCGCACGGACAGGTCTTTCACGTGCCAGTAGCGATGGAGGTTTTCCATGACTTCGATGCCGTCGAAGCCAGGGTGCGCACGAAGTTCATCAACTAACGACTTTACTTGGACAATAGTAGGAATGTAGCCCACCAAGACCCCGCCGTAACGGAGCGCTTTCGCGGCGTGCGGCAACACGCGCCACGGCTCGGGTAGGTCAATGAGCATGCGGTCCACGTCTTGGGCGACGAAGCCTTCGTAAGCATCCGCCAGTTGGAGTGACCAGTTGGGCGCTTCACCAAAAAAGCGCGCCACGTTGCCGCGAGCCATGTCGCAATGGTCCTCGCGAATTTCCACCGTGGTGAGTTTGCCGTTGGGGCCGATCGCCCGCAGCAGGGCAATGGTTAGCGCTCCAGGACCGGAGCCGATTTCCACCACCGAGGCGCCGGGAAAGATGTCGCCCCACAGCAACATGACGGCAGTGTCTTTGGGATAAATCACTTGCGCTTTGCGGGGCAGGTTCGGGATCAGATGTGCATACGTGGGGCGAAAGATGCGAAAGGGCTCGTTGTTTTGCGTGTAGACCAGGCTGCCTTCCGCCAGCCCGATGATCTGCTCGGTTTGGAACGTTCCTCGGTGCAGGGAAATGCGCTTGCCCGGAGTGAGGGTGCGAAGATATTCGCGCTCCTTGTTGTCGACGAAGAGGACATCTTCGCCAGCTTGAAGAAGGAAACGATTTGACGTTGTCATTCTAGGTGAAAACTTTCGGAGGTTGAGCGGCTTTATCGGGTCATAGAGTCATCAAGTCGTCAGGTCATCAGGTCGAAAAAGACTTAGACTTGCTGACTTTCAGACTTGTGATGCGACGACTTTTGCTTTTCTCGTTTGCGCTCGACTTCTTGCACGAGTCGACAAAACGAACAGACGGAAGCAAATGAGGGCATGCCGCAGACTTCGCATTCTCGGGGCGGGGTTCCATCCGGCGCCACAAAGAGCGGTTGCGCTGAGCGAAGAAATTCCTGGACAAAGCTGGATTTGGTGCCAGGCATTTGCGCTTCAATTTTGTTAAGCATTTCTTTGTAAAAGAGCTGGGTGGCGCCGCCGCTGTTAGGACATTCTTCGATCACGTAGTCGATGCCACGAAAGAAGGCGTACACAGCAGTCTCCATCTCGCTAAGACGGTAGAGGGGCCGCACTTTGCGCACGAAGCGTGGGTGCGTGGGCTGCAACACCGGCTTCTCGCGGGCGAGATATTCTGTTTGCCAATGTAATACATTGCCCATCAGGCGAGCAGCTTCATCGTCGAGGTTGTGCCCCGTTGCGAGCACAGAGAAGCCGCCGGCGATGGCGTATTGGTCAAAAAAATGTCGCTTCATCGTGCCGCAAGCCGCGCACGGGACGCGGTTCGTGAACTGGGCCGCTGTCGGTACGGACACGGCTTCTTCCGCCAAAGAAACGATTTGCAGTAGCGTGTTATGCAGCGCGGCGAAGCGCTCGACTTTTTCTCGTGAATGAACAGAATACTCGCCGATGCCCTGATCGAGATATAGACCTGCCGTCTGATAGCCTTGGGCGATGAGCACGTCCCATAACGCTAGGCTATCCTTCCCGCCGGAGACGGCGACAAGGATGCGTTCCTCAGGAGTGAACATCTGTTCTTTCTTGATCGTGCGCTCGACCTGGCGTTGAAAAAAGAGAATGAAACACGGGCGACAGAACGCCGAGTGGTGCGAACGCAAATTAATCTCAGCCTGGGCGCGGCAGCGAGTGCACTTCATACCCCACCCGAAATGACGGAACGGACCTCGATCTCGTCGTCAGCGTGAATGGCTTCGTCTTCGGTTAAGAGTCGATCGCCGCGAATGACCATGACGGTTTCCGGCGAGAGCGAGAGTTTTTTCAGAAGGACGAGGACGCGCATGCCATCGGGGAACGTCAGACTTTTATTTTGCGGTAAGAGTTTGACTTGCACTGCTGGGGACCGTACCATGCTGTCTCCAGAGCGACAAGAACCCTTGACAAAGAGGCGAACCTTCCCATACTCTAAAACTAACCGACGTTCACTGTCGGTCTTCTTTTTTATCACGAACAATATGGAGGAAATGCTGTGGCAGAGAAAGCGAAGACCGCGCAAAAGTCCGACGCTCTACGCGCGAAACGTGTTTGTCCGACTTGTGGAACCGGAGCGGAAATGAAAGTTATCCAGTTTGCTGGGTATGGCCAGAAAGGGTTTTTCTGGGTCTGCGACAAAAATGCCGACCATACGCTGCCGACCCGCTAACAGGGAGGACGCCTATCCATGCCAAGGACGACAAAGAAAGAGAAAGTGAAAAAGAACGTCAACCTCTTTGAAGAAGACGAGCATGCTGAGGAGGGGGGAGATGAAGAAGAATTACCAAGAGATGAAGCAGGGCGGCGCAAGATCAAGAAACGCTACGAAGAGCTGCTCGGGATTAGAGTCGAGAAGCTCAAGGGGCGGGTGCTGAACCGGGAACGCATCAACAAAACGATCGAAGGGATCTATTTCATTTGTGGCGAATGCAAGAAGATCGCTCACAACCTCGATGAAGGCTTAGTCGAAGATCCTGACAACGTCCACAACTTATGTGGCGCTTGCGCTAAGGAGAAAGGGAAAACCGCCGCCTGATTTTCTCTTGCTTGCCTTAAGAATTGCCATTTCCTCCCTTACCTTTTGCGCGCTTGCCCTTTTCATCCGGGCAGCGTAATCGCGCCAGCAGCGCGGCGAAGTCTTCAGGCATGGGGCCCGTCATTCGCGTGATTTGTCCCGTGACTGGGTGACGAAACGTGAGCGCTTCTGCATGGAGGCAGAGGCGTGGGCGCTGCTCCCTCAATGTTCCAGATATTCCATATAAGGGATCGCCAACGATCGCATGACCGAGAGCGGCAAGGTGCACACGAATCTGGTGCCGCACGCCAGTGATGAGCGTGACCCGGACAAGTGTATACCCTCCTAACTGTTCCTCTGGTGTATATAATGTGAGCGCCGGTTGCCCGTGCCCCGACGTGACGGGTTGCATACGGCGGCCCTGTGGTCCGCTCGGCGCCAGGGACAGATTCACTTGCCCCGACGTTTGCAAGATTCCTTCGACAAGGGCAAGGTAGACTTTCTCGACTGTATGCGCACGAAATTGCTCTCGCAGCGTCGCGTACGCAGCGGGAGTGCGAGCTACGAGCAAGAGTCCGGAAGTGTCTGTGTCTAAGCGGTGAACGAGCCCCGCCTCCAGCGGGCGTGGTCCTGCGGTTACGGTTTCCGGAAAATGTCCGGCTAAAAAGTTCGCGACCGTGTGTTGATCGCTGTGCCGGAGCGCGGCGCTCGGTATGCCTGCGGGTTTATTGACGATCACAAGATCCGCGTCCGCATACACGACCGCAATGGGCAAGGTTGGCTCAGGAACGAGCGTCGTGCTGAGATGCGCCGTCACTTTGTCTTGCGCGCGCACGATGTCGCCTTTGGACGCCGGACGGTCGTTGAGGAGCACCTGACGGTTGGCGATGAGCGCTGCGCGTTCTCGACGTGAGAACGTCATGAGGTGACGAGCAAGAAAGGCGTCGAGGCGTAACGCTTCTTCCGCACTCGTCACCTCCCACTGTAACAAGTCTACCACGTCTAGTTGTGAGAAAGGCCGACTTTCATCCACCCTTCGACTTGGCGCAGAAACTGGCCAAAGGGGTGTTCTCCGTTGGAAGGGGCGAAACACGCTTTGCGCATATAATCGAGGGCGCCGGAGTAGTACTCGAAGTTCTTGGATAAATCTTGAAAAAGTAAAAACCCGGTTTGGTAAAGAGAGAGATCGAGTTCGGACACCTTCCAATAGGAACGTTGGCCTTCTTGCACGTAGTAGTCGAGCACGCCGGTTTTTTCGATGGAGGAGCGAAACACGCCGCTCATAAATAACGTATAGTCGCCGACATATTTGCGCAGCTCTCGTTCTCGCTGCAAGCGGGGCTGTTGCGGGGCGGAAGTTTCTAACTGGAAGTTTAACATCTCCACAAGACTGTCAATCTTTTGTCCATCTGCTCTGTGCAGTCGATAGAGCTGGTCAGAGTGAGCAAAGGCTGCGAGCATGCTAGACACGTACTCAATAATGGTGTTGTCGTGGAGCCCGAGATCCCAGAAACTTTTGCGGGCACAGTCTAAAAAGAAAGACTTGAGCCGATCTCTCGCTACCGGTTTTTCCATGTCACTCTCCTCTAGTGGTCTTTCTCCTCACTTAGAATTATACTAACAAAAATGGCCGGGAAGAAAGAGGTTACGGTGACTCCCGTGAGCTGAAAGGAATCTGTTATGTCTCATGACGCATGCATCCGTCGACCTCGGTTTTTCTTGCTCCTTGTGAGTTTCCTGTGCTTTTCGGCCTGCCATTCCGGAGACAAATCTCACGAGCCGGTGGAAGTCCAGGTGCACTACGTTGGGTTTGACCCTGCGGCGAATTCCCCGGTGGTGGTTCTGCAAGAAAAAGGCGGGGAAAGAACCATGCCGATCTGGATTGGGGTGGCTGAAGCGCAGGCTATTGCGCTGCAATTGCGGGGCGCGACTCCTCCGCGACCGTTAACGCATGATTTGTTAAAGACGATTCTGGACCAGGCGGGCGTGGAATTCGATCATGTGCTCGTGAACAACATGAAAGACGGAGCCTATTATGCGCGTATTCACCTGGTGAACGGACGAAAAACGTTGGAGGTGGACAGTAGGCCCAGCGACGCAATCGCGCTGGCCATGCGCTTCCATCGCCCGATTTTTGTGGAGCCTGCCCTGTTGGACGCGGCGCCGAATTCGATCATTGTGGCTGAACAAAAAGCGACGAAAGACGCCTCGACTTCCCCGGCAAACTTGAAGTTGTTTGGCGTTACCGTCCAGGAGCTGAACGAGAATCTTGCCAAGCACTTTGGTATGCCTGAAGGGCAAGGGGTGTTGGTGATTGACGTGGAAGGGGAGAGCGGTGGAGAACATTTGCAGAGAGGGGACGTGATTATAGCGGCGAGTGGTGAGGTTGTGCATAGCGTCGATGATTTTCAACAAAAGCTCCAGAACGAACAGCGACAAGAGGTTTCGTTGCGGGTGCGCCGCAACGGCGAAGATATTGATGCGTCGTTAACGCTGACGCCCGAGGAATCATCGCACACAAAGGAGGAGGCCGAATGAGCAGTCTTTTAGAAGAGAAAGAAGAAATCCGAGACTTGGTGACCCGGTATTGTCTCTACATCGACTCGGGTCGTTATGATGAATGGGTAGGTTGCTTCACCGAAGATGGCGTGTTCGACAGCCCCATCCTCGGACGGTGGCAAGGCAAAACCGCGCTCCGACAGTTTACCGACAAGTATCGAACTTGGACAGGCGCCGCGCAACCTCGCCACTGTGTGATGAACGTGCTCATTCATGTCGAGGGGACTCAGGCTACGGGGGAATGTTATCTATTAATGACGCACGCGGCGGAAGGGAAAACCGAACTGGTGATTTCCGGCCGCTATGAAGATCAGATCGAAAAGGTGAACGGTAAATGGTTGTTCAAGGAGCGGAAAGTCCGCCCCGACACGCGCCCAGCCGCGTGAGTGTTGTTGCTTTAGAAAAGAGGCTCGACCTTGTGGGCGCGAGCCGATACTGCGGCGCGAGCCTCGTCAATCTGTTGTTGACGTTGCGCGCGTCGCTCTAGCTCCCGGGTGAAGGCGACATCTTGTTCTTGTTCCCAATTACGTTTCACTCGGTCTCGTTGAGCGAGGCCGAGACGACTGACGTACCAGACCGACTGTTCTCCTAGAGCCAATCGTGTTTCTTGTCCCTCCCAGAGCAAGACGTTGCGTGCGTACGGCCAATCTGTGTCATCCGTTTGTTCACTTCGTTTAGCGGCTATGCGCAGTGACGGCAGCGGCAAGATCTCGCTCGTCTCCCACGAAGCCCCCAGGCCCATTGGTGCGCCATATTTCTGGAGAATAGCTTGGCGGATGGGCGCGCATTGCTCAAGCTCGACCATGTCTTGATCGGCTGCGATGGGACCATGCTGGAGCGTTCGTGGCGTCATTTCGATATTGATAGCGTACAACCCGACGTCGCGCCCCACGTAAAAAGAGATGGCCCGTCCTTGCCAGCGGGCGACCAACTCAATCTGGCTGGCGCCGCGAATTTCGTACGCATGCTGTAACTCGCCTGCGGCGTCGTGCTCCAATTCAGCTAACTTGCGCGTCTGTTCCAGCGTCATTCCCCAAGAGGCGCCCGCCGGGACCTGGGGCTCCACTCCGGCATGAGCGAAGGTGCAGAAACTCCAGAAACCAAGCCCTATACCTACATACAGCCATATCTTCAGCATAAGAGAAACTGTAGCGTAGATGGTCAGAGCAACTCAAGAGCGAAGAAGCGTAGAACGCAGTTGCAAGGCCCTGAAGAAACGCATACAACAGCCCGACGGATCGAAAATTGATAATGTCGAGTGTCGTCATTCTTCCCCCATGTTTTCTTTTGCCGTAATACAACAGCAGCCCGGAACTGGCGCGCGTCTGGGCCGCTTGCAGACCTCGCATGGCGAGGTGGCGACACCCGCGTTCATGCCGGTCGCGACCCAGGGCACGGTCAAAGCCATCACTCCTCGGGAATTGCGCGAGCTGGGGGCGGAAATCGTGCTGGCGAATGCGTACCATTTGTATTTGCGTCCAGGGGCGGAGCTGATCGAACGAATGGGAGGACTGCACGGCTTTATGGGCTGGGACGGGCCTATTTTGACCGATAGCGGTGGATACCAGGTCTTTAGTCTCAAAGATCTCTGTCGCGTTAGCGAAGAAGGCGTCCACTTCCGCTCACACCTAGATGGGTCTGCGCATTTTTTAACGCCCGAGAATGTTGTACAAACGCAAGAACGGCTCGGAGTGGATATTGCGATGGTGCTGGATGAATGCGTCCCTGGTCCGGCGAGCCTTGCCGAAGCGGAGCTAGCGGTCGGGCGCACCTCACGCTGGGCGGCCCGCGCCCTCGCCGTTCAGAAGCACAAGAATCAAGTGCTCTTTGGCATCGTGCAAGGTGGCGTCTACCCTGAATTACGCGAACAGAGCGCGCGCGAGTTGGTGAGCCTGAATTTCCCCGGCTATGCGGTAGGCGGCTTGAGCGTAGGTGAGGATCCGACAGTGACGTTGCGCGTAGCCGCGCACGCTGTCCAATTCCTACCCGAAGACCGGCCCCGTTATCTCATGGGAGTCGGTACGCCCGAGCAACTGGTTCGCTATGTGGCCCTTGGATTTGATATGTTTGATTGTGTGATGCCGACACGAAACGCTCGCAATGGCGCCCTGTTTACCCGCCTTGGCAAATTGAACATTCGCCGGGCGGAGTATGCGACGGACCCGCGCCCCGTCGACGAAGAGTGTGCGTGTTATACGTGTCAACATTTTTCGCGTGCGTATCTGCGCCATCTGGCGGTTGCCGGGGAGATCCTCTCCGCGCGTTTGAACACGCTCCATAATTTGCATTTTTATCAATACCTGATGCGCTCGATGCGCCGGGCTCTCGCCGCAGGCCGCTTTGCCGAGTTTGCTTTGCCATTTCTTGACCCCACCGTGAGTGCAGAAGGAGAAGTGCGGGTATGACGGAATTAGCCTACGCTCAGTCTGGAGGCCCCATGGCGGGACCGCATCCACTGCTGCAGTTTCTTCCGTTGCTGCTGGTCTTTGCAGTGTTTTACTTTCTCTTGCTGCGTCCACAGCAGCAACGGGCAAAAGAACGCCAGCTCATGGTTGACAACTTAAAGAAGAATGACGAGGTGCTCACTTCCGGCGGCTTATATGGCCGAGTCGTGGAATTGCATGAAAAAGTTGTGACGTTGGAGATCGCCCCGAAGATCACCGTGCGTGTTGATCGACAACATATTGACTCCGTGACAAGTGGGACCAAGAGCCCGAAGGGGAGCGGGGCGGAGTAGTAGAGAAGAAAGGAAATCCAATGCCGAGAGGAATTCTCTCCCGAGCGTTACTGATTGTTGCTTTGATGGTGGCGGCGGTGTTGTATTTGACGCCCTCTTTAATGACGGCGGTGCCGGATTGGTGGCCGTCGTTTTTGCCGTCGCGCAAAATCCGTTTGGGATTAGACTTGCGTGGCGGCACGCATTTACTACTCAATGTCGATCTGGATAAAGCGGTGGAGAATGCGCTCGATCAAGATGCCGAAGAGCTACGCCACGCGCTACGCGAAGCAAACAATACTGGGGTGACGGTGGAGCGGGTGGGACGTTCCTTGCGGCTGCATTCCGCCACGCAAGAGGCGAAAAATTCAGTGGAGAAGATCCTGAAAGAGCAGTTTTCGATCCTAACGCGCGACGGCGCTCCGGAGGCGGGGGAAGGAGAAATCTCGCTCGTGCTTGATCGCCGCGAGGTGCAACGACTGCGGGAGTACGCGCTCGAACAATCGCTCGAAACTTTGCGCAATCGCATCGATCAATTCGGCGTGGCCGAGCCCACCGTGCAACGGCAGGGTAGTCAAGACATTCTGATCCAATTGCCGGGCATTCAAGATCCGGGGCGCGCGAAAGCGCTGATCGGCAAGACTGCGTTGCTGGAATTCAAAATTGTTGCTGAAGGAGAAAAGTCCAACGGAGCCGAGACTGAGGTGCTCAATGGACAAGAAGTTGAGCCCCTCAGTGGACAAATGAGAAAAACTCCGTACACGTTAGAGAAGAAGACCCTGATGACCGGAGATGTGGTAGCCGATGCGCGGGTGCGGCCGGGATCAAATATTGATGGGCCGTATGTCGAACTCGTACTCAATGAACGGGGCGCACGTTTGTTTGAAAAAATCACTAGCGAGCATGTCGGGCGTCGTCTCGCTATTATTCTCGACAATACTGTCTACTCTGCCCCGGTCATTCGCGAGAAGATCGGCGGCGGTCGTGCGTCCATCACTGGCAGTTTTGACATTAAAGAGGCGCGCGATTTGGCGATCGTTTTGCGTGCGGGGGCTCTCCCAGCACCGGTGTCGATCGCGGAGGAACGTACAGTGGGCCCCTCTTTGGGGAAAGATTCGATTGACCAAGGCATTCTCTCGTTCACGGTAGGCGCGACCTTGGTGATCGTGTTTATGGTAGTGTACTACAGAATTGCCGGCGTGCTTGCTGATCTTGCTGTGGTGTTGAACGTCATTTTTCTCCTGGCGGCGATGGTGGTGATTGAAGCAAGTCTCAGTTTGCCTGGTATTGCAGGGATTGTGTTGACTGTCGGTATGGCGGTCGACGCCAACGTGCTGATTAGCGAGCGCATGCGAGAAGAGCTGCGTTTAGGAAAAACGCCCCGAGGGGCGGTCGAAGCTGGGTATGAACGGGCGTTACCGGCCATTTTGGATTCTAACATCACCACGTTTCTTTCGGGGCTGATTTTGATCCAATTCGGCACAGGCCCAGTCCGAGGGTTCGCGATTACGCTGTGCATTGGTATTCTCAGTAGTCTTTTCACAGCAGTGGTATGCACGCGAGTAGTGTACGATTTTCTGATTGCGCAACGCCGCTTGACAGTGTTAAGCGTGTGAGGAAGACGCCCAGCAAGCAAATCCCCTCGCGTTACGCGCGGCCCCCTTTACGAGAGGGAGCTTTTACGTCCTTCCCTTTGGAAAAGGGGAGACAGAGGGGATTTCGCCAGCAATATCACTATTAAGGAGGAGGTGCCGTGATGTGGCCGAAACGACGTTGGGTGATGCGGAATCCGGACCCGGCTCTCGTACAACCGCTCCTGGCCGCCTCGCAGACGTGGTCCCCGCCGCTCTCGCCCTTACTGGCTGTGTTGCTCCTCAATCGCGGTATCGATTCTTCGGAGAAAGCCGCGACGTTTCTCTCTCCTTCATTGCGCACTGGCTTACGCACGCCCTTATTGTTCCCTGACATGGCGAAGGCGACCGAACGGATTCTGCGAGCGCGGACGCGTGAGGAGCGAGTGTGTATTTACGGTGATTACGATGTCGATGGCGTGACCGGTAGCTCGCAGTTGCTTTTGTTTCTGCGCGAGCTGGGTATGTCGCCCAACTTGTATATTCCCCATCGCACGCGGGAGGGGTATGGGCTCAATGCGCAAGCGATGCGCACGATTGCCGATCGTGGCGCCAAAGTCATGATCACCGCGGACTGCGGGGCCACCGCACATGCCGAAGTGGCGCTGGCGCAGAGTTTGGGAATCGACGTTATTATTTGCGATCACCATCATGTGCCCGAGCAGCGACCTCCAGCGTACGCCGTGCTGAACCCGATGGAAAAATCCTGTCCGTTCTCTTTCTCGGGTTTATCTGGAGCTGGCGTGGTTTTCTATTTGCTGATGGGGCTGCGCATGCGGTTACGAGAACAAGGGCAGGAGCAAGTGCCGGACCTTCGTCGTTATCTCGATCTCGTGACGTTGGGGACGGTGGCGGACCTCGTGCCGTTGGTAGAAGAGAATCGCGTGCTGGTGACGCATGGGTTGAAAGAGATCGGGCGGAGCCAACGCCCCGGCATTGTGGCGCTCAAAGAAGTGAGCGGCGAGGCGGAGGTCTCAAGTAGTTACATTGGCTTTCGCCTCGGGCCCAGAATCAACGCGGGTGGACGATTGGCGGATGCGCAAAAGGCGGTTGAATTGTTGACGACTACCGAACTGCCGCGCGCGCGAGAATTAGCGACGTATTTAGACCAGGAGAATCGGGAACGTCAGGGGATTGAAGAAAACATCCTGAACGACGCGATCAAAAAAGTGGAATCCTGGCAGGATCTCTCTGAACGGCGCAGCATTGTCTTGGCTTCTCCGGAATGGCATCCCGGTGTGATTGGGATTGTCGCCTCTCGCTTAGTGGAGCGGTTTCATCGCCCCACTTTTTTAATTGCAATTGACAATGTTAAAGGGAAAGGCTCTGGTCGCAGTCCCAAAGCGTTTCATTTGTATGAGGGCTTGAAGGCGTGCGCGGAATTGTTGGACGGGTATGGTGGTCATCGGCAGGCCGCCGGGCTCTCAATCCAGACCGCGCGCATTGAGGCTTTTACCGCTCAGTTTGAAGCCGTGTCGCGGGAACGGCTGAGCGCGGCGGACGTCATTCCAGAAACCGAAGTGGATGCGGAGGTGGATCTGTCTGCTTTGAATGGGCAGACGATGGCGGAAGTGCGTCGCTTAGAGCCGTACGGACAAGGCAACACAGAACCCATCTTTCTCGCAAAGAATGCAGAGGTAATGTCGGCGCGGATTGTGGGAGGGAACCCTCTGCTGGGAAAACCAGGGCATTTGAAATTGTTGCTCCGTTCCGCTCTCGGTGGTCGCCCGGTCGATGCCATTGGCTTCGGCATGGCGGATGCGCCAGTGATGACGAAGGGGCGACTCGATGTCCTGTATACGCCCGAGATCAATATGTGGAATGGCAACGCCAGTCTACAGGTGCGCGTAAAAGATCTGCAAATTTTGCACTAACTCCGCAGAATTGCAAAGCTATTGACCCTTTTCCTGTGTTATGACATACTGCGCCCGCTTAGCCAGTATTGTTGGGGGTGCGTTATCGTGGCCGAGAAAGACGACGTCTTGCTTACGAGCCGGAAGGTTGCTGAAATGCTAGGCGTGAGCCCGGATACTGTGAATGAACTCGCCCGGAGACAAGTACTCCCTGGAATGAAAAGAGGCCGGCAGTGGCGGTTTCGCCGGCAGGATGTAGACGTGTTGAAGAAACACATGCAGGAGCAGGTGGCAGCCTGAACTCCCCGGGAAGGGTGGTGTGATTTCCGTGTCGAAGGAAGTGGTTCTCCGCAGTCCTCACGAGAGCCGGATCTATTCTGATTTTTCTCACCTGTACGATAAGATCTTTTCCCGCTTCTTTCGTGAGCGTATTGAATCCGTCATTGCAAGTCTTCGTATTCCTCGCGAGGCGAAAGTGCTGGAAGTTGGGATCGGAACGGGTCTTTCTTTACCGGCCTACCCCTCGCATTGCGAGGTGACCGGCGTCGATCTCGCGCCGGACATGCTCGAACTTGCGCGCCAGAAAGCTGAAGAGAATCGGTGGCGACATGTTCATTTCATGGAAATGAACGCGATGGATTTGCAATTCCCAGATAATGCTTTTGATGTTGTCACCTCGTTTCACGTTGTCAGCGTGGTGCCTGATCCCGTGCAGATGATGCGAGAAATTTATCGCGTTTGTAAACCGAACGGACGAGTCGTGATTATTAATCACTTCCGCACGACGAAACCCGTGCTTGGTCCGGTGATTGGCGCATTGGACCCCGTGACGCGGCGGTTAGGGTGGCATGCTTCTTTGCGATTGGCTGATGCGTTTGCGGATGTGCCGCTGCGGATCGAGCGACAGTTTAAAACCTCGCCGACCTCACTTTTTACTGTTGTGCTCGCCCGCGCCATGAAAGAAACACAAAACGGCAACGGCAAACATTATTAACGTTGTTGACTTATCAGATTGAGCTTTCCGCAAGAGAGAAGGAGCGGGCCGGCCCCATCCTTCTCTTTCTTCCCTGCTAGTTTACCTTGTTTTTACCTTATCCCTGCCGTGACCGCTCGCTTGCCCGCGCCTCAGCTTATTGTTTGCATTCGGTGATGGCAAACCGTTACGATGAATACATGAAGACATTCTCTCGACCCAACTGTACGGCGGTGTTTCTCGCGTTTTGCTTTCTCTTAGGCCTGGCGGCATGTGCAAAAGATTCGACTACGGAAGAGACAAGAATGAAAGCCGGTCTCGATGCCTTGTATGCGCACAATAACCCGACGGAGGCCGCCGCTCAATTTCGTAAAGTGCTCGAACGGAATCCCAACCATTATGGAGCGACCTTTCAGTTGGCGATGGCGCTGGAGCGAAGCAACAACTCTGCTGAAGCCCAGGCCATGTGGAAAAAAATGCTCACGATGGCGGAAAACCTCAACGATACCCAGACGGCAACGATGGTCCGTACGCACCTTGGCGAGCCTGCGACGACGAGTGAAGACTCGATGATGAAAGCTGGGATCGAGGCGCTCTACACGCGGCGCGACCCCACGGCGGCGATTGCTCAGTTCCGCCAGGTGCTTGCGCACAACCCCACGCACTATGGGGCCACTTTCCAACTGGCTGCGGCGCTCGACGCCGCTGGGCATCCAGACGAAGCGCGTCCGTTGTGGACGAAGGTCGCCGAGATGGCCCAAGGCTATGGCGATAAGAAAACGGAAGAGGCGGCGCGTGTACGACTCGCGCAAGGGCAGTGAAGGCGCTCAAGAAGAAAGTCTTACCAAACGGTGTCTGTACTTATCACCATTAGTGTGGCGGACCAGTAGTAGGCTGACGCCTTCAATATGAGAGGAGGCCGTGGGTACGTCATTCCGGGCGAGCAGAGCGAGACCCGGAATCCAGGAGCCTTAACCGGAGGCCACTGTTGAATCGTCCTGGATGCCAGCCTTCGCTGGCATGACGGCAATCGACCCCGCAAATCTAATGTGACTGACTACGAGTTGCTCGCTGTTATTTTGTAGACACCATTTGGGTCTTCGCCCAGTTGAGGTTGTTTCTCGCCAGGGAAAATTCGGGCTGGAAGTGTAAGGCTTGTTCAAAGGCTGGAATCGCTTCTTGGTAAAACCCGAGCTTTGTTAAAGACCACCCTAAATTGTTATAAGCGTCCGCAAAGGCGGGGTTGAATTTCAGAGCCTGTCGATAGCTCAATGCCGCCTCAAGATGGGACCCTTGGCTGGTGAGAGTCACGCCGCGATCGTAGTACGTTTGCGCGTTCGGTATTTGGACTTTCACCGGAATCTCGCCATTGACGTACGCGAGCGCCACGGAGTCTGCTGGCGCAATTGCCAGGGTCTCCTGCGCTAAGATGTTCACGTCAGCCTCGGCGCCCTTGGCAAAATACAGCTGCAAGAGCAAATCGCGTGAAGACGCCAGGGCCGGGCTCAACTGCATAGCACGTTGCAGATGAGGAATCGCTTCTGGTGCTCTGCCATGATCGACCAGCCAGCGGGCGTAAAAGTAGCGCCCCCCGACGAAATCGGGCTCTAATTGCAAAGCCCGCACGAAATGTTGCTCCGCGGCCGTCTGCTCACCTAACCGGTCATGTACGATGCCCAAGTTAGTTTCCAGGTATGAGTAATCGGGCGTGTAGATTTTTGCTTGCTCAAAGAGGTCCTTGGCTTGCGCGAATTTGCCCTGGGACATTTGGGTCAGACCATAATTCATCAGCGCTCGTCCGTTGGTCGGACTCTTCTGGACGACATCATGCCAGAGCGTTTCCTCAGTGAACCACGCTGTATTTCGTTGATACGTACCAATGGCGTGCCCACCCAGTACGAGCAGCGCCATAATGCTGATGGCCGAAGGAACAAAAGGACGCCAGTGCGGCCGGGTCTCGAACCAATGTTGCGCTTGTAAAGCAAACCACCAGGTCACCGTGAGTGAAAGCCCGATATAAGGAAAGAAGACGCGGTGATCGTTCGTTACTTCGGCTAAAGGGAACACGCTGGACGCTGGCAGGAGCGCGAGCCAGAACCAGGCAACACCGAACGCTATTGGTCGGGACCTGGGTGCTTTCGATGCGTTCCAGACGAGGCGCAAGAGCAAAGCACAGAACAACAGACCGGCTGCTACGCGGGTGTCGTACCAGTCCGAGAAGAGCCTGAGGTCGGTATCCGCCGTGAGGCCCAGTGGTACAAAGAACAGACGTCCGTAGTGCAACCACATGAAAATCTGGGTGCGCAGATACTCCAGGCGTCCCCCTCCGCCATAATTGGCTCCGGGCGCATTCATGAGGTCAACAAATTTAAACAGAAAAATTCCCGCGATGAACGCAGGCGCGCTAGCCCAGACGGCTTCCCGTACCCGGGGCCAGGAGCGCGACGAAAACACATCTGACATCGAGAGCCGGTGCTCGAAAAACAGGAGATAGACGAAGAAAAGCGGCGCAAATATCACTGCCGGAGGCTTAGCTAGCGCCCCGATACTCATCGGCAGCAGATAGAGATAGGTGCGTCGCCACCGAGGAAGATGGAAGTAGACCAGAAACGAACCGACCACGCCCAGGGTGGAGAGCAGCTCGGAACGGGCGCAGATGTAGTTTACCGTTTCCGTGTTTGCGGTATGCAGCGAAAATAAAAGGGCGCTGAAGAGCGCCGCGTAGCGATTCCACCAATGTTCTTCCGCCATGTTGAGAATCTTGAGAAAAAATAAATACAACAAGAGTCCCAAAGTGATGAGCATGAGGAATTGAGAAAGATGAAATTGCCACGGGTTCAGACCTCGGCCCAGCCAATAGTCCAGCGCCAAGCTGAGCGTCACTATGGGCCGATAGGTGGAGTTGGCGGGCAAACTGCTGAACGTTCGCGCATCGGTAAAAAATAAAGGAATATTTTTGAGGCTCTGAATATAGAGATTGCTCTCGATGACGTGATCGTCGTCGAAATGGAACGAGTTGTGAAAGTGGTTGGAGTAGGCGACGACGAGCAACAGCAAAGAACAAAACGCCGCAGCGGCAAAGGCCCAGGCGGCTGGAATTACGCTCTTCATAGGTTTCCCTGGCTGATCCATATGAGGTGCTTCACTCTCTTTAAGTGAGGTCGTTGCTCTATATTCACCAAACTCCTCATTGGGGCGCTCTGGCTGCATCGTTGGACACGGCGGAAGAAGTGTGGAGTGAGGGTGGCGTGCTGCTCCCTTGCAAATAGGTGTGTACCGGGAGGTGCGGCACGTTCGCCACATCGTAGTTTAAGGCGGACAACAATAACTGGAGACCAAGAATAACAGGAAGTGCGGAAAGCATGACTGTTCCGGCTGAAGCGTGCACTCCCGTCCGCACGCTGGTGGTCCATTCGACAACGCCGAATACGATGCCGAAACCAATGAGCAGCACGCCCGCAATCCACTCTAAAGAAGCAAGATGAAAGTCGCGGAGAAAGTAATTGTAGATAATGCGCTTCAGCGTATTTCTCGCGTGTCCCTTGAGAAAGGCGGGCCATACTCGCAGAATCGACAAATTGCTTTTCTCATGGGCATAGACGGCGTCCATGGGCAGGTCGACTATCACGGCCCGCACGGTATTCAACCGAAACAACATGTCAGATTCAAAAAAATATCGCTCATCGATCTTTTCAAGCGGCAGTTGTCGCAAGACAGCGCCGTGGATGGCGATATAGCCGTTCGTGGGATCGAAGATATGCCAGTAACCGCTGGAGAGCTTAGTCATAAAGGAGAGTATGGCGTTCCCCACCAGACGCGCCGGCGGCATGCTATGCAGACTTTCCGGATGATAGAAGCGGTTGCCCTTCGTGTAGTCTGCTACGTTCGTAAGTATTGGGGCGATGAAATAAAGAAGGAGCGTTGGATCCATCTGCCCGTCGCCATCGATCTTGACGATGATGTCGGCGTCAAGCTCCAGAGCCTTCTTGAACCCAGTCTTCATCGCGCCCCCAACGCCGCTGTTTTTGTCATGGCGCAGCACGATGAGGCGTGGGTCGAAGATCTCCTGCAACACTTCCTGTAGATTATCCGGAGAGGCATCGTCAACGACAATAATATAGCGAACCTCGTCTGGAATTCGTGCAATGACCTCCGTGATGAGGGACGCGACCCGATACGCGGGAATTACCACGGCAACGGAAGGCTGCGTAGTTGCTACCGCTGCTTCTTTGCCATTAACAGGAACCGCGAGGGAGACTGAAGAGTTCATGGCGTAGCTATCCTTTGGGGCGTCAATGTTGCACTTGTCAATGCGTAATTTTCACATTGCAGTGCTTCTCCTTTATTGATCGGGCGATTGCGATGAAAAATTAGACCAGGCGCGCCGACGTCCCTCAAAAAATATCAGCCTGCGAGAACATCATTGCTCGGGCGCAGCAAACCCGTTCGTTATTCGCGGGAAAGAATAAAGAAGGGAAAAGGTATGGCCGATCTATCCGAGTGGATGGGAGGCTCAAAATTTGATTGATACCTTCATTTCTTGCGAGTCGTATGATTCCTTCGAGGCGATTCATCATGCCGCGCTTTGGCCTTACTTCGTTGTCATTGGTCTTCTGTACGCTAATGCTCTTGTGCAACGGTTTCTTCCCCAAGCGCAGTCTAGGGGGTGACCAGGCTGCACCGCCTGCTCCTGCCTATCTCCAAAGTGGCGACGAAGTTGAATCGTACAATCGCACGTACAAAGAGCGGCTGCAGCGCTTCTATGACAAGCTCCATGCTCTCATGGGGACGAAGGCCGCCAGCCTGCTGCCGCAGCTCGAAGCCGCCAAACCAAAACCTGTCCATGTAGGTTACCAAATACTTCCGCAACTGACGCCCGATGCGCCGCCGCCCGCCCAACGTCCACGCGCGACCTCGTCGTCGTATAGTTGGCCCTGGACCCGGCAGCTCATCGACCGCGAGATGCAAAAGCTCACTGGTCTGGAAGCAGCGCTCGATCACCTCGCCACTCTCTCCGAGTCTGAACAAGCGGCCGGCTATGAAAAACTGCTGACCGAGTACCGTCCGCTTCCGGCCGCTCAGCGGCTGATCGATTCTCACATCCAGTACAACCGTTTCTGGCAAGCGGCTATTGCTCACGATGCGCCGGGCTATCAACGCCAAACCGCGTTGCACAACGCCGTGCTGGAACGTCAAGCGATTGTTGACACGCTCAATGCGCCGGACGAGACCGCCTTTCGTCAGGCGGTACATGCGATCAAGGACATCAATGGAAACGGGGCGCGGGAGGTCGTGGAGCGCGAGCTAAAGGAGCGTGAACTCACCCTTGCTCGTGAAATCCACGCAGCGACCGATGCGATTACCACGCCATTTTTTCTGCGTGTGACCCACAACGCCCCGCATCTGTGGATCATTCAAGCGCCCTTCTACACGGATGTTGAAGATGCTGAATTTTTACAATCGTTCCAAACTGCTGTGGAAAGCGTCTGGCGCGTGCATGACGGTGAAGACGAGTTTCGTGTGCAGCTCGACATCTCAACGATCTCTGCCTCTCAGCTTTACGAGCAGCAGCCCGCGCCGAGCAAAGGCGAACCAATCGACCTCCAGGCGCATCTTGCGCACTTTCCTGCTGATGGCGCCGTGCTCACTACTGGCGCCAAGACCACGCATGTGACAGGGGGACGATGTATTGCGCTCGGCCCACATGACATTGCACCCCACACGCTGGCGCACGAGTTTGGTCACATTCTAGGCTTCCGCGACGTCTACTTCCGAGGCTATCGAGACCTGGGCGTGGATGGGTATCAAGTGCTAGAAGTAGTAGCGGACCCGGAAGACATCATGGGTGCGCCTGGGTCCGGCCCGGTATTGCGGCATCATTTTGAGCAACTTCTCAAACACAAATAAAGAGAGGAGGGCCGGCCACAGCCCACTCTCTTCTCTTGGTTTACCATTTTACTTTTTAATCAATTCTTCGTCGTCGCTTTACTCCTGCTGTTTCGGCGCCTCAGGTCGTGCGTTGTTTGGGCTTAAGTAGTAGTAGGCTGGGGCACGACCCAGCCTACGGCGCTCTTGGCAGTAGTATGGGAACGCGATAGAGTTCAGCAACAATAAAGTTTGCTGAGACTGTGAGGGTAGATATACTCATGAATACAATTCCCCTTGCCCAAACGCCTCCTCTTGTTGAAGATCAAGATGGGACGTTGCGTCTGCTCGACTCTCGCATCCCGTTGGACACCGTCATTCATGAGTTTAATCAAGGTGCCACGGCGGAACAGATTCAAGACAGCTTTCCTTCCCTCTCCCTGCGTCAGATTTATGGCGCGATCGCCTTTTACTTGGAGCACCAGAATGCGGTGGATGTTTATCTGCGCCAACGCGAGCAAGAAGCTGCTGACTTACGGGAGAAGCTCGAGCGCCGTCCGGAAATCGCAGCCTGGCGTGAACGTCTCCGCCATCGTCGTGTGCAACTGGGCTCTGCGTAAGCACTCAGTGTGTGGTAGCTCATGGCGCCATTACTCATTGACGAGGATTTTAATCACCGTATCCTCAGAGGACTAAAGCGACGCCTTCCTACGCTTGACGCTCTTCTGGTGCAAGAGGCGGACATCGGACAGCAGGATGACCCAAACGTGTTGGCCTAGGCTGCGGCTCACAATCGTGTCGTCGTTTCTCATGACGTGAATACGATGACCAAGTATGCCTATGCACGGTTAGAAGCCGGACAATCCATTCCTGGTCTTGTCATCATTCCAAAGGAACTAGCCATTGGCAGTGCTATCGAAGAACTCATCATCTTGATGACCTGTAGTGATCCAGAAGGATTTTCCAACCGGATTATTCATCTTCCGCTCTAACGTATTTCCGTGCTGCTTTTCCATTTTCTATTGCTTGCAAAACAAAAGCGGAGCGCAGGCCGCAGCCCACACTCCTCTTCTGCGTTTACCATCTACTTTTTAATCAATTCTTCCTCGTCGCTTTACTTCTGCTGTGGCTGCCCCGGGCCGCGTCTGGCCCGGGGAAATGATGAGTGCGCTAGCGAACGAGAAACCTGGGTCAGGATATCGCCTCCTGACTTGTAGCCTTGACCTTGGGAAAGTAAAATCCGTTCCTTGATGCTGCCAGAGTTTGATATGTACGGCAATTTGCCAGAAGGAATTCATCACGCCACGGCAGAGGAGGTGCTCGCGCGTTTCGCCGCTCCTTCCGTCCGACGTCGCTGGCTCGGCAAACGGTTGCAAGAAGTACTTGCGAGGGCGAAAGCAACGGGTAAACTTCGCCGCTTCATTACTTTGGGGCAGTTTCATCACGGCCAAACAGGCGCCGGACGATCTCGATCTTTTGCTGATCATGACGGCGGATTTCGACTTCACTCAAGTTCCTGACTCACTCCAGCTCCTGTTTGATCATCCTCAAGCTCGCATCCGTTTTCGAGCCGATGTATTCTGGACCAAAGAGTCCATGCCAGCGGATATCTTGGCGATCTGGCTCGATACATACCAGACTGGAAAAGATTTCCGCCGGCGCGGCATCGTGGAGGTGATCCTTTCATGATTCACAATGATGAACAGTTACAGCTCGCCCAAGAAGCTGTGCGTAATCTCCAACAAGTCTTGTTGGCGGCTCGCAAAATCCATTCGCCGGCTGAGTACCGAGCCATGGCCGAACCCATTCTCTTGGAACTCCAAAGCCGGGAACAGGAGATTCTGCTCTATCTGAGTGGTACGGATTCAGAGCAAGCGATTGAATAAGGGCGCCAGGCTCCCTGCTTAAACTGTGGCCGGTCGTTCGCACGACTCCTCGACTGCTCCCGCCTGGATTTTAGGTCTCGCGCTGCTCGCTCGGCATGACGGGCTCAGGGTGTTCGTCATGCCAGCGGAAGCTGGCATCCAGGCGGGGCGGCGGGGAAGCCTGTTGTCGTCGAGGCGCGCCCCAAACAAAAAGAGGAGAGCAGACCAGAGCCCACGCTCCTCTTCTTCGTTGTCATTCTACATTGTTGTTAGTTTTTCGTCGTCGCTTTACTCCTGCTGGTGCTGCCCCGGGCCGCGTCTGGCCTGGGGGGATGATGGCAGCGGTGGATGAGGGAAAGCTGGGTCATGACCTAGCCTACAGTACTCCTTGATTTGTCTGGCGAAGCGTGACACCGACCTCTTCAATTATGTTGGATCACTTGGGACGTTGGCGTGTATTGTTTTCAAGAATTCTCCCGGCTCGACAATCTTGAGCGAGTGAAATCGCCGCCGGAAATCCTGGCATTCCGCCGCGTCACTCGTCATCAAGTCAAGCAAATCTATATCACGGCTCACGAGGTAGGTTGCTGCTACTTCAAGAGCAAGGTTGACGTATTTTTCATCCTTCGGATCGCGGACATACGTGAAATGCTGTCGGACGCTCTCGACAACAGTAGCTTTTTCCGTAAGGCGACGGAGGAATGCGTCTACACGCTCGTCAGTAATAGCAGGATTTTTCTGACGAATGTTCGGGCGGGACAAAACTGCTCCCACTTCTTCGAGGATGTCGTGACTCACGAACAATGTGATCTCCTCGTTATCCACTAAGCGCAAGAGCGCCGCGGCTGGTCCAGTGTTGCTGAAAGTCGCCTGTAGGTAAATCATGCAATCAAAAACTACGCGTGGACGTTGGAGTTCTTCACTCATTTCCTTGGGCCTGTCTGCTCTTGATACACATCTTCACGCGCTGCTTCGAACAGGGCTTTGGCTTCCTCTTCAGACAGCCCACTCGCTTGAAACGCCTGATGGATAGGGGCGAGGATTTCATCAAAAGATGTGGCCGCCAGCAGATCGGTAGTAATGAGCCGCTCGACATACGCCGTCACGTCACTGTATCCGCGCTCGCGCGCCCGTTGCTCTAAGGCGCCTTTGGCTTCGTCTGAAACCGTGATGATCAACTCCATAACGAGACCTCACTCTTAGAATTTCAGCCGTAGTGTAGCACGAATATGTTCATATTCAGACTGAGCTATGACCGCTCGATTACTTGACTCTTTGACTGCCGCTGCCTGAGTGCCAGGTCTTGCGCTGCTCGCTCGGAATGACGGGCCAAGGGTGTCCATCATGCCAGCGAAAGCTAAATTGAACCACAGGAGATTAGCACGGTCCCTGACTAAAATCCCCCCGCGCTGTCGCGCGCCCCCCTTTACGAAAGGGGGCATTTTCATCCTCCCCTTTGCCAAAGGGGGGCTAGGGAGGATTTCACAGCGAGTGCGGAAGTGTACGAATGTCATGTGGTCTAATTTAGCATCCAGGCGAGGGGCACGGTGTTCGTCATGCCAGTGAAAGCTGGCATCCAGAAGGTGCGGGGCGGCGGGGAAGCCTGTTGTGACCGAGGCGCACCCCAAAACAAAAAGAGGAGGGCGGGCCGCAGCCCACGCTCCTCTGCTTCGTTTACCATTCTACTTTTTAATCAATTCTTCGTCGTCGCTGTACTCCTGCTGGTGCTGCCCCGGGCCGTGTGTGGCCCGGGGGAATGAACACCCTCGTCCACGGTTTGACTGCTCTTTGGCTACGTCTACTCCGACTGTGGTTTCCTGACTGGGCGTTTTGGCGTCTTTCGACTCGTCTTTTTCTTGAATGGGAGATTAGAGAGCGACACTTCCACGGCTAAGGCCGCCAATTCAGGATCTTTGTGAACTAAAGTTGCTCGGCGTAACTTCGCTGTCGCTGCGATGACGGCATCGACGAAGGAAAGACGATAGGCTGCTTTTATGTGCGCCGCTTGTAACAGGGTTCGTTCGTCTGGATAAAGCCAGGTCACTGGCCATGACTTTACGAGGGCAAGCAGCCTGACGGCCTCATCTTCTCCTTGTTCCTGTAAAGCGACGTAGTAGATTTCCATCAAACTCAGCGCGCAGATTTCAATGCGGCATGTATTTGCACGAGCTGCCGCAAGAAGCTGCTCGACCTCTTCGGCCCCTTCTTCCTGGTCTGTGAAGGTGACTATCGCCGAAGTGTCGAACACAAAAAGGTCAGGCACGCCGTCGCTCCCAGTTCCTGGCGGCGAGTAAGCGCTCGTGCAATCCGTGCGAACTGCCCTTTGCTGCACGAATCGGATCGATTGGAATCGGAACGACCCTGATCGTTGCCCCGTCATCGATCCATTCTAATTGCATGAGAGCATGAAGCTGGTGGTCTTTGCGAATCTTTGCCGGTATGCTTGTCCGTCCCTGCGCCGTGATTGACGTTCTCATCGAAGGCTCCTGTGTGATGCTCCAAAGCATACGCGTTCGTCGTCACTGCCTCAAGCTCACGGCGCGACACCCCGGCAAATGGGGCTTGAGAGCTGGAAAGCTGGCTTGAGCCAGCGTTGCGATGGAGCCTGGACACTTCATGGCCAGGCGGAGTGTGCCCCAAATAAAAAGAGGAGGGCAGGCCGCCGCCCACACTCCTCTGCTTCATTTACCATCCTTTCGACCGAGCGTACGTCCCAACGAAAAAGAGGAAGGTGCGTCCGGAGTTCCTTCGGTCCCGAGAGGCTAATGTCGGGCTCATTGACTCTCTCATCTATGGACACTATGGTCAAATCTTAGACCGCTGAGGAAACGAGCGATGAAATCTGTTACTGCTGTCGAATTTCAACAACAATGCGCTCAACTTATTAAAGACGTAACGATGACCGGTATCCCGGTGGTTATCCTTGAGAATGGGCAACCAATTGCCCAGCTTGGACCAGTCCCAAGTCAGGCTCCCACGTTGGTGGGCGCACATAAAGGGAAGATGCGAATTATCGAAGACATCCTAGAACCCCTTGGCGAAGAATGGGAAGCCGAACGCTAATTCTGCTTGATACCCACGCGCTCATTTGGTTGGACCAAGATGATCCTACACTTGGTCCCATTGCACGCCAGCGAGCAGATGCGGCTTGGAAAACCAGGGCGTTAGCAGTTTCAGCGATTTCTTTTTGGGAGATCGCCCTGCTTGTAGCAAAAGGCCGCATAACGATGGAGTCGTCTGTGGCAATGTGGCGGCAAGATCTGCTCACCCTCGGCCTTATCGAAATTCCAGTGAACGGAGAAATAAGTATTGCCGCCGTCCATCTTGTGGACCTACATGGCGATCCTGCTGATCGGATGATTGTCGCAACGGCCCTAGCGACGGAAGCGGTTTTGCTGACGGCTGATCGCCGATTGTTAGAATGGTCTGGCAACCTCGAGCGTCACGACGCTCGACGCTAGATAAGGCCGGAGGCGAAGTCTCCAGCGTTCTGCTGCCTAACGATCCGACTGCTCGAATGAAAGGTTAGCCTTTCTCGCCTTCCGCCTCATGTCTTCCGTTCTCTGTGTTCTCACCCGCCATGCACCCCCAAACACAAAGCGGAGGGCAGGCCGCAGCCCACGCTCCTCTTGGTATCTAGTGAGGCGTCGTTCCTGTGGAGGTGGCCTCTTCCACCTGCTTCCGCGCGACCTGGATTAACAGGCGTAATGCCCGGTTTACAGACTCGGCATCGTGGAACACTGCCGCTACGTCAGGTTCCAGCTCCACCACGTTCGTCCCTCGTCGATAGCGCTCGTAGTATTTTCCTCGTACCCCTCCACGAATGTCATATTCTGCTCGCATTTGTTCAGCTGAAGTTGTTTTATTCGCCTGACTCATAGACCCTCCGCTCATACGGCGTTATTTCCCGTGCCCCGATGATGCGAATCCTGTCTTCTTCCTCGGTATGCCACACGATGATCAACCGCCTCCGTAGAGAAAGTCCCGTTGTAAGAAACCGTTCCTCACCTATGGAATGATCGGGATCGGCAATGGTGGTGGCTAACGGATCACCAAAGACAGATTGCGCCTCTTCAAAGGAGACTGTATGGTTCACCACATTTTCGGCGGCCTTTGTGGGATCCCAATCAAATTTCATGAGTGAAGTGTAGCATGATTTTCTGGCTGTTGAACCGTTTGACTGTCCGACTGCCTGACCATTTGCTTGCCTGATGGTCTGTCCGTCTGCCCTCTCTACTTCTTTTCCGACTTGGGCACGAACGTCAACTGATCTAGGTCACAATTGTACTTGCTCAAGTCAACGTTCAATGCTTTGGCCGCTGTAGAGCACTCGCTTTCCAACTGCGCTTGCAAGTGCTTGATGTTGTTAGTGGCTTGATCAAACTGTCGTTGCAGGTCAGCAATCTGAATCTGAAGCTGCTGAATCTGGCGCTGCACCTTGAGCAGCTTGATTTGCGTGTCCGACGAGAACGACTTGCTGTCGTCCGCTGCCAACGCCGTGCTGGCGAGCAGCATAATGGCGAGAACTATTTTCTTCATGGCTTTCCTTTCCCTTTATCCGTATGCCATACCGCTCCAACAAAAAGAGGAGGGCAGGCCGGAGCCCACTCTCCTCTCTTGGTTTACCATTCTACTTTTTAATCATTTTTATGTCGTTGCTTTTTTCCTTCTGTTGACGCCCCGGGCTGCGCATGGCCCGGGTATGATAGCCCGGACAGAGAAGAGCGGACTAGCTCGTGCCCCAACCTACTGCTGATGCGTAGCCCACCAGAAGCCGAGGGTGATGGTAGCGAGAATGCCTATCCCGATCCCTGCTGCGATGAGTTCCATAACGGTCATCGTTCCTCCTTCACGAGACTTGCTCTGGCAGCACGCGCAGGGCAATGCGGGGCTCAATGGCGGTCAAGCGACGATCGTTGGTCCAAAACTCTTCACACTCGTGAACAAGAGCAGCAGCAACGTGAAGAGCGTCAGGAGTCTTGAAACGATGGGAGGCGCGGAGTTCAGCAGCGAGATCATAGACGGTAGAAGTCAGAGGTCCGATGAATGCGCTCGCGAAAAACCGCTCGAAGCGTTCAAGCATAACCTGATTCCCTTGGCGCAAAGGGCCAATTCTGCACTCTAAACGGACGAGATCAGAAATGACTGTGCGAGCCGGGCGGTGGGTGCGTAAGGCAGTCTCAACAGCATCATGATAAGGCGGGCTCCCCTCGATCAGGTAAATGACAATGCAGCTATCGAGGTAGATATTCACTCCTCATTCCCCCAGCTTGCTCGTTCCTCTTCCACATACCGATCGATGTCCTCCTTCGTCCGTCCTGGTTGCGCTGGCGGCGTATGATTCAAAAACTGCTGGATAGACTCCCAACTCCCAACCGGGGGAGGCGCTACGGTTTCTACTAGCACGATGACTTCAGCAGCTCCGGGTGGGACCTCAGGCGGCAACGCAATGTGCAATTCGCGATTTTCTGGCACGATGACCTGCAATTTGACAGCCTTCATACCGTCTCCTGTGTGATGCTCCAAAGCATACGCGTTCGTCGTCACTGCCTCAAGCTCACAGCGCGACACCCCGGCAAATGGGGCTTGAGAGCTGGAAAGCTGGCTTGAGCCAGCGTTGCTATGGAGCCCGGACACTGCTTCTGCGTTCACCATTCTCCTGCGCCATTGCCGCCGCCTGGATTCCGGGTCTCGCGCTGCTCGCCCGGAATGACGGACTCAGGGTGTTCGTCATGCCAGTGGAAACTGGAATCCAGGGGAAGGGGCACGGTGTTCGTCATTCCAGCCCTTCGGTAAACTCAGGATAAACTCCAGCTGGCATCCAGGGGGTGCGGGGCGGAGTAGGCCTGTGGTCACCGAGGCGCGCCCCAAACACAAAGAGAAGGGCAGGCCGGAACCTACGCTCCTCTTTTTCGTTGTCATTCTACATTGTCATCAATTTTTCATCGTCTCTTTACTCCTTCTGGTGCTGCCCCGGGCTGTGTCTGGCCCGGGGGCATGATTGTCCTGACGATTGATCCCTACCAGTGGCTCCCGAGTCCCTGTTTCTCGATCGGCATTTTCCTTGTAGGATAACGGCAAAAAAAGTGGACGAAGCTGTATGAAAAAAATTGCGGTGTCTTTACCTGAAACAGTCCTAGCAACAGTGGACCAACTTGCCGAACAGCGGGGTGAATCTCGCAGCCACTTAATCGCTACTATCCTGGAGCGGGTAGCGCGAGCCAAGCGGGACCGGGATATCACGGCGCAGATCGATGCCCTCTTTGCCGACGAGGTCATGGGCAAGGAACAGAAGCAGACCTCAGAGGCATTTCTCCGGATGAGCCCATGGTCCAAAGAGACATGGTAGTCCATCAAGGAGAAATATACTGGGTCTCCTTCGCGGGGCGCGGGTCAGAGCCCTGGGGTCGTCGGCCAGCCCTCATCCTGCAACACGACCGCTTCAACCGTAGCCAGATCAACACGGTGGTGGTGGCGGTGATCACCTCTCGGCTCCGTTATGCGGCGCTGCCGGGAAACGTTCGGTTACGGAAAGGGGAAGGCAATCTGCCCAAACCCTGTGTGGTCAATGTTTCACAGATTCAAACTATTGATCGGACCTACCTGCGGGAGAAAATTGGCCTCCTGCCTCAGAGCGTGATGCGGCAAGTCTGGGAAGGAGTACGGCTCGTGCTGGAAGTGAACGGAGAGAGTTGAAGGGAAGACTTACCCATCCGGGCGGACCGCGCCCCAAATAAAAAGAGGAGGGCAGGCCGGAACCTACTCTCCTCTTCTTTTACGATTCTACTTTTTAATCAAATTTTACGTCGTCTCATTTCTCCTTCTGTTGCTGCCCCGGGCCGCGTCTGGCCCGGGGGCGAGTGCACTAACGGAGGAGCTACAGTTAAGTGAGTGATGCAGCTATTGGTACTGCACTCCCCATGTCACAGTGCCTACCGTCGGTGAGCTTCCACCATTAGCCTGAACCTGAACATCTAATAGATCACCAGCGCTGAAAGCTACGCTCAATCCAGTTACGTTGCAGCTAGTTCCAGTCGTTGAGGAAGCGAAGCAGGTGGCAGCAGTAGTAGCTCCGTTCTTACGTACGGTGAAAGTCAGCTTATCGTTATGGCCTCCTACCGGCGTGGGAAACGAAACATAGAAGGCTTTCACCGTTCCCGCCACCGGCATTGGAACTTGCGTCAGCGCAGTAATATTGCAAGTACTGAGCGTACTCACTGAAGAGCCGACGCCGATGAAGTAGCACTGGCTTGTAGAGGAAGCTCCGAGTGAGGTAGTGCTCGAGCTACCGACGACAAGTCCATTAGCTGCGCCAGTGGCCCCAGTGGCTCCGGTTGCACCAGTAGCACCTGTAGCACCCTGCGGGACGGTAAAGTTGAATACAGCCGCCGAACTCGTCCCACTGTTTGTGACAGACGCGCTTGAGCCGGCTGCACCTGTCGTGGTCGTGCCCACGCTGACCGTGGCCGCCGCACCGTTGGTACCGTTGGTGCCATTGGTTCCCGTCGCACCAGTTGCGCCGGTGGCCCCAGTTACGCCGGTGGAACCAGTCGGCCCAGTTGGACCTTGCGAGCCAGTGGCACCCGTCGCGCCATTAGTCCCATTCGTACCCGTGGCGCCAGTAGCGCCAGCCGCGCCGGTACTGCCAGTCGGGCCGGTTGGTCCAGTGGCGCCCGTCGCGCCGTTGGTACCATTGGTTCCAGTCGCACCGGTCACGCCCGTGGCGCCAGTAGCGCCAGCCGCGCCGGTACTGCCAGTCGGGCCGGTTGGTCCAGTGGCGCCCGTCGCGCCGTTGGTACCATTGGTTCCAGTCGCGCCGGACGCGCCCGTGGCGCCAGTCGCGCCAGCAGCGCCGGTGGAACCCGTTGGGCCAGTTGGACCTTGGACGCCTTGACTACCCGTGGCCCCAGTCGCCCCGGCAGCACCAGTAGCTCCCGTAGCGCCATCCGCACCTTTGGCGGCTAGCTTGCTCCAGTCCGCAGTGTTTGCCTCGCTGGGTTCGCTGTTGGTGTTATCAGCAACGGCGATCCAGGTCTCGCCATTATGGGTCACCACGTCATTCTTGATGTAGTTCGTGGTTGAACTCCAAGCGTTCCAGAAGTAGATACCCACATCGCCCTGGTCACCCTTGGCTCCGGTCGCGCCGGTGGCACCAGTATCACCAGTTGGACCTGTCGCACCGGTGGGTCCAATTGGTCCCTGGACGCCCTGGACGCCAGCGGGGCCTTGGGAACCTTGCGCGCCGTCATGGCCATCGGCACCGGCGGGGCCGGTGGGCCCTTGGGTGCCGGTGTCGCCCTTATCGCCTTTGGCACCCACTGCGCCGGTGTCACCCGTGGCGCCTTTGGGGCCTTGCGCACCTTCACAATCCTTCACGTCCACTACGTTGTCGCCATTGAGGTCTTCATTGTCTGGGCCGGTGGTGATGTCGCCTTGGCCATTGCCATTGAGGTCCCAACACGCCCGCCCGGTGTCACCCTTATCACCCTTGGCACCCGTGGCGCCTTGCGGCCCCACGTCACCTTGGGGACCTTGCAGTCCGGTGTCGCCTTGGGGTCCCTGGGTACCGGTGTCACCTTGGGGGCCTTGCGGGCCGAGGGGACCGATGGGCCCTTGGACGCCTTGGTTGCCTTGATCGCCCTTCACGCCTTGCGGACCGACCTCGCCGGTATCACCCTTGTCACCTTTGGCACCGGTATCGCCCTTGGCTCCAGTATCGCCCGTGGGGCCTTGGATACCTTGGTCACCCTTGACACCTTGGGTGCCCTGGATGCCTTGGTCACCCTTATCACCCTTGTCACCTTTCGCCCCGGTGTCGCCGGTGGGGCCGGTGGGGCCTTGGGCACCTTTGGCGGCCACGAGCGTCCACTTGG